>CAMAXW010000001.1 GCA_945862315.1 Klebsiella pneumoniae
AACCCGTCCGGCTGGCGGGCCTGCACTTGCAACGCCAGCCCCGGACCAAAAATCAGGCGGCTACCCGCTCGTGGTGGCTTGCTGGCCCGCACTTGCACCAGCGCCCGATTAGCATCCAGCAGGCGTTCCACCATCACTTCCACGCGCCCACCCGTGTCCTTATGCCCAAATAGCCGGGCGGGGATAACCCGCGTGTCGTTAAAAACTAGGCAATCGCCGGGCCGCAGCAAGGAGGGGAATGCCACAAATTGGTAATCAGCCCACCGACCGCTGGCCCCCTCAAGCGTGAGGAGCCGCGAATCGCCACGGATCGCGGGCGGGTATTGGGCGATCTGCGCAGCCGGCAGCTCATATAAGAAATCTTCCAGCTCCATCAGCGTCTGAACCACACAAATTAGAAAAAGGAGTGCGCTGCCGCAGACAGCCGCGCGCTCGCGATGTTAGGATTCGCGTCCCTGGCGGGATGGCGGAATTGGTAGACGCAGTGGACTCAAAATCCACCGCTGGTAACAGTGTGCGGGTTCGAGTCCCGCTCCCGCTACCACGAGGGCTTCCAGAGGAGCCCAACGCGGTCCAAGGATGTCCATAAATCCTCGGCAATTCAACCGCTAAAGTGCCATCGCCGTCCAAGGCGATCCTTTGACAGCCAGCCGACCGTGACGGTAGCTTTGACGGTAACACCCCACTCCAGCAGATCACTGGAAGGAGTTACCGTCATGCTCGACAAACTGACCGACACCAAGGTCTCCGCCGCCAAGCCCAAAGCCACCGCCTACAAGCTCACCGACGGCGGCGGCATGTATCTCCTCGTGACTCCCAAGGCCCAGAAGTGGTGGCGCTTCGATTACCGCATCAGCGGTCGCCGCAAGACGATGGCCTTTGGCGTGTATCCGGAGGTCAGCTTGAAGACCGCCCGCGAGCGCCGCCGCGAAGCGCGCGAGCTGGTCGCCAAGGGCGAGGACCCTTCCGAGGTCCGCAAAGCCAGGAAGGCCGAGCGGGTCCACACCCTGGAGTCTGTCGCCAAGGACTGGATGGCGGAAATGAAGCCGACCTGGGTCCCCAAGCACTTCGCCAAGGTCCTGGGCCGGCTGGAGCAGCACGTCTTCCCGTGGCTGGGAAAGCGGCCCCTTACCGAGATTGACGCGGCAGACATCGAGCCCGTCCTCACCCGCTTGCAGGAGCGCGGGCACCTGGAGTCCGCTCACCGGGTACGCGAACACATCGGCCAGATCTTCCGCTGGGCCATCCGCAAGCGGCGGGTCAAGGCCGACCCCACCCAGGAACTGCGCGGCTTCCTGCCCGGCCGCAAGGCCAAGCACTTCGCCAGCATCACGGACCCCAAACAGATCGCCGCCCTCCTCCGGGCCATCGCCGGCTATCAGGGGCTGTTCGTCACCCAGCAGGCCTTGAAACTGGCGCCCCTGGTGTTTGTTCGGCCGGGCGAGCTTCGGCACGCAGAGTGGACCGAGGTCGACCTTGAGGCGGGCGAATGGCGGATCCCCGCTGCCAAGATGAAGATGACCCGGGCCCACATCGTGCCGCTGTCGAAACAGGCCATCGCGGTGCTGAAGGAGATCCAGCCCGTGACTGGGAAGAGCCGTTATGTCTTCCCCAGCCTGCGAACCAACACGCGCCCGATGTCCGAGAACACCGTGACCGGTGCGCTCCGGCGGCTGGGCTACTCAGGCGACGAGATGACCGGCCACGGCTTCCGCAGCCTCGCCTCGACTCGGCTGAACGAAATGGGCTGGAACCGGGATGCCATCGAGCGCCAGCTGGCGCATGTGGAAGATTCCAAAGTGCGGGCCGCGTACAACCATGCGGAGTACCTCACGGAACGGCGGCAGATGATGCAGGCGTGGGCGGATTATCTGGAGGCACTGCAGGCCGGGGCGGATGTAGTGCCGTTGCGGAGACGGGTCTAGGCTTCAGCGCGAGTTGCCGGATAACCATCTACTCGACGATGTCGGCCGGCAGCACCGCACCGAACGCACGGGTGAGCGCCGCTGAGACGGTCGCTTGTTCAGCCGGTCAGATACCGCCTTGGGAAAGCTTGCTTGAAATCAGCCGGTTCAGGCTCACGCCTGACTCTGCCGCCTGCAGGGCGAGCTGTCGGTGCGTTTCAGGCGGCACTCGAACCATGAACTTCCCGCTATACGATTTCATGGCAAATGCGTCGGGGACTTCTTCACCATTTTTTCGCAGGTCCCCGACAGTCTGCTGCACAAGACGACGGATCCCGACCAGCGCCTTTTCGGGCGTCTTCTCCAGCCAGCTCAAGCTTGGAAATTCCGCACACAGGCCAACGTGTTCCTGGTCTTCTTCCGACCAGGTGACTCTGTAGGTGTATCGGTCAATTTCCTTAGCCATCTTTCCTCTCCAGACGTTCGATTGCCGCCAGGACCTGTCGTACCTGGTAGGGCTTAGCCTTACCGCTGTCGTTCTGAATGTTTACCCGAGGGTCTCCTTGCCATGGCGTCTTGTAGACCCGGTGGCTGGACCCGGACTGCCTCGGCTTTCCGAAATAGGTGTCACAGACCTTGCACAGATCGCTGAACGAAACCCCTTTCGGGTTATGGCGCATTTTGGCCAAGAGGTCAGAGACCGATGTCATTCGGGAATGGTATCAGTATAGGTACTAGGGAAAAACCCAAATTCACCGCGCCGAAGAGAGGGCTTACTGCTCCAGCCGGAACTTGCTGGCTTCCACCGGATCGGCCGGACCAAGATCGTGATGCTCGTTCTCGTAAGCCTCGATCAGGGCAATCAGCAGGTCGCGCTCATCCGCCTGAGCGGCACCCTCCGCGACGTGGAAAATTTCCTCCAACCGACGAAATGCGCGCTTCAGATCTTCGTCGTCCCGAATGCGCTCAATCACCATTCTCGCTCTCCACGTGGATGCGGTTGTTCTGGCCCTTTACGGTCTGCAGAGTGCGTCTGTCCGTGGTGCCCGTTCCCATAGAACTTTTCGCGGGCACTCCGGTCAAGGCCATCATGCAGGCGAGCGCCAACACGTTGCCCTGCCTACCGGATTAACGCTGGCTGTGTCAGCCCGACTGATGCCCGTCAAAGCATCAACCAAACCGGCCCCATCTCCTGCAAGCCGGTGACCGCAAGGTCTGGAGGTATCCGTGCTCTCTCGCGCCCTCGGGCATTTGTATTTTTTGGCGCCTCGCCAATCGTGAACCATCGGCCCCTGCGCCATTCGTCTATCCCAGGAACGTAGCGGAGGTGATTGATTCACCCCTGCTGCAATTCCTCCGCGTATCCCGCTGCAGGTCACCCCTGCTTCAGTCTGGTCGTCACTACCCGTTTCACCGGTAGTGACGACCAGGAAAATGCAGCAGCCATCAATTGCTTATCGCAATCTGGCGTAGTGACAGACCTTAGTGACGGGCTTCCTGCCCCATCAAATCGTATCCGTGCAACGCGGTTATCCCCCTGCCTGCTCCCCGCAGGACCTCTCCAGCAAAGCGCCTCCTGGCGCAACCCCGAGCCCTGGTTCAAGGACTCACTCGATGCAGCGACTTCCCACAGGAAGCCTCATCGACGGCAAACCGGTGTCGCGGTGCCAAGACGACTTCATCGACACAAAACGGGAGTGGTGTCCCGTGTCCCTCGTAGCTTTCGCAGTGCCCAGGCCTGCGTTACGGACGCCCAACACTGACCAAACGGACGAGCACCAGCAGCAATGACCTTTTCAGACTTGAGTTGTGGGAGGCAAAGGCGCTTTCTACTATTCGACCAGCAAGGAATCAGGAAGAACTCATGAGTACGGACGCGACCCTGACCAGCAAGGGGCAAACCACGACCCCCAAGAAGTTCCGGGACGACCTTCAGATGAAGGCCGGTGACCGGCCTATGTTTACGCTGATACCGGACGGTGTGGTCCTGATGCGGGTGAAGAACCGGAACATCATGGACGTCGCTGGAAAGCTGCATATGCCAGGACGCAAGCCACTGCGCATCAAGCAACTCTCTCGCTGATGTTCGGGACAGACACCAATATGCTGGTCCGCTTTCTCGTAAGTGGCGATGAGGCGCAGTTCGAGCGTGCAAGGAAGCTCATCAAGCGCGAAACCAGCCGCGGTCATCTGGTCTTCATCAGTCTACTGGTGCCGCTTGAGACCGAGTGCTCAATCGACAAGTTGCGGACTGAAAGACCACAATCGGTTATTGATGCAGGTAATGCTGCGGACCTTGGCCCAAGACGCGCCCGGTGGCACCGACTCAATTTATGAATCCGTCAGGCAGCCTTGTTCGCAGCGTGACCAAGACCTGTCGCATGGTCGACGGTTTCATTCAGCATGACACTGCGAAACTAGCGGCGATCAACATGGGCCGGATTACGCACCGTTAGAGTCTATATCCCAGCCCCATGAATCCATTGCTCGAATTGGTCAGGTCTAGCGCGGCGAATAGTACTGGGTAAAGCGACGGGACTTTGCCGGCCCTTTAACACGAGCGCGATACCACCAAGAACGGTGACGCTCGCAAACGCGAGTCGCATTGTCAGTGGCTCTCCCAGGATTGCGACGCCGCCTAAAGCTGCAAAGATCGGCACGCCGAGTTGTACGGTCGCGGCTGTGAATGCTGGAATTCTGTTTACGACGTAATACCACAATACGTAACCAAGCCCTGATGTCACCGCGCCCGATAGCACGGCCAACACGATGCCCCTGGATGTGATATGCCAGCCGTCACTGAAGACGAAAGCCAGCGCTACCGTCATGGGAGCGGCAACGAGGAAGTTGGACGCGGTGGCTGTTACCGGATCCTGAGCGTGCGCACCTCGCAACGAATATATCCCCCAAGCACACCCGGCGATCAACATCGCTCCAACTGCGGCCATCGGCGCCGATTTATTGCCGGGCTGCAAGTAGGCAATAAGACCAATGACTGCAAGCCCAAATCCGAACCAGGCTCGATTTGAGAGCCGTTCTCCCCGAAAAATACCTACACTTAGCATGGTGATTTGTACTGCACCAAACAGCAGTAACGCGCCGACGCCGGCTCCTAGTCCCATGTAGGATATGGAGAACGCAAGCGCGTACACCATGAGGGCTAGCGCGGCCAATGGATCTATCGCGATGACGGGATGACGGCTCTTCGCGATAAGGATAAAGGTCAGGATTACAGCCCCGCTTAAAAGGCGCACCGAGGTGAAGGTCAAGGCATCGATATACCCACCCCCTAGTGCCAATCGGCACAGTATCGAGTTAGCCGCGAAGGCCCAGATAGCGGCCAGGAGCAGCAATGCAGTGCTTAAGGATACCGTTGTAGAGTTTGGCGCATTCATATCGATTCAGGTGACAGCCGAAGATCGAGAGTAGAAGAAGAACGCGATTTCCGTGTGGATGGTGCGGCTGAGGACACGCCGGGTCGTCACCATTAGTGCGAAACCGATTAACTGCTTCTTGCGCTCGACCCTTTGCTGCCATTCCCTTGTCTGCTTCTTCGCGGGCAAAGCATTTTTTCCTCTTCGGGTCTCTTTTCGCACCGACTCAATCTGTTGCCGGATAAATACCGGACGCGTTCCCAGGAAGCGCCATACTAACGGCCGCGTACCCCATGGCGCCGCGCGCGTGCTCAGATATCGGTCCCACTCGATTCGTTTACGCCTCGCGTGAGGTTGCTGTCTTCCACGGTGGCAGGCTACGGTGCGCACAGTGTTTTTCGCTCAGCCGCTGCTGCCCGGCGCCGAAATAGTGTTCGCGAAGAGTCTCCCCTTCATAGTGAGACCGCATGCGTCCTCGCCGCTGCAGTTCCGGCACCACCAAATCGGCGAATTCGGCAAATCCATGCGGCTGTGTGACCGGCACAAGATTGAAGCCATCACAATCGGTTTCGTCCATCCAGCGTTCGAGTTCGTCGGCCACCGTCTGCGGACTGCCGACAATCTTGGGCATCAGACTGCCGGTTGATAAATAATCGGCAATCTCGGCGAGCGACCACTCCCGTTCGGGATCAATCAGGGAGAAATGCGCCAACAGGCTTTGGATGGCGTCGGTCTTGATATCCTTGAGCGCCTTCCCAGAGTCGAGCTTCGCCAAGTCGACACCGACCCAACCACAGTACATGGCCAAGCTCCCCTCCGCGCTGCCAAAGCGCCGGCAGGTCTCGAACTTCAGCCGCGCTTCAGCGTCGGTGGGAGCAACGAACACTGTAATGCCGGGGAAATACTTAACGTCCTCGCGTCGCCGCCCTTCGGCCTCCAACGCCTGCGTCAACCGACCAATGGCGGCACGGCAGGCTGGGATGTTCGGGTCCATCGCGAAGATCGCTTCGGCGTGGCGCGCTCCGAATCGTAATCCGCGTCCCGACGCGCCCGCTTGATATAAAACGGGTGTCCGTTGTCGGGAGGGTTCGCACATGTGCGGTCCTGGAACGTCAAAGTACTGTCCTTTGAAATTGATCTCATGCACCTTGCTTGGGTCGATGAGCATGTCGTGCTGGCGATCACGCACCATCGCATCCTCTTCCCAGGAGTGTTCCCACAGCTGGTAACACACTTCCATGTATTCGTCCGCGCGATCGTAGCGTTGATCGTGCGGTATAATTTCACCGAGACCGAAGTTGGCATTAGCGTCGGCCAGATACGACGTAACAATATTCCAGGCCACGCGTCCATCGGTCAGATGGTCTAGTGTCGAGAACAACTTGGCGGTGTGATAGGGCGGGAAATAACTGGTACTGAAGGTACTGGCGAAACCGAGGTTGCGGGTTGCGGCGGCCATCGCGGAGATCACCAAGGTCGGATCGTTGCTCGGGAATTGCGTGCCGTGGCGCACTGCGGCCTCCCGCGAGCCGCGGTAGACACTATAGGTACCGTGCACATCGGCGAGGAACAAGGTGTCGAAGAATCCTGCTTCCAGAATGCGCGCCAGCTCGATCCAGTAGTGAACATTTCGATAGCCGTCCAAAGGCTTGTCGAGTGGGTGTTTCCATTGTCCAATCGAATGATGCCCGATGCAGCATTGCGTGAAGGCATTCATGTGGATTTGTTTTTTCATGTCTCCCCTTCTCGTATGAATTAGACGTGGCTTTTCAAGTTACCTTCTCTAACCGCGTTTGCAGCGAATCCCGTGCTATGTCGCGTCGTGCGTTGTAGTGACGCTGCAGATCCAATGGATTTCGACGTGCGGGTGTTGTCGTCGAGTATCTCTCTAGACGAAAACTACTGCGCTGGCTGAGTAAACTCGTCGAGGTCTAAATACGTACCCTTAAGCCTCCACGGCCAGCAGCGCCTTCAACGTATTGTCGATGAATACTTTGTCGGCCGGGTCAACACCCAACATGCCGAAGTGTCCCCAAGAGGTCGGAATTGGCTTGAAGGCGCCGCGTGGCGTCAACGCGTGTTCGGTGCGGCACTCCTCCACAGTGAACATCATGTCTTGCGCGAACGGCATGTTCCAGACGACGGCCGTGATTCGCCCCAGTGCCGCTTTCAAATCGCCGCCCGTGTGTCGGGCAACATCCGCCTGCTGCCATTTGTTAAGTGAGCTCAGCAATGCGTGCGGATCCATTGGTGCGAACCAGGCTTGCCAAAAATCACGCAGAAACTGCTCCAGGCTCAGGAAGCCCGCCGCACGCCAGTGTTCCTCGGCATAGAACTCTTTGGACAGGCCGATCTGCGCAAAGAAATGCGCGAGCAGCTTGAGACCCGCGCTGACTGCGTGCGGTGCCGTGTAGTGTCCACCAGCGAACGCCGGATCGGAGCGGATGATGTCCATCGCGTTCTGCACCAGGAGATAGTTGTGCGGTGTCCCGCGCGCGGTGCCGCCGATGGGTGCCGCGCGCTTGACCATCTGCGGAAAGCGTACGGCCCACTCGAACGTCTGCTGCGCCCCCATCGACCAGCCGAGCACGAGTTCGAGTCGTTCGATCCCGAATCGATCGCGCAATAGTCGTTCCTGCGCACGGACATCGTCGCCAATCATCACCGCCGGAAAATCCGCCATCG
Source organism: Klebsiella pneumoniae (assembly GCA_945862315.1). Lineage (GTDB taxonomy): Bacteria > Pseudomonadota > Gammaproteobacteria. The sequence goes on from CAMAXW010000001.1 coordinate 7,964, forward strand.
CGATCGGCGGCGGCGAGTTGTGCGGTGAACTGGACACGCCGTTGCCCAGCATGTTCGGGAAGATTACGAAGTAACGCGCGGGGTCGAGTGCGAGCCCCTCGCCGACATACATCTGCATGTGTTTGCTGGTCCCCGAGAACATATGAGGAAACAGCACCGCGTTATCCTTCGCCGCGTTCAGCGTGCCGAGCGTCGCATAGGCGAGCTGGCAATTCGGGATCACGCCCCCGCGCTCAAGCTCGAAATCGCCGAGCGCGAAGGTGTCGTACGGTCCCTGCTGCTGCTGGGAATAGCATTCGTTGTCGAGCATCTTTGTTTCCCTATCTGGGCCAGTGTCTTCAAAGCGACACCCGGACGATCCAGCTGCCAGCTGGATCAGATACCTCGCCAACGAAACCGATGGTCGGCGCCGACCGTTGCATCTATTGCCGACCGCCATTGGTCTGTCGTTTAAAGCAGACTACACATCGGTGCCGGTACCATCAACGACCAGACTACACTAACGGCGTGTTGCAGCACGACAAACAGCGCAAGTCGGTTCGACTTTAGTCAGACCTCGAGCGTGCATTCCGCGACTCTTGCGACGGCCGGTGGACCCGAACGAAAGATGCCCTCAAGGACTGACGCATGATTCTCCGGCAGGGATGATTGGCTGCTTATCCGCCGGGCCCCACCTTTGTTTCGGGTTAACGGTTTGGATGCCCAGGGGATTGGGATTGGCGAGAGATACGAGTGCTACGGGCGGGAAAATTTGGAGCGGCTACACGCCGGCAGACTGCTGCGGAAACTTCTCATACACATGCTCAAACACCGCCGAGCACTTCTGGTTGTACAACTCCGGCGTGTAGGCCCTGGGCAGTCCACCGTCCAGCGTGTCTTCAATGGCGAGCCTGATCTGTGAGCGCGCCGCTGCCTTTTGGCGCCAGCTCAGTACCAGTAGCGCCTTCAATCTTCCCAGCAGGTCCTTCGCCACTTTCTTAACTTCCGTCCTCTCGTCAGCAGAAAGCTCGGGCGCCGGGCGGGTGAGGATGTCGAAGATGACGAGTTCCTTTTCGCTCAGGTTTTCGCGGACATGTCGCTCGGCTTCTTCGTCGAGACTGTTGGATAGTCTTACCAGTTCCAGGAAGAGCTCTTCGATGCTGCCGCTGCCTGGAAGTGAAAAGGTGCCCGGTCTATTTATTCTGGAAAATGCCGTCCGCTTCTGCGCGGAAAAAAAAGCGAAATTGCCGCGCCAAATTGGTGTTCGCTCGGCCCCATGCAATGGGTAGCGGGGAGCGCCAGCAAGGCAAGTTCGTTGGAGTGGGCCGCGTTTTGCCGACCCACCCAGTCAGAATTTCAACGATGCGCCATCTTCGGGAATCTCGACTCTGGCCTGGATGTCCTTTTCAAGGACAAACTTACTCAATTCCTCACGGCTCAAGGCCATGTGATTTATGGCGTTCAGGTGCACTGCCACTACCACCGACTTTGGCATGATCTGGGCAGCACGAAGTACGTCGTCCGTGCCCATGATGATGGCACCCTCGTAGCCCAGGACACGCGCATAGCCGGCGTTCAGCAAGATCACCTCGGGCTTGTACGTGGCGAGCGCCTCGTCGACGTCGGCGTTCCATATGGTGTCGCCAGCGAGGTACAGGGTGGGGTGCCCTGGTGCCTGAAGCACCACGCCCATCGCGGCGCCCAAGGCCGCTGCCAGCGGTGGCGACGCATACATTGCGTCCGTGCCGTGCCGGCCACCTGTCTTGGTCAGTGTCACACCGCCGAATTCGGCGTGGCTCGCGAGCACCCGCACATCGGTGAAGCCTTCTTTGCGAATGATTTCCGCATCCGAGTCGTTCTGCACAAATAAGGGGATGGCTTTCGGCAGCAGCGCCTGCGCGGCATCGTCCCAATGGTCAAGATGGGTATGAGTGACGATCACCGCATCGACATCGGCGATCACCGCGGCTTCGGATATCGGCAATTCCACGAGCGGATTACGTAGCTCGCTGCGATAAGTGCCTTTAAATCCCGGGTAGGTACCCTTCTTGGATAGCATGGGATCGACCAGAAAAGTCGTCTTGCCGTAGCTGATTTTCGCTGTGGCGTTACGAATCTGCTGGTAGCGCACTTTCTCGACGGGTATCGAGGCTTTAAGGGCCTGCTCCTGGGCGTCAGCGGTGTACGAGGCAAGGCTTAAGCCGAGGGCCAGTAAGGTGGCGCGCGTTCTGGTTTGCATGCAGTGAATCCTATCTAGCGTTTGAAGTGGGGTTCCCATTCTGCGCTAAGGCGCTTGAGCGCCGCACCTGCACGCACGCCAAGCATCGCTAGCATCGGGCCATGTTCGGCAAACGGCCCGATCGGTTGTCGATGGATTGCCGCGCCTGCCGCACGCTGATGCGCCGCGCCAGATCGTTGAGGTCCTGCGGCTTCAGGCCGGTGCCGGCGAGTAGCGCCTCCGGCGGCAACACGTGCGTGAGATGCTGGCCGTAGGTCCTCGGCAGCGGAAGGTGCCTCGATGATCGGCCTTTCCATGGCGCCGCGAGAGGCACTCTGGGAACTGTCACCAAAATAACCCAGATTGGCAGCTCTATCCCTTCCTGCTGCGCCGCGGCCTCGATTAGTTTGACCGCAGTGCGCGTCGCCCCATCAGGCGGTGCGCGAACGGCCGATGCAGCGGCGTCCGTCTAATAAAAAGCTAGGGGGAGGACCATGACCGAAGAAGAAAAAATTGCCCGCAACGTGTTCAAGGTACGGTTGTTCATCGATGCCTGGGAGTCACTGGATGCAGATGTGGCGATGGCCTGTCTGTCCGCCGACATTGTCTACATCAACCAGCCGCTGGCACCGGTGGTGGGCCAGCACGATGTGCGCAAGATCGTGGCCGGCATCATGCAGCTCACCACGCACGTGCATTGGGAGCTGCGCAACTGCTTCGGGCGCGGCAACACGGTGGTGACCGAGCGCCTCGATCTGTGGAAATTCCACGACGATCCGGCCCATGCCGGCTGGCGTCTCAAGCTGCCCTGCATCGGCATGTTCGATTTGGACGAGGCCGGCAAAATTTGCGGCTGGCGCGACTATTTCGACAACCGGCTGTGGTTCAACAACGGCGGCCCGGTGCTGCATCTCGACTAAGCCAGCCGACACCCGTCTATGAATGAGGAATCGCCCATGAACAGCCAAGAAACAAAAATTGCCCGCAACGAAGGCGTGGTTCGCGCCTTCCTTAAAGGCTGGGACGACCGCGACGTCGACGCCTGCATGGCCCAATGCACCGAAGACATGTGCTATCTCAACCAGCCGCTGGAAGCCATTCGCGGCAAGGAGAACGTGCGCAAAATGATTTCGTCGATCTTCAAACCGGCCAAGCGCGTGGAGTTCAAGCTGGTGCACGTGTTTGGCCACGAGAACAAGGTCATCACCGAGCGCGTTGACCAGTGGGACTGGAACGGCAGCGGCACCTGGCAGATGGCGCTCAAGGTCTGCGGCATGTTCGAGCTGACCGAGAACGGCAAAATTATCGAGTGGCGCGAGTACTACGACAACGAGTACTGGACTCAATGCGGCGGCCCAACGCTGACGTTCGACGAACTCTGAGCGAGAGCGGTTGAGCGCTGCGGGGCAGAGTCCCCGCAACGCTTAGCCGATCAAACGGCTTTAAGCATCAGCGCGAACGGTGAGCGGATTGCCCCCACTCACCGTTCTGCTGGCGATTAACGGGTTGTCAGCCCCGCGTAATCGCCCTTGGCGCGCCACTCGGCGAGCATCTCGTAGAACTTCAAACCACCTTCCGGGTAGTGCCCTTGCAGGAAGCCGTCGGCGGCGGCGTTCGCCACGCCTTCAGCGTTGTAGTAGCCCGGCGTGCAACTGGCGAGGTACTTGCTCATCCCGGTCGGGGCCAACACCAGGGCGAGATAGTCTTCTTCGGCCTTGAGCGTGGGTTCCAAGGCCTTGAGGCCACGGGCCGCGACGTCGAGGAGTACTTTCGCCAGATGCTGCGATTGTTTATCCAGCTGATAGGTGAAGTTGGGCGTGTAGCCGGTCTGGGTGAAGCCCATGTGGTAGAGATTAGGGAAGCCGTGGCTCATCAGGCCGTGGTAGGTGCGCATGCCCTTGGCCCAGTAATCGCCGAGCGTCTTGCCCTCGCGACCAATGACTTCCATCGCCGCCTGCTGGGTGTAGGTAGCGCGGCTCACTTCGAAGCCTGTGGCAAAAACAATGCAGTCCACTGCGTATTCCACGCCGTCAACCACCACGCCTTTTTCGGTGATGCGCTCAATGCCCTTGCCGGCGGTATCTACCAGCGTCACGTTGGGGCGATTGAACGTGGGCAGGTAGTCGTCGTTGAAGCAAGGCCGCTTGCACCAAGGGCGATACCAGTGCTTCAGGGCTTGCGCCGTGGCCGGATCGTTGACAGTGTTGTCGATACGGCCACGCACGCCGTTGTCGTGCTGGTAGTCGAGAATTTCACCTAGCAGCGTCAGCTCTTCTGTGGACAGATTGCTAGCGCCGCCGCCGGCCATCAGTTCCCCGAGCGACTTGAACAGCTCCGTCCAGCCGTCGTTGACCAAATCCTCTTCCACCGCCACGCCCACCAGCAGCTTGGTGAAGTTGTCGTTGCGATCCTGCTGCCAACCGGGCTTGAGCGACTTGAACCATTCCAGATCGGTCGCCCGGTTGCGACGCTCGTCCACCGAAGACGGCGTGCGCTGAAACACATACAGCTGCTTGGCTGCAGCACCCAGATGCGGGATCGACTGAATGGCGGTCGCGCCGGTGCCGATGATGGCCACGCGCTGGTCGCCAAGTTTGTCGAGATTGCCCACCGCAGAACCGCCGGTGTAGTCGTAGTCCCAGCGGCTGGTGTGAAAAGTGTGCCCTTTGAAGTCGCGAATGCCCGGGATACCTGGCAGCTTCGGCCGGTTCAGCGAGCCGCTGGAAATCACCACGTGGCGGGCCCTAATGGCGTCACCGCGATCGGTGCTGATAATCCAGCGGGCATCCGCTTCGTCCCAGCGGAGCTCGGTGACCTGCGTCTGAAAATAGCTGCGTGAGTAGAGGTCGAAGTGATTACCGATGCGCTGCGCGTGAGCGTAGATTTCAGGCTGAAAAGAGTACTTAAGCTGAGGCATGTAGCCGGTTTCATCCAGCAGCGGAAGATAGATGTAGGACTCCACATCGCACTGCGCGCCCGGATAGCGGTTCCAATACCAAGTGCCGCCGAAATCACCGGCGCGATCGATGATGCGGAAATTGCTCACCCCGGCCTGATGCAGCCGCGCCGCCATTAGCATGCCGCCAAAGCCCGCGCCCAATACCGCCACCTCGATGTCTTCGGTCACCGGCGCGCGGGTGATTTTGGCCGTGATGTGCGGGTCTTCGTTGTAGCGTTCGAGGTCACCTTCAATGTGCTGATATTGCGCGGTGCCTTCGCTGCGCAGCCGCCGGTCGCGCTCGTGGTCGTACTTGCGGCGCATTTCGGCCGGATCAAAACCGAGCTCCTCTGCGTTGGGAATGCGCAGCTTGCCGTCGGTAAAAAACTGATTGGGTTTGTTCATGAAGTTCTCCTCCGCAAGGGTGTGCCGGCGTTTTTGTGGGGGTCGGTGCGATGGGCGTCCGTCGCTCGCTAGGCCCACAGCTTACGGGGTGTGCGGCGCAGCAGTTGAGCGTTGGTCCTGCCGATCGGCGTTGTTTTGGTGACAGCCGCGCTTAGGCTGGTACCGCCGCGCACCCGACGCAGGAGGACTCGTCGAATCTGCGTCGTCTACAACGCTGCGCGCGAGATCTGCGCGATCAACTCACCCAGTTTTGCAGTTTCAATTTTGGAACGCGCTTAAATTCCCGGATGTTGTTGCTCACGAGGCTGACCCCGAGGGAAAGCGCGTGAGCGGCTATCCAAAGGTCATTGTTGCCGATGGGCGTACCCAGGCGTTCGAGATGGGCGCGCAGACTGCCGTAGGTCTCGCCGACCACAGGTTCAGGCGTGAGCACCGGGATCAGTTCGGCCAGCTTGCCGAGATTGTCCAGTGCTTCGGGTCGACGCGCGCTCTTCTCCGCGCCATAGCGCAATTCGCCGTAGGTGATGAGCGACATGCCAACCGTGCCGGGGGAAAGCCGGGCGAAGCGTCTGGCGACCTCGGGTGGGCGCTGCTTGGCGATGTAGATACAAATATTGGTGTCAAGCAGGTAGCGCAGGGGCATCAAAGCGCCTCGCGCGGCTGCGGTGGCGCGTCATCGCGCCCATCGGCCATGAAATCATCCGGCATCGCCGCAAGCAGGTCGAACGCTGCCGCGAGATTTTTGGAAACACGGCGCAAAATTACTTCGTCGCCACGTCGAAAAATTTCCACTTCGCGGGTGTCGAATTGAAAATCCTTGGGCAAGCGGACGGCCTGGGAGTTGCCGGATTTGAATACGGTGGTGGTTCGCATATCAAAAGCCTTTCGAAGGATATACGGGGAGTATAGACATATTTGAGCTGGGCTTTGATTTTATAGCCTAAGCCTCGCACACACCCAACGCTCGCGCGTGAATTAGTCTAGGCAGCCCTGTGCGCGCAGGGCGGTGGCGATTGCGGCCACCGCTGGTGCGGCGTGTTGCTCGGCATCGGCCACATTGCCCCACACCACCCGTGGCCACAGCGCATCATCCGAGCGGCGCCCCACCACGTGCAGGTGCAATTGCGGCACCACGTTGCCAATCGCGGCAACGTTGAGCTTCTCACAGGCGAAATACGCCAACACGAAACGCCCCAACTGATCCGCGCAGTGATGGAGCGCGGCGCGTAGTGGCGGGGGCAAATCGTGGAGCTCAATCACCGTGGTAGCGGGCACCAGAATGAACCACGGCACCAGCGCCGAGCGGTGTAGCAGCACCGTCATCTCCCCGCGCTGACCTAAGCAAAAACAGTCTGTCTGCAACTGCGGATGGAGTTCAAAATTTGTCATCGTGGTGCTCAAGGTGGAGTGGTCACGCGGGCCGCGTCCACCACTATGGGACACTCGAGATATTCCAATAGCGGAGCGGCGCCCCAGGCGGCGGTCATGTCGCGCTCCCACTGGGCGGTGTACCAAGCCTGCGCGTGGGCTTTGGATTCCCAGATGTAAATACCCCCGGCGTGGGTTCCCGCTTCGGTCATGAGGTAGTACTTGCGAATCAGCCCGGCGAGTTTCTCGTACTTGTGCGTGGTGGCGAGCAACTGGGCTTGGAAGGCCGCGCGATCGGCGGTGTGCACCGGGAAACGAACGTGCGCAATGATCATTTTGGATCCTCTGAAAAATTGACGCCACGAGCCACCGACAACCCAAGATTACCGGGCGACAAAATGCCCGCCGGATCCAAGGTGCGCTTGAGTTGGCTTAACACCTGGTGATAAGCGCTCATCTGCTGCACCTCGGGTGCCCATATTTTGCCCGACTTATAGGGAATGCAGCCGATGGCCGTCAACGCCGCCGCACACTGGCGCATGGCCGGCTGAATATCTGCCCACTGCGTGGCCTCATCGTAAAAACCTACAAGCCCACCGTGTAGGCCGCGTCGACACACCACCACCGCGCCACCCCACTGGAACGCCGGGTGATCGGCCCGAATGGCAGCGAGGGTTTCGACAAACGCCGGCAGGCGCGCCGTCGGCAGCGACGCCATTAACAAACCACATCGCGAGCGCGAAAAATAACCGGCAAAAGAATACCAGTGGCTCTGTTCACCACGCAGCGGTTGAAAATAAATTTCATTGAACAGCGGGAATTCATCGCCACCGTAAAGCTTGGCCAGGGCCAAAATACTGTCGCGATCGCGCGTTAGTTCATCCAGCTCACCGCCGTAATCCAGGCCAATACAAAACGCCGGCAAGGTGCTGACGTCGATATCCGGACGGGCGGCGGCGATGCGCCCACGAATGGTCGCGCTTTCATAACCACTCGCATACCACACATTGCGCAGACGCTCGCTGCGCTGCATTTCCAGCAAAAAAGCCGTGGCCGCCGCGACCGCCGGAAACCCATAACTGGTGGTCGATCGGCAGGCCGGCAGTGGATGCAGCCACAGCGCAATGGCCGTGATCACGCCGAAAGTGCCATCGCCACCCAAGAACAGCCCGGTCAAATCGGGTCCGATGCCGTAGCGGTGAAAAAACTTGCCCGTGCGCCCGGCGCCGCTGCCGGTTCGTAATCGCTGACCATCACTGAGGACGACCTCAATGCCCACCACTTCGTCAGCAAAACTCTGAAAACGCGCAGAGCCTGTGCCCAGCGCGTGCGCGGAGGCCGCACCGCCAATGCTGGCGGCGGGCGCGGTCAACGGAATAATGCCGATGGTCATACCATGGGGCGCGAGCGCGGCGGTCAGCGCGCCAAAGCGTACCCCGGGTTCTACTACCACCACCCCAGCGTCTAAATCGATGTCGAGAATGCGGTCGAGTCCGGACAGGTCCAACACCAAGCCTCCCGCAGCCGGGATGGCACCACCGGCGTACATCGTGCCGCCACCACGCACGGCGACCGGCACGCCGTCGGCCGCGGCCGTGCGCAGAATCTCGCCCACTGCCGCCGCATCACTCGGGCGCAGTACGCGTTCCGCCCGGCCGGCCGGCAAGGAGGAGCAGTCGCGCTGATAACCCAGCAGGTCTACGGGATCCTCCAACACGAGGGTGCCCGCCGGGGTTAGCCGGAAAGGGCCCAGCACGCCGGCCTCGCTCATGTTGCTCGGCCCTCTACCTCAAAGTAGTGGAGGAGGAACTCCGCCACACCAAATAGTTGCTCGCCACCTTCACCCGCGCTGCCGGCGAGATGCGTCAGACAGCGTACGTCACCGGCCACAACAGGCACCGTGGCCGCACCACGGCGGGTCGCACCCATGCGCGCGGCAGCCGCAGGATGCAGGGTCGCCAGACTGCCGGCAGCACCACAGCACACGCCATGAGAAGCGGTCATAGCAGGGTTCTCAACCGTTTGCGCCAAGTGCTGCAAAATTGCCCGCGTGGGATCGACCGCAGCACGCAGCGCGCCGGGCCGGCGGGACGCACAGCTATCAAACACATGGACCACCGAGGGGCGCGTAGCGCGCGGGATGAGTTGCAAACGGGCGTCCAACAAAGCCTGCAGCAACCACTGCGGAAAGCTCAGCACGCGCTCGGCCGTCACGCCGCGCTGCCAAGCAGGCGCGCATTCCAGGCCGGAGGTCACGAGTAAGGGCGCGCGCAAACGCCCGGCCAAGGTCTGCTCAGCGTAAGCGGCGTCCTGCGGCAGGCCAGCTTCACGCAGCGGCGCGCCGCAGCAGGCGTCGTCTGCAGGTGAATAACCCACGCGCTCACCAGCCAACTGAAAAAGCCGGACGGCCGCCCGCGCCTCGGCCGGACGGGCATGTGCCGTGGCACAACCCGGGGCGTACTGCAGCGTGGCGAGCGGGCCGGCGGTGAACTCAAGCCCAGTGGCCCAAGCACTGCGTGCCGCGGGGGGCGCGCCGTAGACGTTGCCCTGTTCCCGCACCCGCGTGCGTAAAGCGGCGAGTGGTGCTGGCAAATGATCTTGCGCCGCCAACATTTCGCGCAGCGCCTGACCGACCTGCGCAGGACGCAGGCCAATTGGGCAGATGCTCTCGCAGTTGCCGCAGCCGGTGCACGAGAAAGCGCGTTCGGCCAAGACATCAAGATTAAGCGCCTGGCCTTCCAGCAAGGCGCGGGCAGCCGCGATATAGCCGCGCCCGGAATAACTTAACGCCGGCGAGTGGTGGGTAATCGTGGCACAGACGTGCTCAATTCCGCGCTCGGCCCACACCGCGTCCACGCAATAGTTGCAGTCCGCGCAGTGATAGAGATCTTGGCGAAAAATCTCCAGCGCGCTGCGCTCGCCGTGCACAGCGTTATCAGGCGCGGCCAATTTTTTTCAGCCATCGGGCAACGTTGCGGCCGTGCGTGGCGAGATAGGGGTCTTGGATAAATTTGTCGTAAAACGCGGTTTCCAAGCGGTGCGCCTGCGCATAAAACCGAATGTACATCGAGGGCACGGTGCCCGGAAACTTGCCATAGGTGGCGTAAATATATTCAGCGATTTTAACCACGGCCTCCACCAGTTCTGGTTCGGGTCGGGCGGCAGTTGCCTTGATTTTGGGGTTGTCCAAAAACGGGCCTGGCGATTGGGGATCGTAGGCGCCACCCGGGCCAAACTTGAGATTAACGTAGGCCTCCACCGCGGCGCGCATGTCTTTGTGGTAGGGCGGGCAGTAGCCCTCATAGATACCATCCAGCCCGATGGGGTTAGGCACGCCCCACTTGGGGTCGGTTTGAAAACGGAAACCCAAGCCGGGCAGCCCTTTGGCGGCGCCAGCCCCCATCAGCGAAAAAGGACTGATGCCGGAGAAAAACCAGCCGCCCAATCCTAGCGTCTGTAAGGCCAACACAATGTTGTGGCCCATATCGCCCATCTCTACTGCCGAGCAGGTCAGGATGTACTGCTCCATGTAAGACAGTGGATATTTTTTTTCTGGATTGAGCAGGCCCTGTTTGAAGAAAGGCTCCAGATCGCCCGCCGGACGGGCGTGTTGGTCATCCCACACGGTAAAACCCGAACCCGCCACAATGAACAAAAACCCCATGAATTGTTCCGACACATTGGCCACCGGAATGAACACGGTGGAGCCCGGCACGTTCGCATTCCACGCGTTGTGGGCGCTGTAATGGGGTTCGCCGCGCGGCAGTTCAATGCGTTTATCGCTGAGCTGGCGGGTGTGTTCTTGGGCCGCGGCGATCACACGTTCGGGTTCAGACAAGCGCTCGTGCGCCCAGTTGCCGTCGGTCTTCGCATCCCGGGTGCTAACAAAATACGTGCCGCTGTCTTCGGTATAAAAGAGATCCGGGCTGCCAATGCCGGCGGCCGTGGGTAAGGTGCGGCCGGTGTAGCGCGCGGCATAAGTGGCTAGCCCCGGCTCGGCATCAGAGTAGGGGATCCCATTATGCTGACCTGACACCCCAAGTCCCGCCGCCAGCAGCATCGAGCGTTCAAAGTCATCGAGCGCGGACGGCGGTTTATCAGACTTGAACTTCAGCGGGCCACGCGGAATTTCCATGCCCCACCCGAAGCGCCGGGAGCGCCGACCATACAGCGCAGAGTACAAAGGAAATTCGGCGGCTTCTTTGAGCAGCGCGTTCCACTCGGACAACTGCGCCGCGCTGTACTTGGCGCTAGCAGCGCTGGGTGCGGCTTGCGCGCCGCGTACCAGTGCCGGCGCGAGCGCGGCTAGGCTCGCCAAATAGAGAAACGCCCGGCGCGATAAAGAAGCGGGCTTGGCGGGCAGATTCTCGAGGCTCATGGTGTTACTCGCTGCAGTGACTGATAGTGCGCAGATATTAAGCCGTTTGCCCGCGTCTCGATACGCGGCAAACTAGCCCCGAACGCGCGCCCCGGAACATTCACCTCGCGCGCTTCTAACCGCATTCTCCACCCGGCAAGGCAGCTTTTCCCATGAGCACATTTTTTGCTGACATCGAGGCCTTCGCCGCCGCCATCCCTGATGGGGCCAAGCTCGCCATACCACCGGACTATAGCGGTGTGGCCGTGGCTGCAACCCGCGCGCTAGTCCGGCGCAATATCCGTGGACTACACCTCATTGCGGTCCCGCAAGCCGGTTTACAGGCCGATGTTCTCATCGGCGCAGGTTGTGTGGCAACGCTCGAAGCCGCGGGGATCAACTTGGGGGAGCATGGCCTAGCGCCGCGTTTTACCGCCGCGGTATTGGCCGGTTCCATCGTGATGCGCGACGCCACCTGCCCGGCGATCCACGCGGGGCTCCAAGCCGCCGAGAAGGGCATTCCCTTCCTGCCGCTACGGGGCATTTTGGGTTCCGACCTGTTACGCGTGCGTCCCGATTGGCGCGTCATCGACAACCCGTTTGGGCTCAATGATCCCATCGTGCTCATCCCCGCCATCCGCCCAGATATCGCACTGTTTCACGCCCGCCTGGCTGACCGTCACGGCAACGTCTGGATCGGCGTGCGGCGCGAATTAATGCTCATGGCGCATGCCTCGGCAAAGACTTTTGTGACCGTCGAAACCGTGCAAACGGACAATCTATTGGCGGATCCCGCGCTCGCGGCGGGCACGATCCCAGCCTTGTATATCGACGCCATCCAACAGGCACCCGGCGGCATGCGACCACTGGGCTTTGAGGACGAAACCGCGCACCACGCCTCACTGGCTAACTACGCCAATTTGGCCCAGACCGAGGCCGGCTTTAGGGACTGGCTGCGCACATGGTTAGCATGAGCGCGCCGGGCTACACCAACGAAGAACTCATGGCGAGTGTGATGGCCCGGCTGCTGCGCGGCCTGCGCCATGTGGCCGTCGGCGCGCTGTCACCGTTGCCCGCCACCGCGGCCCTGCTGGCCGGCGCGCTAGACCCTAGTCTGCGGGTGACCATCCTCGGCGCGCGCGCGCATCAGTGTTTCACCGATGGCGGACGCGAATTATTCGACTGCGCAGCACAAGGTCGAATTGATGCGTTTTTCTTGAGCGGCGTGCAAATCGACGGCAATGCCAACATCAACTTAGTGGGACTGGGCGATTATGCCCACCCCGTCCGACGCTTCCCCGGCAGCTTCGGTTCCGCCTATCTCTACCATTTGATACCCAAGGTCATTTTGTTTCGCCAGGAACACACGCCCAGAATCTTCGTCCCCAAAGTGGATTTCATCAGCGCCGCCGGCACCTCGCCGGCGCACGAATATCGCCCGGGAGGCCCGCGTCATTTGGTGACCGGGCGGGCGGAATTCGCCTTTGCCGAGGGGCGTTTCGAGTTGGTGAGCGTGCATGGCGATGAAACCGTGGCCTCGGTGCGGGCCGCCACCGGCTTTGATTTTTTAAGCCCAGAGACGGTGCCGATGACCCCCGCGCCGAGCGCCGCCGAGCTCGTCGCGCTGCGCGGCTATGCTCGAACGCAGGTGCAGGAGATTTATCCGGCCTTCGCCGCGCACGCCTTCGGCGAGTAAAACATCACCTCGCCGCGCTTAAGCGGCGCCGTTTAGGTCCCGTTCTACCAGCAGGCAGCGCGCCCGCTCAAACATGCGTGACAAACACAGGGCCATGTTTTCCCAAATGGGATCGTGACGTTGCCCCTTGCGGTGCAGTTTCACATTGAGGCAACCGATAGACGCCAGCCGATAACCCGCAAACGCTTGGTACCACGGAATATCCGGGTAGTGCTGCCCCCGGCCGGATTCATAAATCGCCTGAATCTCGGTGGGCGTGGGCGGATGAACAGGCTGCCATTGGGGCACCCAATTGAGCGGATCGGCGGCCATCATCAGCCAGCCAATATCCAGCAACTGAGCGCCAATGCCGGAGAGTTCCCAGTCGATAACCCCGGTCAGTTGCCCGTTCTCATACAGCATATTGCCGGGCTGGTAATCCCCGTGAAAAATGCCCACGGGCGTGCCCACCGGCAACGACGCCAGCAGCAGGCGCTCGACTTCGCGGGCTTGGTCGATCCAGTGCGGCTCGGGCGCGTGGAGATAAATTTTCTGCCAGCGAGTGACTTGCTCGTGCAGCGGCTCGGGCGCTTGCCATTCAGACAAGTGAGCCTGCCAATCAAACTCGTGGAAATCCACCAAAGCTTCTACGCATTGTCGCCATAAGGGTGCGGCGGCGGCCGGCGTGCGATCAAAAGCCGGGTCCGGATCCCACACAAAAAATACCCGCCCAGGCAAGCGGTCCATCACCAGATAGGGCACGCCAAACCAGTCTTCGTTCTCGCTAGCGTAGGGCACCGACGGCACCGGCAAACCCGCCGCGTGCATCGCCCGCAGGAGTGGGGCCTGTCGATACACATCGGTGTTGCCGCGCCGGGCCACCCCTTTGGGGGGCAGCTTCAGGACATAGCGTCCGGCGTTGCTCGACTCACCGCGGCGGCGGGTCTCAAAGAGGAAAGTAAGTCCCGCGTGGCCGTCTGAATCCTGCACGTCGGCCAGTTCTAGTTCCGCGCCGAGTTCGGCTTGGATGAAGGCCGCGAGACTGGCCCGTAGTTCTGCGGTAATCATCGTCGGTGCCTGTGGGTTACGCCGCTCACTCGCGGCTCTGGCTAAATAATTCCGGCGCGGCTTGGTGCACTTTGGCGTCGGTCGTCCAATAGCGTTTAGCCCAGATGCCATCGTAGGGCTCCGTGCCCACCGGCATCCGCCAAGTGCGAACCTCGGCCTGCGCCAGCGTCACCGAACACAGTGCACGCGGCTGGTCGTCGGTGCCATCGACATAAGCGCTGGCGTCGTGGTCCGGCAAGTAGCGGCCAGCGATGCGGCGATAGCGGTCACGCCAAAGATCATCGTGGCCAATTTCGTGCACGATTTCGGCCGGGCCGCGCACTATCACCTTGCGATAGGGCGTCACGGGTTCGTCGATGCACAGTGCAACGCGCGGCTCTCGGCGCAGATGCACCAACCACGTGGAGTGTTGGCGAGGCGTGAACCAAATCCGGCCTTCTTCATAGAGAAACCAGATCGGGCACAAATGCGGCCCCCCTTCGGCATCTAGCGTGGCAATGTCCATGATGAAACCCGGCGTTTCCGCCAGAAAAGTTGCTTGTTCGACTAAGCTGAGCTTGGGCATGGGGCAGTCTCCACGTTGCAGCAGCACCGGGTGGCAGACGCCGCGGATCGCAAAGCGTCTCACCGGGGCGTGGCGCGCTGCCTGACGACGCCCTCGACCAGTGCAATAATGCCTCAATCCGAACCCACAAGAAGTACCCCGCGATGATCGACCCCTGCCACATCGGTTATGTCTCGCCGCCGTTTACCACTGAGGTCGAGCGGGGACGCCTGCGCTTCTTCGCCAAAGCCATCGGCGAAACCGATCCCGTCTACCTCGAAGAAGCCGCCGCCCACGCCGCCGGCTACCCGGGGCTGCCCGTCCCGCCCACATTTTTGTTTTGTTTAGAGATGGACCGGCCCGCACCCTATGGCTGGTTCGACGACTTGGGCATCGAACTGCCCAAAGTGCTGCACGGTGAACAAAGCTTCGTTTATCACGCCATGGCGTACGCCGGTGATTGCTTGACGTTCGCCGCCCGCGTGCGCGACATCTACAGCAAAAAGGGCGGCCTGCTGGAGTTTGTCGTGCAGGACAACCAGATTTCCAACCAACGAGGCGAGTTAATCGCCGAATTTACCCGCACACTGGTGATTCGACATGGTTAAAACCCTCACCCCGTTTGACTACACCACCGCCCAGCCCGGCGACGCTTGGCCGGCGCTTGCCATGCCGCCCGTCGCGCGGCTGACCTTGGCCCTGTACTGCGGCGCGTCGGGCGATCACAACCCATTGCACGTCGATAGCGACTTTGCGCGCGCCGCGGGTTTGGGCGACGTGATTGCCCACGGCATGTTATCGATGGGCTATATGGGCCGCACGCTCACCCAACAGGTGCCGCTAGGGGCACTACGAGAATTCTCTACGCGCTTTTTGGCCATGACCCGCATTGGTGATCAAATCACCTGCACCGCGCAGGTCATTGCGCGCTTTAACGACGCCCAAGGGATGCCCTGCTTGCGGGTTGCCGTGAGCGCCGCGGGCCAGAACGGCGAAGTCAAAGCTGCCGGCGAAGCCATCATCGCCCTACCGCCGGGCTAAGCTCGGCGTCAACTCCTCCACTCACACCACATAGGATAAGCAAGCATGGGTCCACTCGCAGGCGTCACTATCATCGAACTGGCCGGAATAGGGCCCGCCCCTTTTGCCTCCATGCTGCTGGCGGATATGGGCGCAAATATCATCCGTATCGACCGCGCCCGCGGCGACGAGCCGGGCATCCGTCTGCCCTACCGCCTGAATGTCATGAATCGCGGTCGGCGCTCCTTGTCGGTTAACCTAAAATCCCCCGCCGGCATCGCCACGGTACTCAAACTGGTGGAGCAAGCCGATGCCTTTATCGAAGGCTTTCGACCCGGCGTCACCGAGCGTCTGGGACTAGGCCCGGACGCCTGTTTAGCGCGCAACCCGCGGCTCATTTATGGGCGCATGACCGGCTATGGCCAAGATGGTCCCATGGCCAGCGTGGCGGGACATGACATCAACTACATCGCTTTGTCCGGTGTGCTCTCAATGATTGGCGAACGCGACCGCAAGCCGGTAGCGCCGCTAAATTTGGTAGGTGATTTTGGCGGCGGCGGGATGTTTCTGGCATTCGGCGTGGTGTGCGGCATTCTGGAAGCACGCGCTTCGGGGAAAGGCCAGGTCATCGACTGCGCCATGGTGGAGGGCGCGGCCATGCTCGCCAATATCTTCAATAGCTTTCGCGCCTTGGGCCAACTCGAGCCACAGCGCGGCGCCAATGTGTTGGACGGTGGCGCGCATTTTTATGACACCTACGAAACCCGCGATGGCGGCTATGTGGCGGTCGGCGCAATCGAACCGCAGTTCTATAAACGGCTGCTCGAATTAATGGGACTCCCGCAAGCAGAATTTGAACCGCAAATGGATAAAACCCGCTGGCAGGCGTGGAAAGTCCGTTTTACCGACGTCTTCAAATCAAAAACACGCGCCGAATGGGGCAGCATTCTGGAGCACGAAGAAGCCTGCGCCATGCCCATTCTGAGCATCGATGAAGCCGCCTCCCACCCGCACAACCGCGCGCGCGGCACTTTTGTTGAATTTGCCGGGGTAGAGCAGGCAGCCCCGGCTCCCCGCTTTAGCCGTACGCCGGGCGAACTCAAGCTGCCACCCCCGGAACCCGGTGAACACACCGATGCGGTGTTAACAGAGTTTGGCTTTAGTGCGGAGGAAATCGCGACCCTGCGCGCCACACTCGCAGTGAGCTAGCCCCACCCGTGATGAGCGTCATGGACTTCGTTTGGGTGGCCTGTGCGGCGTTTGCCGCCGGCATGGTCAATGCCCTCGCCGGCGGCGGCACGCTCATCACCTTCCCGGTGCTGACCGCCATCGGTTTGCCCGCCGTGATGGCCAACGTCACCAATGCGGTAGCGCTATGTCCGGGTTATTTCGGCGGCGCTTGGGCGCAGCGGCGGGACTTAGCTGGGCAAAGTCGCCGCCTGTGGATACTGCTGCCGCTGGGTGCACTGGGCGGGATGCTGGGCGCCTGGCTATTGCTGATCTCGGGCGAGCGGCTTTTTCGCGCGCTCGTGCCGTGGCTTATTCTGTTAGCGTCCGCGCTGCTAGCCGCGCAAGGACCGCTGCGCCGGTGGCTGATTGCCCGCGGTGGCCGGATCAGCAACTCACCCGGTACCGCCGCCATCCCCATCGGGATCGCAGCGGTCTATGGCGGCTACTTTGGCGCGGGTTTGGGGGTTGTGATGCTCGCCACCTTAGGGGTGACGCTAGAAGACACCCTCAACCGACTCAACGCGGTCAAGCAAGTGCTGTCTTGCGTGATCAACCTCTCCGCCGCGTTGTTCTTTCTAAACTCCAACCAAATACATTGGCCGGTGGCCGCCGTGATGGCGGTGGGCGCGCTTGTGGGCGGCAGCTTAGGGGGACGCTGGGCGCGGGTCATTGCACCCACACGACTGCGTTACTTGGTGGTGATTATCGGCGTGGGCGTGGGCATTTTTTATCTTCTGAAATAGGCGCTCTGGCGTTCCAACCCGCTTGGGACAACGGCGCTCGGCTGAGTTTGCGCCGCGCGGCCGCCACCCACACGGCCTCGAAGGCGTCAAACAATCAGCCCCGCAAAGCGCCCGCCACATCCACCTGGGTGCGCAACACGTGGAGGTCTTCCAACGTGGGCCACGCTGTGGTGGGGACTTGCGCGGGAATCACCAACTCAAAGCCGGTTTGGGTCTGCACTTGCGCCAGCGTGACGCCCGGGTGCAACGACACCAGCCGCAGACGTTTTTCCGCCGGGGTAAAATCCATGATGCACAGCGGCGTAATGCAATATTTAGGACCGCCGCCCGGCAGTCCTAACTTCAGACGCGCGTCCGCACCACCACTACCCCACCCCACCG
This sequence comes from Klebsiella pneumoniae, assembly GCA_945862315.1. Lineage (GTDB taxonomy): Bacteria > Pseudomonadota > Gammaproteobacteria. The sequence goes on from CAMAXW010000001.1 coordinate 25,890, forward strand.
TGCTGATGAAGTCACAGCGGGGTACAAAAATGCGCGGCGTGTGGGTGTTCAGCACGATGTAATAGCGCCCCACATGGGTGGTGAGCGTGGGCGTGCCAACCGATCCCGGGCCACGAAATTTTAGGCGCCGAAAATCCTCGCCCACGCCAATCAAGTTGGTATTGCCGTGAGGATCGACCTGCAAACCGCCCACAAAAAAAACCCGCCGATGCCAATCCTTAACCTGATCAAAACGGTGGCCACGGTCGCTGAAGGATTCCGCCCAGCGCACCACTCGCGCATCCCAGCCAAAGGCGGGCATAGGCAGGTGATCGAGGTGATGCACATTCATCCGTGCGCCCAGAAAAATGAGCTCCATGTTAGGGCCATGCGTGAGCTGCGCGAGGCGCACTGCCGCCTCGGGAATCGGCAGCGCAATACCGACTTGCAGTTCCTCGCCGTCGTTTAAATCGCGGGCCAAAAAACAGGCCAGAAGTTCAGCCGTAGAACAGCACGGGGTCATGGGGCGTCCCTAGTATTCGTGCAACGCGAGAAGACGCTTGAGGCCCACCCGCTCGAGATAATCCGCGTGGGTCGCGGGCTCATGGCAGTAACGGTTGAGGAATTCCGCCAAGCCTGCGGGCTGGTCGCGCTCGGCCGCCGCCGTCGCCACTGCGAGGTAATCGGCGAGAAACGCACTGTCCTGCACATACCATCCTCGGCTGTACCACGGATGTGCGCCCCACGGTAGCCGCACCACGGCGTCGGCACGCCCAATCGTGGTGGCCCAGGGGGCGGCACGAATAGCCTCGTTGGGGACTATTTTTTCGACCTGCACGATGCAGTGCGTGGCCGCACGTTGCAGAAAGAGGTCAATCCAACCCGGCCCACCCTGATGCTGCACGTTGCCATAAACATCCGCCACGGAGGCATGGAGCAAGGCCACGTCAGGTTTGATCGCCGGCACCGCGAGGAGGGTTTCGCCGTTGATGGGATCGCACATGAGTTTTAAATCAGGATTGATCTCCGGCAAGGAGGTGCCAACACCGCCCCGCCAGGGCAGAAAGGGCAGGCCTTTGCCGGCAGCTTCGAGACCGCTGGTGAGGATACCTTCCTCACATTCCCAGACCTCGATTTCGCCGCGCTGCGCCGCCCGCCGAAAACACGGGGCCACCGGCACGCCAAAACCGCCGCCGGCATAGTAGCTGATGGTCTTGCGCACACAGCCGCCGGCAATGAGGAGATCGAGCGCTAACCCACTCGCGATGACCGTGAGATCGCGCAACTGTTGGCGGATAACTTGCCGCACCAAGGCCATCGGCGTGGGCTCGCCAATGGCGATCGTCATGCCGTGGTCGAGCATCGCCACCGCCTGTGCTTCGGTGTGCAGACGCGAGGTGCGTACACCTGTGTTCATGGTTGCTCTGGGGTAGACTGGCACACACTGACCTTATGCCACGATTAGCCTCGCGTGGTAAGCCGCCGTCGCGCGGCCACACCCGACAGGAAGCCCGCACATGACCATCCGCGTAATACTCGACATCCCCGCAAGCCCCGCCACCCGCGAGGCGGTGCTGGCCTGTTTGAAAGAGGCGCTACCCACTACCCGCGCCTACGCGGGCTGCGAAGCACTGGAACTCTTGGTCAATCAAGATGATCCTGGCAACGTGGTGGTCTATGAGCAATGGACCTCACGTGCGCATTACGACGCCTATCGCGCCTTCCGCGCCGAAAGCGGATTTTCTGCCGCGTTCCGCGCCTTGTTTGCCGAGCCACCGATCGTGCGGGTGTTGGATACAGAACACGTCTACCCCTGAGTAGAACCTAGACCACCTTGCCCCGCCACGTGCCGATGCCTCGTTGCGCGCCCCCAACCCCCGGCACCGAGCACGCGGCGCGCCCGATCGCTAGCGCCCTCTGGCCGTCATGACAGCCAGCGACACCGAGATCCTCCACAGCTTCGACCTGCGGCAATTGCCGGCGTCCTTCTATGCCAACCCGTACCCCACTTACCACGCGCTGCGCCGCGTGGCGCCGGTGCTACGCGGCCCCGATGGCAGTTATTTTCTGACCCGGCACGCGGATCTAGACCGCGTCTATCGCGACCCTCGCAGCTTTAGCTCCGACAAACAGCGCCAGTTTAAGCCGGTGTTCGGTGACAGCCCGCTGTTTGAGCACCACACCACCAGCCTCGTCTTCAACGACCCGCCGCTCCACACGCAGGTACGCAAAGCCGTGGGTGATGCCCTGTCGCCACGCGCAGTGGCCGCGATGGCGCCGGCCTTAGCAGCCTTGGTCGAGCGCTTGCTAGACAGCCTGCCGACACAGGGGACCTTCGATCTCATCGAGGCGTTTGCCGCCGTTATTCCGGTGGAAGTTATCGGTAATTTACTGCGCGTGCCGCCGGCCGAACGTGGGCCGCTGCGGGGTTGGTCGGCCGCCATTCTGGGCGCGTTAGAATTTGGCCTAGATGCGGCGGGCCACGCGCGCGGTAATCGGGCGGTGACCGAATTTGTGGACTATCTGCGCGAGCTCATTAGCGAACGGCGAAAAAATCCATCCAGCGCGCACGACGATGTACTGAGCCGCCTCATTCAATGGGAATCCAACGGCGAAAAACTCTCCGAACACCAGCTCTATCACCAGTGCATTTTTCTGCTGAACGCAGGTCACGAAACCACCACCAACCTCATTGGCAACAGCGTCCACGCGCTGCTGGATCAGCCCGCGGCACGTGCCGAGTTGCTGGCTAATCCGGCGCTGATGGATGCCGCCATCGAGGAGTTCCTGCGCTACGATGCGCCCGTGCAACTGGGCAACCGGCTAGCGCAAGTGGATGTCACGCTGGGGGGCGTAGACATTCCGGCTGGTAGCACGCTGACGCTCTGCATCGGGGCCGCTAACCGCGACCCCGCGGTGTTCGCCGATCCCGATCGCTTGTGGCTGGCCCGCACACCCAACCCACAGCTGGCCTTCGGGGGCGGCATTCACACCTGCGCGGGCCTGCATGTGGCGCGCTTGGAAGCGAAGATTGGGATTGCCAGATTGCTCGCCCGCCGGCCCCGGCTAGCGCTGGCCGGCCCAGCCATCCGCGCGCAGCGTGCGCGCTTTCGCGGTTTTACCCAGCTCCCGGTCAGCGTCGACTAGGGGCGCTGCCAACAAATTATTTTTTGTATCAACAACGAAGGAACGAGTCTGTGTCCGATTTTCAGTTGAATTTGAAACGCTTGATCGAGCGTCCCGAGCGCTACTTTCCCCGTAACGAAATTGTCTCTCGGCAAGACGATGGCTCGCTGTTTCGCTATACCTATCGCGAGTACTGCGCGCGCGTGCGGCGCTTGGCCAGCGCCTTGGGGCGGCTGGGCCTAAAGCTTGGCGAACGCGTGGCCACGTTGAGCTGGAACACCCACCAGCATCTAGAGTTGTATTTTGCCGTGCCGTGCAGTGGTCGGGTCTTGCACACGGCTAATCTGCGCTTGTCTGATGAACATCTCGCCTATTCGATGAATCACGCTGAAGACGTGGCCGTTTTTTTCTCGCCCGATCTGCTGGGTCAATTAGAAACCATCGCCCCGCTGCTCAAGCACGTACGGGCGTACGTCATGCTGGCGGAGCTAGTGCCCACGGATTCCACCCTCAGCCCGCTGTATGCGTACGAAGACCTAATCGCCGGCGGTGATCCCGGTTTCGAATACCCAGAAATAGACGAACACGCGCCCGCCTCCATCTGCTTTACCTCCGCCACCACCGGCAATCCCAAAGGCGTCGCCTATACGCATCGCGGGCTTTATCTGCATTCGCAGGTGATTTGTAACGTCGATACGATGGCAGTGTCGGAAAAAGACACCCTGTTGCCCATCGCGCCCATGTTCCATGTGAACGCTTGGGGCGTACCGTTTGCCGGGGTCTGGATGGGTTCAAAATTCGTCTTTCCGGGCCAGCGGCCACACGCAGCCGATCTGCTGCAACTGGTTCAAGACGAGCGCGTGACGTTCACTTTTGGCGCAGTGACCGTGGGCATCGACCTGATGACGTTATTGACAACTCAGCCCTACGACATCTCCAGTCTGCGGGCACTGATGTTGGGCGGTTCGGCCACCCCGCCGGCGGTGATGAAGTTCTTCCAGGAACAGCATCACGTGCCAATTTTTACCGCGTGGGGCTCTACCGAATGCGCCCCCATCGCCACGGCGGTATGCATCAAGCGCGACCAGACCGATCTGGATCTCGACGGCGAAATTGCGATTCGCGCGCGCCAAGGCATTCCTGTGCCCGGGGTCGATCTGTGCGTGCTCGACGATGAAGGCCGACAGATTCCGTGGGATGACCGGGCGATAGGCGAAGTGCGGGTGCGCGGCCCCTGGATCGCCACCACTTATATCGATGAGCCGCGTAGCCGGGAGAGTTTTATCGAGGGTTGGTGGTGCAGTGGCGATATTGCGAGCGTGAATGAAGACGGCGTGATGAAACTCGTGGACCGCGCCAAGGACTTGATCAAATCCGGCGGCGAGTGGATTTCATCGGTCGATCTGGAAAATACGCTCATCGCCCATCCGGCCGTGCGCGAAGCCATGGTGGTCGGACGTCCGCACGTTAAATGGATCGAGCGCCCCATCGCTTTCTTGGTCGGCGATCCGTCCGTGCCCCGCCCCAGCGCTGCGGCGCTAGGCGCACACCTGAGTGAAAATGGCATTGCCAAATGGTGGCTGCCGGATGAATTCATCTTTCTGGAGGCGCTCCCCAAGACCGGGGTCGGCAAGTTCGACAAGAAATTAATGCGCGAGAAAATGGACGAGTATCTAGCGAAAGCGTGCTGAAAAAAAACCACCGCGGATAGCGGTGTCACGGCGACACGCGTTAAACACACCGATCTAAAAAAGGATCCACCCCGCTGCTGGCGACGGCTCCCCATCACGCGCTGAACGTGGCGGCTATCCACGCGTGGAAGAAAACCACGGCCCCCTACCCAAAGGCGCGTTCGCTGCGCACGGAGATGTCCAAGGATTGGACCGCCAACCTCGAACGTTTCAAGCGCTACCCGTTGCCCGCTTGGTCGCTGGAGGCTATCCGGTTCCTATTTGAGCAGCGTGGTGACTTGCGCCAAAAGTTGAAAACGGTTTTGGCTTCCCAGCCCGGGCCTTCGCGATCCTGCCTTAGCCTAGAGGGACGCGGCGCCGACACCGCCGCGTCCTGCCGCAAGGTCTACCGAAACGCCGGCATGATCTCGTTGGCAAATTGGTCGATGGTTTCGTCCGCATCTAGGATTGGCTGTACCGCCACCTGATGCACGCCGGCCGCCTGCATCTGCCGGATGGACTCGATAATTTCTTCCTTCGTGCCAACGAGCGTAGTGGCGCGCATGATTTTCTCGGTCATTAGCGCTTCATGTTCTGGCCGCAGTTTCTGCAGATAGCCGCTGTAGAGCTTCAGATGGCGCGTTTCAATGGGTGACTCGGGATCCTTGTACACATTGTTGAACGCTATGATTTCATCGCGCAGGTCGGCGGGCAGCAGGTCTGGATCGTGGTGGGTGGAGAGCGCAAAAATATTGCTGCTGGAGGCCACCATGGGGCCCACCGCCTCGCGCACGGCGTGGGTTTCAATGTCCTTCGCGTGTTGCGTGAGATAGAACGCCGTCATCGACAAAATATAGATGGACTCGGGATCACGTCCGGCCCGGCGCGCGCCTTCTTTCACGTTGTCTACCATCCACTTCACGATGGAGGGATGGACGGCGCCGAACAGAATCACCCCATCGGCAATCTCACCCGCCATCTGGGCCACTTTTGGCCCGCTTGCGGCGATGTAAATTGGGATGTGGTCTTGAATATTGATGTAACCCATGTCGGGGTTGAGAAATTTGATCTTGCGGTGGCGCTTGCCTTCCGAGTAATCCGTGACTTCATCCTTGAACAGCCCTTGGCAGACCTCAATGTGCTCGCGCAGTTCCTCTAACTTGGCCGCCGGCATGCCCAGCGTCCGGCGCGTGGTGTTCCCGGTGCCTATGCCGAGTACGGCGCGACCCGGTGCGATTTGATTGATGGTCGCCATACCACAGGCGGTGAGCGGCGCAATGCGCGACTTCGGGTTGGTAACGCCCGGCCCGAGAATAATTTTGTTAGTGCCCGCCGCACACAGCGCCAATGAAGCATAGACCTCACTGCCCAACATCTGGCTGTCATAAAGCCAGCCGTGCGAATAGCCACGGTCTTCTGCGTGTTTTACTTGCGGCGTGACCTGACACGAACCCATGAAAACAAAACCAAAATCCATCACACACTCTCCGGGTTTAATAATGTCGAATAGCTTAGGTAATTTCTCAGAATTGTCGTGGAAGTTTTCGGCCGACACAACCGTTTCATCCCGGGCGGCGTGGCCAAACGTGACCCACGTAACCACCATCCTGAGGTTCTTTTGGCTGCCCCCGTGCAAGGGGCATCCAGCGACGACCACCATTTAAAACAAGACGCTAACGCTTCTCACAGGCAAAAGTAGTGAAGCACCAATCACTGTCAATGACGTGGGTTTTTGCAAAACCAATCGTTTTAAACAACTCTAAATAATATTGAATATCATCGATAAACATGATGTTAGCCACGCTGGCCTGCTTTTGTTTGATCTCTTCCTCTGACACACCACGCGCTCTTTTGTAATCGTGATAGAAATTAATGGCCAGCGGATCAAGTGAGGTCTTCTCACTGATGACGACCATGCCACCCGGCGCGAGGTTATCAAAGATAGACTGCAAATAAGTTGCTTTATCTCTGATGAAATGGAGAGTCCAGTTAATCAACACCACAGCGTAGGGGCCGGCCGGCAGTTGGTCGCTGCAGCTGAGCGTGGCGATATTGGGCGGGCATTTATCGAGCATAACTTGGCTGCTATCCACCCCGTGCAAATTAACAAAGCCATTTTCATGCAGGCGAATAAGGGTTTCGCCAACCGCGCAACCGACATCAATTATTTTCGCCGACGCACCGTACAGTTTGCATATCTCAACTGATTTTTTGATCACGTTTTCATAGTTTGGAATATGCTGCCGTGCATGCGCTGCAAATGTCTTTGCAACGTTTTCGTCGAACTCCCACATAGTCTTCTCTCCACTTATTGACAGCAACGGCAGACGGGAACCTAGTCGCTGATAAAACTCTTGTGATAGGTCACAGGCACTCGGGTGAAATTTTCAAGCCATCCCTCAACGCTGAAATTGCAGCGCGGCAAGTTTGGCATACAGACCACCCGCGGCCTGCAGCTCAAGATGGGTCCCGAGTTCTACTAACTGTCCGAAATCCAGCACAGCAATGCGATCAGCTTTTTGCACCGTGGCCAAGCGATGGGCAATGATGAGCGTGGTGTGGTTTTGCATGAGTTCACCCAGAGCCTGTTGGACTAGGCGTTCGGATTCTGCGTCCAGCGCGCTCGTCGCCTCATCCAACAATAATAGGGGACGCTGTGCCAGTACCGCTCGCGCAATCGCCAAGCGCTGGCGCTGGCCACCTGACAGTTGCACACCGCGTTCACCCAACGGTGTGGCGAGTCCCTGCGGTAAGCGCTCGATAAATTCCCAAGCGTAAGCCGCGTGGCAGGCGGCCACCACGTCGGCGTCGCTCGCGGCTGGGCGGCCATAACGCACGTTGTCGGCGACGCTGGCGGCGAAAATGACGGGATCCTGCGACACCAACGCCATCGCTCCCCGTAAATCCGCAAGGCTGAGTGTCCGGCTATCCACGCCATCCAGACGAATCAGGCCGGCCTGAGGGTCGTAGTAGCGCAACAACAATTGGAAAAGAGTCGTTTTGCCGGCACCCGACGGCCCCACGAGGGCGACCTGCTCGCCCGGCGCCACTTGAAGTGTGAAGTCGCGCAGGGCCAAAGTCTCCGGACGTGAGGGGTAAGCAAAAGTGAGCTGCTCAAAACTGAGCGCGCCGCGCGCGGGGCGCGTGAGGGGGATGGGTTTAGCGGGCGCGGTGACTTGTGGCTGGGTATTCAATAGCTCTAGCAGGCGCTCGGCCGCACCCGCCGCGCGCTGCAAGTCGCCCATGACTTCGGCGAGCGCGCCAACCGCTCCCGCGACAATCACCGCGTAAAACACAAAGGCCGAGAGCGCGCCGGGCGACAAACGTCCGGCTACCACATCGTTCCCGCCCACCCACAAAATGACGCCGATAGCACTAAAGGCCAGCAAAATAACTGACGCCACCATCGCGGCGCGCACGAGAATCCGGCGCTCAGCGGTGTGGAATTGCGCTTCGACGCGCACGCCGAATGCAGCGCGGTCCACTGGCTCGTGGACATAGGCCTGGACGGTACGGATTTCATGCAGGGTTTCATCGATGAACGCGGCCACGTCTGCCAGACGGTCTTGGCTGGCCCGCGAGAGCCGGCGCACGCGACGACCGGCCAGAATGATAGGGAGAAAGACCAGCGGCACACCGAATAACACCAGCAGGGTGAGCTTGGCCGAGGTGATCGCAAGCATCACCAAGGCACCCAACATCAGCAAAAGATTGCGCACGGCAAAAGAGGCGGAGGAACCGATAACGACCTCTAGCAGACTGACGTCGTTGGTCACACGGGAGATCACTTCGCCGGTGCGAGTCACCTCAAAAAAGGCGGGCGACAAGCGCAGGATGTGGTCGAACAGTGCACGACGAATGTCCGCTGTGACGCGTTCACCTAACCAAGTCACCCAATAAAAGCGGGCAAAAGTTGCCCCAGCCATCACCAAAATAACCACCAACAAACCGACCAAAGCTTGGTTGAGCAGGCGGGGATCGCCCGCCAGAATGCCGCCGTCGATGACGCGCTTTACGCCTTGACCAATCGCCAGCACGCTGCCGGCGGCGACCAGCAGCGCCAGCGCCGCCCCCACCGCGCGGCGCCAATAGGGGCACACAAAGCGCCATAGCACCGAGATTTGGCGCAAGTCGCGTGAGATGGGGCGCGCGGCAGAGGCGTTTGAAGTCGCGACGAAAAATTCCTTGGGGGTAGAAAACCCGCGCAGCATAACCGGGGCTTCATCCCCGTACAGGGCTTGTATAGTATCGAGCGTGCGCAGGCGCGCCACTGGCCCTGTGATCAAACCCACCAACTGCCCGCAGCGGAGGAAATTCCATGAGCATTCGTACTCCCCAAGATCTTCGTGACGCCTACCGCAAATTCAATGAGAAAGTGCTCAGCAACCCGAGCGCCACCCTGGCCGACATGCGGGCGGATGCGGAAGTCTTCGCCGAGATGACCACCGAGCCCACCGCGGTAGCCACCGAAACGGTAAATGCGGGTGGCGTGCCGGCGCTGATGCTCACGCCCGAGCACTGCAAAAGCGACCGCGTTTTGCAGTACACCCACGGCGGCGGCTATGTGTTCTGTTCGGCGGCGAGCCACCGGCGTCTGGCCGGGCATATCGCCAAGGCCATCGGCTGCCGCGCGCTGGTGTTGGATTATCGCCTAGCCCCGGAACACCCCCATCCCGCGCCGGTGAACGATGCGATCGCGGCCTATCGCTGGTTATTGGCACAAGGCATCCAGCCCCAGCACATCGCCTTCTCGGGCGACTCTGCGGGCGGCGGACTGGTGTTGGGGGCGTTGGTGAAAGCACGTGACGAGGGCCTGCCGCAACCGGCGGGTGCCGTGCCGTTGTCGCCATGGACGGATATGGAAGCCACGGGGGAGTCGATGCTCACGCGTGCCGCGCTCGACATGTGCGTACAGAAAGTGGGAATCCAGCAGCTGGCGCCGATGTTTCTGGGGACGAACAGTTCGCGCGATCCTTATGCATCGCCCTACTACGCAGACTTGCGGGGCATTGCGCCGCTGTACATTCAGGTGGGTGATGAGGAAACGCTGCTGGATGATTCGGTTCGGCTGGCGCATCGGGCGCTCGACGCAGGCGTTGAAGTGAAGTTGGAAATCTACCCGGAGATGCAGCATATTTTCCAGATTTGCGCGGGCAATCTGCCGCAGGCCGATTTGGCGATCAGCCGTATGGCCGCTTGGTTGCAGCCTAAACTCGGGCTCTAGAGCACGCTCACGGCCAGGGCGACCAACACGCCGCCCTGGCCCTAATCGCGGTGCTTATTCGGGCACCGTCCAGCGCAGGCGGCAACGCCCCGGCACAGATTCACCCAAGCCCAACGCCAGCGCGGCCAAATCCACATCCAGCTTAAAAGGCGGGTTGATAATCACCATGCCCGAACCCTGCAAATTGACCCCAGCGCCCGCTTCGTGCGGGAGATATTCCAGGCACAGTTGACGCGGAATACCCGTGGCCGCAATGCGTTCGACAAAACGCTGCGCCGCGAGGCGTGAAAGCACCGGAAACCACAGTAAATACACCCCCGTGGCCCAGCGGCGATGCGCGTCAACCAGGAGTTCGACCACCCGGCTGTAGTCGCTCTTGAGCTCATAGGGTGGGTCGATGAACACCATGCCCCGGCGCTCGGGCGGCGGCAGATAGGCTTTGAGGCGTTCAAACGCATCGCCGCGTTCGACCTTCACCGCCGCCGAGCCACCAAATGCCAAGTGCAAAGCCTGATGGTCGGCCGGGTGTAACTCCATCAGCACCAGGCGGTCGGCGGGTCGCAGCAGGCGCTGGGCGATGAGCGGTGAACCCGGGTAATGCCGCAGAGTCCCTTCGGGATTGAGGTCGTGAACGATCGATAGCAGCGGCGCGAGCGCCGGTACGCTAGCGGCAGGCGGCCACCAGCGGCCGATGCCGTCCTGAAACTCCCCCGTGCGCAACGCACGCACGTCGTCCAGCGCATAGCGGCCGGGACCAGCATGCGTGTCGATGTAAACAAAGGGTTTGTCCTTGCGTAACAAGGCCTGCAGCGTCAGCGTGAGCACCGCATGCTTGAGGATGTCGGCATGATTGCCGGCGTGAAAAATATGACGATAACCCAGCACTAAATTAAATTACCCATTTTGGCGCGCGCTGCGGCCGCGCTCTGTGAAGTCTTTCTATGTACCCAAACATCCCTTGGGGTGTAGCATCCCGGGCGCTATATCCAGCCCGATTATCCTGCATCTACGATAAGGAAGTGCCCCTATGAGTCTACGCTTTGGCGTTCTTTGGCCGTTTCGCAATCCTGCTTTTGCCCACGTGCCGTGGGAACAGCTCTACCGCACCCACCTCGACCTCATCGTCGACTCCGAAGCCATGGGCTACGACGATGCCTGGTTAACGGAGCATCACTTCGTTGACGATGGTTACTCGCCGTCGCTGCTGCCCATCGCCGCGGCAGTTGCCAGCCGTACGTCGCATATCCGGATCGGCACCTTCCTCGTATTGTTGCCTTTGCACAACCCGGTGCGTCTTGCCGAAGACACCGCCACCGTCGACCTCATCTCCAACGGCCGTTTTGAACTCGGCGTGGGCTTGGGTTACCGCCCGGAGGAGTTCGACAATCAGGGTATTTCTTCCTCCGAGCGCGGCGCGCGTTTGCAAGAAGGCATCGCGGTCATTCAACGCCTGCTCAGTGGCGAATCCGTCACCATCGATGGCAAATTCAGCAAGCTGAAAGACATTAAAATCGTGCCCCCCGCGTTGCAGCGCCCGCATCCTCCGCTGTGGCTCGGCGCCATCGCGCCGAAAGCGATCGAACGGGCCGCCCGGATGGGTTTCCATTTCCAAGCGGTGGGCCCCAGCGCCTTAGACAAAATCTATGATGCGGCATTGATCAAACACGGGCGTAACCCCGAGAACTTCAATATTGCGCAACTACGCGCGGTATTCGTGGCAAAAAGCCGTGAACAAGCGTGGGAAATTGCCGCCAAACCGTTGCACTACATGACCACTTGCTACGCCGAATGTTTTGCCGCAGCAGGCGACCAGCCTGGCGATGAAAATGCGTTGGCCGGCATTCCTAGCGTGGACGAGATGATCAGCAAGCAGGCTTTCAGCTTCTTTGGCGAAGACGCCATTGTGGGCACACCGAAAGACGCCGCCGAAATGATCGATGACTACACCAAGCGTGGACGTCTCACACACATGGTGTGCGCCACCGCCCTGCCGGGCATCGCGCCGCACCATATCCGCACCAGCATGGGCTTGTTTGCCAAAGAAGTGATCCCACTTTTTCGCAAATAAACGCGCCAGCCCAAGCTAAAAATTTGGGTGAGGAGTTTTCTAACGAGGTACCTGCAACCCGGGTACCTCGTTTTTTTTGGCTTTAGTTTAGGGCCCACACTGCGGCGCATCGCCGTCCACCACGGTGTGGAGGGGGAATCAGGTGGTCACGCCGAAAGCACGCCGTTGCGCCTGAAAAGTCTCGACATCGCAGGCCATGATCAGCAGGTCGTGGTATTCGCCGGCGCGGTCCTTCACTTCGTCTTTCAACAAAGCTTCGGGCTGAAAGCCTAGCTCCTGAAAAAGTCCGCGCGCACCGCGCTGATCGGTGGTCATGCGTGCTACCACTTTTTCGATTCCTAACGCGAGTGCCATATTGAAGGCTTCGCGGGTCAGCAGCCGCCCAAGACCCAAGCCCCGCGCCCGATCGGCAGTCGCCACGCGCAGGTCAGCAACGTGACCAGACCAATCGAGTTCGGTGAGATGGAGCGAGGAATACCCGGCAATCCCGTGCGCGTCCTCGCATAAAATGCTGTACATGGCGCCACGCCGCACGGCGTCTAACCAGCGACCAATACCAGCAGGTTTGGTGATGTCTCTGCGCATAAACAGCAGGTCGTGGGGCGGCAATTCGAGAGCAAAGGCTTGCAGAGCCTCACCATCGTCGAGCGTCATCGCTCGCACCGTAAACGACTTGCCCTGCAGTTTGATCTGCAAGGGGTAATGCTGCCATGCCTCGGCGACGCGGGCTTGCGACATGAGCGAGTTCTCCTGTGAGTGTGGCTGCAAAAATTAAGGTGAGTGACGGGCGCCGCTAGACCGAGCGCGTGCTCAGCCAACGGTCGAGTTGTGGCCAGAGTCGGTAAACCGCGTTACCGCCGGCTACCAAACTCACATGCCCACCCTTGATGATGATCTCCTGCTTGTCTTTGCTACCGACAAGTCCAATGAGATCGCGAGAGGCTGCCGTGGGTACGATGTGGTCGTATTCTGCGGCAACGTGGAGAAACGGCACGCGGATTTTACCGATATCAATCGCTTTGTCACCCACGTGAAAGTTGCCGTGGATGATCTGGTTGCCACGGAGAAAATCGCGGACAAATTCCTGGGTGAACAGGCCGGGGAGCGGCAATTGATCCGCGGCCCAGCGGTCGAAACGTAGATTAGCCTTCACAAAGGCATCGTTACCGACGTTGTTGAGGAGTTGCAACTGATTCGCTCTGCGTTGTAATGGCCGCAGCGCTTGAATCGACGCGTTGATCATTTCACCCGGAATGACGCCCAACTCAGTAACTAGACGATCAACATCAAAGGCCTTACTGGTGACCCACTGTTTGTAGAGCGTCATGCCGTCCGCATTCACCGGGGTGGTAAAGCAGACCAGATTTTTCACGCCGCTACGGGGATAAAGTGCCGCGTGCAGGCAGGCCAATAAGCCCCCCAAGCAATAGCCGATGACCGTGAGGTCGGACTCACCGCAGTCGGCGGCAACGCGCTCCATGGCGTCGTTGATCATCTCGCACACGAAGGCTTCGATACCCAACGCCGCATGCTCGCGGCGCGGCGCGACCCAATCGATCATGTAGACGTCGTAACCCTGCAGGACCAAATATTCGACAAAACTCTGCCCCGCAGCCAAGTCTAAAATGTAGCCCTTGGACACCGGCGACATAATGATCAACACCGGCACCCGATAGATTTCAGTCAACATGGGCAGATAGCGGTACAGGCGCAGGGTGTCACTCGCATACACCAATTCTTTCGGTGTTTGCCCCACCTCAATATCCAGTTCCTGCGCGGGTAAACGCAGCCCGGGAATGTTACGGGCCAGCGTGCGCTCGACCGCGCGCTGCACTTGGCGGTCGATTTCCGCTTGCGGAATGGCCGGCTCAGCGGGTGGTTGCGAGGCCGGTTTGCGTCGGCTTGCCATGGTCAGAGTTGCTCCGGCGGACGCCTAGTACGGGCTGGACGTTGCGCACCGCTGGCCACCGGCGTGACGTTTACGCCTTGGGCGAGACGGGTGCGGACTTCGCGCAGTTCAACCTGCACGGCGGCGAGCGCATCTTCCACCTGCCCCATGCGGTCGCCGAGGTCGAGAATGTCCTGGCGCGAAGGCAAGTTGAGATTGGCCAAGTATTGCGCCATCGATTCACTGAACATCCGGTGGGTGTGCAGCGCCTCCTGCATATAGCGCCCCATACCTTTGGAGAAACGCTCGTCACCCATGATGTCGGTGAGCGACTGACTCCACGCTTTCTCAGATTTCACGAACCATTCCCGCCATAAACGCACGGGGTTGAGTTGGTCATCGTCTGTCATGTGCATGCTCCTTGGAATGTGCCTGCCGACCACTTGGCGCGGCGCCATCACCGGTCAATGGCTGGGCCAAGCGGTGGGCAATCGCGCGATAAACTTCCGGGTGAAAAATCATACCGACATGGGTGCAGTGCACCTCGGTGTTGTGAGTGGGATCCTCTTCGATACAGCTGGACCAGTCGGCCACGCCATCGCTACGGGAATACACCGCAAACTGCGCCACGGCGCGCGGTTGTGGGTCCAGCAGATTTTTGACGAAGGGACACAGGCAGTGTCCCGTCCCACACGATGCACGCAGATTGCGCCCCACCACGCCGCTCTGCGCCCGTTTGAGTTGGTCCCACAAGCCAACCACAACCGGGTGCGCCCTGACGAAGGAACGAAAAGGGGATCCCAACGTGATGACCCGGTCAACCAGATGAGGGTGATCTTGCACCAAGCTCTTGGCCAACATGCCGCCCAAGCTGTGTCCCACCAGGCGCACCCGCATCCCGCATTCCTCGCTGATGCGTTGCGCCCGCAGAGCCAAAGCCCGCGCCGTCAGATCAGGGCAATCGTTGTTCCAAACGATGTTCGACAGGTACGAGCGATAACCGAGGCGCTTTAACCAGCGATGCAGCTCTAACATCAGAAAGTCGCCGGCCATAAAGCCCGGAATGAGCATCACGGGTTCGCGTTGGCCACGCTGCAAACCCGCACCGCTATACACCGAGGAGAACCGGAGCTTGAACCAATCTGCCGCCCACGCAACTTCCCGCCACAGGGGCGTGAGCGTGGCTTGCACCGAGGGATCGTGTGCAAAGGGGTCGTTGAATGCAGCACTGACGCTGCATTCTTCGCTCGCCTTCGGTTCGTTAGAGTCCATCGCATCTCACTAGAGAGTCAGCTGGAAACCGCCTGTCGCGCCACCGTCATAGGGCACGCCGGAGCTTCCAAGCGTGTCGGTTTAGGCGGTTTTGGCGGTTTTGGCGAACCAACCAGCGAACGGCCGAATGCTGGTGTCGAAGCCCGTCGCCCCCACCGTGCCCGCCCACATTTTCTGTGCGTCGGCGCCGGCTTGTACCTGCTCTTCATACACGAGCTTGCCGAATTTTAGCGCGCGTTCCTGAGCGGCTGTCGCCGCGTCCATCACCAACTTCGCCGCCGCGCTGAAATCAGCGGGATGTTCCAACACTTGACGGCTAATGCCGAGCATATCGCGTTGACCGGCGATGAGCGCATCACTGAGTTCTGTCGACACGCGCTGGGCGCGAGCCCGGCTGCCTTTGAGGCTGCTGGCAAACGTCTCGTGGTGATCGGTCAAGGTGTCGAGGTACGCCGCGAAGGCGTTGGCGACCGGGTTAGTGGTGTCTTTGGCACTTTTGTTACGGGCATTCTGGGCGGTGGTCATGGGCTTCTCCTAGGCTCGGTTGAGTTAGATACTGACATAATATGCTGCAGTGCACACTGGTGGCGCTATCTATATGCGCTTTGCACCTAGGTGTCAACGCATGGCGCTACAATAAACCAACCCAGCCGGGCAGATTGAGGAGCAAAAAATGTCGACCGAACAACCACCATCAGGGCTGCGCCCTAGCGGCGACATGCTGACCGCCCACTTGCTGGCGCTACTCAAAGGCTGGACCGCTTACGGCTACGACCTCGTGCAGCGACTCGACGCCGCCGGCTTCGGTGACTACAACAAAGGCTCGGTCTACCGCGCGCTGCGGCAAATGGAGGCTCTGGGCTTGGTCTCATCCCATTGGGACACAGCCTCCGAAGGCCCCGCGCGGCGCATGTACACCGTCACGCCCTATGGCCTCACTTTCTTACAGAGCTGGCTGGCCATTTTCGATGCACAACGCAAGGCTTTAGAAGGCTTGCTCAATGCCGTCCCCATTGTCCCCATTGTCCCGCGTTCACCGGCGCGCCGCCCGCGCCAACCTTGAGCGCCAGGTCGTGACGGACTGGGTAACTCCCCGCGTCATGGCGTCACGTTACGCGCCGCTGGTGGTTAGCCTCGGGGCTGCTTCTGCGGGCCAAGCGGGGCCACTGTGGACCTATTCACGATGAACACTTTGCATCCCACGCAGGTGCGCTTAGGGATCGGTCCTCCCACAGATGACTGACGGGTATTCCCGCGCCCGTGTAGGCTAGTCGCACTGCAAAGATAGGACAGCCATCTCATGACCATCGCATTGGGCCTAAGCGTCGTTGTCTTGTGGATAGTCGCGTGGCAGTTCTGGCCGCGGCCTTTTTATCTCGCGGCCATGGCACTGCTGCGCCGCGCCGCCGGCCTGCGCACCCAACGCGTGCAGGTGGGTGAGCAGGAAATCGTTTACCTCGAGGGCGGTACGGGACAAACCTTGGTGTTGCTCCATGGCTTTGGCGCAGACCGTGACGCGTGGCCGCAAATGGTCGCCCAACTCAAGGGTCGTTACCGGGTAATAGCGCCCGACTTACCGGGCTTCGGCGACAGCAGTCGCGTGCCTACGGCGAGCCACACGCTGGATGCCCAGCTAGCGCGCCTAGCGGATTTTTTAAAGATTTTAGGCATCCAAAAGTGTCACCTAGCGGGGAATTCCATGGGGGGCTATCTGGCTGCGCACTACGCCGTGCGCCATCCGGAGCAAATTCAGAGTCTCTCGTTGCTCGCGCCAGCCGGTGTTGCCAGCGCGCAAGCAAGCGAGCTTCAACAGCTATTGGCGCAAGGCGATAATCCGCTGCTGATCAAAACCCTCGCCAATTTTTCTCGTTTAGTGAACCTCTGCTTTGTTAAAACACCCTATACCCCAGGCGCTATACGGCGCGTCCTTGCGGCACGCGCGATCCGTGACTGCGATTTCCACCGTCAGTTATTTGTCGATTTATTTGGCTCGGCCGTGCCGCTGGAGGAAGTGGTCAGCACCTTCCACGGGCCGACGCTCATCCTTTGGGGTGACCGCGACCGACTTTTAGATGTCTCGGGCGCCGCCATCTTGCACACCCTGATGCCCCACAGCCAAGTGTGTCTGATGCCCAATGTCGGGCATGTGCCGATGCTCGAAGTACCTCGGGCCACCGCACTCGCATTTCTGGCGTTTCAATCTGGCGTCTGATCCATCGCGGCGAGACGCGCCGAGACCAAGCGACCCACTGCGCACAGTTGACCCGAAATGGCAGCTTGGGCTGCCTGCGCATCACCTGACACCATGGCCCGCCGAATAGCGAGGTGGGCTTGGCGCACGTGCTGGCCGAAGTACAAGGATCCGAACGCCACCTTGATAAAAAAATCACTGCGGTCCCACATACCTGCCGCCACCGCACACGCCAGCGGCGCGCGTGCCAGTTCGTGAATCATGGTGTGAAATTCCAAATTTGCGCGCCGATACCGCGGATCCCGCGCTGCCGGCGGCCCAGCGGTTTTTAGTTCGAGGTCTATGCGCCGACACAGCGCCTTGAAAGCCGGCAAATCGGCGGTCGTGCGGCGCGCTGCTGCCAAGCCCGTGACACACCCTTCCACCGCAGCAAACAGCTCAAAAAAATCCTGCACCTCTGCCGCATTCGGGCGCGCCACCCGACAACCCACTTGCGGCGTGATTTCGACAAAGCCTTCCGTATCGAGGCGCTTGAGCGCCTCCATGACTGGCACGCGACTGCATTGCAGTTGAGTGGAGATATCCATCACCGAAAGCCAGTCGCCGGGTTTTAGATCGCCCTCCAGTAGTTGCTGCAGGAGGTGGGTATAGGCGCCCTGCGC
Source organism: Klebsiella pneumoniae (assembly GCA_945862315.1). GTDB lineage: Bacteria > Pseudomonadota > Gammaproteobacteria. The sequence goes on from CAMAXW010000001.1 coordinate 43,970, forward strand.
CAGCGGCGCGGTGCCGGCAGCGAGGCGCCGCGAGGGGCGTACAGTGAAGCGAGTAGCAGTCGCGGCAGGCATGGGTCGTTCCTCAGCTTGCGGCCCCGGGGGCCAAAGATTTAGTCTACATACTAATATATCAATGCTGGCCCAGCACGGGCCAGAAAACAGGAAGTTTCGTCATGAAAATACGCTTGGGTTCGTTTTTATTGCCGAGCGCCGGGGCGACGCCGGCGCAGTTTGAACAAGGGTATGCGGGTCAAAACCCTAACTACTACCAGCGTGGTCTGAAAGACTGCGCACGCCTTTTACGCCAACTAGACGAACTGGGTTTCGATTTTGTCGCGTTCTCTGAACATCACTTTCATTTAGAAGGTTTAGAGATCTCCAATAACCCAGTGCTGCTCGGAACTTGGGCGGCCATGCAGACTGAAAAACTCCGCATTGGGCAGATGGGCAACGTGCTCCCGGCACGCAATCCGCTGCTGTTGGCCGAAGACCTCGCCATGCTGGATCATTTTTCGGGTGGCCGGATGATGGCCGGCTTCGCGCGGGGCTATCAGGCTCGGCATGTCGCCACCATCGGCCAAAAAATGAACGCGCATTCCACCGCCCCGAACGACCCCAATTTTGCCGATCACGACCGTCTTAACCGCGAACTATTCACTGAACACTACGAGATCATCCGCAAAGCGTGGTCGCAGCGTTTGTTCCGACATGAGGGCAAACACTGGACGCTGCCGCCGCCAGGTATCGGTTGGAATCACCCAGCCACCCGCGCGCTCGCACCCGGCATGGTGGATGAAAACGGCCAGTTAGTGCAGATCGGCATCGCGCCAACCACCTTGCAAGACCCCGCAACGATCGAAGTGTATATCCCCTTCACCATGAGCCCCGCCACCATTGAATGGTCGGCAAAAGAAGGCGTCATTCCGGTCATTTTTTCGCCCATCGAGGCCACCGCCAAAGGCTGTCTCGACCTCTATCACCAATCCGCCCTAGCCGCCGGTCGCGACCTTGCGTGGGGTGCTGGCGTGGGCCACTTTCGAGAAATTGTCGTGGCAGACACGGAAAACGAGGCCATTGCCTGCATGGAGCGTGGACTGGGCTATATCTGGACCCGCTGGCATGACTGGTTTGGGTTTAACGAGGCGCTGCGCTACCCGGGCGAACAAGGCGCTATTCCCAACACCCCAGCCGCAGTACGCGAGCGCGGTTATTCGCTGTGCGGCACCGTCGACACGGTGGCTCGCAAACTAGAACACATGATCACCACGCTCAAGACCGACCTCATCGTGCCGTGGATTTCGGCGGGCCCCGCCCCTATCGATGCGCTGTTACGCAGTAACGAACTCCTCGTAGAGAAAGTGCTACCGCTGATCGGCGTGAGCCTCACCCGCTTTGCCCCGACACTGCGTCAGGAGTTTGTGGGTGAGGGCTGGCGCCCTAGCTAATACGGGTTCACGAAGCCGGGCCACTCGACATCCCCCTTTTTTTTAATCACAGGAATTATCACGATGGCAGTCCGTACGGGACAACAATTTATAGCCGGGCTGCGCGATGGGCGCGAAGTTTGGTACAACGGTGAGCGTGTTAACGATGTGACCTGCTTCCCGCAGTTTGCCGCCTCGGTAGCGTCACTCGCCAATCTCTACGACTTACAACACGACGAGCGCTATCGCGACACGCTCACCGTGGAGAGCGCAGAGTTTGGCGAGCGCATTGGCCGCGCCTTTGAAATGCCGCGCACGCACGAGCAGCTCCAGCTAAAACGCGAGGCATACACCATTTTGGCGCGTTCGACGTGCGGCATGATGGGTCGCAGCCCGGACTTTCTAAACGTGATGCTGGCGGCGCTGGCCGCCAAGCGGAGTTTCTTTGCGGAGTTGTCTAGCGAGCGTGCCGACGCCATCGTGAACTACTACCAATTTGTGGCACGTAACGATTTGTTCCTCACGCATGCGCTGCTCGATCCGCAACTGGATAAAAGCAAGCTGCGCCATGAGCAAAGCGATCCCGCCATCTGCTTACGGGTGATCGATCGCACCGCCGAGGGCCTGATCGTGCATGGCATCAAGCGCATCGCGACCGCCGCACCTTACGCCGACGAAATTTTGGTATGGCCGTTTCCGCCGAGCTTCCAAGCGGGCGAGGAAGCGCACGCCAATGTGTTTGCAATCCCCATGAACACGCCGGGCCTGAAGGTACTGTGCCGCCCCTCCTTCGCCAATCCCGGCGCCCGTCATGACCACCCGCTGTCTTCACAGTTCGATGAAATGGACGCCACGGTGATCTTTGATCACGTGCTAGTGCCCTGGGATCGGGTGTTCCTGCACGAGAACATCGTGCTGCTCAATCGCATGTATCGGGAAACCCGCATGCGCGAATTAACCGCCCATCAAACCAACACGCGCTTAGAAGTAAAACTCGGCTTCGTCTACGCCGTACTGGTGCGGATGGCAGAAGCAGCGGGCGTGGTCGCACGGCCAGAGATCATGGAATTATTGGGCGAGGCGGTGGCCTGTGTGGAGGTGGTTCGAAGCACCACACGCTCGGCCGAACAACAGGCCAGCGTGGATGGGGAAAACGGCCTGCTGTACCCAGACTTGTTCGCGCTGCAGGCGGGTCGCGCCTTGGGTCCAGTGTTTTACCCCAAACTGATCGGCATGCTGCGCCGCTTGGGCGGCGGCGGTCTCATTCAACTGCCCGTGAGCTTGTCGGAGTTTAACGCGCCCATTAGCGCGGACCTCGAACGTTCCCTGCGCGGTTCGGGCATCGATGGCCAAGACAAGGCGCAGCTTTTTAAGCTGGCGTGGGATCTGTGTGGTACCGAGTTCGGGGCGCGACATGAACTCTACGAAATGAACTACGCCGGCGAACGCGGCGCACTACTGGCCGGCGTGCAGCGCGAATACGGCCGCAAGCAGTACTATCTAGACCACCTCGATCACTTCATGGAGAGTTTATGAGCGAGCACCAGCATCAGAGCTTTTGGGGTGATTTGCGCAACGGCGCATTCGAGCAAGGCTATCTCATGGCCGACGGGATCCGCACCCGCTACGTGCATGCCGGTACGCGCGGCGCACCGGTGCTCATTTTACTGCACGGCACCGGCGGCCACGCCGAGGCCTACAGCCGTAATTTGTTGGCCCACAGCGAGCATTTTGATACCTACGCCATCGACATGGTGGGGCATGGTTACTCAGACAAGCCCAATCAGCCTTACGAAATAGCGGTGTACGTTGAGCATCTGCGTGCCGTCCTCGACACCCTCGGTTGCGCCACCGCGCATATTTCCGGGGAGTCACTCGGGGGTTGGGTGGCTGCGCGCTTTGCACTCAAATATCCCGCCCGCTTGGGGCGTCTGGTGCTCAACACCACTGGCGGTGCCACGCTAGATGCCGCGGTCATGGAGAAAATCAAAACCCTCACGATGGCCGCCGTGGACAACCCCACTTGGGAGACCGTGCGCGCCCGCTTGGAGTGGTTGATGGCCGATCCCGCTAGCGTCACCGACGACCTCGTGGCGTGCCGCCAAGCGGTGTATCGAGCGCCGGGAATGCGCGCGGCGATGCCCCAAATACTCTGCCTGCAAGAACCGGAAATCCGCCTGCGCAACAATCTGACCGACGCCGAATGGGCGGCTATTCGTGCGCCTACCCTGGTGCTGTGGACCGACAAAGATCCCACCGCAGCAGTCACCGTGGGCGAAAAAATCGCCAGCCTGATTCCCAAGGCGCAATTCGTGTGCATGCCACGTTGCGGTCACTGGCCGCAGTTCGAGGACGCGCCCACTTTCAACCGCATCCACCTGCAGTTTCTGCGAGACCTCGCATGAGCGTGCTGGCGGTCTGCGCCTCGCACACCCCGCTGAAAGACTATTACGCGCCGCCAGCACCGGTGCAAACGGAAATCGATGGGTGCTTCGAGCGCGTCCGCCAGCAAGTTGCAGACTTCGCACCCGAAGTCATCCTCATCTTTGGCCCCGACCACTACAACGGATTTTTCTATCGCCTGATGCCCGCTTTCTGCATCGGCGCCGTGACCGAATCCATCGGTGACTGGAACACCCCCCAAGGGCCACTGCCTGGGGATCCTGCGCTCGCCGAAGCGGCGGTGGCGCATGCACATCGCAGCGGGGTGGACGTGGCCATCTCCCACCAGATGGAGGTCGACCACGGTCTAACCCAAACCCTACAACTCATCCACCCGTGGGAGACACTGCCCAAGGTCTTGCCGGTGTTTATCAACTGCGTGGCGGCACCGCGCCCGCCGTTAGCGCGGGTTGTGGCGCTAGGGCGCGCATTGGGTGAATTTGCGGCCGGTCTGGGTCAGCGCGTTCTGATTGTCGGATCGGGTGGGATTTCTCACGATCCGCCGGTGCCCTTACTGGCCGGTGCGGCGCCGGCGGTGCGCGAACGACTGATCGCCGGGGGTGCTTTGTCACCCGAGGCGCGACTGGCACGACAGGCGCGGGTCATCGACGAAGGGCGCCTGCAGGCTAGCGGTGAAAGCGAGAACGTGCCGCTGAACCCGGTGTGGGATCGCGCGTTCCTCGCAGCCTTAGAGGCCCAAGATTTCGCCGCATTGAGCGCTTATACCGATGCGGATATTTCGCGCGATGGCGGGCGCGGCGGCCACGAAATACGCTGCTGGGTGGCGGTCGCCGCAGCGATGGCGGCACTCGGCGCCCCGCCGCCGCGAGTCGAGCTATATCACGCCATTCCGGCCTGGGTGGCAGGCTTTGCGGTACTCACCCAAGGTCCGGTCGGCACCTGAACACAACGGGCGTAGATGGCCCCGCAGCGCGCAGCGTGCTGAACAAACCCAAACTTGCGCAACCGGCGCAGGTGATGGCACCACACGTCGCGGTTGGCGCGACATTTTAGCGGGCACGCCGCCGGCTGGCCCTGCAGGGCTCGCCTCGCGAGCCACCAGAAAGGCGCTTCATCGGCTGCTATAGTTGGGACGTCATCACACCCGGAGCATTGCTCAATGTTGCAGGCGGCCATCCCTTACGGTGCCTACTGGTGCACCCCTTTCGCCCGCTGGCAAGGTAGTTTCTCGCTACTTCACAGCCTGCGCTTTGCCGCTAGTGTTGCGCGCAACGCCTTGGCCGCCCGCGGCATTTCGCCCACAGTTTTTGATGCTGGCGTGCTCGGCTTGACCGTGCCGCAGCGTGGTAGCTTCTATGGTTTGCCGTGGCTGGCGGGGGAACTGGGCGCGCCGCAAATTGGAGGCCCCACCATCATGCAGGCCTGCGCGACTAGCGCACGCGTCATTACCCACGCGGCGCAAGAGATAGCCAGCGGCCAAACCCACTGCGTGTTGGCTATCACCGCTGACCGGGTCTCCAACGGCCCGCATATTTATTATCCCAACCCACGCGGCCTCGGCGGTACGGGCGAAACGGAAGACTGGGTTTTAGCCAATTTTGAACGCGACCCGTTTGCCGATTGCAGCATGGTCGCCACGGCCGAAAACTGCGCCAAACGTTGGGGAATTTCCACGCAAGAGCAACACGCGCTGGTGCTGCAGCGCTACGCCCAGTACCAGATGGCGCTGGCGCCACAGGCGAATGGCGAGACCTTTCAACACCGTTACATGACGTTGCCCTTCGCGGTGCCCGATGCTCAATTTCGCAAAACAGTGGCTACCCTAGCCTCTGACGAAGGCATACACCCCACCACCGCAGAGGGCCTCGCCGGCTTACGCACCGTGGTCGCAAACGGGACGGTTACCTACGGGGGACAAACGCACCCCGCCGACGGCAACGCTGGCATGGTGATCACAAGCCCAGAGCGCGCTGGCGAATTAAGCCGCGATCCCGCCGTGAAAATTCGTCTCCATGCCAGCGCGCAAGCCCGCGCCGAACCCGCCATGATGCCAGCCGCACCGATCGCCGCAGCACGCCGTGCGCTCGCGGCGGCTGGCATCGGCATCGCTGACGTGGCGGCGATCAAATCCCATAACCCTTTTGCGGTGAACGACTTAATCTTTGCCCGCGAAACAGGCGCGAACTTGGCGCAAATGAACAACTACGGCTGCTCCCTGATCTGGGGTCATCCGCAGGCGCCTACGGGCATGCGCGCCATCATTGAACTCATCGAAGAACTGGTCTTGCGCGGGGGCGGCTGGGGGCTCTTTCATGGCTGCGCGGCCGGCGATACGGCGATGGCATTAGTCATCAAAGTGGGTTAATGCTGCCAATAGGCTACCGGCCGGGGTCGGCCTATGATGTGGCATCAAATCAGCACGAGGTACGCGCCATGGCTTTTGACCTTCTCATTCGGAACGGTACTGTGGTGGATGGTACCGGCGCGCCAAGTTTCCATGGCGATATCGCCGTCAGCGACGGGAAAATTGTCGAGATTGGCAAAATTTCGGGGACCGCCAAGCGTACTATCGACGCCAGCGACCTCATCGTGGCACCGGGGTTTGTCGACCCCCACACCCACTACGACGCGCAAATTTGCTGGGATTCCCTCACCACACCCTCCTGCTGGCACGGCGTGACATCCCTGGTGATGGGCAATTGCGGTGTGGGCTTAGCACCTTGCCGGCCCGAAACACGCGCCATCGCCGCCTGGGACTTGGTGAACGTAGAAGCCATTCCCTTCGATGTACTCAACGCGGGGGTGACTTGGGATTGGGAAACCTTTCCGGAATACATGGACGCCGCCGCACGCCGCGGCTCGGGATTGAATCTCGGATTTCTGGCCGCGCTAACCCCGTTCCGCCATTACGTGTTGGGCGAAGAATCCATGGATCGCGCGGCCACCGACGCCGAAACCCAACACATCGCCACCCTGTTACGCGAAGCCATGGACGCCGGCGCCATGGGCTTTACGACCACCAATGTGGCCCAGCACATCGGCTACGAAGGCCGGCCGCTGGCTTGCCGTAAAGCCAGCACTCACGAATTGAAAACCTATGCCAATGTGCTGCGCGATTTGGGTCGTGGTGCGATCGAGCTGGCGCTCACCAACGAAGTCTCGGTGGTCAATGACGCGGAATACGCGCTACTGGACATGCTGCTCACGGAAAGCCAACGACCGGTAACTTGGTTAGCATTGCTCAATCGGGTGGACAATCCGGAGGCGGCGCAAAAAACCCTCCTGCGCACTGCACCGCTCACGGCCCGCGGTGGGCTGCCGCAAACCACTTGCCGGCCACTCATCGTCCAAATAGACCTGCGCAAGCCTTTCATGTTTGCCAACATGGCCTGCTGGAATCCCGTGTTTAATCGGCCCGTTGCCGAGCAAGCAAAGCTGTATCGCGACCCCATTTTCCGTGACCAGTTTCGGGAGGCGCTCAAAACGCCCGGCATCTTCACCGGCGACTGGAACCTCGCCATCATCCACGAGGTCGAGAGTCCTGCACTTACCGGGCTGTTGGGCCGAAATGTGGGTGAGATTGCGCGCGAACGCGGGCGGGATCCGGTCGACACCTTTTTGGAACTCGCGCTGGACGACAATCTCGCCATGCAGTTCACCTATGAGCTGTTTAACTCAGACGAAAGCCGAATCCCCGAACTCATCAAGGACCCCCGCACGCTCATCGGCCTCTCCGATGGCGGCGCGCACGTGGATATGTTCTGCGACGCCGGCTACTGCACCTACTTGCTGGGCACTTGGGTGCGCGATCGCGCCGTGATGACGCTTGAGCATGCAGTAAAGCGTATTACCAGTGAGCCTGCGGCGTTGTTTGGTATTCAGCAGCGCGGTCGGATTGCGGCGGGCTTGGCCGCCGACTTCGCTATTTTTGACTTAAGCACCGTGGGGTCGCAGAAACGCGGCGTGATGCGTAACGACCTGCCGGGTGGCGGGCGGCGTTTGGTCATGCCGGCAACCGGGATGGAATACACGATCGTTAACGGCGTACCCCTGCTAGAACAAGGGCGTGACACCGGTGCACGACCGGGGCAGGTCATGCGTTCCGGCCGCGCCTAGCGGCGCTTATTGGGCAGGCCTTGGCGACCACCGCGCCAAGGTCTGGTGACGAATCCGCCCGATCAATAGCGCGCGCCGAGCAGGCGCAGCGCTACCGTTCGGGCCGTATCTTTAACCGGCTTCCCGAACCTCTGTCATAAAGACCTTTTGGGCAATTACCCAACTGCCCCCGACCTTCAGCAGCGACAATATGTCCGTGAAATACCGCGGCGGGATAGCGCATTTGAGCTTCACATGCGCCATCGTCGGGCCAATGAGATCGATGGCCAAAATGTAGTCCTCACGGCTCAAACCAGCCGCTAGCGGCGTCTGCCGACCCTGTACGGCTTCAAACCATTGCGCGCGCGGCAGCACTTTGAGTTCGCCGTCGAGCACGTGTGTGAGGGCACAAGTGGGATGAAAAACCGCACCGAGTTTGGCGATATCCCCTTCGTATAACCCATCGAGATAAGTCTGTACCGTGCGTTGAATGGCGGCGATTTCATTGGACATAAAATGTGCTCCTAAGCGCCTATATGGCGCTGCTTGTTAACTAATTTTGCGCGCGCCCCGCCTTGTTCATCGGGCACGAGGCGATCGGCTTTGAAGTGCGGGGCGTGCGACACCACGTCGGCCAACGCCGGCGTACCAGCCATTGGGAAACCTGGCAGGAGGCGCGAGTCGCCTCGTGCCGCGCTGGAACACACGCTCACAGCCTCCGGCTGCCGACCATAACGCAGCCCTCGGCGGCGACCCTCCGCGGTACACGCCAGGTGCGGGCGATGCCGATGGGTCGGCCACCTCCCGCCGCACCGCCCACCGTCGGGATGGGCGCACGCGGCGAGTGGGCGGCTAGCGCAAAGCTTAGCCGGCGCTCGGCCGCCAGCAGGGCGACGCCCCACCTTCTTCGGGTTTTGGCGGCGGCGGGAGTTTACGCTTCTCACCTTCGCTCACCGCCGGCGGTTCACCGGGAATAGGCTGCCCAGCGATATAACCCACCACATCGTCCATCGGTCGCGCAGCGCCGAGGTAGGCGGCTTCGAGACAGGTTTCAATTTCAGCTGCGGCCTTGGGGGTCAGCGCGATCGCCGCCGCCGAAAGATCAGCTTCAATTTTGGGCGAATACTGTGGCAGGCCGGGTGCCGAGGCGCCACGCACGGGGCCAGCCGGTGGCCGCTCACGTTGGCGGCGCGCTAGCCGTTGCAGAATGTTCCAGGCTTTTTTGTTCTCGGCGATAGGCCAGACGTCGACCGTGCCAGTGTTTTCGAACTCACGCCAAATATCGACCGCCTTCTGGGTCCGCAGCACGACGATAGTCGCCCGATCTGTCCCCACACCGCCGCAGGCAATGTCGGCCATCTCAGCGGAAAAATCGCCGCAGTGCAGGCACTCGGGACGTTGGTATTCGTGCATGGCTTCTTCGAGCGGAATGGTCTCGATGCCGCCAGATTTTTTGTAGATCAGCACCTCGCCTTTGACGTTGAACTTCGACACCTCCGTCAGCGGAATCCCCATCTGCTTTTCGATGCGTTCGGTCATGAGCTCTGGACGGAAAACTTCGGTGCAAAATAGCCCCACGCTGAAAGACACACGCTCCACATAGCCTTTCAGAAATCCGCGCTGGCGAGCCACAATTTGCGGCTTTTTCTTGGCTGCCATCAGGATGCTGGGGTCGATATATTCTAATTTTCGCAGCGGGGTTATCTGGCAAGGTACGCCGACGAAGGCGACCTTCTTCAGGTCCTTTTTCTTAACCTCTTCCAGCGCCAGATCGTTGGGGCAGTAGGTGTACCAGCTGGCCGTGCTGGCTTTGATCTCGGCCACCGTGGTGGCAACCTTGGGGGTGGGAAAACAAGGGGCGTCGTCCTCACCCACGGCCGATACCACCGCACCGTCGATGTGGCCGGCCTCGCGCGCCCACGCCAGCAAGGCGGTGACTACGCCACCGTCTTGCGCACGCTCCAGCACGTCTTCGTGCTTGGTGCGGGCCACGAAAATATGCCGGTAGTTACCAAAGATTCCTTCATAGCCTTCTGGCTGGTCGCCGAAGACCATTTGCTTGAGATGCTCCTCACGCGGCCAGAGGCGGGGGCAGGCCGTGGCGCAGACATCGCAGCCCACGCCTTCGCTGATCCCGCAGTAGTCGAAAGGTGCCGAGGCTTTGGCGGTCTGTTGGGGCTTGCCGTCGATGTATTCGATCACGTTGTGCGGGCAGACCAGCACGCAGGTGCCGCACTCGCAGCACGAGCCGGCCGCAACTACATCGTTCATCATGTCTTTAAAGCTGTGGTGGTAAAGCGAATCCAAGATTGTCTCCTCAGGCGCAGGGGTCAGGGGGGCTGGCGTGGGCCAGACCATACGTGGGCGTATGTTAGTCGATTGTGGCGCGAGTCGTCAGCCAACGTTAACCGGCAACCCGCGGGCTGGGATTACGGCTTAATTCTGACCCGTCGCAGATCTCTAATTTGTTTACGGCCCAGGATCTCCAAGAGTGCCGGCCAACAACGGTACGCGCGCCATAACCAGCGCGCGTAGCCTGGAAACGAGATGATCGCCTGATTGCGCTCAACGCCCGCCAAAATTTGGGTTGCCGCCAACTCGGTGCTAATGGGCTTAAAAGGCATCGCGTTTAAAAGGGCCTCACGCGGCACATTAATAAAGGGTGTAGCGCGGAAAATATTAGACTGGATAAAGCCCGGGCATACCGCGCTGACCCGCACCCCCAACTCCGCCCCCTCGGTGCGCAAAGAGAGCGACAGACCCACCACCGCGTGCTTGCTCGCCGCATAAGGCGCATTGGTGGGGAATGGCACTAGCCCCGCGAGCGAGGCGATATTCACAATATGCCCACTCCCCTGCTGGCACATCTGCAGATAGGCCGCGTGCGTGCCGTGTACCACCCCCATCAGGTTCACTTCAATCACGCTTTGCCAATGCGCCAACTCGAGGTCGCGGGCATCGGCACACACCGAAATACCCGCATTATTGAACAGATAATCCAGCCGGCCGTAGCGCTCCACTACCCCCGCGACGCTCGCCGCGACGGCGCCCGCATCGCGCACATCGAGTGCGAGCGCTTCCAAGGCGTGGCCCCACCCCACCAAAGCCTGCGCGTTAGCCAAATCCAGATCGGCCACAATAACCTGCGCCCCCCGGCGGCTGAGCGCGGCCGCCAGGGCAGCACCGATACCCGATCCGCCGCCGGTGATCAGCACGACCGACTTCGCAAAATACTTTCTAGCCAAAATAATTCACCTCATGAACGTCGAATGGCAATTTGTCGCCCAACCCAGTCTGGACGAGGCATATCCTGTTGCAGCGCCTGCAGCGCCTGCAACGCGGCTAACACCGCCGGTTCGAAGGGCGTGGCGCCACGCGTGACCAAACTAACATGCAACATCAATTGCTCCTCCGTGGCCAGCAGCTGCTCGCCGCGAAACATTTCCTGATACAGGTGTGCGGCCTTGTTGGCGCAATCAAGCACCCGCGATTTGATGGTCAGGGTGTCCCCTAGCCGGGCTTCGTTCTGGTAGGTGATATGGGATTCCACCACCATCCAAGAATTTTTCGTGGCCTGCGTATAGGCCTCCCCCATGCCGGCGACTTTGAGTAGTTCCTCGCCGGCCAAATCGAACGCTAACGTGTAGTAGGCAACGTTCATGTGCTCGTTGTAGTCCAGCCACTCGCGCGGCACCGTCATTTGAGTCGTGTGGAGTGCTTTATCGATCGTTGTCACAGATATTTTGCTCGCTGAGAAGTAAACAGAATTAACGGGCGCGCTGGCGTCTTGCAGCACCCTGAGTTTGCCCACCCGATGGCCACCGCCACAACTGCTGGCACCACGCCGCCGCGCCACGTTAGTGACCCTCGCGCCCAGCTGCCGGGGGACCTCGCCGCGCGGCTATTTTAGCGGTTAGACTCTAACCAGACTGGCGCCGCGGACAAGGCCAAGCGGGCCGCGCCAGCGCTTAAACATCATAAGAGCCCAGTTCGGGCCTAACACTGCCTAAGGGGTAAGCAACATGGAAATCGGTATTGTTCAGGTTATGCAGAGCTACCTGTTTGAAGGTATCACTGATGGCGAAGTCTACGCCCAAGAATTGCGCTGCGCGGAACTCGCGGAAGAGCTCGACTTTGACCACCTGTGGGTGGTCGAACATCATTTTGAAGATTATTCGTTTTGCCCAGATAACTTTGTTTATTTGGCCCACGTGGCAGCCAAGACCAAGCGCATCAAACTCGCCAGCGGCGCCTCCATCGTGCCGTGGAACACCCAGCCGCTACGCATCGCAGAAAAAGCGGCGCTGCTGGACCAACTCTCCGGTGGCCGTGCCATCTTAGGGCTGGGACGCGGGCTGTCCCGCCGCGAGTTCGAGCGGTTCGGGATTGCCATGGATGAATCTCGCGACCGCTTCGATGAAGCCTCGCCGCTGATCGTGGAAGCCCTAGAAACCGGCTGGTTCCCCGAGCACGATGGCAAGTTCTTCAAACAGCCCAAAGCCCCGCTGCGCCCGGCACCGCATTCCAACGAATGGCGCAAAACCCGGCTCACCCAAGTGGCAATGAGCCCCGATTCTGCCGAGCAGGCAGCCCGTCTGGGCGCGCAGATGATGGCCTTCAATTACAAAGCCCCTGACAAACAAAAGCAGGAAATCGACGACTATCAGGCGCTGTTCCGTACCCTGCACGGCTACGAGCCACGGCCAGCGCTGCTCACCGAAATGACCATCGTGGATCACGATGCCAAGCGCGCGCGCGCGCACGCCGAGAAATATGTCGCGGGCTACTGTGCCTCGGTTCTGCATCACTACGAGATGTTGGGCGACCATTACAAAGATGCCAAAGGCTACAAGGCCTACGGTGATGCGGTCGACATGATGAAAGCGCTAGGCAAGGATGGCATCGCTAAAGCCTATGTAGAACAGCAAATTTGGGGCACACCCGACCAAATGCTGCGCAAGTTCGAGGAGCGCTGGAACCACTTTGGCGCCTATGGCGTGTTGGCGTGCTTCCGCTTTGCCGGCACCCCGATGGAAGTCGTGGAACGCAGCATGAGACTGTTTGCTAGCGAGGTCATGCCCGTGTTGCGGACGTGGACGGCCGAGCAACCCCCGAAGCAAGCGTCTGCGGCGGCCTGATAGTACCGCCCGTCTGCAAACGAAAACGGGCCCTGCGGGGCCCGTTTTTTTGCCTACCGATAAGCTCAAGGCTGGCAGCATCGCGAGCCCTGACGGCTTATGCCACGCGCTGCGCACGCACCTCACGCAGCAAGCGACCGCGACGCACATTCTCCGTGGAGACCGTCGTCGGATTAAAGCGCTTTTCCAGCAGCGCTAAGCAGTCCATCGGTTTAGCGTCGCCACACATAAAGACGTCGATGGCCGCATAACCCACCTCCGGCCAGGTGTGGATGGTGATGTGGCTTTCTGCCAGCACCGTCACGCCGCTCACACCCGATTCTTCGCCGAAGTGGTGATAATGGGAATGCAGGATCGTGGCTCCCGCCGCCCGCGCGCCGTCTTCCAAGGCCTGGCAAATAAACGCCGGTTCGGCCAACCTGCTCGCACCCCAGAATTCGATCAGGAGGTGATCGCCCGCATAGCGCTCGCCGTCGTCGGCGCACTTAAAGTGGTCAAGCTGCTCATTCATTAAGCCAATCCCCCTGTAATGTCCTGCAACCAACGTGGCAACGCAAAGCTCGCAACATGCAGCTCCGGCGTGTAGTGACGGGTGTCCACCCGCGCGCGATCAAAACGTGTCTGGAGGGGTTCGATGTGCGGCGTCATCGCGGCTAAGTCGTCGCTGGCATAGCCCAGCGACATATTGCCGCCGTAGTAGGTCGGCACACCGACCAGATAACAGCGCGCTTTGAGACCGAGTTCGCGCAGCAAGCGCATGCTGCCGCGGGCCTCGTCTGGCTGCAAAAACGAGACCCCATCTTGCAACGCCAGCACCCCACCGGGATTGAGCGCCTCACGACACAACTGGTAGAAAGTGCGCGAGAACAAGACCTCGGCCGCTCCTATCGGGTCAGTGGAGTCCACCAAAATGACGTCATACCGATTTTGCTCGCGTTTGATGAACTCAAAAGCGTCCTCGATCACCAAGCTCGCACGGGGATCCGCATAGATACGACCGGCATCGTTGAGGGTCGGCATGTGCTCAATGCAGTACTCCACGACGGTGCGATCGATTTCCACCATGTCGACGTGTTCAATATCGTGTTTGAGCACTTCACGCAGAATGCCGCCATCGCCACCGCCCACGATCATCACCCGGCGCGGATTCGCGCAGCCGAACATCGGCACGTGGGTCAGCATTTCGTGATAAATGAATTCGTCGCGCTCGGTGGTCTGAAAAATACCATCCAGCACCAGCACCTTGCCCCAGCGTTGGGAGGCGTAGATATCGACTTTCTGGTAGGGGGTCTGGCCCTGAAAAAGATGTTCTTCGGCCTGAAAGCCTTGAAACACTTCGTCCCCGTAGAGGGTCTCTTGAATACGTAACGCCATCTGCGTTAAACCGCGCGCGCAGTTGCCGCCGTGTGGCAGCAGCTGATGGGGCTAGTCATAGAGGCGGTGCGCCGGCGGCCAGACCGTTGCCCGAGGGCGGGCGTGGACAGGCAATTGCCGGTGGTATTACGGGTGTGGGCGGGGCCCCACAGTGGCCTAGTTTGGTCCATCTCTTCAGAAATCCTCGCGATTTAAAGCGTTGCTTAAAATGGGCGCGAGCAGGACGCCTCCGCGAGGCGCACCGTTTCTGACGATGACACTAAGCTTGGAGCGACCTCCTCGACGTGGTTTTGTTCTTAGTGGAACAACTCACAAACACCCCAAAGTTAGTGCGGAGGCGGCAATTTACACTTTTCGAAATTGATTGCAAGAAAATTCTCCCGCTCGTCCAACCCACCGGTTCACGCCACACTTCGCCCGCCCTCAACGCGTTCAGGCAGGTGGCTCCACGGCCGCACAGCAGCCATTGAGCCAAGGCAATAACCGCGCAAGACTCGGTGCAAACGCGCCAAATGCAGGGTGGTCGATACCGTCTAGCAATGTCAGCTGCGCCGGCGCGCCACCAGCCGCCAGCGTGGCAATGACAGCCGCCGTCTCCTGCGCAGGGAACAAGCGGTCGGCCCGCGAGTTAATGGCGTGCACAGGCGTGCGCAGCACCAGCGGCGGGAGCATGGGCGGGGGCGGTCCGGCCAACGGCACCGCGGCGGCGAACAAATCGGGAACCCTGCTCAGCAGATGCCAAACCCCCATCGCACCCATGCTGTAACCCAGCACCACGCGTTTTGCAGGGGCAGTGGCGTAGTGATCTTGGGCGGCCTGCAGCAAATCAAGCGCGAGTTCCGTATTACGCGGGAGACTCCAATCGCCGCCCGCCGCCACCGGCGCTACCAACACCGCGCCGAGTTCGCGCCACGCACCGGTGGCCAACATTTCCAATAACGGGCGACCATAAAACCCGGAGGGCTCGCCACCGTAGTGCAATACCAGCACTAAGGGTGCCGCTGCGGCCGGCGTCTCCGGCACGTGCACTGTGCAACGCGCAAGCTCCCCAGCCGAGGTCTCCAAGACCACATCGTGCGTACCCGGGCGGGTCGGGAAAATAATTTTAAGCACAGTAACCTCCGGTCAATTAAAGGGAGTTTATCGATGGTTTCAGGCGCACCCTAGAGCGCCTAAGCAGCATATTGAGGACTGCGCCGCCCGTCTGTCCGAGTCAATTCGCCTAAGCTCGCTGCAAAAATAGCGCCTTGGAATCGGCTTGCCTCGACCATCGGTTGAGTAAATTTTTGAGGGGCGACCAATTTAATGATGGGTCCGTCACAATTGCTGTGTTTTACGACCGCCATCCCCAACGCGCATACTCGGGTGCATTGCCACTTTGCCTTGAGGTCGAGATGGATGAATTTAGCGCAATCGCGCAGCTAACCCGCCAGGCTGATTTTCGCAGCCTCTGCCGGACCACGCTTGAGGCCGTGCAGGTGATGCTGCCCAATAACGCTATCGAAATTTTGGAAGCGTTCGATCCACGCGGCACAACGAGCCCCAATTCCCCGGCCCCACTGGGGGTCCGCCGAATGACCGATGGTCAGGACATAGTCGCGCCGGAGTGGCTGAAAGCGGCCATGCTCATGGAGCGCCACCCCGAGCAATTGCCGGTGATCAATACCGCTGACGAGCAAAATATTGTGTGCTTGGGGGTGTTGTCTGGCATGTACCGCTTCCTCGCCATCGCCGGCAACCCACTGCCGGAAAAACTGGCCGGCGTAGTCCGCGTGGCCACTATTTTTGCCCACTTGCTGACACTCATGGATCGCTTCGAGCGGGACCCGCTCACCGATTTACTCAACCGGCAGTCCTTTGACTACCGGTTCGAAGAGTTAATGGCGCGCCATCGCCGCGATCCCCAGCGCACTCGCATTGACCACGGCCCGTGGTTGGCAATTGCCGACATCGACGACTTTAAGCGGGTTAACGATTCCTACGGGCATGTGTACGGGGATGAAATCTTGCAACAATTTTCCGACCTGTTGCGCGAAAGCTTTCGTACCGAAGATCTGCTGTTTCGTTACGGCGGCGAAGAATTCGTCATTATCCTCAATAACACCGATCCCGGCGGGGCCGCGCTTGCACTAGAGCGCTTTCGCGAGAAGGTCAGCAGTTACGCCTTTCCCACCGTGGGGCGCGTCACGGTGAGCGTGGGCTGGGTGCCCATTGAGTCACAGTCACTGGCCAGCGACCTCATTCACCGCGCCGACCAAGCGCTCTATAAAGCCAAACAGGCAGGCCGCAACCGCGTGCTTAGCTACGCTGAAGCGTTCGGCGAGGCCAGCGTGCTGAGTAACACCGCGGCATAAAGTCGTCCCTCGGTGGACGGCCCGACCTAGGGCGCGGCCAGCGCGGCCAGCACGGCGGCCGGGTGTAATTCGGCATTAGCAACACGTGCCCAGTGTTTTTTCACTAGGCCGGCGGGATCTACCCACACCGTCGAGCGAATAACCCCCGTGACTTTCTTGCCGTACATCATTTTTTCGCCATAGGCACCGTAGGCCGCCATGACTTTGCGCTCGGGATCCGAGAGCAAAATGAACGGCAGTTGATACTTCTCGGCAAATTTTGTGTGGGAGGCCGCGTCATCAGCGGAGATACCGACAACCACCACGTTTTTTTGTTCTAGCGCCGACCAATTATCGCGAAAGCCACAGGCTTGCTTGGTGCAACCCGGGGTGTCGTCTTTGGGATAAAAATAAACGATGACATTCTTGCCTTTGAAATCGGCGAGCGAAATCTGCTTGCCGTGGGCGTCGGTCAGTTTGAAAGCGGGGGCGGCTGTGCCTACTTCAATGCTCATATCTGGAACCTTTTGAGTCTCTAACGTTATTTCTGGGAGGGCGCCTGACGCAAATTCCGGAGCAACTGCTCATCCATATTGGTCGGCCCGGTTTCTTCGGCGTCGGCGGTGTCGTACACCTCCATGTTTTCGCCGCGCCGCAGCATGCGCTTCCCGTCACGCGGGAATTCCGCCATATCCACGTCCGCCCGACTGCCACCCATCAGGCACAGCAGACTTTTTTTAGAGGGATTGCGCAACTGATGAGAGGCGGTTGGGGCGGCGAAACCGACGAAATCACCGGGCCCTAACTGGTATTCGATTTCTTCAATCTCCACGCTGCCGTTGCCCTGCAGCACATAAATCCATTCTTCTTCGCAGTGCTGCGAGTGATACAGCGAAGCCACCTTGCCCGGCCCCAGCCGAACCACGCGGATTCGGCTACGCGTGAGCCCCGTGAGCTGGTCGAGGTTGGTGCCTTGTACCACGGTGCCCGGGTTCCAGGGATGCGAGATCACATGGCGAAACTCGAACGCCTTCTCGGCTCGCACGATAAAAGTCTTGTCGTCCTTACTCATTGGCTACCATCGGTCAGCATGCTGAGGCACTTAAGTGCTACGCACGTCATGGTGGAGAATCAGCTGTCGAGTGTAGCACCGCAGGTCGGGGCAAAAACGCAAGCCCCGTGGCGTCCGTGCCCGCATTTTCCGATACACTCGGGCCTTCCAGTACCGCGCCACAGGGCAAGCCAACAGTGCAAGTCGTTATTACCCCGGTCACGATGTTTCAGCAGAATTGCTCGCTGTTGTGGTGTACAACCACCCTGCGGGGGGCTGTCGTGGATCCTGGTGGGGACACCTCCAAGGTGCTGGCAGCGGCCCGCCAAGCTGGCGTCACCGTGGAGAAATTACTGATCACCCATGCCCATATCGATCACGCCGGTGCCACCGCCAGTTTGGCCCGCGAACTCGGCGTGCCGATCGAGGGGCCGCATCACGAGGATCAGTTCTGGATCGACCAGCTCCCAGAGCAGGGGCAAGCTTATGGGTTTCCACCCGCCGAGGTTTTTGCGCCCAATCGTTGGTTGGCCCAAGACGATACCGTCACAGTAGGCAATTTGGTGCTGAAGGTCGCGCACTGTCCCGGCCACACGCCCGGCCACGTGGTGTTCTTCGAGCCAACCCAACGGGTCGCTTTCGTGGGCGATGTGTTGTTTCAAGGATCCGTGGGGCGCACGGATCTCCCGCGCGGCGACCATGCAACCCTGCTGCAGTCCATCACCCAACGCCTGTGGCCGTGGGGCGATGAGGTGACTTTTGTGCCGGGTCATGGGCCTACCTCGACCTTTGGGCACGAGCGTCGCACTAACCCCTACGTGGCCGACCACCGCTAGTCTTGAGCGCGTGAATCGCCAACCCTAAGCCCCCCGAGCCATCCCAACCCATGCCCACCCAAACCGAGGCCGATCTGCTCCGCCTGCGGGGGTTACTGCCTCTGCGGCATCTCAGCGACGCTGAATTCGAGGGGCTGACCCAACACATCGACGTGGAATTCACGCCGGTCGGCGCCGAGTTGTTTCGCTGCGGGCCAGACGACAACTGGTTGTTTTATTTGCTGGCCGGCACGGCGTGCATCAGCGATTCGCAGGGCGACTCCTTCGACATCAGCGCGGGGACTATCGAGGCCCTCCACCCACTGTCCACACACCCGAAGGGCCGGGTGCGGGCGACGGCAATCAGCACGCTGCGCTACGTCAAAATACCCGCATCCCTGCTGGCCTCCCAACGCAAGATCCTCCCACGCGAAGGCATTCAGGTAACTGAAGCTGCCGCCGGCGAGGATACGGTGGACAACGAGTTACTGTTTTCAATTTATCAGGCGTTGCGGGATGAGCGCTTGGCACTACCCACCCTGCCAGACGTCGCCCTGCGCATCCGCGCCGCCGCCGCAGATCCCTCAAAAGGCGCAGACGCGGTGGCGCGCATTATTCTCGCGGACCCAGCCTTAGCGAGCTACTGTCTGCGGGCAGCCAATAGCGCCGCCTATGCCGGTGGCATGCCTGTCACGGATGTCACCGCAGCCGTGACCCGCATGGGCGTAGAGACCACACGGGATTTCATCCTGGCGCAGATGATTCGCAATCTGTTCAGAACCACCGACCCGCGTTGCACGACCTTAATGCGCGCAGCGTGGACTCATAGCGCCAACATCGCGGCGCTGTCTTTCGTGCTGGCCAAACGTTTAGGCATAGCCACCCCCGAGCAAGCCTTGCTCACCGGCTTGCTGCACGATATTGGCGTCCTCGTTTTGGTGTCGCAACTGGACGCCTTTCCGCAAATTTTCAACACCAGTGCGACGCTGCACGCGGTGCTTCAAGACCTGCGCCCCGAAGTGACGGGGCTAGTGCTGCGCGCGTGGCGCTTACCCGAAAGCTTAGTGGGGCTAGCGGGCGCGGCCGAACAATGGTCACGGCCCGCCGCGGCCAAATTGGGGATGGCTGAAATTCTGCTCCTAGCCCATTGGCACGAACCGCGTAAACGGTTGCCATGGGCTCAGCCCATCCCGCCAGAAGGCGCTGCGGTGTTGCAAGCCCTGCCGCCGGAAGACTTCACCGAGGATGGGCACCTCAAAATAGTCCATGAGGCGCGAGAAGAGGTGGCGAAATTGCGCGCGCTCTTGGGCAGCAGCTAACCCCGCCGGTCTAGCCGGGTTCAATCACCGCCAGCAAATCTTTGGCATCCACTTGTTGTCCCAGTTGTACCGATAGCGACACGAGGGTGCCGTCACCCTCGGCCCGGATTGCCGTTTGCATTTTCATGGCTTCTAGGGTCATCAACGCGTCGCCGCGCGCCAGCTTATCGCCCACTTTGACCATAATCTGAGTAATAACCCCCGGCATGGGAGCACCCAGATGGCGGAGATTATTGCGCTCTGCTTTGGGTTGCGGCGGGCGTAGCTGCGCACTCGCACCATCGCCGACTTTGATCGAGCGTGGTTGGCCGTTGAGTTCAAAAAACACCGTGCGATGGTTGTCATCGTGGGGATCGCTGCTGCCCAGATAGCGCACGATTTGGCTTTTCCCCCGTCCCATCGTGATGTTCATTTCCTGACCAACCACCATGCCGTAAAAAAACGCCGTGGTTGGCAGGCCGGTGAGATCGCCAAACAAACGTTGGGTTTGCGCGTAGTCGATAAAAACCTTCGGGTACATCAGGTAGGACGCCAACTCGGCATCGCTCACGGGCCGCTCAACCCGTGACTCAACCACCCGGCGCTCAGCCGCCAGATCAACCGCCGGCAACACCGCGCCCGGACGGCCGACCAGCGCCGGTTGGCCAGCAAGTACCTTCGCCTGCAATTCAAGAGGGAAGCCGCCGTAGGGTTGTCCCAAATCGCCCCTAAAAAAGGACACGACGGATTCGGGGAAGGCGACGTCCACCGCAGGATTTTCCACTTCTGCGCGAGTCAGGCCGCTGGTGACCATCATGAGCGCCATATCGCCCACCACTTTAGAACTCGGGGTCACTTTGACGATGTCACCGAACATCGCGTTGACATCCGCATAGGCGTGCGCAACCTCTGGCCAGCGCGGTGCGGCGATCCCCAGCGACAGCGCTTGCTCGCGCAGGTTGGTGTATTGCCCACCCGGCATGCCATGGACATACACTTCGGAGGCACCGGCGCGAATATCGCTTTCGAACGCCACATAGCTGGCGCGCACCTGCTCCCAATAGCTGGAGAGTTCGCGGATAGCGTTGGGGTCGAGTTCGGTGTCGCGTTCGCCGTGGCGCAACGCTTCAACGATCGACCCTAAATTGGGCTGCGAGGTCAGCCCACTCATGGAATCCATCGCCGCATCGAAGGCATCAACCCCGGCGTCCACTGCGGCCAGGATGCTGGCGGCGGCGATCCCGCTGGTGTCATGCGTGTGAAAATGCACGGGCAGCGCAATTTCCTGTTTCAGGGCCAGCACTAAAGCACGCGCGGCCGCCGGGCGGCAAAGTCCCGCCATATCTTTGATGCCAATAATGTGGGCGCCGGCTTTTTCCAGTTCCTTCGCAAGTTTCACGTAATAGCGCAGATCGTATTTCGTGCAGCTGGGATCGCTGAGATTACCGGTATAGCAAATGGCGGCCTCCGCCAGCTTGCCGGTAGCGAGCACCGCATCGATCGCAACCCGCATGTTCTCCACCCAATTGAGGGAGTCAAATATCCGGAATAGGTCCACGCCTTCGGTCGCCGCCTGACGCACGAAAAACGCCACCACGTTATCGGGATAATTGGTGTAGCCCACCGCATTCGAGGCCCGCAATAACATTTGCAGCAGCACATTGGGCAGGCGTTCCCGCATCCCACGCAGGCGTTGCCATGGGCATTCCTTGAGAAAGCGCATGGCCACATCGAAGGTTGCCCCACCCCAACATTCTGCCGAAAAAAGCGTGGGCAGGCGGCGCGCGTAGGCCGGCGCCACCGCCAACATGTCAAAACTGCGCAGCCGGGTCGCCAGCAAAGATTGATGGGCGTCGCGGAAAGTGGTGTCGGTCACCAGCGCGCGGCGCTCGCTGAGCATCCAGTCGGCAAACTTGCGTGGCCCCAAGGCCTCGAGCAGCTGGCGTGTCCCGGCTGGCGGCACGCCGCGCGGCACTTCCGGCGGTTCGGGGGTCGCGAGCACACTCGGACGCGGTCGGCCCTTCACGGCCGCATTACCGTTGACAATCACCTCGCCCAAATAACCAAGCAACGGGGTGCCATAGTCTTGGCGATGCTCGAAGTCGAAAAGTTCTGGGGTGGTATCGATGAAGGTCGTGCAACAACGCGCGGCCACGAAATCGGGATGCATTAAAAGATGCTCGAGGAAACGCAGGTTGGTCACCACACCACGCACCCGGAATTCGCGCAGCGCACGCAGCATCCGCGCGTTGGTTTCTTCCGGCGTGGTGCCCCACGCAGTGACTTTCACCAGCAGAGAATCGTAATAACGCGTGATCTGGGCCCCACTATAGGCGGTGCCCGCGTCTAGCCGAATACCAAAACCGGCAGGACTACGGTACGCCGTAATGGTGCCGTAATCGGGGATGAAATTATTTTCGGGATCCTCCGTAGTGATCCGACATTGCATGCTGTAGCCGTTGCGATGGATGTCCTCCTGCACCGGCACGCCACTCTCCGGAGCCCCGATGTGGCCACCTTGGGCGATACGAATCTGCGCTTTTACAATGTCGATGCCGGTTAATTCTTCGGTGACGGTGTGCTCCACCTGAATCCGCGGATTCACCTCAATGAAATAAACCTCACTGGTGTCGGCGTTCTGTAAAAACTCCACCGTACCGGCGTTTTGATAACCCGCCGCCCGACACAAACGCACCGCCGATTCACACACTGCCGTGCGCCCGGCGTCATCCAAAAATAGGGAAGGCGCGCGCTCCACCACTTTTTGGTTACGGCGTTGGACGGTACAGTCGCGGTCGAACAAATGAACAATATTGCCGTGCGCGTCCCCGATTATTTGCACTTCCACGTGGCGCGCGCGGCGGATGAGTTTCTCGAGATAAACCTCCCCGTTGCCGAAAGCTTGTTCGGCTTCGCGACGCCCCAAGCTCACCAGTTCTAGCAGCGAGGTGTGGTCTTCGATGACGCGCATGCCGCGGCCACCGCCACCCCAAGAGGCTTTAAGCATCAGGGGATAGCCCACACTCGCGGCCAGCCGGGATATTTCTGCGGGGTCGTCGGGTAGCGGGCCCGTGGCAGGCATCACCGCCACACCGCAACGCTCGGCCAAACGACGCGCTGCCACTTTGTTGCCCAACGTGCGCATGACATCGGGGGGTGGCCCGATAAAAATAATGCCGGCCTCCGCACAGGCCTCGGCAAACTCGGGCCGCTCGGATAAAAACCCGTAGCCTGGGTGGATGGCGTCGACGCCGGCCTCCAGCCCAATACGAATGATGTCTTCGCCGTCGAGGTAGGCCTGCACCGGCGTTTTGCCCTTGCCGACCAAATAGGCCTCGTCGCCCTTGAAGCGATGCAACGAAAACCGGTCTTCCTGCGAGTAAATCGCGACTGATTCGATTTCCAGTTCAGCGGCAGCCCGCATGACGCGAATCGCTATTTCGCCCCGATTAGCGACCAACAGTTTTTGAATTCTTTGCATGTCAGGAGAGCGCAACCCAAGGACCGAAATTGGCGGTTAAATGGACTCTACACCATTGATTTAAATCCGGAAAGCGCCCAATCAGGCCGCGCGTTAGTCGCGCGCCGGAGGCTTAGTCTGGGCCGTTGGCGGGGGTCTCAAAACCGTGGAAAGCGCGTAGAGATTTAGTGCCGGCCTCGCCGAAATACTTGGCGAGGATGGCGGGTTCGGACTTCATCAGATCCACGATGAGCAGGCTGTCGACCACGTTATTAAACGCCGGGTCCACATTAAAACCCAGCATGCGGCCACCCAGCTTGAGATATTGGCGCAACAACACCGGTACGCCTTTTTCATCTTCTTCCAAAGTCCCGATGAGATCGGCAAGCACGCGGGAATCGGCGTCATCCATGGCATCAAACGGCGGCAGTTCGCTTTCTCGCAGGCGAAAAGGGTGCCGTGGACGAACCTCGTTGGCGCCATCGGCATCCAGCTTGTGACGCTTCAGCATGGAGATCAGAATTTGCTGGGATAGCGGGTGGTAATCGTTGCTGATGCTCACCGGTCCAAACAGGTAGCGATACCGTGGATTTTGCACCACGTAAGAACCAATCCCGCGCCAGAGCATGAGCAACGCGGTAAAACTACGCTGATGCTCCTGACGCACAAAAGAGCGGCCCAACTCAACGCCTTGGCGTAGCTTTTCGATGAGGCGGTCGGACATTCGAAACAGCGAATGGGTGTACAGACCGCGCGCGCCGTGAGAGGCCAGAATGAGATCACTGGGGCCCATCCGGTAGCCGCCGATAATCTGCTGCTCGGTTTTGTCCCAGAGAAACAGGTGCTGATAGTAGCGGTCGTATTCATCGATATCGCTCGGCTTGCCGGTGCCTTCGCCGATATGCCGGAAGGTGAGTTCGCGCAGGCGCCCAATTTCGTTTAATAGCGCGGGACATTCTCGGCCGGTGAAATACCAAATTTCCTGCCGGCCATGCGCATGCAACAGTTGCGCGGGCGGCAGCTTGGCAACTTCCGCGGCCAGTTGGGCGCTGGGCAACGCCGGCGCAATCGGCGCGACCGGACGCGCGATGGCGGGTCGCGTGGGCACCGCGGGTCTGCCTAAACGCTCCGCTATCGGCAGCAAGTAGGTTTTGTATTGCAGATATTGGGCCGCGGTCTCGTCGTCGCCAATCTCCGCCAGTACCGAAGGCGCCAATTGGCGCCCAATGCGCAGCCGCACCGTGCGTGGTTTCAACATTTCCCGCACCAGCAACGCCGTCCGCAAACGCGGGTTCAGCAAGCCGCCGACCTGAAACAGCAGGCTGTTGCGACCTTCAATGTAGATCGGTAGCGCCGGCGCTGCCGTTTTTCGCAACAGCCGGGCAACCCCGGGTGTCCATTCAGGATCCATGACACGCCGCGTTGACCATTTCAGGCTAGAGACTTCTCCGCCCGGGAACATGACCAGCAGCCCCCCTTGATCCAACCAACGACGGGCGGCACGCACCGCGCCCACGTTGTAGCGTGCCGCACGGCCACCGCCAAAGGGGTCCACTTGGAGCAGTAAAGAGCGCAGTTCCATGAATCCGGCCAGAAAGTGATTGGCAACGAAACGGACATCCGGACGCACGCGCAGCAGCAAATCCATCAGCAGCAAGCCGTCGGGGCCGCCGTGCGGGTGGTTTGCCACAATCACGCAGGGCCCGCTGCGAGGAATGCGGGCGAGCTGTTCTGGATCGAACTCGGTGCGAATATTCAGTTCGTTCAGCGCCATGCGCACAAAATCGGCGACGTTCTCGGCCGGCGGCAGGCCGTGATAACGGCTAGTCAGTTCTTTCAGCCCTAATAGGCCGTCAATTAGCCTCGCCACCGGACGCCGGAGCGTTTGGAGGCTTGCCGGCAAATAGGCTTCGAAAGAAAATGTTGGCCGCTCGCCCAAAGCTAGGAGGGTTGGTTCTGGCATCTGCGCCTTAGATTTTGGTGGTAGGTTAGCCTCGGCCGTGCCGATGCAGTGTCCCTGCCCGTTACCCGCTGGGTGAAGGATGGCGGGGATAATGCCACAGGCAATTGCCCACCGGGCAAATACTCGGATACTGAGATCCTTGAAGTGCTGCATGGCCTATTTTTGACTACGCCCACCGGCACTCATTGGCATTGGCCGTAGCGCACGTTTGAGCGCCGCGCCGTTGCCAATAGCGGCTGTCGTCCGGCCCCGCCCCGCCAGTGGTTTTGGCTAAACGCGGCTGACTAAAGCACTCGTGTGTTGGCCCCGGGCGCAGTTTGCTCGTGGCTCCCCGCGGCACTTTGCAGGACTCGCAGCTGCCCGACCTCGGCCAATAAATCTGCCAATGCCGGGAGGTTTTCATCGCGCTCTAGCAGTGTGGGGAAGACCCCAAAATGCGCGTAGGCCTGCCCCAATAACTGCCACACAGCCGTGCTGACTGCCGCTCCATGGGTGTCGATCAACAGGCCATCGGCGGTGCGCAAATGTCCGGCAATATGCCCATAAGCTATCCGTGCGGCGGGCAGACTCCGCAGAAAATCACCGGCATCGTAGTGGTGATTTTGGCTATTAACGTAGACATTATTGATATCCAACAGCAAATCGCAGTCAGCTTCAGCCAACACCGCATTCATAAACTGGGCTTCAGTGAGGTCGTTGGCGAGCATGCAGTAGTAGCTGGGATTCTCCACCGCAATGCGCCGCTCCAGCACCTCCTGCACCACGCGAATCCGCCCGGCCAGGTGCGCAACAGCCTCCGCAGTAAAGGGCAGCGGGAGCAGTTCGTAGAGCAGTCCGGCATCGCCGCAGAAGCTTAGATGGTCGCCGTAGCAACGCACTTTATGGTGCTCGAGAAACGGTTTGAGGCGGCGCAGAAAGGCTAAATCCAAGGGATCCGCACCCCCTAGATTGAGCAATAAGCCATGACCCACCAGCGGCACACGCTCGGCAATTTGCGCGAGGGAGCGGCCCAAGCGCCCGCCGGCATCCAACCAATTCTCGGGGGCGATTTCCATAAACTCGATGAGGGGCGGAAACGCTAGCCCGAGTTCGCCCAGATAGGCTCGCCGCAGTCCCAAACCGGCGCCGTGTACGGGCAACTGCTGCCTCACAGCGCGCAGACCACGAGCGTCGTGGTGGCCGCCCGGCGGCCTCGGCACGGGCACGCCGGCCGCCCGCTCGCGCGGCGGCGAATTTTTGTCGCCGGTGTATTGTTTGGCATACGCCGCTTAAATTTAAATAGCAGCAGGGTCGGCCCCCTCAGCGGTAGCTCCGTTGAGGAGTGTGGCTTGAGGGACCGGTAGGCGCGCAGCCATACTGCCAGCCGGAGCCGGGCGATTGCGTTCGGGCGCAGTAGTGCACCACTGCCGTCCCCAAAATCGAGCGGGTAGAAAACGGTCTGCACGGCGTTTGGGTTCAACGTAAAGGCCTGTGGCTGTTATAAGCTCGGGCCTATTTGAGCGTCAGCACCAGCCCGAGAAGTCTGCCGAATGCGCAAAGTGCCGCGGTAAATAGCCCGTGCAGCAGACTTTCCGGGGATGGTATTACTGGCTGACGGGCAAGTCCATCGGCTCCCCAGAGCGCATGAGGTCGGCGCCGTGTGGCCCTAGTTAGCGCCCAAACACCAGCAAAATTGCGGGGAAACGTGTTCCAAAACTTGTTAATAAGCCGCCGTTTTTTGCGTCCCGCCCAGCTTGCAGGAGCGCTCGGGCTGCTACTTCACTTAACGCTGGCTACTGCGGAGAGTGTGAAAAGTCAGTTGGCCCGCGGTGACTATGTCGGCGCTGTGGCCCGCTTCGATGCCGGCGCGCGCGCTGGCGAAGCAATCGCCCAAAATAATCTTGGGGTGCTTTTGCTACAAGGTAGGGGGGTCACTAAAGATCTGCTCGCGGCGCGCCACTGGTTTGAAGCTGCGGCCGCCCAAGGCCTGCCGGGTGCGATGTACAACCTGGGCATGGTCTACCTGCGTGGGTACGGCACGCCAGCAGACCCCGTAACAGCCGCCGGATGGTTACAAAAGGCCGCCGCGCTAGGGGATGTGGAAGCGCAATTTTATCTCGCGACGCTGTATTTTCATGGCACCGGCCTCGCCAGCAACCCGGAACTTGCCGCCCACTGGTTTGCAGAAGCCGCCAAACAGGGGCTTAAAGAAGCCAAATTCAATCTGGCGCTACTGCTCTTGGAAGGCAAGGGCGTGCCAGCCGACGAAGCTCAGGCCGTGCGCTTGCTGGAGTCCATCGCCGAGTCCCACCCCGACGCCGCACTGGTGTTGGCCAAAGTAGACCTGCAATACCTCAAGGAACCGGAGCGGGCCGGTCGCGCACTCGCAACGTTTCGCCGCCTCGCAGAAAACGGCAACAGGGAAGCGCAGGCGGCATTGGGCACGCTCTACATCAGCGGCACCATCACGCCAAAAGATACCGAGGAAGGCCGTTTCTGGTTAGCGCAGTCGGCCCAACAGGGCTACGCCAAAGCGCAGCGGCAGATGGGGCAGCTCTACGAGTCTGGCGTGGGGGTAACCCGAGATTGGACGGAAGCCGCAGCCTGGTACACCTTGGCGGCGCAAGCGGGAGACCACGAATCAGCTGAACGCTTGGAAGGGCTGCTACCCAAACTCACCCCCATCGCACGTGAGCAGGTCGCGTTGCGCGCCGAGGTGCTGCATCAAGCACAAAAAATTTCAGCACCACCCACCGCCAAACCCTAATCTCGCGGCGTCCACGCGTGCAGGCTTGGTGAGAACCTAGCCCTACTTGACTGAGTACGTGACGCATCGCCAAGTGCCTTCGCCGCGAGCGCCCCTCAGCCTCCATCCGCGGGGCGTGCTGTGCCATCCTGCTCGTGCTCGCTGTTCTCGCTGGTTAACGCCCACCGCCACCGTGAGGGGATCCCGAGGCCGTGCTGCCCCGCAAGCACTGACTGGCTCCAGCGTTTAAACTCCAAACATCCAATGCTCACCACCCGTCGTTAGCGGGTGCGGAATGAGCGTTTTTATTTTGAGGCCGCGCCATGCATCAGTACCCTTTCAAAGTCTCTGCCGTCCTGCTCGATATGGATGGCACGCTGCTCGATCTGCATTTTGACGATCAAGTGTGGAATTACGCCCTGCCCGGGCGGCTCGCGGCCCGTGATGGCACGTCTCTAGCGCAAGCCAAACAGCAAGTCACCGAGACCATCGAGCGCGAACGCGGCACCTTACGCTGGTACTGTTTAGACCACTGGAGTGGGATCTTTGGGGTGCCCATGCACGAAGTGGAGGCGGAGCAATCGGGTCTCGTTGGGGTTCGCGCAGGGACTCAATTATTTTTAGCCCACTTGCAGTCCCGCGGCATTCCAGCGGTGCTCGCCACCAACGCGCACCCGCGCAGTCTCGAGATGAAGTTAGCCAAAACCGGACTCGGCGATTATTTCACAGCGGTGCGCAGTTCCCATGACTATGGCGCACCCAAAGAGCACCCCGCTTTTTGGGATGCGTTCGCAGCCGATGTGGGGTTTGACCCAGCCCGTTCCATTTTCGTCGACGACAATCTCACGGTGTTACGCGCGGCGCGGGCCTGGGGCATCGCCGAGTCCTACGGCATTACCCGTCCGAGCAGCACTGGGGCTGCGCGCGAATACCCTGATTTCCCGGCGGTCGATCGGCTAGACGAATTAAACGAGCGCTGCGCACACGATATCGATTAGCTCACTATTAGCGCAGTGCCAGCACGAAATCGAAAATCAAGCGCCCTTCGCGCAAAGCCTTGCGCTCAAATTTGGTGACTTCTCGCCGCTGCAAACGCGGGGCGCATAAGCCGGCGCCCGCCAAGTTATACCAACCCGGAGCGGCCGCAATTTGCGCCAGCATCCAACGCGCGTAATCAGCACAGTCGGTGGCCACAAAGACGCAGCCGTGACGGGCCAACGTGCGCGCCAAGGCATTCAGGAGGTCTGCTTGAAAGATGCGGCGCTTCTGATGGCGTTTCTTGGGCCAAGGATCGGGAAAAAACAAATACACCGAACTCAGCGCGGCGTTGGGCAAACCGGCCAGCAGTTCGTTGACATCCCGTTGGGCGACCCAGAGGTTAGTCAGCCCAAAGGTTTCCGCGCGTAACAACAGATGCCCCACGCCCGGGCCATGAACTTCGCAGGCAATAAAGTCTTCGGCTGGTTGGGCGGCCGCAACCGCCGCAATATTCTCGCCGTCGCCGGCACCAATTTCTAAGGTCAGGGGGGCCCGCCGACCCGTCACGACCAACGGGCGCGGCGTGCCGGTAGGCCACTCGCGTTGCGGTAATTGTTCCTGCAACGCCCGCCGTTGCCCCGGCGTGATGCGTCCTTCGCGTCGCACAAAGCTACGCACCTCACGGTGCCTGGGTAAGTCGGCATTCATTTACAAAACTGACCGGCCGGCAACGCTAAGCGTGAAACCGACCGTCGATCGGCGAGGAGGCTGAGGCGTGGGTACGGCGCGGCATACGCCCGGCGAGGAACGCCAAACGTCCAGACTGCAGGGCCAACCGCATGGCTTGGGCCATGAGTACGGGCTGACCCGCTTCGGCAATCGCGGTGTTCATCAAAACCGCATCACAGCCGAGTTCCATGGCGATGCTGGCATCAGATGCCGTGCCCACCCCTGCATCGACGATAACGGGCACCCGCGCCTGCTCGATAATTTCACGCAAGGTATAGCGATTTTGGATCCCCAAACCCGAGCCAATGGGCGCCGCCAGCGGCATGATGGCCACACAGCCAATCGCTTCAAGCCGTTTCGCCAGAATGGGGTCATCGCTGGTATAGACCATGACCTCAAAGCCCTCGGCGACCAAGGTTTCTGCGGCGGCTAGGGTTTCGATGACGTTGGGATAGAGCGTGCGCTGATCCGCCAGCACTTCTAATTTAACGAGGCGATGGTCATCCAGCATCTCGCGCGCCAGCCGGCAAGTCCGCACTGCGGACGCCGCGTCGTAGCAACCTGCGGTGTTCGGCAAAATGGTGTAGCGCGCGGGATCGATCACATCGAGCAAATTAGGTTCGCCCTCACGCTGGCCAAGATTGGTTCGACGCACAGCAACGGTCACGATATTGGCCCCGCTCGCCTCAATGGCCAAGCGAGTTTCCTCGAGGTCTCGGTATTTCCCGGTGCCTACCAACAGGCGGGATGCGTAGGTAACGCCCGCGATGGAAAATGGGTCCGAGGACGGCAGATATTGAGAGCTCATGGTGGGCCTGCAAACGTTAGCATTGTCAGAATTGGCACCTATCCGCCACCAATGGCGCGCACGATTTCAACGCACTCGCCGGGCTGCAATACCTGCGTGGAGAACAGGCGTTTGGGCAGTAGTTCGCCGTTAATTTCTACCGCGATCCTACCGCGGATTTCCAGCAGCTCCAGCAGTTGGCTCAAGGTACAGTTGTCGCTGACCGACTGCGGCGTGCCATTCACAATGATATTCATCTGGTGTCAGAACTCGACGACCATCCCTTCGCGGGCGACCGTGCAGATTAGCGTGGCATTTCGGTCATGAATTATCTGCAGGCAGTCACGGTGGATCGCCGCCACCTGCTCATCGTCGTAGGCGGGGTCGTGATGAAAAAGATAGAGCGTCTTGACCCCAGCATCGATGGCAAAATTCACCGTGTCGATGTAGCAAGAATGGCCCCAACCGCGCTTGCGCTCGTAGTCGGCCCGGGTGTACTGCGCGTCATGGATGAGAATGTCTGCACCGCGGACAAAATCGAGGTCCGCTTGCCGTTCTTCGGCCGCGATGTCCTGCATCTCGAGGCTTTCCTCCGCGCTGAACTCGCTAGCGCGACGCTCGATCGACGAGTGTAGATAGTCGACTTCATTGTCCGAGGCATACACGATGCTGAGCGTGCCAACGGTAATGCGGTAACCATAGGTGACGCCGGGGTGGTGCACGCTCTGGTAGCGGATATGCATCGGGCCGTGCTGCAAACCTGCCCCTGAAGGGGTGAGATATTCAATGTTCGCCATCCAGGTTTCGGTTTCGACCGGGAAATAAGGCGCCTTCATTTGGTTAGAAATGTGGCGGCTAATGTCAGCCGCGGTTTGACCCGGCCCGAAAAACCGAATTTTCCATTGCGGCAAAAAGGCCGGCACAAAAAAGGGCAACCCGCAAATGTGATCCCAGTGGTAGTGGGTGAAAACCACCAGCAATTCTGTCAGGTCCTGTTGCCCTACCAGACTCTCGCCCAGCGGTATGAGGCCGGTGCCCCCATCGCACACCAGCAAATGACCCTCCGCCCGAATTTCCACGCAAGAAGTATTACCACCGACCCCTAGATGGCTGCGATGGGGTGCTGCGTGGGAGCCACGCACTCCCCAGAACCGAAGGTAGTTGGGGTTCATACCGGTGAGGGGGCCGACGCACCCGTATAAAGAGCGATTTTTTCTTGGATCACCTGAACGGTCATTGGTTTGGGCAGAAACTCTTTAACGCCGAGTTCGACCGCCGTCTGGCGGTCCTGCGCGTAGTCCTTCGAACTAATAATGACCACCGCAGTCTCGCGATGCAGGGTCAAACCGCGCAGTTCCTGCAAAAAAGTGAGGCCGTCTTTGTCCGGCATGATGATGTCGAGGAAGAGCAAATCGGGGCGTTGTTCGCAAAGCAGAGGCATGGCTTGCGCCGCAGAGGAAAAGGTCAGTAATTTTACGGGCAAATTAGCGGTCGCCCGCATGAAGAAAGACCTCACCGCAGCGGCATCATCAACCAACACCACCATCGGGCACGTCGCGGTCATTCGGTTGCTTACCTGTCGCAGTTGCAAAATGGGGAGACTTCAACGGGCCATAGGGCTCACTTGTCTGTGAAAACATTATCAAGCACCCGTTGCTTAGGTGCCACCCATACGGCATCAATCGCCAACTATCTGGTCGGCCAGTTCGATGATTGCGGCCATCTGCCACAACGGGCTTTGCTGCGCGCCATCAACTGGCTAGAATCAATCACACCCCAGCGGGTGTAGTTCAATGGCAGAACTTCAGCTTCCCAAGCTGATAGCGTGGGTTCGATTCCCATCACCCGCTCCAAATTAACGGCGCCCACCCGTGCCGCGCTGGGTTCCGCAGCGCAGCCCCTCCGCTTTTCCGGTCAGTCCCACGCCCTGCGTTGGGGCCACCCGCCAGCACGCGCAGATAAACCCTCAAAACTTATGCACAGAATCTGTGGATAAGTCTGTGTCTAAAACGGTTTGAGCTACGATCTAGCACGGCAAATCAACCCTCTGACACGGAATGGTCATATTTTGCTCGAAATTACAATAATTCTTAAAAAACAATAGGTTGAGAGTTATTTCGACTAAGCAAGCGAGCCTCTTTCGCTAAGTTCAGCTTTAATCAGGCAGAGCACCTCCGCGTTGTGCATAACAACAATCTCACCGCTTGCAAAATTTAACGAGATGGCAGCGCAAAGGCAGCGGGCAGCACCGGCCGCAGCGAACACAGTGGTTCGCCCGCTGGCGTTACGGCACTCGGGCACCCACTTTGAGCACCACCACCCTCTGCCCACTCTCGAGCAAGCGGGCCCGCATCGATTGGACTTCGGGCATCGTTTTCAGGGGGCCGACATGGACCCGATACCAGATATCGTGGCCGTTAATCACCACGCGTTGGATTGTGGAGGAAGTACCTTGCAGGGCTAGTTGCGCTTTGGCTTGGTCGGCCTCTTCAAATTTCTGATACGAGCCTACCTGCAACAAGAAAGTGACATTGGGTTCGGCCGGGCGAGTGGGAGGCGTTGGGCTAGCGAGATCGCTATCCGGCACTCTGACTTCGGTATCAGGCAAGATTTTATAAAATTCAAAGTCTGGCTTGGGCGCGACGGCCTGAACAGGCTCGGGCGCGGCCTCCACGGGTGCGGGTAACGCCTCGGCGTCGGCATTTTGGGCGGCCTCGCGAGCGTTATTGCTAGGCGCGACCTCTGGGGTGTTTGGGGGTATCGGCTGCTTGGCGCGTCCGGTCATCGCGAAATAAACGATGACCGCGGCGGTCAGTCCCAGGAGGAGGCCGGAAATAAAAGTAACCCAGCTACCCAGCGGGCGACCGCTAGGTTGGTGGTGTTCGCGCCGTTGCTGATCGCGTGCCATTACATTTCCTCTGGGGCCGTCACCCCCAATAAATCCAGGCCATTCCGCAGCACGATACGCACCGCGGTACACAACACCAAGCGTGCATCACGCAACGCGACCTCTGGGACCAGAATTTTGTGGGCGTTGTAATACCCATGAAATTCCATCGCCAGTTCGCGCAGATAATTGGCGACCTGATGTGGTTCACGCTCACGCGCGGCGCTGGCGACAACCTGTGTGAAGCGCCCCGCCAACGTCACCAGCGCGTGTTCTTTTTTCTCGCTGAGCAGCTCGCGCTCGCGTAGCCCGCGCGCTTCATCGAAGCCCAGCTGTTGTTGGCTAGCTTGACGCAACACGCTGCAAATCCGGGCATGGGCGTACTGTAGGTAGTAAACCGGGTTGTCTTGGCTCTGTGATTTCGCGAGGTCGAGGTCGAAATCAAGATGCTGCTCTGAACGTCGCATCAGGTAGAAAAAACGCCCGGCGTCCGGCCCTACTTCCTCTAGCAGCTCGCGCAGCGTGACAAATTCGCCCGAGCGGGTAGACATCTGCACGCGTTCGCCTTGGCGGTACAGCGTGGCGAACTGCACGAGCAACACCTGCAAACGTTCGGCGTCCAGTCCTAGCGCGCTCAAAGCCGCCTTCACGCGTGGGATGTAGCCGTGGTGATCGGCACCCCAAATGTTGATGAGGCCCGTGAATCCGCGGGTCATTTTTTCGGTGTGATAAGCAATGTCTGTGGCGAAATAGGTTGCCGCGCCGTTTTCGCGCACAACCACTCGGTCTTTTTCGTCGCCGAACCGGCTCGACGCAAACCACTGGGCCCCGTCCCGCGTCTCGATAAAGCCACGCCGGCCTAATTCGTCCAAGGCGTCGCGCAGCTGTCCGCTGCCGATCAGGCTGCGCTCGGAATACCAACGGTCGAAATGCACGCCGAACGCCGCTAAATCCTCGCGAATGCCCGCCAGAATAGCCGCGCACGCGTGGCCGTGGATGGCAGCGTATTGGTCTTCCCCCAGCTGCGCTCGGCAATACGCAATCGCGGCATCCAGGCGGGCTTCGGGCTCGGCATTTTCTGGCAATGCCAAGGGTTCGACGGGCACAAATCGAGCACCGTGCTGGTCGCGCAACGCCGCGGCAATATCCAGAATATAAGCGCCTCGATAGGCGTTTTCTGGTAGCGCGGGATCAGTGCCAAAAATCTCCAAATAGCGTAGCCAGACGCTGAGCGCCAGAATATCCATCTGGCGACCCGCATCGTTGACGTAGTACTCGGTCTGGACCTCGCAACCTACCGCGCGCAATAAGCGCGCTAGCGCACTCCCATAAGCCGCCCCGCGTCCGTGGCCCACATGGAGTGGTCCGGTGGGATTAGCCGACACAAATTCAATCTGAATCGACTGCCCCGCGTGAATAGTTGATTGGCCGTAGCTTGCGTCAGCCCGGAGGATCTCCAGCAGCACATCCAATACCGCGGCGGGCTTGATGCGAAAATTAATAAAACCCGGTGGCAGAATTTCAACACAGGCCACGAAACCAGGCAGTTCCAGGCCCTCCATTAACTGCGCTGCCACCACCATTGGCGCACGTTTAGCGCCACGGGCAAGCACCATGGGCAGGTTAGCGCTGAAATCACCGTGCGCCGGATTGCGCGGCGGCTCGACCACAAAAATAGGGGGCTCGCCCGGCGGCAGTGCGCCGCTCGTACTCAAAACCCGAACGCGATCGGCCAGCAGAGCGTGTATTTGATCTTTCAAGGAGGGGCATCGCTGTCAAAGGAGGTCGACATTTTACACGCCGGTCGGCAGGGGCGGCGCAAATTCTCTAAACAACGCGACGACCAGCATCCATGGGCGCCGCACCCCACGCCCTGACGGTTCGCGAAATCGCGTCGTTCGGGCACGAACAGCATTTTAATTGGCGCGCGATTGGTCGCCCATGCGCCGTTCGTAGATAAAGGTCGGGCATTACCTCAGCAACCGGATGAGAGGCGAAAAGTCCCGTTGCGCTGCTGCCTATGGCAGCAAAATGCCTTGGCGTGATGGGTCTGCGGGGTGAATAGCGCCCGTGTCAGCTCGCTTCCTGAGGGTCCACATCCACATGCCAACGCACGCGGGCGCGCTGTGGTAGCTGCTCGACCGCGGGTTGAATTTCCCGCAACGCCAGGGCTAGCGCGGTGCGGCGCTCAGCGCTGAGCAGGAGTGCTGCGCGATACCGGCCGGCTTTACGTTCCATCGGCGCGGGCACAGGCCCCGCGAGGCTGACCTCTGCTGGGACTTTGAGTTGCAGCAACCGGCGTAGACCGGTGAGAAATTCGGTGGGAAATTGCTGATTCGCGGCCTCTGCCCGCACCACGGCCAAAGCAGCGTAAGGCGGTAATCTGGCCTCAGCCCGTTCGGCCAAGGCGGCCTCAACAAAGCTGTCGTAATGGTGTTTAAGCGCGCTTTGCAGCAGCGGGTTGTCGGGATGATGCGTCTGGACCAGCACCGTGCCCGGCTTGCGGCCCCGCCCTGCCCGCCCAGCGACCTGAACTATCGTTTGGGCAAAGCGCTCGGCAGCCCGAAAATCGGTCGCAAACAAGCGGCTGTCGGCGTCCACCACACCGACCAGGGTCACTTCTGGAAAGTCATGCCCTTTTGCCAACATTTGCGTGCCCAACAAAATGTCGACCTCACCCGCCCTCACCGCGCGATAGGCCGCCTCTAGCTGGCCCTTCTTGCGCATGCTGTCGCGATCCACGCGCAGGATTCGCCGGGCAGGGAAGCGTTGGCGAAGTGCATCCTCCACTTGCTCGGTACCCAAACCTAAGGTGATCAGCGCTTGTTCTTTGCAACAACCATCGCGCACCCGGGCCAAAGATTGTGCCCCCCCACAGTGATGACAACTCAAGCGTTCGTTTTCTCGATGTATCACCAGGCGCGCATCGCAGCGGGAGCAGCGGGCGATCCAGCCACAGGCATGACACATCAGCAGCGGCGCATAACCGCGCCGGTTCAAAAACAGCAGCACCTGTTCGCCGCGGGCCAGGCACTCATCCATCGCCCGGCACAAGGTCTCGCCAAGACCACCCAGCAGCACCAAACCACGCACATCCACACCGAGGAGACTGGGCACCGCCGCACCGGCGGCACGCTGTGGCAGAGACAAGCGGCGATATTTTCCGCACGCGGCGTTGAATTCGCTTTCAAGGGACGGCGTGGCCGATCCCAGCACGATGGGAATCTCGGCATTGCGCGCGCGCATCACCGCCACATCCCGCGCGCTGTACCGAAATCCCTCCTGCTGTTTAAAGGATGGGTCATGTTCTTCATCCACGATGATCAGACCCAAATCGGGCAGTTGTGCCCATACCGCAGAACGGGTGCCCAGCAACACTCGGATTTGGCCGCTGCGACAACGCTCCCAGACTAGCGCACGCTCGCGGTCGCTCAATTCGGAATGCAGCACCGCTGCTGCCCCACCGAAGCGGCGATAGAATCGCTGCACCAATTGCTCGGAAAGGCCAATTTCAGGAATTAACACCAGCGTTTGACGGCCCAGCGCACAGGCCGATCTGGCCAAATGCAGGTAAACCTCGGTTTTCCCGCTGCCCGTCACCCCTTGCAACAACCAGGTGGTGTAGCGATGCAGATCCGCCAACACGCTTTGAACCGCCGCGTTTTGTGCCAGATTCAGGTCCAGAAATTCTTCGCGCACCGACGACTCGGGACTCACCAAAGTGGCCTGCCGGTCCAGCGCACACCAGCCCTTAGCGACCAGTTGCTGTAGGCCGCGCCGCGCGTCGAAGGCGAACGTCACGAGCGCACTTTCCAAAATGGGTGCAGCCTGCGCCAAAGCTAACAATTGCCGCTGGCGCACGCCCAGCCCGGTACTCATCGCCAAACGGGCATCACCCGCAGGCGTCAGCACCCAACCCAGTTGCGTGTCGTCGCGCGGTGGCTCACCCCGACGCAGCGAGACGGGAAACGCAGCCCCCAAGGCATCCCCCACCGGATGGCAATAATACTCAGCCGCCCACTGCGCCAGCGCTAACAAAGCGGGCGAAATAAGCGGTGCTGGGTCGAGGAGCGCAGAGACGGGCTTTAGACGATGCACTGGGATACTCGGCGGTGCCGCCCCCACCACCACGCCGACGCGCTCGCCGCGCCCAAACGGTGCGCGCACCCGGCAACCCGTCAGCTCAGCCGGCGCTGATCCGGCCGGCGCAAGGTAATCAAAAATGCCACGCACCGGACCAATGATGGCAACCTGTAAACAAGCCACGTGGTCTGCCATCACAGGGGCGATGAGAGTTGCTCAGCGAATTCCGGCAACAGCGCAGCTGCGCCCGAAGAAGCCAGCAAAGCCTCAAGGCCACCGATATTCAGTCGGCGGTAAGCGGCCCCATCAAGTGGCGAGCACGGTGGATGCCGAAGGCGCAAGCACGGCATCACCACCAACTCGAGATCCACATCACCCACCGCCGTTAGCAGCACGGGGTAGGTTTCGCTGCGTTGCCCGCCCACCCGTCGGCTTTGTTGCGAAAGCTGATAGGGAATTTTGATCCCGAGCAGCGTGCGCACGACGTCTTCCACCTCATCACTAAACAAATGCAGCGTGATCGGCGTGTGCTCGAAGGGCGTGCCATACAACACCGGCCCCACCAAGCGCGGCTCAAAATTTGCGAGAACCCGCATCACCTCCAGAGCTTTCGAGCGTCGGTTAAGGGTGCGTGCCGCGCTGGCCGGTGCATCGAACAAGCGTTGTTGCTCAATGATGGCCGCCAGGATGGCCAGGTTATCCGGCAGGTGCTTCACCTCGCGCGCGCCGAGGTAGGCCGCGGCCTTGCGTTTGGCAGCACCGAAGTCGTCGGCTTCACCCTCAGCCAGCAAGCGGGCAGCGATTTGGGCAATTTCGCTTTTGAGTCGCGCACCCTCCACGCCCGCAAAAGCTTCCCGGCCACGGCCCTGCCGGTGGGTCGGTTTGCTCATGCGCGGGGGCCGCCAATGGCGTCTGCGGCCATCAAAACAGCCGCTCGGATTCGGGTGCCGCTGATTCTGAGGCAGTGTCGGTCTTGGTTTCCGCCATCGGGCGCGGGACATCGCGCTCCCGGAAAGACTCAAGCACTGCGTTACGCCGCCCCACGCCCGCCAACGCGCCGGTGTCCGGGTCTATGCGCACGGTCACGATCCCGGGGGGGGCGACGAGTTCGGTCACTGGGGTATCTTTGAGCGCCACCCGCATGTAATCCATCCACATCGGTAACGCAGCGCGCCCCCCGGTTTCTAGGTTGCCGAGGGCCGCAGAGCTATCAAAACCGACCCACGCGGTGGTGGTGATGCGGCCGTTGAAACCCGAAAACCACGCATCTTTTTGCTCGTTGGTCGTCCCGGTTTTACCAGCCAGATCCGGTCGATTGAGCGCCAACGCGCGCCGCCCAGTGCCCCGGGTGATCACATCTTTCATCATGGAATACATCATGAAAGCGTTTTGGGCATCAACGGCCCGCGGCGCCGTGCGCGCAGTGGTCCGAGCTTTTAACGCCTCAACGTCCAAAGGTTCGCCTTCCTCATCGAGCGCCGCCAAGGGCGCGCATTCTTCGCAGGCGCGCAGCGGGTCAGCGCTGCGCACAACTTTGCCGTCGCTGGTTTCAACCCGCTGGATAAAGTAGGGCGTGAGCAGAAATCCACCGTTGGAAAAAGCGGCATAGCCGGTCGCCAGAGCGAGCGGCGTGACTTCACCGGTGCCCAGTGAGAGCGACAGATTGTGCGGCAACGCTTTGGGATCAAAACCAAATTGACTGGCGTGGGCGATGACCTTTGCCACGCCCAGTTCCCGCATTAACCGGATCGACACCAAATTACGGGAATTGGCCAAAGCCTCACGCAGGCGCGTCGGGCCATAGTAGGTGCCGGAATAGTTTTCCGGGCGCCAAGCTGATTCAAGCCCCGGGGCGTCAAAAACAATCGGCGCGTCGTTAATGAAACTGGCGGGCGTAAAGCCATGGTCGAGGGCGGCCGAATAAATGAACGGTTTAAAATTAGATCCCGGTTGGCGCAGAGCCTGAATAACCCGATTAAATTTACTCTTTTCAAAATCAAAGCCCCCTACTAGCGCGAGCACCGCGCCATCTGCGGAGGACAGCGAAACCAGCGCGCCCTCGACCAGCGGCGTCTGTGCCAGTCGCCATTGCGCCGGGGGATCACCTGGTTTACTCGGCTCGCTGGCCGGCACCCAAGCCAAGCGGATGACATCGCCTACTTTAAGAATATCGGCGGCGCGTTTAGGAGCGGGGCCGCGTGAGTCCTCGGTGAGGTAAGGTCTGGCCCAAGCCAGCCCCTCCCAAGTGAGCGGAATGCGTTCGCCGGCCCCGGTCAGCGCGGTCAGGCCGCGCTCCTCCAGCGCGATCACAATCGCAGCATCCATCCCACCCACCGGGGGATAGGGCAACAGTAATTCAGACGCTTGCGGTTCGCTGGCCGGACTCCAGTCGAGGTGCGCCTCTGGGCCGCGATAGCCGTGTCGTCGGTCGTAGTCAATCAGCGCTTTGCGCAGCGCCGCAACCGCCGCCGCCTGCAGCTCGCTATGCAGGGTGGTGTACACGCGATAACCGCCCGTATAGGCACTCTCCCCAAAGAGGGTCAACATGGCCGTACGGACCATTTCCGCGAGGTAGGGCGCATTGGTTTGCGCTTGCTGACCATGCAAGCGTGCGGTCTGAGGTGCGGCCATCGCGTTATCAAAGCGCGTCTGATCGATAAAACCCAGTCTTAACATCCGACGCAGCACATAGCCCCGCCGGCGCAAGGCCGCGCTGGGATTAGTAACCGGGTTAATGATCGAGGGTGCCTTCGGCAGGGCTGCGATCATCGCGGTCTCAGCCAAGGTGAGTTGATCCAAAGTCGCGCCAAAATAAACTTGCGCCGCCGCGCCGATACCGTAGGCGCGATGGCCCAGAAAAATTTTGTTCAGATACAGTTCTAGAATTTCGTTTTTCGATAGTTCTTGCTCAATCTTGATCGCCAGCAAGATTTCTCGCAGCTTTCGATCGAAGGTTTTTTCTCGCGAGAGATAGAAATTACGCGCGACCTGCATCGTGATCGTGCTGCCGCCTTGGCGCTTCTCGTGCGAACGGATCAAATCAATGCCGGCGCGCACGATCGCCATCCAATCCACGCCCGGATGCTCATAGAAACGGTCATCCTCGGCCGCCAGGAAAGCCTGCTTAACCACTAATGGCACATCTTCGATGGCGACAGGCTTACGCCGCGTCTCGCCGAACTCGGCGATCAGGCTGCCATCCGTGGTGTAGACCGTGAGGGGGATTTGTAGCTGGACATCGCGCAGGCCCTTGGTGTCCGGCAACTGCGGCATCAACCACCACACGAGTGCTGCCGTGGTGCCCGTCACGAATATAAAAAACGTTAGCAGCAGATAAAAGGAAACACGCAACATCTTGGGCTCTCGAACTCAGTGGGCTACCAGATATGCAGCCTCATCACTTTAAGAAGAACAACTAACTAAACGTTTCATATCGTTTTTTTAACGAAAGAATTTGTTTTTCGATAAATTTTTGAATATAGTCGGCGGCAGATACTCAGGTTGCTTGGGCGAAAAGAGCTTTAACCATTTGAAATTCTGGGGATTTTGTGGCGCTTTTTAGACGCAGTCAGGTGGCCGTTTTGGGTGTCGACATCAGCTCGACCTCCATCAAATTATTAGAACTGGCCCGCTCCGGTAATCGCTATCGCGTGGAAAGCTACGCAGTGGAGCCGCTCCCGCCCAATTCAGTGATCGAAAAGACTATCACGGATCCCCAATTGGTCGGGGAAGCCATCGGACGTGCCGTCAAAAAATCAGGCACGCGAACCCGGTTCGCCGCCTGTGCTGTGGCCGGTTCTGCCGTCATCACCAAAATCATCTCCATGCCCGCCAACCTCAGCGACGAGGAAATGGAGGGTCAAATTCAAATTGAGGCTGACCAATACATCCCCTATGCCTTAGATGAAATTAGCCTCGATTTCCACGTGTTGGGCCCGTCGCCAACTGAACCTGACAAAGTGGATGTTTTGCTGGCCGCCTCCCGTAGCGACAACGTGGACGTGCGAATCGCCGCGCTAGAAGTGGGCGGTCTGCAAGCCAAAGTGGTGGATGTCGAAGTCTTCGCGCTCGAAAACGCCATGGCGTTACTCAACGGACAGAACACCGCGATGGCTCAGGCGCGACTGGTGGCGGTCATGGACGTGGGCGCCACCACTTCCACCCTCAGCGTGTTGGAAAACTCAAAAATTATTTATACCCGTGAGCAAATCTTTGGCGGGCGACAACTGACCGACGAAATCCAACGCCGCTATGGGTTGTCCTATGAGGAAGCGGGTCTCGCCAAACGCCAGGGAGGACTGCCAGACAACTACGAACCGGAAGTCCTGCGCCCTTTCATGGAATCGATGGCCCAAGAGATACACCGCGCCTTGCAGTTCTTCTACTCGGCCAATCAATCTGGGACGGTGGAGCATGTGGTGATCGCCGGGGGCTGTGCTTCCATTGCCGGCATCGATGTCCTTGTCCAGAACCGAATAGAGACCACCACCAGCATCGCGAACCCCTTCTCGCAGATGACCGCCGCGCCACGGGTACGCTCGCAAGCACTCATGAACGATGCGCCTGCTTTGGTCATCGCAGCCGGTCTGGCACTG
The DNA here is from genome assembly GCA_945862315.1 of Klebsiella pneumoniae. Taxonomy (GTDB): domain Bacteria; phylum Pseudomonadota; class Gammaproteobacteria. Next base: position 86,108 of record CAMAXW010000001.1, read on the forward strand.
AGGAGCTTTAGCTAATGGCGCGCATCAATTTACTGCCTTGGCGCGCCGAACTCAGACGCCAGCGCCGTCTTGAATACCTCGTCATCCTCGGGGCCTGTCTGGGGCTCACCATACTGTTGTGGGCGGGGATCCACTTCGGCTATACCGATCGGATCGCCTATCAGACTGAGCGGAATGTTTTTCTTGAGAGCGAAACGCTCAAGCTAGACAAACAGATCAAAGAAATTCAGGCGCTGGAAAAAGAAAAGCAGCGCTTGGTGGCGCGCATGAAAGCCATTGAAGGGCTGCAATCCAGCCGCCCGCTCGTGGTACATATTCTGGACGAACTGGTGAGCGCATTGCCCGACGGGGTAAACCTCACGGAAGTCACACAAACGGGCACTTCGTTTGAGATTAAAGGGGTGGCTGAATCTAACGCGCGCGTTTCGAGTTTTATGCGCAACATCGAAAAATCTGAGTGGCTGAAAGACCCGCAGCTGGAAATTATCCAGTCGGCCGACACCTCCGGTCGGCGCGTTGCAAACTTCACTCTTCGCCTGAAACAAAATTCGCCCGTTGATCCTACCCCTACGGGGGACGACGTCTCATGAAGCTGTCAGATATCAACAACCTTAGCCTCGACAACATCGGCTCATGGCCATTGCCAGTGAAAGCGGCGTTCGCCTTACTGCTGTGCGCCGCGGTGTTTGGCCTGACCTACTGGCAGGACATCGGTCCGCTACAAGATGAGCTGGCGGTGGCCCAAGGGCGCGAGACCGACATCAAGCAGACCTTCGAATTCAAACAGAAGAAGGCGGCCAACCTAGTGCCGCTCAAAGAGCAAATGGCCGACATCAAGGAAACCTTTGGCGACCTCCTCAAACGCCTACCCAATAAAACGGAGGTGGCCGCGCTCCTAGTGGACATTTCACAGCAGGGTCTGGCTTCCGGACTGGAATTTCAGCTGTTCAAGCCGGGCGCGGAACAGCCTTCAGATTTCTATGTAGAACTGCCGATCGAGATTCGGGTGGTTGGAAACTACCATTCCTTCGGCAACTTCATCAGTGGTTTGTCGGATCTGCCTCGCATCGTGACCAGCCATAATATCCACATCAAAGCGAACGGCACGGACGGTACTTTGACCTTAGACACCACCGCCAAGACCTACCGTTACATGGATCCAGAAGAAGAAATCGCGGAGCAGAAAAACGCAGCACAGGCGCAGCCACGATGAATTTGCGCGCGCGCCTGATCCTCTTCAGCCTCAGTATTGGGTGCTGCGTTGGGCTTACTGGCTGCACCACTCGCGACATCGACGACCTGCAACGCTACGTCGCAGAAGTGCTGGCCCGCCCGCCCAAGCGCATCGAAGACCTGCCAGCACTGAAACCCTATGAACGCTATGTCTATCAGTCGGCGGAGAAACACTTACGTGATCCTTTCGCGCCGTTAATGGATCAGGCAACAAAAGCCGCCACCATAGTCGCCACCATCGACGAACGCCAACAAAAATTTAACGATGAAGTCACCGCCCACAATCAGGAAGAGCTGGAAGCCTTTGAGCTCGACAGTCTGCGCATGGTGGGGACGTTACAAAATACCAACGAACTCTGGGGCATTATCAAAGACAGCGCCGGCACGGTGCATCGGGTGCAGGTCGGTAATTATATCGGTCGCAATTTCGGCAAGGTGCTCGATATAAAAGAAGACCGGCTGGACCTGCGAGAAATCACCAAAGACTCGGAAGGACGCTGGGAGGAACGCAACGCGTCCCTCGCGCTGGCGGAAGAACCATAGAACAGCCCACTAAGGGGTATCAAGAATGACTGCTGTAACAGACAAGCTCGCAACCCGCCGGACAGGGTCTTTGCATGCCCATCCGGTGCGAGTGCTACGGGGCGTTCCGCTCGCGTTACTGCTGTGCCTCCAGACTCTGGGCGCACTTGCCGCAAGCCTCGACGACATTAAATACAGCACTCTGCCGGGTGATCGCGTGCAAGTTGAACTCACGCTATCCGCCCCCCCAGCCGGGGACCCGCTGAGCTTCACCATCGACAACCCCGCACGGGTGGCTCTGGATTTTCTAGACACGACTCTCAAAACAAAATCCCGCTCCCTCGCGATCGGCGTGGGCAAAGTAGAGAGCGTGACCGCAGTTGAGGCGGGAGGTCGCACCCGGGTGGTGATTAACCTAGCCCAAGTAGTGCCCTATAGCATCAAAACCCAAGGCAACGTCGTTAAGCTGATACTCGCCGGTATGCCGGCGGATATTTCGGCGCCGGCGCCCGAAAACCGTCTCTCGCAAGCGCCCGCGAAAGCCCCGGCGAGCGAGCCCACTGCCGCCATCACAATGCCCGGATCGGCCACTGGGGCGCGGCTCAAAGCGGTGGATTTTCGGCGCGGTGAAAACGGTGAGGCGCAAATCCAAGTTAACCTGTCCGACCCTAAAGTGGGCATCAACATCCAAGAGCAGGGCGGCAAGCTGGTGGTCGATTTTATTGACACGGCACTGCCGGAAGCCCTCGATCGCAAACTCGACGTCAGCGATTTTGCGACGCCCGCCAAGCAGGTGGATACCTTCCGACACGGTAACGGCACCCGCATGGTGGTGACGCCGAGCGGCTTGTTCGAACATTTGGCCTATCAGTCGGACAACCTCTTTACATTGGAACTTAAGGCCCTGACCAAAGAGCAGGAAGACACCGCCAAGAAGGCCAAATTCGGCTATACCGGCGAACGCTTGTCGCTGAACTTCCAAGACATCGAAGTGCGGGCGGTGTTGCAATTAATCGCCGACTTCACCGGCTTCAACCTCATCGCCAGCGATACCGTGAGCGGCAACGTGACCTTACGCCTCAAAAATACGCCCTGGGATCAGGCGATGGATTTAATTCTGAAGACCAAGGGTCTGGCTAAACGCCAAACAGGCAACGTGATCATGGTGGCGCCGCAAGAGGAAATTGCCGCCCGCGAAAAGCTGGAGCTGGAATCGCAGAAACAACTGCAGGAACTGGCGCCGTTGCGCACCGAGTTTATTCAGGTGAACTACGCCAAAGCGGCGGACATCGCGGCCATGATGAAGGCCAAGGAAAACAATCTGCTCTCCGAGCGTGGCAACGTGACGGTGGACCAACGCACCAACACTTTGCTGGTGCAAGACACCGCCGAGAATCTCTCGGAGATTCGTAAAATCCTGACGGCACTCGACATCCCGGTCCGTCAGGTGCTGATCGAATCCCGCATCGTGGTCGCCAACGAGGACTTCAGCCGGAGTTTGGGCGTGCGTTTTGGCTACAGCAAAAAACTGAACCAAGACAACGTCAACGACATCGGTGGTGGCCAAGCTGGCGATATCAGGTATCCGGGCGGCGTCACCACTTTTGGTACGGCGGCCGGCGCAGAAAACTACATCGTCAACCTACCGGTCGCCGGTCCCGCGGCAGCTTTTCGGTATTCAATCGGTAAAGTCGGCAGCTATTTGCTGCAACTCGAACTCTCGGCGCTACAAACCGAAGGGCGTGGCGAAATTATCTCGAGTCCCCAGGTGATTACCGCCAACCAGAAAGAAGCGGTCATCGAGTCTGGAACCGAGATTCCCTACCAGGAAGCCAGCTCAAGTGGCGCGACCACGGTGTCTTTCAAAAAGGCTGTACTCAGCCTCACGGTAACGCCGCAAATCACGCCCGATGATCGGGTTATTCTAGACCTCAGAGTCAATAACGATTCCGTGGGCAAGGTCGTCGCCAACGTACCCAGCATCAATACCCAGCAAGTGGAGACCCAAGTGCTGGTAGAAAACGGTGAAACCGTGGTCTTAGGCGGCATTTTTATCTCCAACAAAAATTCTGGCAGCACACGGGTGCCGTTCTTCGGCGACATTCCCTACCTCGGTCACTTGTTCAGGAGCAGCACGACATCAGACAACAAACAGGAGTTGCTGATTTTCGTGACGCCCAAAATTCTCAAAGACAACCTGTCTGTTTCGCAAAAATAACGACCCCCAGCTCAGGGAAGTCAAAAAAAGGGAGGCCCTGAGGGGCCTTCTTTTTTGCGCCGCTCGGGCCGAACTGCAACAATCAGCCCCGTGATATCCAGTACCGATCGAATTTTCCTAGTCGGCCCAATGGGGGCCGGCAAGACCACCGTGGGTAAGCGGCTGGCACGCGCGCTCCGGCGACCCTTCTTAGACTGCGATGTGGAGCTCGTACGCCGAACAGGGGCGTCTATTCCGCTGATTTTTGAACTGGAAAGCGAGAGCGGCTTCCGCGCTCGCGAGAAGCGGCTCGTCGCTGAACTCACGCTTGAGCCAGACGTTGTGTTGGCCACGGGTGGGGGTGCGGTGATCGATCCCGACAACCGCCGGGTGCTGGCCGAGCGCGGGCTGGTGGTCTATTTGCACGCGCCCATTCCACTGCTGGTGGCGCGGACTCGTCATGATCACACCCGACCATTGCTGCAGACCGAAGACCGCGCCGCCCGCTTGAGCGAACTCATGGAGCAGCGTGAAGGCTTTTATCGAGAAATTGCTGATGTAATCATCGACACTAGTACTAAAACGTTGGGCGATGTCGTGCAAACCATTCGGAGACAGGTTAGATGATCAGGGTAGAAGTTGAGCTGGGCGTGCGTAGCTACCCCATTTTTATCGGTCAGGGCCTGTTGGGCGATCACGGCTTGTTAGGACGCGCGATCAAAACCCGACAGGTCATGCTGGTGACCAACGAACGCGTCGGCCCGCTCTATGCGGCGCCGGTCGAAACTGCCTTGGGCGATCGCCATCTGTGCAAGGTCATATTGCCCGACGGAGAAGCCTATAAAACGCTAGAAAGCTTGTCGCTCATTACGACCGCGCTGCTGGAAAACCGCTTTGAACGAGGCTGCACGGTGGTGGCCCTTGGCGGCGGCGTGGTGGGCGATGTGGCCGGGTTCGCTGCCGCTTGCTATCAACGCGGGGTCAGCTTCGTGCAAATACCGACGACCTTGCTGGCACAGGTCGATTCGGCCGTCGGCGGCAAAACGGCGGTCAATCATCCCTTGGGCAAAAACATGCTAGGGGCGTTCCACCAACCGGTTGCGGTAGTGGCCGATCTGGCGACGCTAGCGACGCTCGAGGAACGAGAGTTTCGGGCCGGCGTGGCGGAAGTCATCAAGTATGGCCTGATGCGCGATCGCGAATTTTTCGATTGGCTCGAAACCAACCTCGACAGCCTGTTGGCCCGCGAGGTCGGGGCGCTGACCCACGCGGTGCGCCGATCCTGCGAAAACAAGGCCTCGGTGGTGGGTGCCGACGAACAAGAAAGCGGGGAGCGCGCCCTGCTGAACCTTGGCCATACCTTCGGACACGCTATCGAGAATGTCTTGGGTTACGGCGAATGGCTGCATGGTGAGGCAGTGGCTGCGGGCCTGTGCATGGCCGCCGAGCTCTCGACGATGATGGGCCATATTGCGCCCACGAGTCGCGATCGCATTGTGCGGCTGGTCGCGCGTGCCGGGCTACCCACGGCGGCGCCCGAGGCCGCTAGTCCTAACGCGCTACTCGACGCCATGAGTGTAGACAAGAAAAATCGCGGTGGCCGAATTCGCTTAGTGCTGTTAGACGCCATTGGGCATGCGTCCCTGCGCGAAGATTACCCAGTAGCCGCCCTGCACAAAGTTTTGCAGCCGGGCGTCACGCCGCCGGGGATCGCTAACGTCCCCGCACCGCCGCTCGTCTAGGCCCAGCCACCCGCCGTGGAAATGCTAGCTCCCTATGCGGTCTGTGAGGCCAACAGCCGCGGCCGGCAACACGCAGAACCGGCGCCAGGCTGGCGCAATCAATTTCAACGCGACCGCGATCGCATCATTCATTCATCCGCTTTTCGACGGCTAGAATACAAAACGCAGGTCTTCGTGAATCACGAAGGCGACATGTTTCGCACCCGCCTCACGCACTCTCTGGAAGTGGCGCAGATTGCCCGCAGCGTGGCGCGCGCGCTAGACCTTAACGAGGATCTCACCGAGGCTATTTCGCTGGCCCATGATTTGGGCCATACCCCCTTTGGGCATGCGGGACAGCATGCGCTGAATGACTGCCTGCGGGAGTTTGGTGGGTTCGAACACAATCTTCATTCGCTGCGAGTGGTCGAATTGTTGGAACAGCGCTACCCGGCATTTTCGGGACTCAATCTGCTGTTTGAGACCCGTGAAGGCATCCTTAAGCACTGTAGTCATCACAATGCCCAGCAGCTGGGCGAGCTAGGCCGCCGATTTCTAGCCTCGCGGCAGCCGTCATTAGAAGCGCAACTAGCGAATGTGGCAGACGAAATTGCCTACAATCATCACGACATTGACGATGGCGTGCGGGCGGGCTTGCTGCAGGTGGAACAGTTGCGCGAGTTGGTCTTATTTCGGGAAATCGAAGACCAAGTCCGCGCACGCTGGCCTCAGATCGACGCCAAACGGTTACGCCACACCGTGCTGCGGGAAATGCTCAACCACTTTGTGACCGATCTAATCGAAAACACGCGAGCGCAGATCACGCAAAACGCGCCCGCCGATCTGGAAGCCATTCGCGCAGCACCCGCACCGCTAGTCGATTTAAGCCCAGCGCTGCGGCTGCAACACCTCGCCTTGAAGCGGCTCTTGCGGATAGAACTCTACGAACATCCACAGGTTCAACGGATGGCCCAGCGTTCACAAAAAATAGTCTGCGCGTTGTTCCAGCGCCTGATGGAAGACTCAAGCTGCTGGCCGAGCGCTCTGGGCGAGTGTCCCAGCGGACAGCCAGAACGGGCGCGCACGGTCGCTGATCACGTGGCCGGCATGACTGATCGCTACGCGATCAGCGAATACCACAGACTGCACCCAGACGGCGCGGTCAGTTGAGAGACAAGGCTTTCGCATGAATACCATCGTCAACGCAGCGCAAGAGGCGTTTAGCGAAGAACTCCTCCCCGGCGCCCTGCATGTCGGCCCCATGCTGCAACAGCGTATCGACCTTATCGAACACCTGTTGGAATTTGGACGCCAGCTGATCGCCCTGACCGGCCCGGATGGCAGCGGCAAGAGCACCCTATTGCGCGCCATTGCGCAGGCAGCAGCGGCCCGCTGGCACTGTGTTGCGCTCCAGGGCGGCCCCACCCTGAGCGCACACGCCATGCTCAGCCAAGTGGCCATCGAACTGGACACCCCCCAGACCCTCGTCACGAGCCAAGACGATGAGGCCTTGCTCGCGGGATTGCGTCAGCGCATGGGTGTCATCGAACACGGCGGCCGTTTGGTGGTGCTCGTGGTCGACGATGCCGACAAGCTACCGGCCGAGACGCTGGCGATGCTGGTGGCGATGGCCCGCACCGACAACGCCTTGGCCGAGGCGCGTGTATTGATGACGGCCGATAGTCGCCATGACGGACTGATAGCAGCCCTACAAGGCGAGCATCCTCAACACGGCTTAGTGCATGTGGTCGAAATTCCGCCACTCAGCGAGGAACAAGTCGCGGCGTTTTTGGCGCAGCGCCTAAGCGCTGTCGGGGCTCAACTGGAAACTTGGTTCCAAGCCGCAGACATTGCCGAAATGACGGAGGGTGCGGCGGGGATCCCCGGCCAAATCGTGGCCTTAGCGCGCCAAGCCCTCCAGGGACGCGCGCCCCAGACGAGCGTGGGCCGATCCTCGCCGGGTCTGCTGCGCGATTGGCGGTTGCCTGCGAAGTGGCCGGCCTTCAACGCCAGGCAACTGCTCCGTTGGAGCCCTGTGCTGGCGATCGCATTGATCATGGGCTTTTGGCTGACCCGCAGCGGCCCCGTGTCCGCGCCCCCGACAGTGGTAGTCAACGCACCCGTTGGGTTGTCCACACCCGTCACACCCTCGGTGCCCGAGGTATCCGTCGCGCCGAGTGCCGCGCCGGTGGTAGCAGGGAGTCCGTCAGCGCCACCGGTCATACCCCTTACCCGGGATGCTCAGCAGCGTCTTGAAATTACGCTGCCACCGGCATCGAGCACGCCCACCGCTCTGGTGCCCAGCCTCGCGCCCACCGCGCCCGCCCCAGTACCGGACACCACCCCCGCCGCGACGCCAGCAGCTCCAGCGGCGACCGGGCTACCCATCGCAGAGGCAGCGCGGGCCGTCCAACCACCGGCGCAAAGCCCCTCAGTGCAACCCACGCCAGTCTTACCGCCGCCGGCGAAGAAAAAAACCCCGGCCCGGCCTGCCGTGGCCGCGAAACCTCCCGCGAAAGCCATCAAACCCACCGCCTCGAGCGCCAAACCGGCAGTCGCGCCGGCCGGCGCGGTCTACACATTGCAGCTATTTGGCGTCTCTGAGCGCGCGGCGGCAACCCGCTTCATCGCCAGCCAAAAGCTGACGGCACAAGCGCGTGTGATTAACACCCAACGCGAGGGTCAGGCTTGGTTTATTGTCGTGTACGGTGGCTATCCCACACGGGCGGCCGCGCAGACTGCCGCCGCCAACCTGCCGGCGGCAGTCCGCCGCGCCTCCCAGCCCTGGATTCGCACGACTGCCAGCTTGAAAAGCCTGCCGCCCTGATCCCACCGGACGCGCCAACGGCGCATTTTTAGCGCGCCGGCCCCAGCGGGCGATCGTGCGGCAACAACGCCAAAAGATAGTCCTTCGCGAGTGACACCCCCCGAAGCCGGGGGCTATACTTGCCAGCCTTTTTGGGCGGCTCCTCCGTGCCCGAAGGGTTTTAACGACAGGTATCTTTTTGATGTCGAACGAGCGCACCGAGTTTCCACACTTAGGCCGGCCCCAAGCCGGCTTGTATGACAGCACAACCGAACACGATGCCTGTGGCGTCGGTTTCGTCGTTGACATGAAGGGGCGCCAATCTCATTTAACCATCGAGCGGGCGCTGACCATCCTTGACCACCTCGAACACCGTGGCGCGAGTGGCTCAGAAATAAATACCGGCGATGGCGCGGGCATCCTCATTCAAATCCCCGACCGCTTCCTGCGGCGGGAGTGCGCCGCACTCGGGTTTGAGCTCCCAGCGGTCGGTCACTATGCCGCCGGACTGATCTTTCTGCCCCGCGACCCCGCGCAGCGCACCGAGTGTGAGCAGACGCTAGCCCGCATCGTGGCCGAAGAAAACCAAACCCTCCTCGGCTGGCGCGCGCTGCCCATCGAAGACGGCGCGATTGGCCCAACAGCCTTGGCCTGCCAACCCGCCTTCAAGCAAGTGTTCATTGGCCGGGCAGCGACGCTCGCCGACGAAGCGGCGTTCGCGCGCAAGCTTTATGTCATTCGCAAACGTCTAGAACACGCCATCTGGGGCTCTGCGCTGAGCGAAAAAACGCTCTTCTACGTGCCCAGTCTGTCGCCGCGCACCCTTATCTATAAAGGGATGCTGAACGCGGCACAGGTAAAAATGCATTTCCCTGACCTCAGCGACCCGCTGGTGGAGAGCGCCTTGGCGCTGGTTCATCAACGCTTCTCAACCAACACCTTCCCGTCTTGGCCGCTGGCACATCCGTTTCGCTATATCGCGCACAACGGTGAGATCAACACCCTGCGTGGCAACATCAACTGGATGCGCGCCCGCGAAGCACTGTGCGAGTCCGAGCTGTTTGGTGCGGATCTCAAAAAGCTATTCCCCATCGTTATCGAAGGTAGCTCCGATTCCGCCAGCTTCGATCAGGTGCTCGAATTCCTCCACATGGCCGGTCGGCCGCTCCCGCTGGCGGTCCTGATGATGATTCCCGAGGCGTGGAGTGGACACGCGGAAATGGATCCGGCCCGCAAGGCGTTTTACGAATACCACGGTTGCCTGATGGAACCTTGGGATGGCCCGGCCTGCATCGCTTTTACCGACGGGCGCATCATCGGCGCGGTGCTGGACCGTAACGGTCTGCGTCCTTCGCGCTATTACGTCACCAAAGACGACATGGTCGTGATGGCGTCCGAAGTCGGTGTGCTGGATTTCCCGCCAGAAAACATCGCCATCAAGGAACGGCTGCACCCCGGGCAGATCTTCTTGGTAGATACCGAAGCGGGCCGCATCATCGATGATGCAGAGCTCAAACAGCGCTATATCACCGAGCACCCCTATGCCGATTGGCTGAGCACCCACTATCTGCCGCTGAGCTCGCTGCCGAGCGCCGCGCACGTGCATGCCATCGATCACGAAACCGTGCTGCAAAGGCAACAGGCCTACGGCTACACGCAGGAAGATGTGCGCATCATCCTGCAGCCCATGGCAGAAAAAGGCGAAGAATCGCTGGGCTCGATGGGCACCGATGCCGCGCTCGCGGTGTTGTCTAACAAGCCCCGGTTGCTCTACGACTACTTCAAGCAACTCTTTGCTCAGGTGACCAACCCACCCTTGGATGGTATCCGTGAGGAGCTCGTCACACAGGTATCCACCCCGATTGGCCCTGAAAACAATCTCTTGGCGCCCACAGCGCTGAGTTGTCGGCGCATCAAGCTCGAGTCCCCCGTACTCAATAACGCCGATTTGGCCAAACTACGACATCTCGACCAGCAGGGCTTTCGTACTCAGACCGTGACCGCGCTCTACCCGATTGCCGAGGGTCTTTCGGGTTTGGAAGCCGCGCTCGCACGCGTATTTGAAGAAACCGATGCCGCCATCGACGCGGGCCATTCTTTTGTCATCCTCTCTGACCGGGGCATGGACGAGACCTACGCGCCCATTCCGGCGCTGTTGGTCACGGCTGGCACGCATCACCATTTGGTGCGCAATGGCCGGCGCATGCGGGTGGGGCTGGTGGTTGAATCCGGCGAACCGCGGGAAGTGCACCACTTCGCGACCCTGCTGGGCTATGGCGCGGATGCGGTGAACCCCTACTTGGCGTTCGAGACCCTCAACGACCTCTTGCAGCAGGGCGTTCTAAAAGAAGCCGCGCTCAAAGGCCGCAAGCCCGCAGAAACCCTGCGCGACACCGCCGTGCGTAATTACCTCAAGGCGATCAACAAGGGGCTGGTAAAAGTGATGTCCAAAATGGGCATTTCTACCGTGCAGTCCTATCGTGGTGCGCAAATTTTTGAGGCCATCGGCTTAGACCAAGCGGTCGTGGATCGCTACTTCACGTGGACGGCAACCCGCATCGGTGGCATTGGTCTGGAAATGATCGAGCGCGAAATCAACCTCCGCCACCATCACGCGTTTCAGAGCCGCCGAGCGACCCAACCGGAGCTAGCTTCGGGTGGCGAATACCAGTGGCGGCGCGACGGCGAATATCACTTATTCAACCCCGAGACGGTCTACAAACTCCAGCACGCCACGCGCGACGGCCGCGAGGACATCTTTCGCGAATACACCTCGTTGGTCGATAAGCAAAGCGCGGACATGGCAACCCTGCGCGGGTTGTTCCAGCTAAAAGTCGCCCCGACCCCCGTGCCGTTGGCGGAAGTAGAGTCTGTCGCAAGCCTCATGAAGCGCTTTCATACTGGCGCCATGTCCTACGGATCCATCAGCACCGAGGCCCACGAAACCCTCGCCGTGGCGCTCAACCGCATCGGCGGGCGCTCGAATACGGGCGAAGGTGGCGAAGACCCGGCGCGCTTCACGCCGGACGCAAACGGCGATTCACGGCGCAGCGCGGTCAAGCAGGTAGCCTCTGGCCGCTTCGGTGTCACCAGCGAATACCTCGTCAATGCTGACGACCTCCAAATCAAAATGGCGCAGGGCGCAAAGCCCGGCGAGGGCGGCCAATTGCCCGGCCATAAGGTGTATCCGTGGATCGCCAAAGTGCGCTACTCCACACCCGGCGTCGGCCTGATTTCGCCACCGCCGCACCACGACATCTACTCCATCGAAGACTTGGCGCAGCTCATCCACGACCTCAAGAACGCCAATCCGCAAGCCAGAGTGCACGTCAAACTGGTGGCCGAAATGGGGGTTGGTACGGTGGCCGCAGGCGTGGCCAAAGCGCATTCGGATGTCGTGCTGATTTCCGGCTATGACGGCGGTACCGGCGCCTCCCCGCTCACCTCGCTCAAGCACGCCGGCGTGCCGTGGGAATTAGGCTTGGCCGAGACCCAACAGGTGCTCGTGGCCAACCAACTGCGCGACCGCATCGTGGTGCAGGTAGACGGTCAAATGAAAACTGGCCGGGACGTCATCATCGGCGCGCTGCTGGGGGCTGAGGAATTTGGTTTCGCCACCGCGCCACTGGTCGTCCTGGGCTGCGTGATGATGCGCGTTTGTCATCTCAATACCTGCCCTGTTGGGATTGCCACACAAGACCCTCGGCTACGCGCCAAATTTGCGGGCAAGGCAGAATTTGTCGAGAATTTCTTCCGTTTCATTGCGCAGGAAGTCCGCGAATATATGGCAGCGCTGGGTTTTCGCACACTCAATGAAATCATCGGGCGGGCGGATCTCATCGAAGCAAACGCGGCAGTGGACCACTGGAAGGCGAGGGGTTTGGACTTCTCCAAAATTCTCTACGCGCCACCGGTTGCGCCCGCAACGGCGCTGTATTGCACCCAGAGCCAAGACCATGGGCTGGATCGCTCGCTCGACCGCCGCGTGATTGTGCCGGGTTGTCAGGCGGCGCTGGAACACGCCCAACCCGTGACACTCAACGTCCCCGTGCGCAACGTCAACCGCACCGTCGGTACGCTGCTGGGCTATGAAATCACCAAGCGCTATGGTGGCGCCGGCCTACCGCCGGACACCATCCGCTTGAACTTCACCGGCTCCGCCGGGCAAAGTTTCGGCGCCTTCGTCCCGCAGGGCATCACCATGACGCTCGAGGGCGATGCCAACGACTACCTTGGCAAGGGCCTGTCCGGTGGGAAAATCATGGTCTTTCCGCCACGGGAGTCGACTTTCGTGGCAGAAGAAAACATCCTCGTGGGCAACGTCGTGTTGTACGGTGCCACCTCGGGCGAAGCTTACTTCCGCGGTCTTGCCGGCGAGCGTTTCTGCGTGCGCAACAGCGGTGCCGAAGCCGTTGTTGAGGGGGTTGGCGATCATGGCTGCGAATACATGACCGGCGGTCGGGTGGTGATCATTGGTGGCACCGGGCGCAATTTTGCCGCGGGGATGTCTGGTGGCGTCGCCTTCATATTTGACCCCAAGAATAACTTTGCGCAGCGCTGCAACACCGAAATGGTCGACCTCGATCGCATTGACACCGAAGAAGACGACGCTTGCGTGCAGCGTCTACTGAGCAATCACGCTCGTTATACCCAGAGCCCTGTCGCGCAGAAAATTTTGCGCGACTGGACCACCACGCGGACACAATTTGTGAAAGTGATGCCCAGAGACTACAAGCACGTGCTGGCCGTTATTGCCAACGCCCGCGCCTTAGGCCTATCCGAAGACCTCGCCGTGATGGAGGCCGTCAATGGCTAAAATCAGCGGTTTTATGGAGTTTGGCCGAGAAAAACAACCGTACCGCCCGGTCGCTGAACGCCTGCACGACTGGTCTCAGGTGATGCAGCCCTGGGAGGGCAAAGCGCTCAACCAACAGGCTGCGCGGTGCATGGACTGCGGCATTCCTTTTTGCCACCAAGGTTGTCCTCTGGGAAATTTAATCCCGGACTGGAACGACTTGGTGTACCGCGAACGCTGGGCAGAAGCCAGCGATCGCCTGCACGCCACCAATAACTTTCCGGAATTTACCGGCAGCCTGTGCCCAGCGCCCTGCGAAGGGGCCTGCGTGCTGGGCATCAACGATAACCCAGTCGCGATCAAGGCCGTGGAACTGGCGATCATCGACCGGGCGTTTGCCGAAGGTTGGGTCAAGCCACGCCCACCCAGTCGGGAAACCGGCAAGAAAATCGCCATTGTTGGATCTGGGCCCGCGGGCTTAGCCGCCGCTCAGCAACTGCGTCGTGCGGGCCACGCCGTGAGCGTATTTGAGCGTGATGACCGCATCGGGGGCTTGCTACGCTACGGCATCCCCGAATTCAAGATGGAAAAAAACGTCCTCGACCGCCGACTCCAACAGCTGGAAGCCGAAGGCGTGCAGTTTCACACGGGCGCTAACGTGGGGGTCAACATCGACTCCAGCCAACTGCGGCGCGACTTCGACGTCATCTTGCTGGCCGGCGGCGCCACCGCGCCGCGGGATCTCGCGCTGCCGGGCCGTGATCTGCGGGGCGTGCACTACGCAATGGATTACCTCAGCCGGCAAAACCGGCGCTTAGAGGGCGATCAACTCGCCGAGGAGCCCGAATTCTCTGCCACCGGCAAGCACGTCGTGATCATTGGCGGCGGCGATACCGGCGCTGATTGCCTCGGCACGGCGCACCGGCAGCAGGCCAAACACATCGAGCAACTAGAAATCCTCCCGCGCCCGCCGAGCACCCGTGGCGACGACAATCCGTGGCCGGAATGGCCGCGGGTGTACCGCACTTCCTCCGCCCACGAAGAAGGTGGCGAACGCGTCTATGCAGTTTCCGCCAAGCGCTTTATCGATGATGGCACTGGCCAAATCCGCGCCATCGAAATTGTCGACGTGGCGCTAAACCCCGAGGCAGGTCGTATGGTGCTAGGGGAAATAGCGGGTTCGGCACGTGAATTACCCTGCGATCTCGCCCTGCTCGCCATGGGTTTTGTGGCACCCGAGCGCCCCGCACTCGACCAACTTGCCGTCAAACTCACAGAGCGCGGTAACGTGTGGCGCGATAAGACTTGGATGACTTCCGTCCTTGGGGTATTCGCCGCCGGCGATATGCAACGTGGCCAATCGCTCATTGTGTGGGCGATTGCGGAAGGCCGTGCCGCTGCGGCGAGCATCGACCGCTATCTCATGGGGCAGACTGACCTGCCATCACCGGTTGCCTGAGCTAACGGCGGCGGTGTCCACCCTCATCAACGACCGCTTCTTGCGCGCGTTGCGCCGCGAACCGGTGGACCGCACGCCGGTGTGGATCATGCGGCAAGCGGGTCGCTACCTCCCCGAGTACCGGGCAACCCGCATGCGCGCCGGCGATTTCCTAACGCTGTGCAAAACACCTGACCTAGCGTGTGAGGTGACTTTGCAGCCACTCGCGCGCTTTCCGCTAGATGCCGCCATTCTTTTCTCCGACATCCTCACGATTCCCGATGCCATGGGCCTAGGCCTGTCCATCGACGAAGGGGTCGGCCCCAGGCTCGCCAACCCTATCCGCAGCGCGCGCGATGTTGCCCGCCTCGGCGTGCCCGATCCAGAACGCGAACTCCGTTATGTCCCCGATGCCGTGCGCGTCATCAAGCGCGAACTCAATGGGCAAGTGCCGCTCATCGGCTTTGCGGGCAGCCCCTGGACGCTCGCCACCTACATGATCGAAGGCGGTGGCGGCGATCACGATTTCAAGCGTGCCAAAGCGTGGGTCTACGACGAACCAGCACGCTTGCATCAACTGTTGGCGGTGCTAACCCAATCGGTTATCGAGTATCTCAAGGCCCAGCGAGCGGCGGGAGTCGACGCCATCATGGTGTTTGACACCTGGGGCGGCGCGTTGGCGGCGCAGGCCTATCATGAGTTCTCGCTGGCCTATCTCGCGCAGATCGTGAGCGCGCTAGGAAATAGTGTGCCGACGATTCTTTTCACCAAAGGTGGTGCCCCGTGGCTGGAGGCCATTGCGCAAACGGGTTGCAGCGCTGTGGGGCTGGACTGGACGGTGAATCTCGGGGATGCACGGCGTCGTATTGGTGAGCATTGCGCGCTGCAGGGCAACCTTGATCCGGCGGTACTGCGAGCCTCAATCCCGGTGATTGAGCGCGAGGTCGCCAACACCCTGGCCGCCTACGGCCCAGGTCCTGGGCATATCTTTAATCTAGGTCACGGCATTACCCCCGACATCAACCCCGACCATGTCGCCGCCTTGGTGGCAGCAGTTCAGCGCGGCTAAAGCGGCGGCCTCAGTCGAGTAACAAGCGCAGCGGCTTCATGGGCGAGCTGACAAAACCATGGCGGGCATAAAAACGCTGTGCCCCGCTGTTGGTTTCGTCGGTCAATAGCGTCACGCGGGCGCAGCCCTGAGATCTCGCATGGGCTATCGCATGGCGGAGCAAACCCGATCCAATGCCTGCCCCGCGATAGGTTGGGGCCACGACCATATCTTCGAGTAGTGCCACCCGCGCACCCAACGCAGTAGATATCGTATACAACAACCCAACCATACCGATGGCACGTTCGCCCGCGTGCGCCACCAGCAGGTGGCCAATCGAGGGGTTTTCAATGATGAGGCTCAGCCCGCGACACTGCGCCGCGTGGTTGGGAACGAATTCTGCTTCTTGTGCAAACAAGGTCGACAGCAAATCTGACAGGGCTGGCACCTGGCTGGCGCCCGCCACGGTAATGCGCAGCGCTGCGGCGTCCGTCATGTTGCGGCCCGCTTTGGCACGCCCCTAATGCGCGGCCAGACTGCGTGTCGGGCGTCGCGACTCCAGCCAACGCCGCACTCGATTGGCATCCCCAATGGGGGTTAGCTTGCCGGCACCATCGAGCAACACCAAGATAAGCGTGCGTTCGGCGACCCGCGCTTTCATCACCAAACAGCGTCCTGCTTCGGAGGTGTAGCCGGTCTTCGACAACTCAATGTGCCACTCGGGGCTTTGGCTCTGCACCAGTCGATTGGTGTTTTTGAAAACTTCCTGGCGGCGTCCTCCCAGCAAACTCACGGTCTGGCCCGTGCTCGTGGTGAATTCGCGGATCAAAAGATAGTCGCTCGCCGCACGCACCATGAGCGCCAGATCGCTCGCCGTCGAGAGATTGCGGGGATTCAGCCCGGCGGGGTCGGCGAAATGCGAGTGCTGCATGCCTAAGGCTTTCGCTTTGGCATTCATGGCGTTAATGAAAACCGCCCGACCGCCCGGATAGGTACGTGCCAGCGAGGCCGCCGCGCGATTCTCCGAGGACATCAACGCCAAACGCAGAATATCGCGGCGCGGCAGGCGACTGCCAACGACCAAGCGCGAGTGGGTACCTTTCAATCGGTCTACATCTGCCACGTCAATCGTGATGGTCTCTTGCATGGGCAACTGCGCGTCTAGCGTCACCATCGCCGTCATGAGTTTGGTGATCGAGGCGATGGACGTCTGATCGTCCGGGTTACGCGCCATCAGCACTTTGCCGTCAGCCTGGTCCAGTACCAACAAAGAGACCGACTGCATACCCAGAGCCCGGGGATCAATCGCACCGGCGGCCAGCAGTGGCCTGGTGACCGGCGCCGCAGGTGGGTTAGTTTTACGAACAGCTTTAGGGCGCGGTTTGGGCGCGCCCTTCTGCGCCACCGCTTTTGCAGTGGCCGTAGGTTTGGTCTTGCTAACCACTTTACGCGCCGCGGTGGTGGGGCTGGTTTTACGCGCCGCGGTGGTCTTGGTTTTACGCGCCGTGGTGGTGCTGGTTTTACGCGCCGCGGTGGTCTTGGTTTTATGCGCCGCGGTGGTCTTGGTTTTATGCGCCGCGGTGGTCTTGGTTTTACGCGCCGCGGTGGTCTTGGTTTTAGGCGCCGCGGTGGTGCTGGTTTTACGCGCCGCGGTGGTGGGGGTTTTCGGTTTGGTTTGCGGGCGCGCGGCAGGATCAGATTGTTGGCTACCCGTGGCTGCTACCGGGTCTGGCGACGTCGCAGAGGTCGGCTGCTCGGCGCGAAGCGCGGCAGAGCCGAGACTAAACGCCAGCAAAAAACCCAGTGTAACAAGCCGCATTCAGCCTCCGCGCAGCGTGGCGAGGATCGCCACTTTAGAAAATATCAGTCAATAGTTTACGTTCTCCTGCCACGCAGGTCGCCCTTTCAAGGCAGATTTTTTTGCCCTTAGATTGGCCCCGAAACCGGCCGGCGAAGTGCACTTAAAACCCCCGCCAGTAGCAGCGCCAGACACGCCACCAGCGCCGGCCACGCGCCGTAGCGCACAAACGGTGTGACGCCTACGCGCGGTTGCGTAGCGCCGGTCACCACAACCGGCACAAACTGCGCCGAATGCGCCAGCACCTCACCACGATAATTAATAATCGCCGAAATGCCCGTGTTAGTGGCGCGCAGCAAATCTCGCCCATTTTCCAACGCCCGCACCCTGGCAATTTGTAAATGCTGATGGGGTGCCGCGCTGTCGCCAAACCAAGCATCATTACTCACATTCACCAACAGATTAGCGTCTGGCAGCGGTTGGCTTACTTCGCCGGCATAAGCATCCTCGTAGCAAATGGTGACCCCGATCCTAAGCTCGCCCGCCCGCAGCGCCGGCTGCTGTGGCGAACCTGGCGTAAAGCTCGACATCGGGATCGACAAAAAATTGAGCATCGGACGCAGTTGATGCTCAAAAGGCAGGTACTCGCCAAAAGGCACTAAATGGTGCTTGCTGTACAGGCCCTCGTTGAGCCCCAACAGCAACACGCTGTTGAAATAACGATCAGCGTTTTCCGCCGTCGGCAAACCCAGCAGAAACACGCTGCGCGCGGCACGGGCGCGGCGCGTTAGTTGGTCGAGATAGGCTGGGATTTCCTGCGGAAAAGCCGGCAGCGCGGTTTCTGGCCACACAATAATGCCAGCCCCCCAGTGGGGTTCCGTGAGGGTGGCGTAACGGACGAGCGTTGCCGCACGGGTCTCCGGCGACCATTTAATCTCTTGAGGCACCGCGCCCTGGACCAAGGCTACGCTATGCGGCGAGCCGCTGACCTGCGTCCATTCCTGCGTGGCGAGCAGACTGCCTGCGAGCACCAGCAGCGCCACCACGAACAAACCGGCACTGCCCGTTAGCACGGAACGGCGGAGCGCGAGGGTGCCACACGCGGCGGCCATGACCCCGATTAACAAGGTGGTGCCCGAGGCACCGATAACCGGTAAAAACCCGCGCAAGGGCGAGTCCGTCTGGCTATCGCCCAGCACCAGCCACGGGCAACCGGAAAATAGCCAGCCCCGCGCCCATTCCCCTAGCGTCCACAAGCTCGGCGCCAGCAAACACAGTCGACTGAATTCGCCGCGGGCTGGTAGGCGGCGCACCCACCAACCCACCAGCGCGGGATAAAGTGCTAGATACAGCGCAAACAGCGCCATCATAGAGACCGAGAAGCTATACAGCGGCAGGCCAAATTGGTGGATGCTAATTTGCACCCAAGCCATCCCGTGCCCAAAAAAGCCGATCCCAAACAGCAAACCACGCCCCGCTGCGAGGCGTGGCGTGGTGGCCTGCCAGCTAAAAAACAGGGCCGCCAAACTCAGTGGTGCAAGCCACCACGCGCCGTAGGGGGCAAACGCAAAGGGCAGCAAAACGCCCGCCACGAGGGCCAGCAAGTGGTGTCTCACCCGCCGCGAGGGCATCAGTAAAACAGTCACACGCCAGTTGGCGAGCCGCCTGCCCGCGCATCAGCGGCACGCATCACCCGCAGCAATTGGACGCGGCGCGGGTCGGCCCGGAGCACCTTAAAGTGGAATCCGGCAAATTCGATTTCGTCGCCTCGTTCCGGCAGTCGCCCAAATTCGTGGACCACTAAGCCACCGATGGTGTCGTACTGCCGGTCGCTCAACTCGACGTTGAAATACTCGTTGAAATTCGCGATCGGGGTACGCCCCTTGACGGTAAATCGGTTGGCCCGATGACTCCGCACGAAGGCTTCGTCTTCGACGTCGTACTCGTCATCGATTTCGCCGACGATTTGTTCGATCACATCCTCAATGCTCACGAGCCCCGCGATACTCCCGTATTCGTCGATCACCAAGGCCAGATGATTCCGGCTGAGGCGGAATTCGCGAAGCAGAATATTGAGCCGCTTACTCTCGGGCACAAATATCACGGGGCGGAGCGCATCTCGAATATTGAACGGTTGTTGCGGGTCTGCCGCTAGGGGCAACAGATCTTTGGCCAACAAAATGCCCAGTGCCCGTTCGTGTTTGACATCCAGCACCGGGAAACGTGAATGGGCCGACTCAATCACGGCAGGTAGGAACTCAGCGGGCGTGGCATCCGCCTCGATGAACACCATCTCGGCGCGTGGAATCATGATGTCGAGCACTTTCATTTCAGAGACTAAGACCGCGCCCTCCATCATTGCAGCCGTGTCGCTATCGATGAGGTTATGCCGTTCCGCCTCGTGGCATTGCCGCAGTAGGTCTTGGCGGGTGCGGGCGGGCGGTTGCAGCCATTTCGCCAGCCGCGCGCGGGGTGGATCGAAGGTTCGATTCAGCCACGTGCGCGGCATCGGATCGGGAGGTTCGTCGCTCATGGCCGGGTCGTGTGCTCCAAGTAGGGGTCGGGAAACCCTAGCTCGGCCAGTAGCTGGCGCTCGAGTGTTTCCATGTTTAAAGCCTCGGCATCCTGCTCGTGATCGTAGCCCAGCAGGTGCAAGGCGCCGTGCACCAAGAGGTGCGCGCAATGGGCAGAAATGGTCTTGCGTTGGGCTTTCGCCTCGGCCTTGAGTACCGGTGCGCACAGCACAATGTCACCCAGTAGCGCGGGGGCAATCGCAGTGAGCCCCGTTACCGGGAACGACAACACGTTGGTCGCTCCCAATTTGCCACGCCAACGAGCATTCAGCGCCGCGCCTTCTTGCTGGTCGACGATGCGCACGGTGAGTTCAGCCGTGCTGCGCAGATGCCGCACCGCATGGCCCAGCCAGCGCGTCATTTGGATATTAGTGGGCAGTCCGCGCGGCGCACCGGGACGCTGAATTTCAACATTGATAGACATATTCAGCGGCTTTCGAACGCCTCGTAGGCGTCGAGGATGCGCCCCACTAGCGCATGCCGCACCACGTCCTGCGAGCGGAAAAAAGTAAAACTGATACCATCGATTTGGCGCACAACGGCAATCGCGTGGCGTAAACCCGACTCCCGCCCGCGGGGCAGATCGACCTGCGTAATGTCACCGGTGATCACCGCTTTGGCGCCAAAGCCAATCCGCGTCAAAAACATTTTCATTTGTTCGATAGTGGTGTTTTGCGCCTCGTCCAAAATGATAAAAGCATCGTTGAGGGTACGCCCGCGCATGAACGCCAGTGGGGCCACTTCGATGATATTGCGTTCGATCAATTTGGAAACGCGCTCAAAACCCATCATCTCGTAGAGGGCGTCATACAACGGCCGCAGGTAGGGATCGATCTTCTGCGCCATATCACCGGGTAGAAAGCCCAACCGCTCGCCCGCCTCTACCGCCGGGCGTACCAAGCACAAGCGGCGCACGCTGTCGGATTCGAGTGCGGCAACCGCCGCGGCCACCGCCAGATAAGTCTTGCCAGTACCAGCCGGCCCCACCCCAAAACTAATGTCACAACGCTCGATATTGCGCAGGTACAGACGCTGATTGGTGCCGCGCGCTTTGATGGCCATGCGGCGCGTTTGGATCACGGCTTCCGCCTCTTCACTCACGCCTTCCAGACGTGCCAGCACCGCAGCCGACTCTTGCAGTCGTAAATGGATATCGCCTAGCGCCAGCGACTTGCGCTCGGCCAAGGCGTAGAGATCAGCCAGCACTCGGCGGGCGGTGTCACGTTCTAACGCCCCACCGCACAGGCTGAACGCGTGGCCGCGATTACTGATTTCAACCCCTAGGCGGCGTTCAATGAGCCGCAGATGGTCGTCGAAAGGGCCGCATAAATTGGCCAGGCGATCGTTTTCGGGTGGGTCCAGTGTGAACTCAGTCGTGTGCGTGGTAGTCATGTCAGGCCGCCTGCTCGCCATTTAAAATGAGTTCGCCACGCAAGGAATTGGGCAGCGCGGCGGTAATGCGTACCGTCACGAACTGGCCAAGAAGCTCGGGGGGACCCGCAAAATTTACCACGCGATTATTCTCTGTCCGGCCCGCCAATTCGCTGACATCTTTTTTGGCGCGACGGTGGACCAAAATCTGTTGCACGCTGCCAACCATTCGGCGGCTCTTTTCCTGTGCGAGTTCTTCGATGCGTCGTTGCAAGATAGCGAGGCGATGTTTTTTCTCCTCGGGTGTCACATCGTCGGAGAACGCAGCCGCTGGGGTACCGGGTCGTGGGCTGTAAATAAAGCTGAAGGAGTGGTCGAAATCCGCCTGTTCGATCAAGCGCATCGTGGCGTCGAAATCCGCCTGAGTCTCGCCGGGGAAACCGACGATGAAGTCTGAGGAAATAGAAATATCCGGGCGCAATTTGCGCAAGCGACGAACCTTAGACAAGTACTCCAGCGTGGTATGTCCGCGCTTCATGAGCGCCAACACGCGATCAGATCCACTTTGGACGGGCAGGTGCACGTGGCTGACCAAGGCCGGCACCTCGGCATAGACATCGATCAGGCGGTCGCTAAATTCAACCGGATGCGAGGTGGTGTAGCGAATGCGCCCGATGCCCTCGATCGCCGCCACGTAACGCACCAACGCGGCCAAATCGCATAACTGACCATCGTGCATAAGGCCCCGGTAGGCGTTGACGTTCTGCCCCAGCAACGTGATTTCGCGCACGCCCTGCTCGGCCAACGAGCTGATTTCGGCGATGACATCGTCGAAGGGACGACTAAATTCTTCGCCGCGGGTATAGGGCACCACGCAAAACGTGCAGTATTTGCTACAGCCTTCCATGATGGAGACAAACGCGGTGGGGCCCTCGGCGCGAGGCTCCGGTAGGCGGTCGAATTTTTCGATTTCAGGGAAACTGATATCGAGCACCCGCCGCTGCCCCGCCACCGCGGCGGCGTAGAGTTCCGGTAGGCGATGCAAGGTTTGTGGCCCAAACACGATATCCACATAGGGCGCGCGCGCAAAAACGTTGGCACCTTCCTGGCTCGCCACACACCCGCCCACGCCAATCAGGACGCCGCGTCGGGCGTCTTTCAATTCTTTCCAGCGGCCCAATTCGGAAAACAATTTCTCCTGTGCTTTCTCGCGCACCGAACAGGTATTCAGCAAAAGCAGATCCGCCGCTTCAGGGGAGTCCGCCACTTCAAAGCCATGCGAAGCGCCCAGCACTTCAGCCATTTTTTGCGAGTCGTACTCGTTCATTTGGCAGCCGAAGGTCTTGATGTAAACACGTTTAGTCATAATAGCGATGGCAACATTAAGCAGCGTTAGCGATAAGAAATAGGGGCAGCGTTAAACATCCGGTGGCCGTTCATTGGCCTTCGGCCTCAAACGCCACGTTCCGGCTCACCAGCAAGGCGGCCACTTCACCGACTGCCGCGAGCACCGCCGCGGCATCGTCTCCCCGCACCACCAGCGCAGTCCCGTAGCGGGCTTCCCGCATGAAGGGATAACTGCCGAGATCCAGCGCCGGATAGCGCGTTTGCACCGCGGCGAGTTCGTTCGCGATATCGCTTTCGCGCACCCAAGCGGTCAGGGTGCGACTGGCGATCGGTGGGCCGCCCGGGAGCCGGGCCAGCACATTCGGCAGCATGGCCTGCAAGATTCTCGGCACCCCCGGCAACACGTGCACGTTCTCTACACTAAAGCCGGGTGCTGCACTCACGGGGTTGTCGATCAGGGTGGCGCCACGCGGCACTTGTGCCATGCGCAGGCGAACTTCGGTGGCTTCATTGGCACCATAATAGGCCGTGAGACGCCGTATCGCTTCTGCATCGTGATGCACCTCGCAGCCGAACGCCGCGGCGATACACTGCGTGGTGATGTCATCGTGAGTAGGGCCAATGCCACCGGTCGTAAAAACATGGTGATAGCGGCTACGCAACGCATTCACCGCCTCAACAATGGCCTCGCGCCGGTCTTCGACCACCCGTACTTCGCGCAACCGTACCCCGATGCCGGCCAGTGCTGCGCCGATAAATTGAACATTCGCATCGCGCGTGCGGCCGGAGAGGATTTCGTTGCCGATCACTAGCACGGCCGCGCTAATCGGTGAGGCGTTCATGCCGTGGCGAGCGGCGATGACATGTCCACGCGTAAATTGTCGATGAGGCGCGCCGGCCCCAACCACGCAGCCACCAGAATCTGCAAACTGGTGTCGCCGGCCTGCGGTGGGGAGAGGTCGTGCACTCGGCGAACACTGAAGTATTCAGGCCGAAAACCGGCCGCGGCGAGTTCTGCCATGCCAGCGGTTTCGATGGCAATCAGAGAGGTGCTCTGCTGCTGGAGTTTTTCGGCGGCGCGCGCCAACGACTCAAAAATGAGCGGCGCACAACTACGTTCACGGGCGTTGAGGTAGGCGTTGCGCGAACTCATCGCCAGACCGTCGGGATCCCGCACGATCGGCTGACCCAGAATTTTGACCGGCATCAGCAGGTCATGCGCCATTTGTTTGATCACCAGCACCTGTTGGTAATCTTTTTCCCCAAACAGGGCAACGTCTGGTTGCACGTTCAGCAGCAGCTTGCTGACCACCGTCGCCACCCCGGAAAAATGTCCGGGCCGGAACTGGCCGCACAAAATGGTAGAGAGCACCGGCACGGTGACCCGAGTGTCTTCTTCCATGCCGCCGGGGTAGAGCTGGTCGAGGTTGGGTACGAAGAGGAGATCCAAGCCAGCTGCCTGCAGCTTTTGCTTGTCATCCTCCAAGGTGCTGGGATAACGCGCGTAATCCTCCCCACGACCAAACTGGATAGGATTGACGAAAATGCTCACCACCGTGCGGGTAGCGAGTTCGCAGGCCCGGCGCAGCAGCGAAATGTGCCCCTCGTGCAGATTGCCCATCGTGGGCACAAAAGCGATGGTCTCGCCCGCCCGCCGCCAGTCGGCAACTACCGCACGCAGGTCTTCTACGGAAAAAACAGTGTTCATAAGGCGCAACGGAAATCCCATCAATTTAGGCCGCAGTGTAGCGCAGGTTTGCGCGTGTGCCGCTGGGTAGCGCAGGCGCCACCTTCAGCGCATTAGTCCAGTCCCAGATGGCGAACACCGGGATTGAAATAGCGTCGCCCCACCACGCCGCGGTCGATTTCTGCCAGTAACAACGTGTAGTGGTTTTCGTTGTCGACCAGATTGATCTCCTCTGCGTTGACAATGAGTAAGGGCGTGTCGTTGTAGTAGTAAAAAAACGCCACGTACTCCGCGCACAGGCGCTCGAGGTAATGCTCATCCATGCCCTGCTCGTAGCTGATCCCTCGGCGCGCAATACGCCGCTGCAGCGTGGGCACTGAGGCTTGCAAATAAATGACCAGCGAGGGTCTAGGCAGCGTTTCTACAAACCGTTGATAGATCTCCTGATATAGCTGGAATTCATCGTTCTCAAGTACTACTCGGGCAAATAACCGATCTTTTTCGAACAAAAAATCGGACGTCAGCCGTGGCGCAAATAAATCGCCTTGCCGCCGCGCCTGCAGTTCGCGGGTGCGATGAAACAGAAAATGCAGCTGGGTCGCCAAGGCGTAGCGCGTTGGTTCGGCATAGAACTTGGGCAGGAACGGATTGCCATCCGCTTCTTCCAGCAGCAATTCGGTCTGATAGGTCGTCGCCAAGCGCCGCGCCAGGCTGGTTTTACCCACCCCGATCGGGCCTTCAATGGCAATAAAGCCCGTGCCCGCCGCGGTGCGCTCGTTAGTCACCGCGCTCGTCATAGCCGCTCTATCCCTTGAGGATCCAGCGCCGCTAGCAGCCCGGAGAGCGGCCCTAAGCCCGGCACCATTAGCGTGGGTGCAATTTCTGCGAGGGGAATCAACACGAAAGCCCGGACCGCGAGGCCGGGGTGGGGTATGCACAATTGGGGATCCTCGCGGACGTTGTCGCCATACAGCAGCACATCGAGGTCTAGCGTCCGTGGCCCCCAACGCTCAGCGGTGCGCACCCGGGCATGGGCGCGTTCAAGGCACTGGAGTGCCTCCAACAGTGCCGGGGGACTTAGTGAAGTTTGCAGTTCGGCCACCGCGTTGATGTAGTCGGGCTGATTCGCCGGCCCCATCGGCGCCGTGCGGTAAAGCGCCGAGGTGCGAATCAGGCGGGTTTCGGGCAAGCCCGCCAGCTCGCGCAGGGCACGACCCACCTGCGCGATGGGATCGTCCAAATTACTGCCCAAACCCACATAGGCCACCGTCGTGGTGCGCGCCAGCATGCCGCGTTATTCGCCAGCGGGTTTGCGCCGGCGGCGTCGACGACGGCGTTTGGCGGCATCGGGGGCGGGCGCATCGCTAGCGCTGGTTTGTAGGTTATCGACAAGGTGCTCGCGGTCGTCATCGCTAGGGGTGCTGAGGTAGCGGGTCCAGAACTCGGCGGCGTCTTCTACCGGTTCGCCCGCTTGGCTGCGCAAGAGCAGAAAATCATAGGCCGCCCGAAAACGGGGGTGCTCCATAGATTTCTCCACCCGCCTCGCCGCCGGCTTCTGGAGGCGGGCCTGTAGCCCCCAGATTTCACGGGTGACGTTGGTAAAGCGGCGCGGCATGGCGATGCGCGAAATTTGCTTGGCGATGATGGTATCGGAAGCGATCGCCAGGGCATCTAAGGACGAGGCGCCGTTCGCCATCAGGGAGGCCGCCTCCTCCTCGACCACGTGCCAGAGCAGGGCGGCAAATAAAAATGCCGGCGTAATGGGCTTGTTCTCGGCGACTCGCGCATCGGTGCTGTCGAGTGCGGCCTCGATCAGCGCCTGCGCGAACTCCCCTTCAGGGCTGTCGAGAAGCTCATCGGTCAGCGGGAATAAACAGTGGAACAGGCCGTGATGCCGCAAAGCCGCGAAGGTTTGGCGCCCAGCACCCCCTTGAAATAGCTTGAGCATTTCGTCGAAAAGCCGGGCCGGTGCAATGGCTTCCAACAACTGTCGCAGCCTTGGGATGGCTTCGAGGGTCTCGGCATCGAGCGAAAAACCCAACTTGGTGGCAAACCGTAAAGCCCGCAACATGCGGACCGGGTCTTCGCGGTAGCGTTTGTCGGGCTCACCAATCAGCCGCAGTTGGCCCGCGCGGAGGTCCTCTACCCCGCCCATATAGTCCACGATCGAGAAATCGGCGATGTTGTAATACAACGCATTGACCGTGAAATCGCGGCGCCAGACGTCGTCATCGATGGTGCCGTAGACGTTGTCGCGCAGGATCCGGCCTTCGTCCGTCATGGCGGAACCCTCGGTATCGCCATCGTGCTGGGCGCGAAAAGTGGCAACCTCGATAATTTCTTGGCCAAACTGGACGTGGGCGAGCCGGAAGCGCCGGCCGATGAGCCGGCAGTTCCGGAATAACTCGCGGACCTGTTCGGGCAAGGCGTCGGTGGCAATGTCGAAATCTTTGGGTTCGCGGCCCAGCAGCAGGTCACGCACACTGCCCCCCACCAGATAGGCCTGATAGCCCGCGTTGTGTAGGCGGTACAACACTTTGAGTGCCGCGTCAGAGACAAATTTGCGGGAAACGGTGTGCTCGTCCCGGGTATAAATGCGTAGCGCGGGACGGGCGGGCACAACGTTGGAGACGGGTTCGACAGACTTCATCAGAATGCAGGATTCCTTGGGGGCTCGAGATGGACGCGAGGCAGAACCAGCGGCCGGGTGGGTAGGATGAGCAAGCTGCGGTTCACCCGCTAATCTTAATCGTATTATTCGGGCATTGGATCAGCCCGTAACGGCTGACCGAACGCTTCTGACCCCCTATACTGCGCGCGCTACTCGCTGCTCCCTTCGTCTAGCGGTTAGGACGGTGCCCTCTCACGGCGCAAACAGGGGTTCGATTCCCCTAGGGAGTACCACACCAGCGGGGTACGCGCGGGGTCGTGCGCGTTGCCGCAACCATACGGCCAACCCGCCGCAATCTCGCCCACCCGCCGCAATCTCGCCCACCCCCCGCGGGTGCGCGTTCCACGAGCCGGTGGAACGCCGGGGCACCGGCCCCAAAATCACCACCTTATTGCTGCAACGACCCGCAAGAGCGCCGCTCCTTGCTGCGACCCAACTTGGGGGCAGGCCGCGATTTACTGGCATTCCTGCCGGGGCCTTAAGCCATTCGCCACGGCGTTCGCCGGCCCTCCTCGTTGCGGGTCGCGATGGGTCGCGATGGGTCTGCTCGTGTCGGCGTGAAAGATGGTAGATGACACTGCGAAGTAGCTTGCCTAAACTTCGGGCTCAACGCTTGGACGTGATCGGCAAAAAAGGAAGCAGCGAGATGACCTTGCACTGGGGCCACGGGCCCACCCGCACAACCAGTGGCGCGCGTGCCGTTGTGGGGTTGCCATGCTGATTCGTTTTTGGGGCACCCGGGGTTCGCTGCCGGTTGCGCTCACCGCATCAAAGGTCTTGGCCAAAGTGGCCGCCGCGCTGTTGGCTGCAGAGGGGCGGCGTTTTGCCAATCTTGAAGAAGCCAGCGATTTCGCCCGCACGCTGCCCTTTAGCGTCGCGCAGACTTGGGGTGGCCATTCGAGCTGCGTTGAGCTGGAAGTCGCGCGCCCAACCAGCGCCTCTGGCCATGAATATCTATTGTGCGATTTGGGCAGCGGCATCCGCCCCTTCGGCAGTAGCGTGCTAGCGCGTCACGGACCCGGTGCCGCGAATACCTTCCATATTTTTGTGTCCCATGTGCACTGGGACCACATCATGGGTTTTCCACTTTTTGCGCCGGCGTATATGCGCGGTAATCGCATTATCGTGTATGGCTGCCACACCGAACTCGAAGCGGCTTTTCGACGGCAACACGGCGCGCCTTCGTTTCCGGTCAGTTTTGACGAACTCTCGGCAGACATCGAATTTGTGACCCTGACCCCGGCCGTGACGACCGAGGTGGCGGGGGTCCGCGTCACACCCAAAGTGCAGTTGCACAGCGGCGACTCCTACGGCTATCGCTTCGAACACGGTGGCAAGTCCTTTGTGTATTCCACCGACTCCGAGCACAAGCTCCAGGATCGGAAACAATCCGCGGATTTCGTCGAGTTTTTTCGCAACGCAGATCTGGTGTGTTTCGATGCCATGTACTCCTTCGCCGAGACCATTTCGGTCAAGGAAGACTGGGGACATTCCAGCAACGTGGTCGGGGTAGAACTGTGCCTGCAGGCGCATGCGAAAAAATTGGCGTTGTTCCACCACGAACCCATACACGACGACGCCCGCATTGCGGCGATCGAAATAGAAAGCCAGCGTTTCGAAGAAATCACGCGGGCCCAGCACCCAAAGTTGGAGATAGTGTCGGCTTGGGATGGTTTGGAAATCGAACTCTAAAGTTCGCTGCACAAATAAGCGCCGATGCTAGCCGGCCCACTCCGCCATTTCTGCTAGCGAAAAGCCCCCCGCCAAACGCGCCTCTTGGTTGAACGGCCCGCGCGGCAAGCTTTGCCCATAGGCGACACATAAGGCCCTAAACGTTGCCTGCGGTGCCACCGCACGTTGTGCGCACAGCCAGTGGTACCAGTGATTACCCACCGCCACGTGGCCAACCTCATCGCGCAGAATAATCGCCAGAATGTCGGCCGCGGCCGTGTCCCCCGCCGCGCGCAAGCGGGTTTGCAGGCCCGGCGTGACATCGAGCCCCCGGGCTTCCAACACGCGGGGCACCAGCGCCATGCGGGCCAAAGGGTCGGCGACAGTCTTACGCGCCGCGTCCCACAGACCGTCGTGGGCCACAAAATCGCCGTAGGCATGACCTAACGTCGCCAGATGCGCGGCCAATAGTTCGTAGTGATGCGCTTCCTCACCCGCCACCTGCAGCCAGTCTAAATAAAACGCTAGCGGTAGATCGGGGAAGCGCACGATCGCGTCCAGCGCTAAATTGATCGCGTTAAATTCAATGTGCGCGATGGCGTGAATCAACGCCGCACGGCCTAGTGGCGAACCTAAGCGGCGGCGCGGCACTTGTTGTGGGGCGACCAATAGTGGCGCGGCGGGCCGCCCGGGCACCTCGCTCGGCGCGAGGCGTAAGGCCGGATCTGGCACGCCAGGTGCTGCGGCCAAGGCACGCGTGAGCGCTACTTTTGCCGCAGGATCTGGGCAGATGAGCGCCTGCCAGGCGGCGGCCCGGGTTTCCATTGGCGCGCTCAATGCCGGTTCCTATCCAGCCAACAAAGCGCACGCGCAAGGTGCGGCGGCTCGCCAGTGGGTCGGCGCTGGCCGGGCCCGTGTGCGGACCCAATGCCCATGGTGACGGCGGGTTTCAAGGGAGGTGCTCACTCGTCAGAAAGATAATTTAAAGGAGTGCTAGTGCTGGCCCCAAGCCCGCACTAGCGCCCGGTGAGCTGGGCGCCGGCGCACCGTCAGAGGCAGTGGCCGCCCAGCGTTAACAGGGGCAGTATAGGTGGCCTGACTTCCCAACGCCGTAGGCTTGCGATACAGGCCCCGCAAGGGCTCTAGGCGCGCGCCAGAGCGGACCAATACCAACATTACGCCTCCCCTCGAGGCGACGCAGTTTTCGAGAATGAGCATGCCCACTTCCCCGACTCTGGCTGGACGTCCGGTGGCCCTAGGACGCCGACTGGCCGCGATCTTTTATGATGCGCTGGCGCTGATCGGCATCTGGTTTGTGGCGGGGGCCGCGGCCGTCGCCTTGCACCACGGCGAGGCTATGCCGGCCAGCAGCGGTGGCTTTTCGCTCTGCCTCGCACTGCTGAGCTATGGCTATTTTGGCCTGTCTTGGCGACGCGGCGGCCAAACGCTCGGCATGAAAACTTGGCGCATCAAAGTAGTGGATGCCGCAACGTTGGCGCCCTTATCGTGGCGCCAAAGCGTCTTGCGGTACGCAGTTGGACTACTCGCCTGGCTGCCCTTAGGGTTTGGCTACTGGTGGGCCATCACCGACCCATTGGGACGCGGCTGGCCCGACCGCGCCTCCGCCACCCGGCTCATCCGCGTTTAAACGTGAGCCACTTCAGGGTGTTTTGGCCAGCAACGCACCCGCTACCAGCAACATCAGCAAACCCGGCCCCGCCGCCGACAAAAACGGTGGCACTTCGTAGACCACCCCGAGATGCCCCGCCGCCTGATTGAGCAAATGGAAGCCTAAGCCGATCAAGGCGCCCACCAGCACCCGCTGCCCCACCGTCACTGACCGGTTAGCGCGCAGGACCATCGGCACCGCCAGCAACACCATCACCACGGTCGCCAGCGGATAGGTCAGCTTGGTCCATAACGCGTGCTGGTAACGCTCGGAGTCTTCGCCATTGCGGGCCAGAAAGCGGGTGTAACGCACCAAACTCAGCACATCTAGACTTTTAGGTTCGATGGTCACCATCGCCAGCAGCTCAGGTTTTAATCTGGAATCCCAAGGCGCTTCATCCAAGTGACGTGCGCGCAGGCCTTCGTCGTCCATTTCAGTGCGAGAGATATTTTGCAATATCCAATCCTGTCCCACATAGCGGGCAGACTCGGCGTAGGTGCTCGACTTCAGACGGTTGAGATCATCAAATTCGTAGATATAAATTTCGCGCAATTGGTCGCCCGGAAGGATTTGGCGAATATTCACGTAGCTGCGCCCATCGCGTGACCAAAAGCCGTGTTCCGACTGGAAACTCACGTGCTCGTTCAAGGCGTTGTTGCGCAGATCACGCGCAATGCGTTCAGCGGGCGGCGCCGCCAGCTCGCCCACCAAAAAAACGATCCCCAACATGACCAACCCGGATTTTAGGACCGCACCGACGACCCGTGCTTTCGGCACGCCGGCGGCCCGAATGACGGTGATTTCGCCGTTGCGCATCAGCGTACCAAACCCCAGCAGCGCGCCAATGAGCGCGGCCATGGGAAATAGCTGGTAGGTCAGGCCTGGCGTATTGAGGGCCACGTAACCCGCGGCTTTCCACACGGTATAGACCCCATGCCCCACGTCTTCCAGTTGGTCTATAAAAGCGAAAAACGTAAAAATGCCCACCAGCACCACAAGCACGGTCAGCGTGGTGGAGATGATGGTCCAGCCTATGTAGCGGTCGAGGATTTTCATGGTATTGCGCCGGTAGTATACCTGCGCTTTACGCCGCCAAATCCAAACGCATACACTGTTTTGCGGTGTTGTGCGTTGCCCTTTAAGCTCGCGTCCACCATTCTGCGCGTCCCCCTTTTTCAATTTGGAGCAGCTCATGGACATCTCCATCAAGCGTGGCAATGCGCACGAGCAAAAAACCGCCTGTCTGATCGTCGGCATCCACGACGGCAAGCGGCTCTCCGCCGCCGCCACAGCGCTAGACCATGCACTCCAAGGTACGCTGACCAGACTCGTCAAGCGGGGCGACATTACCGGCAAAGTAGGCGAAACCTTACTGTTGCCCGAGGCTACCGGCACCAGCGCGGAGCGCATTTTGCTGGTGGGCTGCGGCACATTAGAGGGAGTGCGGCCAGCGGAATACCAGCAAGTCCTCGACAAAGCGGCCCAAACCATCAACGCATTAGGCCTGCGCAACGCCACCGTCACGCTCAGTGACGGCAATGTGATCGAGCGCGGTTTAGCCTGGAAAATCGCCCAAACCGTGCTGGCGTTCAATAGCCACGCTTATCGGTTTGAGCGACTCAAGAGCAAGCCTTCCAAAAAACCGGTCTGCAGCCGTCTGCACCTGCTGGTCGCCGCCGAGGACGTCGCCGAGGCTCAGCGCGCGGCGCGGCTGGCACTAGGTGTGGCCAACGGCATCAAGTTGTCGAAAGACTTAGCCAATCTACCCGGCAACCACTGCACACCGCGCCATTTGGCCACGGTGGCTCGCGGGTTGGGCAAAACCCATAAAAGCCTTGCCGTCACTATCCTCGAACGGGCCGCCATGCAAACCCTGGGCATGGGTTCGCTGCTGGCAGTCGCTCAGGGAAGCGCCGAGGCCCCCAAATTTATCACCATAGAGTATTCAGGCGGCCCCGCCAAAGCGCGTCCGGTGGTGCTGGTCGGCAAAGGGGTGACGTTCGACTCCGGCGGCATTTCGCTCAAGCCCGGACCCGCGATGGACGAAATGAAATTCGATATGGTCGGTGCGGCCAGCGTGTTGGGCGTGCTCCAAGCAGTGGCGGAACTGGCGCTGCCCATTAATGTGGTGGGCATCGTGCCTTGCGTCGAAAACATGCCGGACGGACACGCCATCAAACCCGGCGATGTGGTGACTAGCCTGTCCGGCCAGACCATCGAAATCCTCAACACGGATGCAGAAGGCCGGCTCATTCTTTGCGATGCGCTGACTTATGCAAAACGTTTCGACCCGGACGTTGTCATCGACATCGCCACCCTGACCGGGGCTTGCGTGATCGCGCTGGGCGCCCATGCCAGCGGTCTGTTCGCTAATCACGACGACCTTGCCAACGAACTCCTGGCGGCGGGCCAATTGAGCGGCGACCGTGCGTGGCGCCTGCCACTCTGGGAGGACTACCAACGGCAGTTGGATAGCAATTTCGCCGATATGGCTAATGTGGGAGGACGCGAGGGTGGCGCCATCGTCGCCGCCTGTTTCTTGTCGCGATTTACCAAAGAATACCGATGGGCGCATCTGGATATTGCGGGTACGGCTTGGCTCTCCGGCAAAAGCAAAGGCGCCAGTGGCCGGCCGGTGCCCTTGCTGATGGAATTTCTTCTCAGCCGGGTACGGGCGGGGGCGTAGGCGCGCGCGCAATGACCCACATCGACTTCCACGTCCGGCCGATCCAAGCCCAGCGGGAACACGACTTATTCATCTGCAAACTGGTGGCTAAAGCGTGGCAAGACGGGCAGCGCGTTCATTTGCACTGCCAGGATCACCACGCCCAGACGGCGCTCGACGAACTGCTCTGGACCTTCCAGGAGACTAGCTTCGTGCCACATGCCGTGCTGGGCAGCGCGGCGGCGACGTCGGTCGCCGTCACCTTGGGGGTGGGCGAGGAAGTGCCCGATATCGCGCAGGTGCTGGTGAACCTCCATCCAGAAGTGCCGCCGTTCTTCAGCCAGTTTGAACAGGTGATCGAAAGCACCGGTGCCGACGAAAACACCAAAACCCGCGCCCGCCAACGGTATAAATTCTATAAAGATCGCGGTTATTCCATCGCCATGATTAACGCCTAGACCACCATGCAAGACGAATCACCCAACCCCAACGTCCCCGACCTAACCGCCACGCTGGGTCTGCTAGAAGATCTCATCGAGGTTCGCCACCGCGAACTCGCCGACCTGCGGGGCGGTCAGCGACTGCCACCTGGCCTCGTCCCGCCCAGGCTAACCGAGCGCGTGAGCGATGTGCTCAGCACGCAGTTTCATCAGGCGCCGGCATTAACCCCGGCAATACCCCATCGCTCCTCGCCACAGTCCGCATCTACCATGAACGCTGAACCCGCGATTGCTAAAATCTACGACCCCCACGCCATCGAACAGGCGCGCTATCGCCATTGGGAGCAGGCGGGTTATTTCGCAGCCCAGGGGCGCGACACGCCTTACTGCATCATGTTGCCGCCGCCGAATGTCACCGGCAGCCTGCACATGGGTCATGCGTTCCAAGACACCCTCATGGACGCCCTCATCCGCTACCACCGCATGCAGGGCTTTCGCACGCTGTGGCAATGTGGCACCGATCACGCCGGAATCGCCACGCAAATGGTGGTCGAGCGGCAGCTTGCCCAGAAAGGCCAGTCGCGCCAGGCACTGGGCCGCGACCGATTTGTCGATGCGGTTTGGGAATGGAAAGGCGAGTCCGGCGGGACCATTTCGCAACAGTTGCGGCGCATGGGCGCCTCGATGGATTGGACCCGCGAGCGCTTCACGATGGACGAGGGCCTGTCCGGCGCGGTCACCGAAGTATTCGTGCGGCTGCATGAGGAAGGTCTCATCTATCGTGGTAAACGGCTAGTGAATTGGGACCCCGTGCTCAATACCGCCATTTCTGATCTGGAGGTGGTGGCCCAGGAAGAGTCCGGATATCTGTGGCATCTGCGCTATCCGCTGAGCGATGGCACGGGGCATGTTGTGGTGGCGACGACCCGGCCCGAGACCCTGCTAGGCGATGCCGCGGTGGCGGTCCATCCAGAGGACGAACGCTATGCCGATTTGATCGGAAAATCGGTGGTGCTACCGCTGTGTGATCGCCACATTCCGATTATCGCCGACACCTACGTAGACCCGGCTTTTGGCTCGGGCTGTGTCAAAATTACCCCCGCGCACGACTTCAATGACTACGCCGTGGGCGAGCGCCACGCGCTACCCCAGATCAATATTTTCACCGACCAGGCGGCCATCAACGACAACGGCCCCGAGGCCTATCGTGGGCTCGACCGCTTCGCCGCGCGCCAGCGCATCGTGGCCGATTTGCAGGCATTGGGTCTGATAGAGCGCATCGATGACCACAAGCTGATGGTGCCGCGCGGCGACCGCTCGCAGGCGGTCATCGAACCCTACCTGACGGACCAATGGTTTGTGCGGGTCGCGCCGCTGGCCGCACCCGCCATTGCCTGCGTAGAAGATGGCCGCATCCGCTTTGTGCCTGAAAACTGGGCTAAAACCTATTTTGAATGGATGCGCAACATTGAGGATTGGTGCATCTCTCGGCAGCTTTGGTGGGGGCATCGGATCCCCGCTTGGTATGGCCCCGATGGCAGCATTTACGTCGGCCGCACCGAGAGCGAGGCGCGCGCCAAAGCCGGCTTAGCCGCAGAGGTGCCACTGCGGCAAGACGAAGACGTGCTCGATACCTGGTTTTCCAGTGCGCTCTGGCCGTTCTCCACCTTAGGCTGGCCACAAAAAACCCCTGAGTTGGCGACCTTCTACCCCACCAGCGTGCTGGTGACAGGCTTCGATATCATTTTTTTCTGGGTTGCCCGGATGATCATGATGGGGCTGAAGTTCATGGGCGATGTCCCCTTCCACGAGGTCTATATCCATGGCCTCGTGCGGGATGCCGATGGCAACAAAATGTCGAAATCGAAGGGCAATATTATCGACCCCATCGACCTCATCGACGGCATCGAACTCGCCCCGCTCATCACCAAACGCACGACCGGCCTCATGCGCCCAGAAGAAGCACCCAAAATTGAAGCCGCGACGCGCCGCCAGTTCGGCGAGGGCATCCCCAGCTATGGCACGGATGCGCTGCGGTTCACCTTTGCCTCCATGGCGACGCAAGGCCGGGACGTGCGCTTTGATTTAGGCCGCATCGAAGGCTATCGGAATTTTTGTAACAAGCTCTGGAATGCCAGTCGCTTCGTGCTGATGACCCTCGATGGCCAGTCCATCGCGGCAGTGGCAGACCGTGGGGGCGTGGCGGAGCGCTGGATTCGGCATCGCCTGAGCGCAGCACTGCTGGCGGTCCGCGAGGGCTTCGACGGCTATCGTTTTGATTTGGCCGCGCAAGCGCTTTACGAATTTATCTGGGATGAATTCTGCGATTGGTATATCGAGCTCGCTAAAGTGTCACTCAACGCCCCCGCCAGCACCGAGGCGCACAAACAGGCCGTGCGGCGCACGCTGTTGGAGGTTTTGGAAGCCGCCCTGCGCGCAGCACATCCGCTCATGCCCTTCATCAGTGAGGAAATCTGGCTGAAAGTAGCGCCCCTGCTGGGCCCAGCAGGCCCCACCCTGATGGCCGAACCCTACCCACGGCCCGCGGATTACGCCACCGACCCACTCGCGGCAGCCGAAATCAGTTGGCTCAAAACGCTGGTGCTCGGGGTGCGGCGCATTCGGGCCGAAAGTAATTTGGAGCCCAGCAAACGGATCCCTTTGCAGGTCAAGGGCGGCACCGAGCAAGAGCGCGCTTGGCTGCTCGAGTGCACGCCGTTCATCGTGCAGTTGGCGCGGGTGGAGCGCATCGAACGCGTGGAGCACGCCACCACAGACGCCACCACGGCTTTGGCGGGAGAGACCACCCTGTTAGTTCCTCTGCTGGATTTAATCGATCCCGCGGTGGAGGTTGAGCGCCTCGCCAAGGAAATTGCGCGTCTAGAGCAGGATTTGGAGCGGGTGACGAACAAGCTGGCTAACGCCGACTTTGTAGCGCGGGCACCCGCCGCAGTCGTAGAAAAAGAACGCAAGCG
Source organism: Klebsiella pneumoniae (assembly GCA_945862315.1). GTDB lineage: Bacteria > Pseudomonadota > Gammaproteobacteria. The sequence goes on from CAMAXW010000001.1 coordinate 122,735, forward strand.
CGCAGCCGACAACGCCAATTCGATCGAGCGGCTGCGTCAGCAGGTGGTGAAGTTGCGCGGCACGCTCTGAGCGCCGCCGTCGGCTCAGCCGACGGCGACTTTCATGACAATAGACACCACGCCCCACACGGCCACGACAAACAGCACCGTGCCGACTAGACCGGCCAAGATGAAAGTGCGGGCGGATCCGTGCTTGAAATCCCGTTCGCGGTTGCGCGAACTCTGCACCCCGAAAGCCGCCGCAAGCACACTTTGCGCCACTTGTAGTAGAGTCATCTTGTCGTCTGGCGACCGGTTTGGTTGGTTTTTCATCGGTCGACTATGCGCCATCTAGGTCAAATTTAGTGAGTCATCGTGCCACCATGTTCAGCCAACTTAAAGAAGATCTAAACAGCATCTTCGCGCGCGATCCCGCCGCTCGAAACCTCTTCGAGATCGTGACCACCTACCCCGGCGTGCATGCGCTGCTGTGTCATCGGCTGGCCCACTGGCTGTGGCTGGGGGGCTGGAAATGGCTAGCGCGTTTGCTCTCGCAGATCGGGCGGTTTCTCACCGGCATCGAAATCCACCCCGGTGCGATGATCGGACGACGATTTTTTATCGACCACGGCATGGGTGTGGTGATCGGCGAGACCGCGGAAATTGGCGATGACTGCACGCTCTATCACGGCGTGACGCTCGGCGGCACGACCTGGCATAAAGGCAAACGACACCCAACCCTTAAAAACGGCGTGGTCGTCGGCGCCGGGGCCAAAATCCTCGGGCCGATCACGATTGGCGACAACGCCCGCGTGGGTTCAAACGCCGTGGTGGTCAAGGATGTACCGACCGGCGCGACGATGGTGGGGATCCCCGCACGCGCCGCCAGCAGTAAAGCGGCGAGCGCCGATTTGGCGTTCAGCCCAGCGCCCGTAAAAACCAGCCCTTGTTTTGATGCCTATGGGGAAGCGCCTGATTTAAACGATCCGCTGACCCTCACCTTGGAACAAGTCTCCCTGCACGCGTGCAGCCTCGAAGAGAAAATTACCGCGCTGGAACACGCGGTGCGAGCGCTGCAAAACACCCCCTGAACGCGCCGTGGTGCGCTGCGAGATTTTGCGCTTGACCTAACGCGCACCTATCCCGGACAATTCCCTAGGTTAACGCTAGGAAATCCAGTGGCGGGGTAATATGAGACTCACAACCAAAGGGCGCTACGCCGTAACGGCGATGGTAGAACTGGCGCTAAATCAAGGCCAAGGCTGGCTGTCGCTGGCGGAAATCGCCGAGCGACACAACCTTTCACCATCCTATTTAGAACAGCTTTTCGCCGCCCTCCGGCGCAGTGGGTTGGTGGACGGGTCACGCGGACCGGGCGGTGGTTACCGTTTGGGTCGCCCGCGCGCCGACATCACCGTCGCCAACGTCATCGATGCGGTCGACGAAACCCTCGACGCCACCAAGTGTGGGGGCAAGCGCAACTGTCAGGGCGAACAAGGGTGTGTCACCCACGATTTGTGGGCCGAACTGAGCGACCGGATAAGGCAATACCTCAACAGCGTGAGCCTCGAGAGTGTGGCCACCAACGCCCGCGCGAGCGGTAGCGTCCAAATCTTGCGGCAATGGCCGAGCGCAAACCTGCAGCCTGATTCTTCAGCTGCCTGAACTTGACGGAGGAACTATCGATGGCTGTTTCCTTAACCGAACGCGCCGCACGGCACGTCGAACGATTTTTATCCGGCGCGACCAACAGCGCCGTCCTACGGGTGAGCATTAAGCCCACCGGCTGCTCGGGTTACGCCTATGTGGTGCAACCAGCGGCAGCGCCAGGGGCACAGGATCGCGTGTTTGAATCACACGGCGTGCAGGTCATTGTGGATGACGAAAGCCTGAAATTTCTGGACGGCACAGAGGTGGATTTCGCGCGCGAAGGCCTCAACGAAGGCTTTAAATTCAACAACCCTAACGTGGCAGCCACCTGCGGCTGCGGCGAGAGCTTCAGCGTTTAAATCATGTCAACGACCTCCCCCGAAATCCAATCGCTCATCGCCCAAAAATACGATGCCGGTTTCGTCACCGACATCGAACAAGAGCAACTGCCACCCGGTCTGAGCGAAGACACGGTGCGCTTTATTTCGGCCAAAAAAGGCGAGCCCGAGTGGCTGCTGACTTGGCGGCTCAAAGCCTTTGCCCGTTGGCAGAAAATGAAAGAGCCCGAGTGGGCGCATGTGCACTATCCCAAAATCGACTATCAGGCGATCTCCTATTACGCCGCGCCCAAGTCGGCAAAGGACGCACCGAAGAGCCTCGCGGATGTCGATCCCAAACTCATCGAAACCTATAACAAGCTGGGAATCCCGCTGGAAGAGCAAAAAATGCTCGCCGGCGTGGCGGTCGATGTGGTGTTCGACAGTGTCTCCGTGCACACCACTTTTAAAGACAAGCTAGCGACTGCGGGCGTCATTTTCTGCTCGTTCTCGGAAGCGGTGCGCGAACATCCCGCACTGATACAACGCTACTTGGGCTCGGTGGTACCGCAACACGACAACTACTACGCGGCGCTCAACTCCGCCGTATTTTCGGATGGTTCGTTCGTCTACATCCCCAAGAACACCCGTTGCCCGATGGAGTTGTCGACCTACTTTCGTATGAACGCCATTAACACCGGGCAGTTCGAACGCACGCTCATCATCGCCGAAGAAGGCAGTTACGTAAGCTATCTCGAAGGCTGCACCGCGCCCCAGCGCGATGAAAATCAGCTCCACGCGGCAGTGGTGGAGTTGGTTGCGCTTGATAACGCCACCATTAAATATTCCACCGTTCAGAACTGGTATCCGGGCGACGAAGAAGGCCGCGGCGGTATTTATAACTTCGTGACCAAACGGGGTGATTGCCGGGGGCGCAATTCAAAAATTTCGTGGACCCAGGTGGAAACCGGTTCTGCCATCACTTGGAAATATCCCAGCTGTGTGCTCAAAGGCGAAAACTCCGTCGGCGAATTCTATTCGGTAGCCCTCACTAACCATCGCCAGCAAGCAGATACCGGGACCAAGATGATCCATCTAGGGCGTAACACCCGTAGCACTATCATCTCCAAAGGGATCTCCGCCGGACGCGGTCAAAACGCCTATCGCGGTTTGGTCCGCATTGCTCGCAGCGCAGAAGGCGCGCGCAACTATACGCAATGCGACTCGCTGCTAATTGGTGATGGCTGCGGGGCGCACACCTTCCCGTATGTCGAAGTCAAAAACAGCAGCGCCAAAGTGGAGCACGAAGCCTCCACGTCTAAAATTAGCGAGGACCAGCTCTTTTACTTGCGCAGTCGCGGCATCGGCAACGAAGACGCCGTCAACCTCATCGTCAACGGCTTCTGTAAACAAGTGTTCAAAGAATTGCCCATGGAATTCGCCGTAGAAGCCCAAAAATTGCTGAGTGTGAGCCTCGAAGGCGCAGTCGGCTGACCCTACCGGAACAACGCATCATGCTAAGCATTCAAAATTTGCACGTCGAAATCGACGGAAAGCCCATCCTACGCGGGCTCAATCTGGAGGTGGGCGCGGGCGAAGTTCACGCCATCATGGGCCCCAATGGCTCCGGCAAAAGCACGCTGGCGCATGTCTTGGCGGGCAAACCGGGCTATCTCGTCACCGCCGGGACGGTCACCTTCAAGGGTCAGGATTTACTGGCTCTGGCGCCCGAAGCACGGGCCGGCGAAGGGGTGTTTCTCGCTTTCCAATATCCGGTCGAGATCCCCGGCGTGAACAACGTTTACATGCTCAAGGCGGCACTGAACGGTATCCGCCGCTATCGCGGACTACCCGAAATCGATGCGGTGGAATTTCTCGCCCGTGTGAAGGCCAAAACAGCCGCGCTAGGTTTAAAAGAAGGCCTCCTAAGCCGACCAGTCAATCAGGGCTTTTCGGGTGGCGAGAAAAAGCGCAACGAAATTTTTCAGATGAGCGTGCTGGAACCGGCACTCGCCGTGCTCGACGAAACCGACTCCGGACTAGACATCGACGCCTTGCGCATCGTGGCTGAAGGCGTCAACCAATTACGCGATGCCGCGCGCTCGTTCGTGGTGGTAACACACTACCAACGGCTGCTGGATTACATCGTGCCCGACGTCGTCCACGTCTTAGCGCAGGGTCAAATTATCAAAACCGGTTCGCGCGAGCTGGCTCTCGAACTCGAGGCACGCGGCTACGACTGGCTGCTACCAGCAGTCGCCTAATGGGTATTTTACAAACCTTGGCACGGGAATTTGCGCCCGATCCGGCGGCGCCGTTAGCGGATCTACGGGCCCGAGCCTTCGCCCGCGCGCGGCAACGTGGCGTTCCCACACCCCGTGATGAGGCGTGGAAATATACCGATTTGCAAGGTCATCTCGACGGCGATTACCTCGTTAACGCCGGGCCTAAACGCGGTGCACCCAGCGCGGTTCCGCTGTTGGATACCACGCCGTATCGGCTAGTGTTCATCGATGACACGCTGGTCCCCGAGCTAGCCGCCCCAACCCTGCCCCCCGGCGTGCGCCTACGCACACTGGCGGCGGTATTGGCAGAAGATCCCGCCAGCCTGCGTGCGGTCATGGCGCGCTACGCCGGCGAAGACGCCAATTTTTTCACCGCACTCAACATGGCCTGCGCGCGCGTTGGGGTGGTCATCGAGCTCGCTGCGGGCTGCCAATTAACCACGCCACTGCTGATCGCGTTCCTGCATACCGGTGCGGCCGAGCAACACTTCAGCGCCCCCTTAGTGATCGTGAACGCGGGGCCCAACAGCCAGTTAACGCTCATCGAGTTGCACCACGGCGACGCCGCAGCGACTAACCTCAGCACCCCGCTCACCGACCTCACCGCCGGTGCGGGCAGCAGCATCGAGCACTACCGCCTCCAGCTAGAAGGCGCCGGGGCCATCCACATCGGCAGCGTGCAAGCGACTATCGAGCGCGACGCGCGCGTGGGCAGCCATTCTTTTGCCTTCGGCAGCAAACTGGCACGGGTAGAAATCTGTGCCAAGCTCGCGGCACCCGGCGCGGCGGTCGTCTTAAACGGCTTGTTCTCAGTGGGTGCCGGCCAACATATCGACCATCAAACGCGCATCGATCACCAAGCGCCGCACACCACTAGCGTGGAGCTCTACAAAGGGCTGGCCGCGGGCGATGGGCGAGGCGTGTTTCGTGGTCAGGTGATCGTGCAGCCCCATGCGCAGAAAATTTCTGCCCGCCAAGCGAGCCATAACTTACTGCTCTCGCCGTTCGCGGAAATAGACACCAAACCAGAGCTGGAGATCTACGCCGACGACGTCACTTGCGCGCACGGTGCGACCGTTGGCCAACTCGATGACGCGGCGCTGTTCTATCTGTGTTCGCGGGGGATCCCTGAGGCCGAAGCCCACGCGCTGCTGACTTTTGGTTTCACCCAAGAAGTGGTCGAACAAGTGAGCTTTGAACCCCTGCGCCGTCTCCTTGCCGCGCGCCTGACGGGCAGCGCGGACATCCCGCTCCCTGAACGAATTGAGCCTACGTCATGAACCAGCCAATCCAGCTACCAACTTTTGACATCGAGAGGATCCGCGCGGACTTTCCCCTGCTGGGGAGCCAAGTGAACGGCAAACCGTTGGTTTATTTAGACAACGCCGCGACCACGCAAAAGCCGCGCTGCGTGATTGCCGCGCTGGTGCGTTACTACGAAACCCTTAACGCCAACGTGCATCGCGGCGTCCACACGCTGAGTCAGCGCGCCACGGATGAATTTGAAGGCACGCGCGAAGCGGTTCGCGGCTTTATCAACGCCGCGAGCACTCGCGAAATTGTGTTTACCCGCGGCACCACCGAAGGCATTAATTTAGTCGCGCAAAGCTACGGCCGAACATTTCTGCGCGCCGGCGACGAAGTGCTCATCGGTGAGGCCGAGCACCACGCCAATATCGTGCCCTGGCAACAGCTGCGAGACACCCACGGCACTGTCTTAAAGATCGCGCCCATCAACGACGCCGGCGAACTGGATCTCGCCGCCTTTGCCGAGCAACTCAGCCCGCGCACCAAATTGGTCGCGATTGGGCAGGTTTCCAACGCACTGGGCACGGTCAACCCCATCGCCGAGATCATCCGTCTGGCGCACGCTCAGGGCGCCAAGGTCTTGGTAGATGGCGCGCAGTCGGTTGGGCACGGGCCGGTAGATGTCACCGCCTTAGACTGCGATTTTTTTGCTTTTTCGGGCCATAAGCTGTTCGCCCCAACGGGCATCGGCGTGCTCTACGCCAAAGCCGAGCTGCTCGAAGCCATGCCGCCTTGGCAGGGTGGCGGCGATATGATCCGCACCGTGTCCTTCGAACACACCGAGTGGAACGAGCTGCCTTTTAAATTTGAAGCGGGCACCCCGGACATCGCCGGCGGAATCGGCTTGAAAGCCGCGTTGGACTATCTAGCCGGGCTGGATTTTGCCGCCGCCGCGCGCCACGAACACGACCTACTCCAGTACGCCACAGCCCGCGCCGCAGAAATTACCGGCCTGCGGCTCATCGGCACCGCCAAAGACAAGGTGGCGGTGCTGTCGTTTGTGGTGGAGGGCATCAATTCCCAAGACCTCGGCGTACTGCTGGATTCTCAAGGTGTCGCGATTCGCACGGGCCATCATTGCGCCATGCCGGTCATGACCCGCTTCGGCGTGGCGGGCACCGCACGCGCCTCGTTTGCCTTCTACAACACTCGCGAGGATGTCGATCGGTTTTTCGCCGCGCTGGCGAAAGCCCTAGAGATCCTCGGCTGATCGGAATCAAACCCATGAACGCACCCGCTTTCGACCCCCATACGCCCATTACCTTGCTGCGGCATTGCGCCGCCGTGCTCATTCCCGAAGGCACGCCGGTCACCTTAGAGGCCGGCGCCAGCGTCTATATCACCCAAGCGCTGGGCGGCTCGGTGACCATCAATGTCAACGGTAATCTGGCGCGGGTGGCCGCCGCAGACGTCGATGCCTTAGGCATGGCGCTCGCCGCCGGCCCCGCTCACAGCGACACCAGTTCGGGTGAAGTCGATGAAAGCCTCCTCTGGGCGCAACTAGAAACCTGCTATGACCCCGAAATCCCCATCAACATTGTGGAGCTCGGCCTCATCTACCGCTGCGAGGTAGTGACGGCACCAGACGGCGCCAAGCGCGTAGAAATCGACATGACGCTCACCGCGCCGGGTTGCGGCATGGGGCCAATTTTAGTGGACGACATCCGTGACAAAATCATCACGGTGCCTAATGTGGCGTCGGTGGCCGTCGAACTCACGTTTGACCCGCCGTGGAGTTCCGAGATGATGTCCGAAGCGGCCCGCCTCCAGACCGGCATGTACTAAACGGAACGCGTCCCCCGCGCTCCGTGCGTTTGCGCACCGCAGCTCCTATAATCCCGGCCCTATTTTCAATACCTTACCGCTTTCATTTCAGGAGTCTCTCAGGTCATGGCCATCGAACGTACTCTGTCTATCGTTAAACCCGACGCCGTCGCAAAGAATTTCATCGGGGGCATACTCGCCAAGCTCGAAGGTGCGCAGCTCACCATCATTGGCGCCAAGCTCATGCGGCTGTCGCCGGCGCAGGCGGCACTCTTCTACGGCGTCCATCGGGAACGTTCGTTCTTTCAGGAATTGGTCGATTTCATGACCTCCGGGCCCATCATGGTGCAGGTGCTAGAAGGCGAGAATGCCATTCTGCGCAATCGCGAAGTGATGGGGGCCACCGATCCGGCCAAGGCCGATGCGGGGACAATTCGCGCCGAATTCGGTGCCAATATCGGTGAGAATGCCGTGCATGGCTCCGACGGCCCGGAAACGGCGCAGGCGGAAATTGCCTTCTTTTTTGCGCAAGCCGAACTCCAACCGCGCTAGAACCAACGACGCCAACACCATGACCGAAACCCCCGCGAACCTGCTCGATCTCGATCCAGAGGCCTTGGCAAGCTACTTCGAAGCGCATGGCCAGCGCGGGTTTCGTGCTACCCAATTGATTAAATGGGTGCACCAACAAGGGGTGCTCGATCTCGCGCTGATGACCAACTTCGGGCGCGGGCTACGTGAGTTAATTGAGACCACCACAGCGTTCAGCTTTCCAGAAGTCATGAATTGTTATGAGTCCACTGACGGCACGCTCAAATGGCTGTTGCGGGTGGACAGTGGCAGCGCCATCGAAACCGTGTTCATCCCCGAAATGGATCGCGGCACGCTGTGCGTCTCATCGCAGGTAGGCTGCGCCCTCAACTGCAGTTTCTGCGCAACCGCAAAGCAGGGTTTCAGCCGCAACTTAACCACCGCCGAAATCATCGGACAAGTCTGGGTCGCCGCACGTCACTTGGGCCAGCACCCTAAAACCCAACGCCGCATCACCAATGTGGTCATGATGGGCATGGGCGAACCGCTGCTCAATTTCACTAGTGTGGTGGCCGCCATGAAACTCATGCTGGATGACAACGGCTACAATTTAGGCCGCAAACGCGTCACGCTCAGCACCGCTGGCCATGTGCCAGGCATCGATCTTTTACGCGAGACCTGCCCGGTGAGTTTGGCGGTGTCCCTCCATGCGCCGGACGACGATTTACGCGACGAACTGGTACCGCTCAATCGGACTTACCCCATCGCCGAACTATTGGACGCCTGCCGCCGTTACGTCTCCAATAACCCACACGACCAGATCACCTTTGAATACGTGATGCTGGATGGCATCAACGATACCCCAGCCCATGCGCGGCGGCTGGCGCGAATCCTGCGGGGCATCCCCGCTAAAATGAACCTGATTCCATTCAACCCAGTGGTGGGCGCGCCTTACCGACGATCCACACCAGCCGCCATCGATACCTTTCGTCGCGAGTTGGCCAGCGCCGGGTTGCTCACCATCACCCGCAAAACGCGTGGTGAAGACATCGACGCCGCCTGCGGCCAATTGGTCGGGCAAGTGGTCGCGAGGAGCGCCCGCCAGCGCCGTCAACAGGCCGCTTTGAATGCCTAAGCGCGATGCCGGGAAAGCGCAGCTGGGCTGGCTCCTGGCCTGCCTGCTGCTGACGGCCTGTCGTTCGGGACCGCCCATTCCGCCAGGATCTAGCCGCGCCGAAGAGCGCCAGAAAATAGCGGCACTCGATACCCAACTCGGCATTGAGTACATGCGCGAAGGCAACAACGAAATAGCCCTCGAAAGGCTCCAAAAAGCGCTCACCGTCGATCCCAACTATGTGGACGCCCACAACGCGCTCGGTCTGCTGTACAGCCAACTGCGCGAATATGACCTGGCAGAAAAAAACTTTAAGAGCGCCCTGCGCACTGACCCCGGCAACTCTTTTGCACTGAACAATTACGGACAATTTTTGTGTCAGCAGAAACGCTACCCAGAAGGTCAGCTGCAATTCGCGGCCGCGGTTAAAAATCCGCTGTATGACACCCCCGAGGCGGCTTATACCAACGCCGGCTTGTGCGCACTAGACGCCCAAGACAACCAAGCTGCAGAGGAGTATTTCCGCGCAGCTTTGGGCAGCAATCCTGAAATGCGCACGGCACTCCTAGCCATGGCGCAAATTAGTTTCGATCGGTCGGATGTGATTGAGGCTAATCGCTATCTGGCCCGTTACCTGCGCAACGCGCCGCAAACCCCCCGCACGCTGGCGTTGGGTATCCGCATAGAACGCGAACTCAAGCATCCCGATAAAGTAGCCAGTTACGAGCTGATGCTCCGCAACCAATTTCCAGATTCACGCGAGACCGGACAACTCTTGCGTGGCGAGTTGTAATAGATGCAGAACAACCCTGAAATCCAATCCTCGGTCTCCGCGCCTGCCTCAGGCGCGGGCGTCACGCTGCGGGCCGCCCGCGAAGCCGCCGGCATCGAAGTGGTGGAGCTTGCCCAGCGCATCCGGCTGGAGCCCAAACTAATCCTTGCGCTGGAGAGTGAAGCCTGGGACCAACTGGCCGGCCCGGCGTTCATTAAAGGTTACATTCGCTCTGTGGCGCGCGAGCTTGGCTTCGATCCCACCACCGCCCTCGCGCAGTACAACGCGCAAGCCCCGGTGACAGAACCCACCCTCGCCGACTTTGAGTCGCGCGCGCCAGTGGAACTCACCAGCGCCAATCTCTGGGTGAAGGCCGTGAGTTACTCGCTGGTGGTGGTTTTGCTGGCGTTAGTGGCGGTGTGGTGGCAGCGCCATTACGAGCGCACCGTGGCACCACCTAGCGCGGAGGGCTTAGCCCTAGAAGAAGTGAACGCCACTGCGCCCGATGATCTCCCACCGTCACCTGAGACCGAGGCGGATACCGCAATAGCCGGCCCAACCCTGCCTGACAGCGATCCGCCGCCGCTGGATGGCCCGTCGCCGGCTCCCGTCAGCGAGGTGCTGGCGGACGGACTCCCATCGGCCGCGACCCCATCGGGCGCTACCCCATCGGGCGCTACCCCATCGGGCGCTACCCCATCAGCCGCGACCCCATCGGGCGCGACCTCACCGGCTGCGACCTCACCGGCTGCGACCTCACCGGCGGCGACCTCATCAGCGGCGACCTCATCAGCGGCGGCCGCATCAGCCGCGACCTCATCGGCGGCGGCCGCATCAGCCGCGACCTCATCGGCGGCGACCGCATCGGCCGTCACACCGCCGGCCGCTACCCGAGCGCCGGATCCCGTGCCCGAGCTGCCCACAGGGGGCGAACTCGTGGTGAACACGACCCGCGATTCTTGGGTGGATATCAAAGATGCGCGTGGCCAGCGCTTGTGGTCTGGCACGCTAAAGAAGGGGAAAACCGTGGCCGTGACGGGTCGCCCTCCCTATGCCCTGTTAATCGGCAATGCGCCGGGCGTCACGCTCAGTTTCCGTGGGAACTCCGTGGATGTTCAAAGTCACGCCCTCAGTGGCGTGGCACGGCTGTCGGTAGGCGAATCCCCCTGAGGTCGCTGCGGCGACTTCTGTCATTTCGGAGCACTCGGTGAAAGAACAACTACGCGCTATTCGTGGCATGAACGACATTGTGCCGCCCTTCAGCGCTCGCTGGCAGCAATTGGAGCAGCAGGTCGCCGGCGTGTTGAACGCCTATGGCTATCAACAAATTCGCCTGCCAATTCTGGAGCAAACCGGTGTTTTTGAGCGCTCGATCGGTGACACCACTGACATCGTGCAAAAAGAGATGTACACCTTTGCCGACCGCAACGGCGAACGCTTGACGCTGCGCCCCGAAGGCACGGCGGGGTGTGTGCGGGCGGTACTGGAACACGGCTTGCTCAACGTCCAGCCACATTTGCGCCTGTGGTATATCGGCGCCATGTTCCGCCACGAGCGACCCCAAAAAGGCCGCTATCGCCAGTTTCATCAAATTGGCGTCGAAACTTACGGGATGGCCGGTCCAGGCATCGACGCGGAGATCATCCTCCTGACCGCGCGCTTGTGGCGCGAACTGGGCATCACCGGCCTGCGCTTAGAACTCAACACCTTGGGTGTCGCCGCGGAACGCGAGCGTTATCGCAGCGCGCTAAGCGAGTATTTCGAAGCGCATCACGAAATGCTGGATGAAGACAGCAAGCTGCGCCTAACGCGCAATCCCTTGCGCATTCTCGACAGTAAAAATCCGGCGATGCAGGCGCTCGTCGCCAATGCGCCCCGCTTGGTCGACTATCTGGAAGCCGACTCGCGCGAACACTTCGCCGCAATCTGCGCCATCCTGGACACGGCGGGGATCGCCTACTCGGTAAACCCACTGTTAGTCCGCGGGCTCGATTACTACTCCAAAACCGTGTTCGAGTGGATTACCACGGAACTCGGCGCGCAGGGCACGGTCTGCGCTGGAGGTCGCTACGATGCACTGGTGGAATTGATGGGTGGTAAACCGACGCCCGCCATCGGTTTTGCCATGGGACTGGAGCGATTGCTCGAGTTAAGCGCCGTGCAAACAGGCGAACAGCCCAGCAACGAGGCAGATGTCTGTGTGGTCGCGGCGGGCGAGGCAGAGATCTCGGCGGCTTTGCGCCTAGCGGAAAACCTGCGCGATGAACGGCGGGGGCTGCGGGTGTTGTGCCTGTGCGGCAGCGGCAGCCTGAAGACGCAAATGAAGCGTGCGGATCGATCCGGCGCGCGCGTGGCGCTGATTCTCGGTAGCGAAGAACTTGAGAGCGACACCATCACCCTCAAGCCGTTGCGCGGGCAAGACGCACAACAGCGCGTCCCACGGGCCGCCCTGATGGGTGTTCTGACCAGCGTGTTAGCGCCATGAGGGGGAAACCGGTCGCAGGCGGGTATACTCGCCCCCCCGGCACCCCGCCGGCCAAGCGTAAGCGAGAGGACAACTGACGTGGAAGGCTATAGCTCAGAACGCGAACAGGTCGAGGTCATTCAAAAGTGGTGGAAGGAGCACGGCAAATCTATCTTGCTTGGGCTCACCGTGGGCCTCTTAGGTCTAGGCGGTTACCGTTACTGGGACGAGACGCGCACCCTGCAGGCCGAGAGCGCATCGATCAACTACGAAAAATTTTTGACGCAGGCCGATAACAAGACCAGCAAAGAGTCGCGCGCGACCGGCCAAGCCATTCTCGACAATTACCCAGCGAGCATCTACGCACGCATGACCGCCTTAACCTTGGCTAAGCTTGCGATCGATGAGGGGCAGCCCGAAGAAGCCAAAAAGCGCTTGCAATGGGTGCTTGACCACCCGGGGCAGGACAAACTCGCCGAAGCGGCGCGCGCGCGCTTGGCGCAACTGAGCCTCGCGGATGGCAAAGCCGATGCTGCTTGGGCGTTATTGGTGAAAGGTGGCCTGGACAAGGGCGATCAGCTAGCCGAGCTCAAAGGCGATATTCTCGCCGCGCAAGGCAAAACCGCGGAGGCCGTGGTCCTGTATGCGAAGGCCCAAAAGCTCCTCACCGAGGGCGGCGGCAACCCGGCGATCATCGAACTAAAACTCGAGCGTCTGGGTCAGCTAGGCCAGGTAGGCATGCAAGAATGAACCTAACCCGTGCGCCGGTGTGGGCGTTGTTGGCGCTGCTGGTGGCCGGTTGCGCGGCCCAGCGCGAGAGTGTCCAGGACACCATGGGCAATATGTTCAAGCCCAAAGACGAGCAAAGCGAATCCTTAAAGAAAGCCGCCGAACCGACGCCGCTGGACGAGACTTTCCAATCCAGCATTACGATCAAAAAAGTCTGGTCGGGGCGCTTTGGCAAAGGCTACGAGAAGCTGTACCTAAAACTCTTACCCTCTTGGTATGAAGACCATCTCTACGTGGCCGACCGCGATGGCCGCGTGATGGCCGTCAATGCCGCCACCGGCAAGACAACTTGGGAAGAGCGCGACAAAAAGCGCCTGATTTCGGGCGGCCCCGGGGTGGGCGAGGGAAAGGTTTTTGTGGGCACCACCGACGCCCAAGTGGTGGCGCGTGACGCCAAAACCGGCGAGAAAATCTGGATAGCGGAAGTTTCCAGCGAAGTCTTGGCCGCACCCCGCGCGGGTGGTGGCGTGGTCCTGATCCGCACCGGCGACGGCAAACTCTACGCCCTAGACGCCGCCACCGGGGTCCAGAAATGGGTGTTCGACCGGACCATTCCCACGCTGACGCTGCGCGGCACGGCCCCAGCGGTCATCCACGAGGATAAAGTCTTGGCCGGCTTCGATAACGGGCGATTCTCCGCCTTAGAGCTAGCCACCGGCAAAGAGCTGTGGGAAACCCGGCTCGGCGAACCCAAGGGGCGTTCGGATCTAGAACGCCTGATAGACGTAGACTCTGAACCCGTCATCCGCGACAACACCGCCTATGTCGACTGCTATCAGGGGCGGGTGGCGGCCGTGTCGCTAGACGACGGCAGCCTAGAATGGACGCGCCAAATATCCTCCTACGAGGATGTCGCGGTCGACGAAGAACACGTTTACGTCACCGACGAACACAGTGTGGTGTGGGCGCTAAAACGCAGCGACGGGGCCACCGTGTGGCGACAAAAAGGCCTGAAAAACCGCCGCGTGACCGGCGCCACGCTCTACGGCAAGCAAATTGTGGTGGGCGATTTCGAGGGCTATCTGCATTGGTTGGACGTCACCACGGGCGAAATAGTGGGACGCGAACGTCTCGATAAGGAGCGCATCATCACCCCTCCCATCAACATCGGTACCGCATTAGTGGGCTATAGCTCATCCGGCGAAATGTCAGCGTGGCACGTGGACTGAGCACCCCGACCAGCGGGCACGCAAGCCGCCGGTCGACCTCAACCCATCCAAGCAACATGACATTCGAAATTCGCAATCAAGTTAAACCGGCGTTCGCCATCATTGGCCGTCCCAACGTCGGTAAATCCACACTTTTCAACCGTATTACCCGTACCCGCAATGCACTGGTCGCCGATGTTCCCGGGGTCACCCGCGACGTCCAACTCGGTATCGGACGGGTTGGGCGCGCCGGTTATTTGGTGGTCGACACGGGCGGTATCGCAGCCGATTTAGGAGAACTGGGCGAGTTAGTCAGCGCGCAGGCCATGCTGGCGCTAGAAGAATGCGTGGCTGGGGTGTTTGTGGTGGATGGGCGCGAAGGCCTAAACGCCATCGACGAGGCCTTGGCGCGGGCGTTGCGCCGCAGCGGCAAACCGCTGTTTCTGGCCGTCAACAAGACCGAAGACGGCGATTTGCCAGCGCTGCGCGCCGAGTACTCCTGCTTAGGTCTGGGGATGCCCTATCCGGTGTCTGGCGCCCACGGTCAAGGTATCGAGGCCCTCGTCGCAGCAGTGACCGCCGATTGGCCGACGCTCGATGATGCACCGCTCACCGGCGGCGTGCGGGTGGCGATCGTGGGGCGGCCAAACGTCGGCAAATCGACGCTGACCAACCGCATGCTCGGCGAAGACCGCATGATTACCTGCGACATGCCGGGCACCACCCACGACAGCGTGGCCGTTCCGCTCAACCGCCACGGCCGCGAGTACACCCTCATCGACACCGCAGGCATTCGCCGGCGCAGCCGCGTCATCGATGTGGTGGAAAAATTTAGTGCGGTGAAAACCCTGCAGGCGATCGATTTAGCCCAGGTCGTGGTGGTGGTGATGGATGCTCGCGACTCCCTGACGGAGCAGGATCTCAGCGTCTTGGGGTTGGTCCTGGAAGTCGGCCGATCGCTGGTCATTGCGGTGAATAAATGGGACGGCTTGGCGCCTGAACTGCGCGCTGAAATGCAACGCCAACTCGACCGCCGTTTAGATTTTGTCGATTTTGCCGAGGTGCGCATCATTTCGGCGTTGCACGGCACGGGCGTCGGGGAGCTATTTGCTTCCATCGACACCGCCTACACCTCCTCGCAAATAGAGGTGCCCACCAGTCTGCTCACCGATTTACTCTACAAAGCGCTGGAGGCCCACAGCCCACCGCTGGTGCATGGGCGTCGTATTAAATTGCGCTATGCCCACATGGGCGGACGCAACCCACCCACGATCGTTATCCACGGTAACCAGACAGAGTCGGTGCCGGGGAGCTATAAGCGTTATTTGGCCAACTTCTTTCGCAAGTCGCTCAAGCTGACTGGCACGCCGGTCATGATCGAACTGCGTCAGGGTGAAAACCCCTTTGAGGGACGTCGTAATCAGCTCACGGCCCGCCAGCTCAAAAAACGTAACCGGCTGCGCGATCACGTCAAGAAAAAAGGCTAGGCGCGCGCTTAGACCTCAAACCACGGCAACACTGCGTCTTGGCGGGCAATCTCCACCACAACGCCCGGCACGCTTTGCGCCAAACACGCCGCGACTAGCGTCGGGCGATTAGTCCGCTCGCTCAAATGCGCCGCCACCAAACGCTGCAGCCGCGAGGTATCTAGCTGCGCTAAGAAGCCTACCGATTGGGCATTGCTGAGATGCCCGTAGGCGCTCGCAACCCGCGCTTTAAGGGTGGCGGGGTAGGCGCTTTCGGCCAGCAACGTGGGGTCGTGATTGAACTCTAAAATGAGCGCATTGCACGCCGCGTAGGCCGCCAACACGTGGGGGGTCAGGCTGCCGAGATCGGTCAACATACCCACCTGCACACCGCCATGACGGAACACAAACTGCGTGGGTTCGCGCGCGTCGTGCGGCACCGGGACCGGCAGAATATCGATGTCGCCAATGGCGAAAGACGCGTGCGGGGAGAATTCGTGGGTCACCGGCCGCACGCCGGGTTTGGCGCTCGCCGCCAGGCTGGTACCGCGCGACCAATACACGGGCAGCGCATATTTCCTCGCCAGCGGCAGCACGCCACCTAAATGGTCTTCGTGCTCGTGGGTGACTAGGATGGCGTCGAGGCTGGCCGGGTCAAAATCGAGCATCGCCGCGCGTGCTTCAAAAGTCTTGATGGAATAGCCGCAGTCCACCAGCAAACGCGTCTCGCCTGCCGTCACCAGCAGCGCGTTACCCGCGCTACCGCTGCCAATCAGCGCACAGCGCATCATGGCCAACCCTCAATTCCCGGCGTGCGCCTCCAACCCCTGTTCAACCGCTTGCAGAATCTTGTGGGCGATTTCGCCGGTTTCCCAGCGCCCGTCCGGATCGAGCAACACCGCCTCGGTTTTGGTGCCAACGCCGGTGAGATTCAGTTGCAGGCGATTATCCTCATCCTTGCCCCAAAATTTTAGTTTGGAGAGCAGACCACGCTGCTTCGTCGCACCGGCGCTGACCGGCACGCGCAGGTAGTAAATGCCACCCGCTTTATCCGCTTGATCCACGGCAAAACCGGCGCGCTCGAGCGCCACCCCGGTCTGGGTCCAAGCATCCGCCAGCGGTAGTTGGATGGAGAGATAGATTTTCTCGCCCCCAGCGCTGACGATTTCGGCAACGCCACCCGCCGTCGCAGCGACGGCAGCAGACAAAGTTGCCGCCGCGGCCGGTGCGATGTCGGTGGTGGCGGCGGCAGCGGGCGCGGCGGCAGCGCCGTACGCCTCGGCGACGGTCAAGGATTGTGGCGCAGGCGGCGTCACTGGGTTCACAGCGGGGGCGGGCACGCCCAGTAGAAAGCTCTGCAAGCGCGTGACCATGGCGAGCTCTTGCGCGGGATCACTGGGTGTCGCTTGCCACATCCGTTCGTCGTCGTCCTTCGCGGTAAATATCTCGGCGCGTTGCGCGACATACAGCAGCGTGGTGTCTGCGGTGGTAGCAGCCTGAATATAAATTTTGAATTTCTGCCGGGTCATCTCCTGGGTGTTTTCGTCCCACACGGTTTCGATGACACCCAAGGCTTCATCATTGAGTTCTAGCTTGTAGCCAGCCTCGGCGATGAATTTTTGCAACTTAGGCCAGACCACCGCCGGTGCGCCTTGCACCGTGAGTGTGTGTTCACCGTCCACCACTTTGACAGCCTCAGCGGCTGGCGCTTGAGTAGCTGACTGCGGAGTAGCTGTCTGTTGGGTGGCGGCCTGCTGCTTGCGCTGCGCAGTGCGCTCTTGGTAGGTCGAATAAGTGGCCGTCTCGCCACCTTCAGGAATGGCCATGCGGTCGCGAATGGCGTCGGAGGTTAGATCCGGCGGCACGTCGAGGTCCGGCATGGTGCGGCTTTTTTTATATTCGTTCCGGTTGTCAGACATTACTTTGTCGAGTTGTGGCATCACCCACGCACAGCCCGCGAGCGTGCTCAAAGTCACCAGTAGCAATAAATTTTTAGTCATAGCAGGCAATAACCTCGCGGCGCATTCAATTCAGCGTGCGGCAGGATGAAAAAAAGAGGGACTGGCGAAACTAGCAGGAAGTTCCTAAATCGAATTCACAATACCAGACCAATACCCGCCGCTTGGAGGGCGGCTCGCAGCTTCGGCTCGGCCGCGCTAGACAGCCAAGTCAACGGCAGGCGGATGCCGACATCCATCAATCCCATGGCGTGGACACACCACTTCACGGGAATCGGATTAGATTCACAAAAAAGATCGCGATGCAGCGCCGTTAACGGGGCGTCAATCCGGCTGGCGCTAACGGCGTCACCCGCACGCGCGGCGACACATAACTCATGCATGGCGCGTGGCGCCACATTGGCCGTGACCGAAATGACACCGTCACCACCGGCCAGCAGAAATTCACGCGCGGTCGCATCATCGCCGCTGAACAGTAAGAAGCCAGCACCACAGCGCTCGCGTAGGGCCGCCACCCGAGCGACGTCGCCGGTGGCTTCTTTCACCCCAATAATATTGGGTATGCGCGACAGCCGCCCCACGGTGTCCGGCAGCATGTCGCAGGCGGTGCGTCCCGGCACGTTATAAAGGATTTGAGGAATCGCGACTGCTTCGGCGATCGCCTTGTGATGCAGATACAAACCTTCCTGCGTGGGTTTGTTGTAGTAGGGGGTTACCAGCAAGCAGGCGTCGGCGCCAGCTTGTTGTGCCCGGCGGGTCAGGTGGATGGCCTCGGTGGTTGAATTAGCGCCAGTGCCGGCAATAACCGGAATGCGGCCGGCCACTAGCTCAACCGTGCGACGGATAGCTTCGCAGTGTTCGTCTGCGTCGAGCGTCGCGGATTCGCCCGTGGTGCCGACGGCAACGATGCCATCTGTGCCTGCCGCAATATGGAACTCGACCAGCGCGGCCAGACGCTCCCACGCAAGCGGTGCATTCGCCGTTATGCCGCCGCTCATAGGAGTGACTATCGCAACGAAGCTGCCATGAAAATCGGTCATCCACAAGCCCTGCCCAAACGGTCGTGCATGGTAGCGTCCCGGCCACCCCTACTTCAAGCCAATGAGTTGCTGCAAAATTTCTCGCCCGTTCACTGCAAGGTTGCGGCCACAGGGGCTGTCCATGCACAATGCCAAGTCAATGAAATCCAGCACGCGCCCTCCCTCAGAACCCCTACAGAACCATATCGCGGTCTCCGCGATGGGTGCTAACCGTCTTGGCTTATTAGAAGCGCTCACCAAAGCGGTCAAAGATTGTGGCTGCAGCGTCGGCGACAGCCGTATGACGGTACTCGGTGACCGTTTCACCCTGATGCTCATGCTCTCCGGCACTTGGGACGCCATTGCCAAAATCGAAAGCATGCTGCCGCGCCTCGAAAACCAATTACAGATTAAAACCCTGGCGCAACGCACGGAACCCCGACGGCGCGAGGGCGACCTCATGCCCTACGCCATTGAGGTGGTGTCGGTAGACCAACTGGGCATCGTTCACGACATCACCCAGTTTTTCGCGCAACGCGATATCGGGATCGAAGAAATGTTCTCCGGCTCCTACGCTGCAGCGCATACCGCAACCCCGATGTTTTCTTTGCACATGACCATCAGCGTGCCGACTAACCTCTCCATCGCCGGCTTACGCGGAGAATTCATGGATTTCTGCGATCATCTCAACCTCGACGCCATCATGGAGCCGGTCAAGTAACGTACCGGCTCGCGTGCACCCGGCACACTCCGCAACTTTCTCCCTTTCGCGCAGCACGGCCCAGCTAATGCCCTCCGCCAGCAAAAAGAAATCCGCTCAGAGAATCTTCGTACTCGATACCAACGTGCTGCTGCACGACCCGACAGCCGTGTTTCGCTTCAACGAGCACGATATTTTTATCCCGATGATGGTGCTGGAGGAACTAGACTCCGCCAAAAAAGGGGTCTCGGAAGTCGCGCGAAATGCCCGTCAGGTCAGCCGATTTCTCGACGACCTCATCGGCGAGGCTGATCGAACCCGCATCGAAGCAGGCCTCCCGCTAGACGCACCGGGCAATGGCGCCAGCACCCGCCCCCCCAGCGGCAAGCTGTTTCTACAAACCAGTCCGCTAGACACCGTCATGCCCGTCGGGCTCCCCGGCAACACCCCCGATAACAGCATTCTTGGCACCGCCTTCGCGCTGCGTGCCAAGCACCCCGACCGTACTGTCACGCTGGTGTCTAAAGACATCAATTTACGCATTAAAGCGCGGGTGATTGGGGTCTCCGCCGAGGATTATTACAACGACAAGGTCCTCGACGACATCGCGCTGCTGTATACCGGCACCCGCGCGCTGGCGGCAGATTTTTGGGAACAGCAAGGGGCGGCGTTGGCCTGTTGGCAAGCTGACGGAAAAACATTCTATTCATTGCCCGCGGCTAGCGACAGCCAGTTCTACCCTAACGAATTCCTCTACGGGCCCAACCCCGAGAGCCTCGAAGTGCGGGCGCTGCGACTGGCAGAAGACCGGGTCGTGTTCCAGCGCACACGTGACTTTTGCGAGCCACGGCACGCGGTATGGGGCTTGCTGGCGCGTAACCGCGAACAAAGTTTCGCGCTTAATTTGCTCCTCGATCCCGACATCGATTTCGTCACCCTATTGGGCGCCGCCGGCACCGGCAAAACACTCCTGGCGCTCGCTGCGGGCCTGTCCCAGTCGCTCGACTTGAAACGCTACCGGGAAATCGTGGTCACCCGCGAAACCGTACCGCTGGGCGAGAACATCGGTTTTTTGCCGGGCACCGAGGAGGAAAAAATGACCCCTTGGATGGGCGCATTAATGGACAATCTAGAAGCGCTGGCAGAAACCAAAGAGGGCGGGGAATGGGGGCGTGCGGCCACTGCCGAGTTACTCACCACACGGGTCAAAATTCGCTCCATGAATTTCATGCGCGGGCGCACCTTCCTCAATCGCTACATCATCATCGACGAAGCGCAAAACCTCACCGCCAAACAGATGCGCACCCTGATCACGCGGGCCGGGCCGGGCTCAAAAATCGTCTGCTGCGGCAATTTGGCCCAAATCGACACGCCCTATTTGAGTGAAACCACTTCGGGGTTGACTTACATCGTCGATCGCTTTAAGCATTGGCCCCACAGTGGGCACATCACGCTGATGCGTGGCGAGCGTTCGCGCTTGGCCGATTTCGCCGTCCAAAACCTCTAGAGCCCTCGCCGAACGCCGAACGCGCCAGTGTGCAACGCCGGTGCAATCGTCATTTCAAGCACCGTTCGCGGCCGCGCCGCGCCGCGCCACTGGGAGCCACGCGTTGAAAGTCCACTTTGAGCCCGCCACGGGGGTGACGCTGCCACAACTGGTACGCGCCCTACGCGCTCAACCCGGCGTCACATCCTTAGGTCAGCACCTCGAACAACGGTGGTATTTAGAGACCTTCGACGCGCGTCTCGCGGCGGCGAAACAGGTGCTGAGCATCGCCCGGGGGCCGCACAACGCCACAGAAATCCGCTTGAGAACACTGGCCAGCGAAGCCACCGAGTGCCTCACCAGCGCGCAGGCTTTGCCTAAATTTGCCCACGATTTCAGACCTGGGCGAGTGGCCTTACGGCTCGCCCAAATCACCCTCGGACGAGCGCTACTCCCGCTGGCGGTCGGCAAACTCAAAGTGGTTCGTTTGCGGTGGCAAGACGCCCGCGGCAAACTGCTTGCGGCCCTGCAACTTGAGGTGGGTCGCGGGCGGCAGCCGCCGATTATTCTGCGTGTCAGTCCCCTGCGCGGCTTTGAGCAAACCACCCAATGCGCGCTGCTTCCTTTTTTGGAACTGGGTCTCGTGGTGCCGATCAAGACCGACGCCGCCGAGCACCTCCTGCAGCGTTTGGGTTTGCTGCGACCGCCCTATACCTGCAAGCCGGTGATCCCGCTGCGCCCCAAGCTACCGGCCGCACCCGCCCTAGCCCAAGTACTCAGCGCCTACACCACCAGTCTGCGCGCCAACGAATGGGGCGTCGTGGCGGATATCGACTCGGAGTTCTTACACGACTATCGCGTCATTTTGCGCTGCTTGCGCGCGTGGCTCAGTGATCTCAAAACCAGTCTGGCACCGAAACCGCGTGAAGTGCTGCGCGTCGGACTGGCGACCCTCAACCGCCTGACCGGTGAACTGCGCGATCTAGACGTCCTCACGGGCCAACTGGGGAGCTACCTCGCCCACTGCGCCGACCTCCCGTCCCCGACCACGGCGAACGAGCAACTGAGGGCGCGGCTAGAAACAGCCCGCGCGAACGCCCAGACGGCGCTCGCAGCGCATTTAAAAAGCGCCGCCTACCGCAATTTCCAACGGCGATGGGTGGGCTTTTTAACCGCCGTGGCAGCGGGTAAACACGCGGGCCGAGATAGCGAAATGCCTATCCGGGCACTCGTGCGGCGCGCCATCAGCAAGCGGCATGCGCGCATCCTCGCATTCGATCCGGCGCTCGTGGACGCCGATCCCAGCGCGCTCCACGAACTGCGTAAAGACTGCAAAAGATTGCGCTACCTGCTGGAGGGGTTTCAGCTACTGTTTGCGCGCAACACCGTGCGGCAGGCCGTCAAAGAACTTAAAAATCTGCAAGGCACACTCGGCGACACTTGGGATTTGCATGTCCATCTGGAACTCTTGAGCCGCTTAGGTGCCGAGTTGCCCGCCACGGTCCCACTGGTGAGCGCATTAACCCAGCGACTGAGCCTGTTGGAAGGCCAGCAGGAGGCGCTGGTGGTGGCTGCGCTGGAACGTTTTCGCAGCCAGCAGGCACAACGGCATTACGCGCGACTAGCGGGGAAAACAGCATGATTGTCTTTGCGAGCTACAACCTCAAAGGCGGCGTCGGCAAAACCGCCGCAGCGGTCAATCTGAGCTATCTGGCGAGTCTGGGCGGGCATAAAACCCTGCTCTGGGATCTGGACCCGCAGGGCGCCGCCAGCTTTTATTACCGCGTCGAACCCACGGCCGCAAAAGACCCCAGCACCTTACTTGACCGCAAGCGAGGACTGGCAGCGGCCGTGCGGGGCACCAACTATCCGGGCCTGGATGTCATCCCCGCGGATTTTGGGTATCGCAATCTGGATGTCGCGCTCAGCGAATTTCGCAAACCTACGATGCGCCTAGGCAAACTCCTAGCGCCACTGGTCGAGGATTATGATCTGGTGTTCGCCGACTGCGCGCCTCATTTGTCGCTGGCATCGGAAAATGTGTTCGACATGGCGGACTGGTTGCTAGTGCCGGTGATTCCAACGCCACTCGCGGTGCGCGCCTATGCGCAGCTGCGCGAGTTCTGCGAACGCGGCAAATTGACCAGCAAAAAACTGCTGCCTTTTTTCTCGATGGTGGACGGCCGACGTCAACTGCATCGCGATCTGGTCACCCAATTTGCCAAAGAGCATCCGGAAGTGTTGCGGAGCTTTATTCCCTACACCAGTCAGGTGGAAAAAATGGGCGAACAGCGCGCGCCCGTGTCGACCTTCGCCCCAACCAGCCCCGGCGCGCGTGCATTTAGCGCGTTGTGGGGCGCGATCTGCGCGCGGATTGACCTCGTGGATCTCGCGTAAGGCCGCGATGAGACCTGATCCGCTAGCACTGGCTGCGCTGCTCAAAACTTGGGGAGCTGAGCTCGGTTTTGGGCAAATTGGCATCACGGGTGTTGACCTCTCGCGCGACGAACAGGGCCTGCACGACTGGCTGAATCGTGAGTATCACGGCGAGATGGGCTGGATGGCGGCCCACGGCAATAAGCGCAGCCGGCCGGCCGAACTGGTCCCTGAAACACTGTCCATTATCTGCGCCCGCCTCGACTACCTCCCGGAATCCGCTGCCCAAATGCAGGCCCAACTAGATGACCCTAACGCTGCGTACATCTCGCGTTATGCGTTGGGTCGTGACTACCACAAAGTGATGCGCGGACGACTTCGCCGCCTGGCGCGGCGTTTGGAAGATCTCATTGGCCCCTTTGGACACCGGGTCTTTAGCGACAGCGCGCCAGTGCTGGAGAAGCCCTTGGCCCGTAACGCCGGGCTAGGCTGGATCGGCAAACACACCAACCTTATCAACCGCCACGATGGCTCGTGGTTTTTCTTAGGGGAGATTTACACCGATATCGCCCTCCCCGCCGATGCACCCCAGACCACCGAGCACTGCGGCAGCTGTACGCGTTGCATTGAAGTGTGTCCCACGGCCGCCATCATCGCCCCGTTCGTGCTGGACGCACGGCGCTGCATCAGCTACCTGACCATCGAATTAAAAACCGCCATTCCGGTCGAACTCCGCCCGCTCATCGGCAACCGTATCTACGGTTGCGACGACTGTCAGATCCACTGCCCATGGAATCGCTACGCCCAGCTCAGCGTCGAGCCAGATTTTCAGGCCAGACACGGCTTGGAGCGAGCCTCCTTGCTCAGTCTTTTTGCGTGGGATGAGGACACTTTCCAGGCTAAAACCGAAGGCTCGGCGATGCGCCGCGCCAGCTTCGAACAATGGCAGCGAAATTTGGCGGTGGCCTTGGGCAACGCGCCGCCCGCGCACGCCGTCGTCCAGGCGCTGAGAGATCGCCGGGAACAAGCTACCCCGCTGGTGCGCGAACACATCGACTGGGCGCTCGCCCGCCAACACCTGGGCCTGAGTGGAAACTGAGGGCTGGGGTCCACAAAGGGTGCCCCCCGGCCAGACACCGCATCGGCCACTGCCTGTGCTGGCGAAATATCTTCGCGCCATCTTCAAAAAAAAATAAGGCGGGTTGTTGCCTGGCGATGCGCACACAGATTGGCTGGCCAGTCCGCCCGTGTTGAGTGGCGTCGCGCACGGTTGAAAACGCGGCCCTGGTGCTCGGGCCAACCGGCGCCGACGTTTAGGAAGCGAGGGAGCGTTTGGGCTCGGGCGGCGGCGGGGGGCGGGGGAGGTGGTCTAGCCAGCCGCGCAAGCGTTGGGCGAGTTCGTGTTCGGCCCCCTGAAAATACCGATTAACACCGTCAATTTGCACCTGCCGATGGGCTGGCGCGTCTGCTGAATAGGGCGCGTTAGCACGGCGTGCGGCGAGCGCCCGCGCCCGCGCATCGAGGCTCGGAATAAATTCGATGCTGGGGACTTTGAGATCTTCAAGACGCCCCTGCCAACGCCCAACTGCCGCAAAAGCGTTAATGTCAGCCGGCAGGCCCGTGGTAAAGCACGCCAGCGCGGCATCCGCACTACTCCCTTCTGCCACCAGCGCAATAAACGGCGGGGCGGCCTGCGCCACCAAGGCCAGCGTCGCCGTGAGCCGCTCGCACAAGGGCGCGGGAGCCGCAATTGGGCTGGTATCCACCCCCGTGGCCGTGGCGGTCGCAACGGGCGGCGGCATGCTCGGCGCAACCGGCGGCTCCAACGGCACTTGCACCGCGAAAGTGAGGTAACCGCCCGCGAGCGGCAATTCGCGCAACCGGCGACTCACCGGCAACTGGTCTATGAAAGCTTGGGAATTGGGCACCAGCACGATCGCGCCGCGAGTGGGGGGCTTAGCCCTTGTCGGCAATCGGCGCAAGACAAAAAAGCGGCCACTCGGTGCGGTGAGCCACACCAGCTCCTCCTCCCCGGTTAGACGCGGCAACATCAGCCCGATCTCCCCTTCGCGTCCGGCAGGTGTTGCCTCAGCAGCAGGCGTGGCGCCAGCGGCAGGCGTGGCGCCAGCGGCAGGTGTTGCGCCAGCGGCAGGTGTTGCCCCGGCGGCAGGTGTTGCGCCGGCGGCAGGTGTTGCCCCGGCGGCAGGTGTTGCCCCGGCGGCAGGTGTTGCCCCGGCGGCAGGCGTGGTAGCCGCCGGCGGATCGGCGGCCCACGCGGGCGGCGCAAGGCCCAAACCGAGCAGACACACGAATATGAGGTAGCGAGTGGGCATGGCAGGTCTATCGACCTGCAGCAAGGGTTCTGGAGCGCGCTGCCCGGGGCCGCGGGTTTCGGTTAAAGTTCGCCGCCTGCCACAACCAACGGAAACCTCGCTATGCAAGCCGATATCATCGCGCCGTCGATCCTGTCAGCTGATTTCGCGCGCCTCGGTGCTGAAGTCGACGCCGTGCTCGCTGCGGGCGCGGAATTTATTCATTTCGACGTCATGGACAATCATTACGTGCCCAATCTCACCATCGGCCCGATGGTGTGCACAGCACTGCGCAAATACGGCGTCACCGCGCCCATCGATGTGCACCTGATGGTGGAGCCGGTTGACCACTTGATCGGTGAATTTGCCAAAGCCGGGGCGACCTACATCACCTTTCACCCCGAAGCCAGCCGCCACGTGGACCGCAGCCTGCAACTGATCCGCGAACTGGGCTGTCAATCTGGCTTGGTCTTTAATCCGGCCACCCCGCTGGAGGTGTTGCGCCACGTGCTGGATAAAGTGGACATGGTGTTGCTGATGTCGGTGAATCCAGGTTTTGGCGGGCAGTCTTTTATTCCCGCAACGCTCGCCAAACTGGCCTCTGCGCGGCGCCTGATCGATGACTCGGGTTTGCCCATCAGGCTCGAGATCGATGGCGGCGTAAAACTCGACAACATCGCCCAAATCGCCGCTGCCGGCGCCGATACTTTTGTCGCCGGTTCCGCCATTTTTGGCTCACCCGACTATGCGCAGACCATCGCGGCGATGCGCGCGGCACTCGCCGCCGTGCGGCGTCCATGAGCCAACTGCCGCCGCGAGCGGTGCTGTTTGATCTCGACGGCACGCTGGTCGACAGTGCGCCCGACATCGCCTTTGCCGCCGATGGCGCGCTGGTGGCTTGCGGCATCGCTCCGCGCGGCGCGGCGCGGGTGCGCGGCTATATTGGCAACGGCGCAGAGCGCCTCATCCATCGCTGTCTCACCGACACGCTGGATGGCGTCGCCGAGGCGCCATTGTTTGCCGCCGCTTATCGCGAATTCCAGGCGCGTTACCAGGCGGGACTTACGCAGCGCACGGTGATCTACCCGGGCGTGATGGAGACTCTCGAAACACTGACCGCCGCGGGCTGCGTGCTGGCCTGCGTGACCAACAAACCGGCCCGCTTCACCACGCCCTTGCTGGCGGCACTCGACCTCGCCCGCTGGTTTACGGTCACCGTTTCCGGCGACACGCTGGCAGTAAAAAAACCGGATCCGGCACCGCTGCACTACGCCATCGAGCGTTGCGGTACACGCCCGGAACACACCGCCATGGTGGGCGACTCCCTGGCCGATTTGCTGGCCGCACGGGCGGCAGGCGTGACCGCCCTGTGTGTTAGCTACGGCTATTCTCCCAACGTTGACTTACGCGCGCACGCGCCCGATGCACTCGTTGCGAGCTTCGCTGAGTTACTGCCTTGGTTACTGCCCTAAGTGCGGCGCACGCGGGGGCTAACGAGTGCTGTCTCTGGCATCCCGGGCCCTCCCACGTAGAATCGTCCCCATGCTGCACCCACCCCAAAAACCACTCGACCGCGACGCTTGGCTGCGCAAGGCTCTCGATGTGTTGTTTCTCAGCGGTATCGTGCAAATTAAAGTGGAAGTGCTGGCCCGCCAGCTCAATCTGACCAAAGGCAGTTTTTACTGGCACTTTAAAGATCGCGACGACCTGCTGCGTGCCATGGTGGATTGGTGGCGGGATCAGCAGCTCACGTTTATCGCCCGGTTGGCGGAGCAGCAAATAGCGGATCCTACCGGCCAAATAAAGGCGGTCATCAACTTCACCCAGCACACCGAAGACTCGCATCACGATGTGGCGATGCGCGAATTTGCCCGCTTCAACAAAATTGCCGCCCTCGCGGTCGCCACCGTAGACCAGCAGCGCGTGGATTATCTCGCCCGGCTATTCCGGGAGGCCAATTTCACCGACGCCGAAGCCCTGCTGCGGGCACGGGCGTTGTATTTTTATCAGGTTGGCGAATACACCACCTCCTTGGTCATCGACCCTGGGCTACGGGACGAACTGGCCGAGCGCCAATTTAAACTCCTAATCTGCCGCCCTCTGGAGACCCAATGAGCTTGTTTGGAGCTCGCCCTCGCCGGCGAATTTTGCTGACGCTAGCCGGCGCCCGGTGGCTGGTCTTGCTGCTGTCATGCCCCAGCGTCGCGCTCGCCTTCGACATTCCGCAACCCGTGCCAGCCGTCGGCAGCGTCGCTGACTACAGCGGCCACTTAATGGGCGTGGCGTGCCCGCGCTGGACGACGCTGGCCCCCAGTGCCGAGGGCATATTGACGAGCGTGTGCGACGGCTATGTGTTGGAATCGGCGCTCAACCACGACCTTAACCCCCTGCGCTTGCGCGACCCAGCGGGCCGCACGCTGGCGGAATTCAAGCCCTACGCACCCGCCCTGCAATTCCCGCTCACGCTGGGCCGGCGTTGGACGCAGCGCTACGTGGGGTTTACGGCGTTCAATAATCTGGTCTGGGATGGTGAGACCACTTGCGAAGTCGCCGCGCAGGAACCCATCACCCTAGCCTTGGGAGAAGTGGTGAGCATTCGCATCGAATGCGAAGAAGGCTGGCGCGTGGGGCCGCGCAGTGGGCACAGCCACGCCACCCGCTGGTACGCCCCCTCATTGGGCATGGTGGTGCGAGAAATTCATGCGCGCGATCCGGCGCGTTGGAATTTTGAACTCGTCCGCTTTGCACTCGCCACACCGAAGCCCACGGCGACGGACATCACCGCACCGAGCACCCCCACACCATCCGCGCCACGCTCGGACGCACCACCAGTGGCAGCGCCGCTGTTCCACCCTGATGCCCCCGGCATTTTGGACCCCAACGAATATTAAACCGCACCCTTGGAGCTTTATGAGCGATCAACAAAGACCGGCCGTAGACGAGGCCATCACTTCGCGCCGCTCAGTGCGCGCCTTTCTACCCACCGAAATCCCGCGTGCCACGATCGAGAGCTTGTTGGAAACCGCCGCGCGCAGCGCCTCAGGCACGAACATCCAACCCTGGCAGGTACAGGTGGTCACTGGCGCGGCCAAAACCGCGCTGTCGGACAAAATCCTGGAGGCGTTCAACGACCCCACAGTGGCCGCCACCCATCGCTCAGAATTCCCCATCTACCCCCACGAGTGGGTGTCGCCGTTCATCGACCGGCGCCGCAAAGTGGGTTGGGATTTGTATGGCCTGCTCGGCATCGGCAAAGGGGATTTCGAACGCACGCACCGCCAGCACGCGCGCAATTTCGAATTCTTCGATGCGCCGGTCGGCTTGATTTTCACCATCCATCGCTCGCTAGGTTATGCCGCCTGGATCGATTACGGCATGTTTCTGGGCAACCTCATGACGGCCGCGCGCGGGCATGGCCTGCACACCTGCCCGCAGTTTGCCTTCTCCCAATTTCACCAGATTATCCGAGCGCAATTAGCACTGGGTGAGGAACACAAAGTGATTTGCGGCATGGCGCTGGGTTACGAAAATACCGCCGCGGTGGAGAATTCCCTGCGCACCGAGCGTGCGCCGCTCACGGATTGGACGCACTTCCACTAAAGCGGGTTCGTCAGCCGGTTAAGCGCGTTAACGCCTCGCGGTATTTGGCGGCGGTTTTAGCGATGATCTCAGCCGGCAGACGAGGACCTGGCGCGCATTTGTCCCAGGTGAGGGTTTCTAGGTAATCGCGCACAAATTGCTTGTCGAACGAGGGGGGGCTGATCCCTGGCCGGTAATCTTCCAGCGACCAGAATCGCGAAGAATCCGGCGTTAGGGCTTCGTCGATGAGCACCACTTCGTCATTGTGGTCGAGGCCAAATTCAAATTTGGTGTCGGCGA
The DNA here is from genome assembly GCA_945862315.1 of Klebsiella pneumoniae. Lineage (GTDB taxonomy): Bacteria > Pseudomonadota > Gammaproteobacteria. The sequence continues at coordinate 152,052 of CAMAXW010000001.1, forward strand.
TAATCATGCCGCGCGCCCGCGCATAAGTGGCCGCGCCCACATACAGCTGCAAGGCCAATTCGCGAACTTTATGCGCGTGATCGCGCCCGAGCAGCGTTTGCACCTGGGCAAAATCGATGTTCTCGTCATGCGCGCCCAAAGCAGCTTTGGTCGAGGGTGTAAAAATAGGCGTTGGCAGTTGGTCCGCCAAGCGCAATCCAGCCGGCAGCGCGATGCCGCACAGTTCGCCGCTACGCTGATAGTCCTTCCAGCCAGAACCAATGAGATAGCCACGCACCACGGCTTCCACCAGCAGCGGCCGCAGCCGTTTAACGACCATCGCACGGCCTTCAACCTCAGCCCGCTCGTGTGGGTCGGGCAAAACCTCGGCCAGCGTAAGACCGGCGAGGTGGTGCGGCACCGTGTTTTCAAAGTGGCGAAACCAGAAACCCGATAGCGTGGTCAACACCTCGCCTTTGCCCGGAATGGGATCGGGCAACACGACGTCAAAGGCCGACAGGCGATCGGTGGTTACGATGAGCAAGTGTTCCTCGCCCACCGCATAGATGTCGCGCACTTTGCCGCGTCCCAAGAGCGGCAAACTGCGGATACTCGATTCGAATAGCGGAGCGCGGGCGCTGGTGTCCATGGCGGAAATATCTCGTGTTCAGGAGCAATTGATTAAAACAGTTCGCTTGCGGCCGGCCGCGCCAGTGCGGGGAGGTCACCACTGTCGCCCATCGCGTGAGCCATCAACAAGCGCTTGAGCGGATCCAACCGGTGGGTTAAGGCCAGCCCAGCATTTCGCAGCCAGCCGAGCCATGGCTCACGGGCTAAAAATAATTGATTGAGCGTGTCGGTCGCCGCGAGCAGCGCGAGGATTTCGCCGCGCCGCTGCCGTTCATAACGCTGAAACAGCGCCTGTGGATGCTGTAAGGCGACCATCCCAGCCGCGGTAGCCCGCTCGGCGAGCACCGCGGCATCGAGCAAGCCAGCGTTCAGACCCTGACCGGCAAGGGGATGCACCTGGTGCGCCGCATCGCCCAGCAACACCACGCGAGCCGCGCTATAAGTATTCGCATGGCGCCGCGTCAAAGGGAAAGCCCTGCGCGGAGTGCTCGCCAGTACCGCGCCCAAACGGTGATCAAAAGCGCGACCGAGTTCGGCACAAAACACCGCCTCGCTCGCGCTCACCAGCGCTTGCGCCGCCTCGGGTGTGGTTGACCACACCACGGCAAAGAGCTGCGGATCGGGCAACGGTAGAAAAGCTAGCGGACCCTCGGCCAGAAAAACTTGGCGGGCCGTGGCGCGATGCGGTTGGTCGCAACGAACATTGGCGATCACCGCGTGTTGCGGGTAGGCGCGGTCTTCACACTCGATACCGACCATTGCCCGCACCGGCGAATCACCGCCATCACAAGCCGCCACGGCGCGCGCGGCCAGCGACTGGCCATTGCTCAGCTGCAGATGGCAGCACAGTTCTCCCGCACGCAGCGTCTCCAGCGTGGCCGTGTGCACACTCAACGTGGGTCGCGCCAACAGGGCGGCCTGTAAAGCCACTTGTAGCTGGGAATGTTCCACCATATAAGCCAGCGCCGGTCGCCCGCAGGAAGCCGCGTCGAAGGCCAAGGTTGCGCCACGGGCAGCGTCCCACACTTGCAAACGATCGTAGGGCGTAATGCGGGCAGGGGCGAGCCGTTCCCAAATGCCACAAGCCGCCAGAATGCGCCGCGATGCTGGCGTTAAAGAGTAGGAGCGCAAATCATCCGGATCCTCCGGCAGCACCGGGCTCGCCGGGGAGATGAGGATGGCCACACTAAAACCGGCATCGGCGAGCAGACAGGCCGTGGTGACGCCCACCGCGCTACCCCCAACGATCACCCAATCAATGGGCTTCATGGGTCCCTCGCAGCCATTCATTGGGGGGCGCGCGCCAGCCCATCAGACGCGCCATCAAGGCGGCGCGCAACGGCGGCAAAAGCTCGCAGGCGGCCAGCGCCAAACCCCGACCCACCCCCACCAGCGGGGCCTCCAGCGCAAACAGGCGCGCCAAGCCGTGAGAGAAATTGACGGTGTTTTGCTGGTCCTGCGCACGCCGCGCAGCATAGTCGGCGAGCGTGGCCGACAGCCCAGGATCGTCCCCCCCAGCCAAGCAGTCGAGCAGGGTGGCCACATCGCGCAGAGCGAGGTTAAGTCCCTGCGCGGCGTTAGGGTGAATCGTGTTCGCAGCGTTACCAATGAGCACCGCCCGCGGGGCTACCAACTGCTGTGCACGGTTCAGTATCAGGGGATGCGCGCGCCGTGGACCCAGCGCGGAGAAACGCCCATAGCGCCAGCCAAAGCGGGTTTGTACATCGGCGAGAAACGCCGCCGGCGAGGCCGTCAGCAACGACTCCGCATCGGCACTGCGCGCGGTACGAACCAGTACGTGCCGCGCGCCACCCAAGGGCAACAGCGCGCAGGGGCCAGCCGATGTAAAACGCTCGCTCGCGGTATGGAGCTGGGGGTGTTCCAGCGTGAGATTTGCCACGATCGCGGTCTGGCCATAATCGGTCTGCTGAGCGGCGATGCCGTAATGTCGTCGCACCGCCGAATGGCTGCCATCGGCCGCCACGATGAGTCGTGCACTGATGAGCGTTTCGCCCTGATCGCCGCTCAGCCGCACCGCCACCCGGTCAGCCGCAGGCACCAGCGTTTGCAGCGTCGTGGCATAGAAGGGGGTTATCCCCGGCGTTGCGGCCAAGGCTTGATCAAGGGTCATCCAGAGCTGATCCGCCGGGCAAACATAGCCCAAGGCCGGCACGCCCATCGTTGCCGCACGCAGGGTGGTGGAACCGTAATGTCCTTGCGTACTGATGTGCACTTGGCGGATGGGCGTGAGGTGGTCTCGCAGTGCGGACCACAGTCCTAGTGCTGTCAAAAGCTGCTGGGAGGACGAGACCAGTGCGAGCCCGCGAACGTCACCGCCAAGCGCGGCGCTCACCGGCGACCGGCCATCGATAACCGCCACGCGTAAACCAAAACCGGCAAGCCCAATGGCCGCAGTGGCGCCGGCTAACCCTGCGCCAACCACGGCGCAGTCAAATTCACGCAACACGAGCAAGCTGCATGACAGACTCAATCTCAGCGACGGTTTTGGGGGCGCCGTGGGTCAGGACTTCGTGCCCCTGGGCCGTCACGAGGACGTCGTCCTCAATGCGCACGCCAATATTCCACCATTTTTTGGGCAGTCCTTTGATAATCGGCGAGAGGTAGAGCCCCGGCTCCACCGTGGTCACCATGCCCGGCTCGAACATGCGCCACTCATCGCCCACTTTGTAATCGCCCACATCGTGAACATCCATGCCCAGCCAGTGCCCGGTGCGATGCATGTAGTAGGGGCGGAAGGCCTCCTCTTTGAGTTGAGTCCGCCAGCGACCCTTCAGCAGACCCAAGCTAATCAGGCCTCGGGTAATGACTTCCAACGCGGCCAGGTGGGGTTCGTTCCAATGATTGCCCGGGCGCACTTTGGCGATGGCCGCGAGTTGGGCTTCGAGCACAATTTCGTACACCGCGCGCTGCTCGGGCGTAAATCGGCCATTAACCGGGAATGTCCGCGTGATATCGCTGGCGTAGTGGTCAAGCTCGCAGCCGGCGTCGATGAGCAACATATCGCCGTCGTTTAAAACCTGGTTGTTTTCGGTGTAGTGCAGGATGCAGCTGTTAGCACCACCGCCGACAATGCTGGGATAAGCCGGCGAGCGACTACCTTGCCCCATGAATCCGTGCAGGATTTCGGCTTCGATTTGGTACTCGAACATCCCCGGCCGGCAAGTCTCCATGGCCCGCTGGTGGGCAGCAGCGGAAATCTGCGCCGCGCGCCGCATGGTTTTAATTTCTTCGCGACTTTTATACAGGCGCATCTCGTGGAGGTAGTGCCCCAAGGAATGGCATTGATCGGGCGCATGCACCCCCATACGGCCCTTGTTAGACACCTGATTCAACCAACCCACGAGGCGCCGATCAAAATCTTGGTACCGCCCCATCGTGTAATAAATGCGTTCTTTGTTCTCTAACAAACCCGGGAGGATGTCGTCGAGGTCGGAGAACGGGAACGCATCATCGGCGCCATAGCGTTCGCAGGCGCCTTCCAAGCCGGCCCGCCGACCGTGCCAAGTTTCGGCCTCGGGATCGTTCTCGCGACAAAACAGCAAACATTCGCCTTGCGGACGATCGGGGACCAGCACCAGCACCGCCTCGGGTTCGGCAAATCCGCTGAGGTAAAAAAAATCGCTGTCAGGCCGGAAGGGGAAATACACGTCGCGGTTGCGCAGTTGCTCCGGGGCGGTCGGCTGGATCGCGATCCCACCACGGTCGACAATGTCCATCAGGCGCTTACGTCGTTTGGTAAATTCTCGTTTGTCCATGGCTCAACCTAATGCTTGCGGGCGGGGAGATCAGCAACTGGCGCGGGGTGTTCGGCGTTAAGCAGCAGCGCGCCCATGCGAGCGTATTCCACCACGTCGAGGAACGCTCGTTCGCCCATTTCGGTGTCGGCTTCATCCGGCTCGATTTGGCTGATTTTAGCGAGATCGTGTAAAAATTCGCGGCCCTCAGCGGTGAGGCTTGGCACCGCCCCCTGCACCCCAAATCCGGACAGAAAACCACGGCACCACAGGCCTAGCGCGGCAGCCCGCTCGGCCAAGGGCGCGGCGTCCGGCGGTAACACGGGGTTGAAGCTAAAATCGTCAGCCTCAAAACCGCGCAGGGTCTCGCTTAACATCACCTGCAAGGGGCTATCGAGCGGCAGTTCATGCCACTGTATTGGCTCGCCGTAGCCTAGCACGTGGTCAAACCAGCGTGCCGGATCGAAGGGGCTGGGATTGCTCAACATGCCGCACAGCATGCCGTGGCATTCGCCAGCTTCGATATCGGTGGGCAAATCGGCTAGGGCGCGGGCAACCGCGGCAAATAGGCTGTCATCAACGCGATTGATCATCACGTGCGGTTCTCGAAATAGTTGAGCTGGATTATCACACGCACGCTGCAAGCACAAAAGTCAGCACGCCTCCTCGTCCCGTTGACCGAGTTAAGAGGCGGCCCTATATTGCTTCGTACCTAGAATGAGCGCACGGGCGGTGTAACCCATGGCAATTAACCCGACCGATAAACTCGACCTGGCGGCCCTCGAGACCCGCGTGGATGACCTCATCCGCACCATTGAGTCTCTCCAGCACGAAAATCACAATCTGCGCAGTCAGCAATCGTTGTTGACCGCTGAGCGCAGCACGTTAGTTGAAAAAACCGAACAAGCACGCAGCCGCGTGGAAGCGATGATCGCGCGCCTGAAAGCGATGGAAACCCGCTAATCCAATTAGCCCGCACAGAGAACTGGTCTATGCCCATACCGTCCCCAAAATCGCCGCCTGCACAAGGCCGCAACCCATGACGCCGCCGGTGAAGCCGCTCACGCTGACCATCATGGACAAAGATTACCTCGTGGGCTGCGCCGAAGACGAGCGCGAGGCCCTACTGGCCAGCGTGGAGTTCCTCAACGGCAAACTGCGTGAGCAGCGTGAAAGCGGCAAAGTGATCGGCAGCGAACGTGTGGCGGTGATGGCAGCGCTTAACATTGCCCACGAATATCTCGGTTACCGCGGCACTCACGAGACGCTGAACACCGGTCTGGGCGATGACATCAACCGCCTCCATCAAAAAATTGACGCAGCCCTCGCGCGCACGGCGACCCCCACCACACCACGCACTGCGACCAGCGCCAACTGAAACAATTCCAGCGCGCAAAAATCGCGCTATGATTACCCCGGTGTCCTCTGCGATGTTCGCCAGTGGGTCGATATCCTTGAGCCAATATTTACAGCTAAAGGGACTGATCTGGTTAGTGATGGTGTGCAGGTCCGCCCCGCTGCGGAAAGCCTGATTCGCTCCGAGAGGTCCCAGTCTTGAGCCCCCGGTTCAAGATTACGGCCCACAGCGGCATTGTGGAGGGCACCACTTAATTTCTCTCGAACTTGGCGGCCATGGTGCAAAATTTCTGGTTGATGAAATCCGAACCCGAAACATTCGGGCTCGATAAACTGGTAACCCTGCCTGACCAAACCACCATGTGGGATGGGGTACGCAACTATCAAGCGCGCAACATGCTGCGCGACGACATGCGGTGTGGCGATTTAGCCTTTTTCTATCACTCCAACTGCCGCGTACCGGGGATCGTAGGCATCGTGAAAATTGTTCGCGAAGCCTATCCCGATCCCACCGCGCATCGCCCCGAAAGCCCCAATTACGATCCCACCAGCACACCTGAGAAGCCGCGCTGGTATGTGGTGGAAGTCAAACTGGTGCGGGCGCTCGCGCGCACCATCACCCTCACGGAACTCAAGGCTGATCCCCTGCTAGAAGACATGGCGTTGGTGCGCCGAGGCAATCGCCTGTCCATCATGCCGGTGAGCGCAGCCCAGTGGCAGCACATCCTCGCCAGCGAGTAAGCGCACGAGACCAACGGCTGAACTCACACCAACCCGCGCCGCGCGCACGCGGCGGTAGATCGCAGGCACGCCGCACGAATGCCTAGTGGTGCTGGGCGCCAACACTCAAACAGCGCGCCAGTGAGGCGTGCCACTTGTTGTGCGCCCAACGCTTTTTGCGCTGGCGCGATATTTTGGAGGACCACCCATGCCCGATCTGTTTAGCCCCTACACCCTGAAAGGCGTCACTCTACGCAACCGCATTGCCATGTCGCCGATGACCATGTACCGCTCACGCGACGGTCTGATGAACGACTTTCACCTCATGCTGCTGGGCTCACGTGCCGCCGGCGGCTTCGGCTTGGTCTTTGCCGAACAACTGGCCATCGTCGCGAACGGCCGGACCAGCGTTGGCTGTGGCGGCATTTATGAGGACGCGCAGATCCCCGGTCTCGCCCGCCTGTGTGCGCTCATCAAGGACATGGGTGCTGTTCCGGCTGCCCAGTTAGGCCATACCGGACGCAAGGGCAGCGAACTAAAACCTTGGGAGGGCGGTGCCCAGTTACCCGCCGATCACCCGGATGGCTGGCAGGTAGTAGGCCCTTCGGCGTTGCCGTATGGGGGTAAATATCAGTATCCGGTGCAGGCGCTAACGCGTGAAGAAATCCAAGCTATCCATCGCAGTTATGCCCGCGCCGCTCAACGGGCGTTGGACGCCGGTTTTGAATGGCTGGAACTGCATTTTGCGCATGGTTATCTGGGCGCCAGTTTTTTCTCGCCGATCGCCAACCAACGCGTCGATGAATACGGTGGCAGCGTGGTGAATCGTGCGCGCTTCCACCTCGAAGCCATCGACGCGGTGCGCGCGGTGTGGCCCGAACGCTACCCGCTCACCATGCGCTTGGGATCAGACGACCTGAACACCCAAGGCGTGCAGTTCGACGACGCTATTCTGGCCGTTAGCCTGATGAAAGAACGCGGTCTGGATCTGGCCGATCTCAGCCTTGGCTTTAATACCGACGACATGCAAACCGCACCCTTCGCCGAACTGGGTTTTATGCTCGAACGCGCCAGCAGGCTGCGCCGCGAAGTGGGCATCCCGGTGGCCACGAGCTGGAACCTCGGCCTGCCCGCGCTGGCCGACCAGGTGATACGCGAAGAGGCCATCGATTTGGTCATGTTGGGTCGACCCGCGTTGGCGAACCCGCACTGGCCAGTGTGGGCCGCCCGCGAACTGGCGCACCCAGATCCCTTCTCGCTGGTGCCTGAGGATTGGGGCTGGTGGCTACGCAATTTCCGCGCGCACCCCGCTTGCATCGGCTGGCCGCTGGCCGCACCCGCCGCACCGTCGACCTAAGCACAGATTAGCCGTGACAAAGCAGGCGGCCCGTGCCGTGCACCTGCTGACAATCGCTGCGTGACCCTGAAAATAACGCCTATCCGGCCTGCCGACATGACCGATGCTTAGCGCCTGGCGCTCTCTCCAAGTCGCTTTAACACGGCGACGCCACGCACCACGAAGGTGTCTTGCTGGCGCGGAACCTCCGGCAGTAGGATTGATCACAACCGTGAGAGAGTCGCCTCTTTAGAGTGACCCTCAGCCCAACGAGCAGCCTCGTCCAACTGCCGAGAGAGGCAGCCTAAGCAGGGTCGCGACAAAGCCATCTCCAAGGACCAACAAGTGGTGCGCACGGTAACTGCCGCAACCCCTGAGTCGGGCCTAAGCCTGCGACTATTTTTCAGTAACCCGTTCGGCAATGCGCGACGCCGCGCGAGGACACGTTGATGTTCGAACTCACGGAAGAGCAGCGCATGCTGCGCGACTTGGTGGCGAAGTTTGTGGACCAAGAATTAATGCCTTTAGAGCCGCAAGTCCTGGCCCGCGAAGCCAGCGGCGGTCTTGTCGGGCTGACCGAGGAAGAAAACGCCCCGCTGCTCGAAAAATGCCGCGATCTCGGTTTGTGGGGACTCGACGTCCCGGAGTCTTACGG
>CAMAXW010000002.1 GCA_945862315.1 Klebsiella pneumoniae
AAGATCAAGCCAGACTCGCCGCCTAAGGCAAGCCCAGCCAATCAGGATAAGAACGCGCCGCCGAAGGCGGCAGTCATAACGCCGCCACCAGCGGAAATTGAGAAACCCAAAACCAAGCCGGACTCGCCGCCTAAGGCCAGTTCAGCCAACCAAGATAAGGCAGTATTTCGGAAGGTGACAAATTTAGACGAAATTGAACTCCCCATGGGCTACGTACCCAGCCCCACGGAGGAGTACATGAACCCGCTCCAGCTTGCTTATTTCCGGAACAAACTGGAAACCATGCGGCGCGAAAAAATCCACGATGCACAGGGAACCCTAGAGCACCTGCGCACAGAGACCCGTGACGTCGGCGATGAAGCCGAGCGTGCCAGCCGTGAAGCCGACAACATTCTTGAACTGCGCGCCCGCGATAGGGAACGCAAGCTGTTGAAGAAAATTGGGGAATCGCTGCGCCGGATCGAAGACGGATCGTATGGTTTCTGCGAAGAAACCGGCGAGGAAATTGGACTCGGACGACTAGAGGCCAGGCCCACCGCGCATCTGACAGTGGATGCACAGGAACGGCGGGAAATGTTCCAAAAGCAATTCCGAGACGACCGCTGAACGCTCCATACACCACCCGTTCGCAGCCCCTCCAGCTGCGCACCCGATGCTAACAATAGCCCGATTAGGGTGTCTCGCCAGGCGAGATACCCGATTGCGGGCCAGCGCGCCGAGTGGCCAAACTGACAACCAGCTGGCGGCCAGCGCGGGCAAACCTCATGGCCGGTGAACAAATTTTAGTCGTTGAGGACCAACGCGCAGCCGCCGGCGCGCTAAAAATGCGCTTGCGAGGGTTGGGGTATGACGTCGTGGCGGTCGCTAAAGACGGCGCTGAGGCGATTGAAAAGGCCCATGAGCTCAAACCGGCGCTAATCTTGATGGATATTCGTCTCGGCGAGGGCATCGATGGCATCGAAGCCGCGCGCCGCATTCGCATTAAATCGGATATCCCCGTGGTGTACCTCTCCGCGCATGTCGATCAAAAGCTGCTCGCGCGCGCGCGGGCTACCCATCCCGCAGGTTTCATCAACAAGCCGTTCACCACCAAAGATTTGCTGACCGCCATCGATTTTGCCTTGAACGGTCATCCGATCACGACCAACCCAGTGGCAACACGGGTCACAGAGACTGCGCCAGAGCGCGACGACAGCGATGGCTTGGTGACCACCGACGGCGAAGGGCGAATCAGTTTTGCCAACCGCACTGCAGAACGCTTGATTGGCGCTAATCGCCGCCAACTCATTGACCGCCCCATCACCGAATTGCTCGCCCAGCTCTATGACAGCAGTGAAGAGGAGGCCCTGCTGCTAGTGCGCAAAGTGTTGCAGGGCGACGGCGAACAACGCCTGCAACGCGCCGCGACGCGTGGCGATAACGCCCGGCAACAGCTGGATCTGCTAACACCCCTGTTTGATGCCCGTGGTCAGAGTTATGGGGTGGCGCTGCGCCTAGTGACTAACGCGCGAGCGAATGTGGAACGCCGGGTTGGGAACGGCTTAGAGGCCGCCCTAGTGCAGGCGCTGGACGCGACACCCACGGGGGTCGTCAGCCTCAACGCTGAATTACGCGTTGACCATCTCAACCGCAGCGCGCGCGATATTCTGGCGCGCAATCGCGGCTTAGAGATTCGCAACGGCGCCTTATGTCTGCTGGATAAGCTGCTCGATCAACGCCTCCGCGAATTTGTTCGCATCGCCATCCAGCGTGGGCGCGAACAAACGACCACCGCCGCGGGCGCCATGTTTGTGCGGGCCCCGCTGTCGGGCGAGCACGTGGAACTCATTATCGCGCCGGTGGCCTCCCAAACGCTCGATGAGCAACAGGCTCGGGTGATTGTGTATCTCTTCGATGCCAACTCGCCGCGCAATGTTTCCCACGATCTGCTCACCGGGCTGTATGGTTTAACCCAAACCGAAGCCAAGCTGGTGCAATTGATGAGCAATGGCATGACGCTGGATGAGGCGGGTCAAGAACTGGAGATTTCGGTTAACACCGTGCGCACGCATCTCAAACATGTTTTTCACAAAACCGGCCTGAATCGGCAAACCGAGCTGATTCAACGCATCGGCTGCGGCCCCGCGTCACTGCTGGTTAGCCTGTCTCAACAACCCCGTCACTAGGTGTCGGGTCCGGCGGCCAAGTGAGGAGTCTCCGCAACCCTAGCCGCGCCGCTCACTCACCGTTGGGCGGGACATACGCCCATTCGCGCCAGCCATCGAGCAACGGAAAATACAGCGCCAAGTAGATGGGGCGCGAGTCCAGTTGGCTGAACATTTTGGCGTAACGGGCGAGCTGCGATTGATAGCGCACTACTTCAGAATCCATAAACGCCTCTCGCGAACCACCCAGATGCTCGCCCGTCTTAAAGTCGATGATCCAGCGCACACCCTGTGCCGTCACAAACGTGCGGTCGATCACGGCCTGGGTCAGTTGACCGTCCAACACACCCGACAGCCGATACTCGCTGGCCGCCTCGTGATGATCAGCGCTTAAAATCCAGCGACCACGGGTGCTGTTGAGGGTGGTCGTCAAAGCCTCGAGGCAACGTGCGGTGGCTGCCGGCAGCGCGGCGGCGGCTAGCCCGCGCGCGCGCAGTTCACCTTCGATAAAGCCACGACTGGCCGCCACGTCTGCCGCACGCCAGGCCGCGCCCCCCGCCTCGGCCATCAGTTGCAATAGCAGATGGGTGACCGTGCCTATGTGTTTGGCCACCGGTGTCGCCCAATCGAATACGAGTTCGGCCTCACCGCCGGCGAGCACCGCCGGTAAGCCACCCGGCGGGGGCAAACTCAACGTGGCGATGCGCAGCCAAGCGCGCGCCGGCACCGCGGGTGTTAGCGGCGTTGTCCACGGTTTGGCGGCGCCAAAGTCGCCCGCCACATGGGGCCATAACAGGCTGAGAAAACTGTTTTTTATCGGCTTCACCACGGACCCGTTATCAGTGGGCTTCAGACGGGCGCACAGGTGGAGTTCATCGCGCGCGCGGGTCATCGCCACGTAGAGTAGGCGGCGATTTTCTGCTGCTTGTTCCGCCCCTTCCAAGCGACGCACGAAGTCGTAAGCACTCCCAGGGGCCGAGCCCGGCGGGGGCCGCGGTGCGACTAACAAGCGGGGATCAGGCAGGTGATCGTGGTCATGCCAGACCACCGGGGCGCGCGCATCAGATCCCACTTTGCGGTTGAGACCCGGCAGAATCACCACGTCGAACTCCAGACCCTTGGCACGGTGGATAGTCATTAAGTTCACCGGCGTGCCGTCGGTGCGAGGCACCGGCGCAAAACGCTTGCTCACAAAGGCCTGCAGTGCCGCTGGCGAAAAATCTGGCGTGCGTTGTTCAAACGCTGCCAACAACTCGAAGTAGTGTCCGGCGCAGCGCAAGTCATCGCCCGCCACGAGTGCTGGACCTTGGAGGTCCAACCACACGCGCTCCACCAGCCACGCCCACGGCAACCGGCGGGCTTGGGCCATGCCCAGCGCCAACACCTCGTTGAGCGCGCTGACCCGCACGCGGTCGTCGGCGGCCAACTGGGCCAGCGCTGCGGGGGCATCTAACACGCTGCACAGCGGTGCGCCGTCAGCGGCGGTGGACAGTGTTAGCAATGCGGTCAAAGATACCCCGCACCACGGCGCCCGCAGCACGGCCAACCAGGCGGTGCTATCCGAGGCGTGCATCAGGGCGCGGGTGAGCGCCAGCAAATCGTTGACGATGGGTACGCTGAGCATCGGCTCCACATCACTCGCCGCCACCGGAATGCCGCTGGCCGCCAGCAGCGCCGGCAGGCCACCCAGATGCGCCCGACTGCGTACCAGCACGCCAATGGAGGCCTCTGGCCGACGGGCGCGAATAGCGCAAATAATCTCGAACACCTGATGGGCTTCGGCGGCGGAGTCTGGGGAATACACCGGATAAACCCGCACCGCCGCCGCATCTAAGGCCGCCCGCGTCGCCACCAAACCATTAAACGCCGGCAAACGCCTGGCGGCGCCCGCAAACGCTACAGGCAGGGCCGCGTTCAACCAGTCGATCAGGGGTTCGACGGTGCGAAAGTTAGCGCTCAGCGCTAAGCGCTCAAGCGGCACATCACCGAAGCGTTGGTCACGCTGTAAGGCGCGGAAAAGCCCGACCTCCGCCTGCCGAAATCGATAGATCGACTGCAACGGATCGCCCACCAAAAACAGTGTTCGGCCATCGTTTCCCGTCCAGCCGCCCACCAGCGCTTTGAAAAATTCAAACTGACTGCGCGAGGTGTCTTGAAACTCGTCCACCAGCAAATGTTCTAGCTGATAGTCGAAGGCAAGCGCGAAATCGGTAGGGGCGTCAGGTGATCCCAAGGCCCGCTGCGCGGCGGCGGCCACGTGGGTAAAGTCGCAGCGCTGATGCTCTGAAAACACCAAATCTAGCGTCCCGGCAGCGAGCTGCAAGAGCTTTAACAGCGCCTCAACGCTAGTCCATTCCGCGTCACTGTAGCGTGCGTCCGGCAAGGCCCGAAGACTCTGCAGGTAGGCGCAGAAGTCAGGCTCATCGCTGAGCAGGTCGCGCACTTCCGCAAACCAGTCTTTAAATTCCCGCGTCTTAAGCGCCGGTACGCCTTGCGCGATCTGGAAGATCTTGCGGGGCTCACCCTCTTTGGTCAGTAGCAATTCGGCCAAGCAGCCGGCGGCGGTCGCGTTCAGTTGCGCGAAATCGAAACCCGCCAGCGCCCCGGCACTGGCGTTATCCGGATCTTGCTGCTGCAGGAGGCTGCCAACCTGGCGGACAAAGTCGCTCAGCGACGCGCGATAGGGGGCGGCCAGCAGCGTGGGCAGCAAGGACAACTCCAGCGCGATGGCGGCGCTGAGCGCTAGTTCGGCGGCGGCACGTGACGGGCCGCCCACCACCCGTCGCAACCACTGTTCGCGCCGAGGCAGTAGGTCTTTGAGCAGCAACTCGGCGTGTGGCCAGTCGTTGTCGAGCACCGCGAGCGCGGGCGCCACCAGCGCGCCGTAGTCCGGGTCCTCGAGGCTGGCGAGGGTTTCGCGCGCGGCTTGGGTGTAGAGATCGTCATTGTCTTCGGTGGCGATGAAGCTGGCGGCAGCGCCGACACTGACCGGAAGACGGCTCACCAAACTGCCCGCCAGGGCATCGATCGTCTGAATGCGCAGCCGCGCCGGCCGTGCCAATAGCTGCCAGCCACGCGCCGTGTCGCGCGCACGCACGGCCGCGGCCAAACGCCAAGTCAGGGCCGCATGGGCCGCGGTCGGCTCGGGGTGGTCAACGCTTTCGAGCGCATCCAGCACCCGAGCGCGTAATTCTTCTACCGCCTTCCGGGTGAAGGTCACGGCCAACACGCTTTCGGGTTCATCTACCCGCGCCAGTAACACCAGCAGGCGTTGCGCCAGCAGCGAGGTCTTGCCTGACCCGGCCAATGCTTCAACCAGAAAAGATCCGGCGGGATCCAGCGCGCGGGCGCGGGCCGCGACATCGTGTTTAAGCGTCGTCATCAGGATCCTCACCCTCGTCGCTCAGGTCACCGGCCCGCTGCTCGTCAACCCGACACAAGCTTTTAAAATCGCAATAGCGGCAGGTCGCCACCCCCTGCACCGGATCGACCAGCGCATCACCAGCCAAAAAGCTGCCCGCCAAGGTCTCCAACACGTCCCGCCATCGCGCCAGTTGGGCGTCCAAAGCCCCTGTCGTCGCCGCCTTCAGCAGGCCCGCGGGTTCGGTGACAAAACGACATTTGCCGCGCTTAACTTGGGCAAACGCGATGCCGGCCAGCGGCGCGGGGTGGTCGGCCAGCGCGTACGCCAGCAGTTGCGGTTCGTTCGGACGCAGGCCATCCCAATCCTTGCGCGCGCGCTCGCCCGTTTTGTAGTCGATGATCAACAATCGTCCGTCGGCTAGACGGTCTATGCGATCGATGCGTGTCCGCAGGCGCAATCCCGCCACATCGAGCTCACGCTGGCTCTCTCCTTCCAGCACTTCGAAGGGCGGGCGGTCTAAATCGAGCACCAGCCACTCACGCACCAAGAGCGCGAGCCGCGCACCCTCCAGCGCGGCCAGCGGTGCCGTCATCCCCGGCCACCCGGCCAGGACACGCGCCACTGCGTGCTCAATTTTTTGCTGCAACTGGCCGTCGCTCAACGCCCGCAAGCCGGCCTGGGTACGAATCGCGAGCCAGAATTCGCCCAGCGCTTGGTGCACCACATTGCCCCGTTCACGCGCATCCAACCCCGGCGTGCCGGCCTCGATGATGCCTGCCCGCAAGCGATGTTTGGCAAACGCCCGGAACGAACAGGCCGCCTGGTCGCTCAGTACGCTCACCCCGCCAGCCACCGCCGTTGCCGCCGCGAGCGGCGCGGGCGCCGTGTCGCGTGGCATCAGCACCACCTCACTGGTGCGCATCTGCCAGAGTGCTGACAGGCTAGTTGTTAACCTCGGCACGTGCGCGAGCCCGGCCAACGCCGGACTCGCGCGCAGCGGCGTATCGCGGGCGGTCGTGGCGTAGCTCCACACGCAGGCATCTGCTTGTGCCGACAACGCCGACAGGCAGCTATTTTGATAGGCCCCATCACGGGCCTGCACAGTCCCCGGCATGCCGGCACGCCGGAGGGCATCTATCGACAATAAGGGGTTCAAGCGCGGCACTGCCGGGAAAGCCCCGTCGTTCAAACCCAGCACCCAAGCTGCCGCCGGTGCCACCACCGCAGCTTCTTCGATGGTCAAAATTTCGATCGCATCGAGCGCAACCGGCACCGTCACACCACTGCGCGCGGCGAGCGCTTTTAAGTGCCCCCAAGCACCTTGGGCACTCTGCGCGGGCAGTACCGCGTCCAGCTCGGTGGCGATATCGAAAATTCGTCGCAAACCCTCAACGGCCGCCTGTTCCGTCGGCGCGAGCGGGTTCTCGCCAGGCCAGCCGACCGCCAGCAGGCGTTGCTGGGCGTTGAGCATCCACGCTTGCAGGGACTGCCGGCGGGGCGCGCTGGCAACCAACGCCAGCACCGTGGCGAGCCGCGCGGCGAACGCCGGCATCACCGCGCAGGCCAACGCCTGCAGCTCGTGCGCGTTCACACCGGCGGTGCGCCCTTCCAATAAGCGCGCCGCGAACTGGGCCCGCACAGCAACCGGCAAACCATCCATCGCGCAGTAGGGACTTTGCACCAGCGCCGCCGCCTCGGCGTGGGTCAAGCGCGCCGGCAAGCCCAACACTAACAAGGCGTGCGCAACCGCGGGCGTGCCAGCCAGCGTGGCCGGCGGGGCGCCGCACCACGGGCCGTGCTCGGTAAAGCTTGCGCGCCGCGCGTGCAGCGCCGCCCAGCGCCGCGCCGCATAGGCGGCGAACAGCCTGGCGACTTCGGGATTGGGACACACCACCGCCACCGTGCGCTCAGTGCCCCGCGCCCGCTGCGCTAAGGCCCAGTCACTGGCGGCGCCAAATTCGTCCTCTTGGGTCGCAAAGGTTTGCACCTCAAGGAGGGTGGCGGAGGGGCTAATAACCGGCGCGGGGATCCCCAGCGCAGTCAGCGCCGGGCCCGCCACGCCGAAGCCCCGAAACTCAGTCGCTGCGCTGGGTCGAAAACCACCCGCCACGCAGGCGCTCAGCAAATCGGGCGGCGCGGCCGCACGCAGTTCGCCACAGCGGGCACTAAACCACTCGCGCCACGCCCGAAATGCCACCTGCTCCGGCGAACTCAAGCTACTGGTGGCGGGCAGCTGATCGAGTTGCCACGCCGCGACTCGGGTGTGGGCGTCAATCGCTAATCTGGCGAGTAACTCGCCCTGCGTAGGGTCGGTGCCAGGCACGGCGCGAATGGCTTCTAGCCACAGTGCGCGAGTCTGGGTGTCGGAGAGGATAAAATCTGCCGCCAGCGATAAGCGCCGTTGGCGACGGGCGGGCCGCGTGGCATTTTCGAGCCACGCATCAAAGGCCAGAAATTCCGCACTCACCCACGCCCGGCTACCGCCAGCGCAGAGCCGTCGCGCAGCGTCCCGGCGCAGCGCGCCAACCAAGCGCGAGGTGGGGGCCACCCACGTGGGCGCGACAAGATTACCGGACGTCGTGGCGGTCACTGAGTTTCCCCCGGGATTTCAAACGGGTCCATACCAGACCTGCTGGTGGCGCGTGCGCACAAGGGTGATGCGGGGTAGAGTGCAGTGCAGTAGAGTCATTGAGGATGAGGGCACCATCATGAGGAAAACTGACAACACCAATCGCCACCCCCGCGTTGGCACCCGCAAGATGATCAACGACATGCTGGAGCAGCGCCAGCGAATGCTGGTGCTACTGTGGGATTTATCCAAAATAAAGCCCGCGCAGACCGACGAGCACAGCCGCGAGACCCTCGACGAATTCCTCAGCATCCTCGTCGATTACATCGCTGCGGGGCACTTTGGGCTATATGGTCGCATTGCGGCCGGCAACGAGCGACGTACGCCGGTCACTGAAACAGCGGGACAAATTTATCCGCGTATCGCCGATAGCACGGCGTTGTCGGTAGATTTCGCTGAACGTTACGAGCGTGCCAATGAGCAAACGCTGAACACGCGACTCACCAGCGACCTCTCGGAACTCGGCGAAGCGCTCAGCACGCGCATTGAATTGGAAGATCGCTTGATCCGCGCCATGTTGGGCGAAGACGAACTGGCCGCCTAAGACGAACCTAAAACGGCCAGTTTTGCCTGAATAAAATCGTGGTGTGAGAGATAAAGCAGGTCGCACAACTTCCGCAGGTAGTACTCCTCGTAGCGGTCGATACGGCCATCCGCCTGCGCCACCTGCCACATGGCGACCAAACATCGCCGCTTGTCAGCGAGCGTGAGTTTTTCATTCAGTACCGTGGTGAATGGGGCCAAAGACACCGAGTCTTCAACCAGCTGTTCTGCCGCCGCCAGCAGGTCCTGCGATTGCGCTTCAGAGACATTCAATACGGTGCAGGCAGCGCTGACCACTGTGGCGCGCTCGGCCGGCGAAATGGACTCATCCGCACGCCCAATCTCCAGCAATAACGCGACCACGGCCAAGTCTAGCGTAGGCCCCGAGGGTGCGGCGTCGCCGCCCAAACCACGGAGTAGGTCTTTGAGTATCGTCAACATTGTCATGGAAAAGTTAGTCCTGGCCACTAAAATTATTCGCGCGTGCAGCCCGCGCACACCATATGTTGCCGCGCCTCTATAGCGCGACGCCGCTCGCCACGGGCGCGGTGATTGTGCTTGACCCCGTGGGCGCTCGCCACCTGCGTGAAGGCCTACGCCTACGCCTTGGCGAGTCGCTGCTGCTGTTCGATGGGCAAGGCGGGGAGTTTGCGGCCAAGCTCACCGCGATGGACCGCCAGCACGTGCGAGTGACGGTGGGCGAGCATTACCCGGTGCAGCGGGAATCCACGCTGGACATCACCTTGGCGCAGGGCATTTCGCGTAGCGAACGCATGGACTATACGATTCAAAAGGCGGTGGAGCTGGGGATTTCCCGGCTGGTGCCGCTCGCCACCGCGCGCAGCACCGTGCGCCTAGACCCAGAACGTGCGCGTAAACGGGCCGAGCACTGGGCTGGCATCGTGCGACACGCGGCCGAGCAAAGCGGCCGTACCCAACTGCCGCCGCTGGCCGAGGTCGCGAGCCTGGCCGACTACATTGAGCGCGAACGCGCACCGCTGCGCTTGATCCTCGATCCTGGCGCCACGCTGAGTTTGTCCAGGGTGGTGCTCGGTCCGTGGATCAGTTTGGCAATAGGTCCTGAAGGGGGGTTTAGTCCAACGGAACGCGAACTGCTGCTCGCCGCCGGCTATCAGAGCGCCAGCCTTGGTCCGCGCGTGCTGCGCACCGAAACGGCAGCGCTGGTTGCGCTGAGCATTCTGCAAAGCCGTGGCGGCGATTTAGCCTGACGCCTAACGCAAGCGTCGCCGCACTTCCGGCAACAGGCGACGGCTCACCGGCAGGCGCGCCGCGACCTCTCGCAAGCGGATGGTCGCGTTGCCCAAGCGGTCCCGTTCCAACGCCACCACGTGCGCCAAGGCCACCAGCGTATGCCGATGAATGCGCAAAAAAATCTCGCCGAATTCATCTTCTAGCGCGCGCAGCGAATCCTCAATGAGCAATTCACCGCCCGGATGGACCACGGCCACATAGCCTTGGGTCGCTTGCAGATAGCGCACGTCCGCGAGCGGCACGAGGCGCAGATTACCGGCAACTAGCGCACTAAAATGCGTGCGCGTGCCCACCGACGGCCGTGCATCACCGGCCGCCAAAGCCTGCGCCGCCGTCCAAGTGCCGGCCCGGGTTAGGGCGGCTTGCAACCGCTCGAGCCGAATGGGTTTGAGCAAATAAGCCAGCGCATTCGCGTCGAAAGCGGCCAACGCGTGTTGGTCGAAGGCGGTGGTAAAAATCACCGCCGGCGGCCGCGCCAGGCGCGCTAGATGGCTCGCCACTTCCAGCCCGTCCATGCCCGGCAGACGAATGTCCAGCAACACCACATCCGGGTCGGTGCTGCTCACTAGCGCCAAAGCTTCCAGACCCGAGGCCGCCTCCCCCACGATTTCGTCCCGCCCCAGCGCTTGGAGCAAGCCCCGCAGACGCGCGCGCGCCAACGGCTCATCGTCAACGATCGCGATGCGCATCGGGGGTCTCACTGACAGGCAAGCGCACGCTGGCGCAGTAGTGATCGGGTGTTTGCTCGATGCGGAGTTCCCCCGCGGAGCCAAAATGCACGGCCAAACGCTGCCGTAAATTATCCTGCGCCAGATGATTCCCACGCTCGTTCAGACGGCCCTTGGGCGGTACCGGATTGGCGACACCAAGCTCCAAAGTTTGCCCCGTCACGCGGCCATGGATGCGGATAACACCCCCGCCCGGCAGCAGCTCGATACCGTGCGTGATGGCGTTTTCGACCAGCGGTTGGAGACTCAGCTGGGGGATTGCAAGGTGTTGGGGTAGCGCGTCGATGTCCCATACCACCTGCAAACGCTCGCCCAAACGCAGGGCTTCGATGGCCAAGTAGCGGCGCACCAGTTCAAACTCCTCTTCTACCCTCACCAATTGACGGGCGTCCGAGAGCGTGGCGCGCAGCAGGTCTGATAAATCTTCCACCGCGAGTTCAGCGCGCAGGGGGTCAATGCGGATAAGGCTGGCAATGGTATTCAGACAATTAAACAAAAAATGCGGCCGGATGCGTGCCTGTAAAGCCTGCAGGCGCGCCGCGGCCGCCGCCGCCGTGCGCTCCTGCCAGTGGTGCTGCACATAGAAATAACGCAACACCACCGCGGCCGCGATGGCGCAAACCAGCAGCGTGCGAAGACGAAATTCAGCGTGGTCTATCGTTAATAAAGCGGCTTCGCCCTCGCGCGGGGCAAGCACCCACCAGGCAAGTTCAGCCACCAGCGCTGCGACTAGCAGTACCAATAGGTAGGTCAACACGCTCTCCCAAAGTGCTGGCAAGCGCACCAAATGCCGGCGCGCAAGGCACAGCACTGCGGCGGCCGACATCGCAATCCACTGCACATACAACGACAGCAGCGCCAGTTCCGACCACGCCAGGGGCCCAAACCCAGTGCGCGTGACACTCAGCATAAAGGCCAGCAACTGGGCCACGCTGACCACCAAGAACAACGCACGTAGACCACAGAGATCAGGCAGGAAAGAATCGCGCTGAGGGATGCTCATAAGCTGTGGTCTTGGCCTCACGGGCGAACGTGGCGAGTGCGTTGAGTGTCGGGGGGCTAGCAATGCTCGTCAATCAGTGAGCGCCCCTACGATATACTGCAGGGCCTTCCAGCGAGAGTCGCCTTGATGACCCCATCTGATGATGCGTCCACGCCCCACGACGAGGCTGCCAACAAGCCTTGGGGTGGTCGCTTTGAAACCCCCACTAACGCGTTTGTAGAGGCCTTCACCGCCTCCGTCGAATTCGACCGCCGACTCTACGCGCACGACATTCAAGGCTCCATTGCCCACGCCACCATGCTCGCCGCCACCGGCGTGTTGACGGCAGCTGAGCGCGACCAAATCGTGGCGGGTCTGGAAATTATTCGGGCCGACATCGAGGCCGGCCGTTTCCGCTGGTCGGTGGCGCTAGAAGACGTCCATATGAACATCGAAAGCGCGCTCACGGCCCAGATCGGCGAGGTCGGCAAAAAACTGCACACCGCGCGGTCCCGCAACGACCAAGTGGCAACCGATATTCGGCTTTATTTACGCGACCAAATCGACTTTCTCACACACTCGCTAGAGCGTTTACTCGGCGCGCTGGTCGACGTGGCCGAGCGCGAAGCCGACACCATCCTGCCGGGTTTCACGCATCTGCAAGCGGCCCAGCCCATTTCATTTGGTCATCATTTATTGGCCTGGTTTGAAATGCTGCTGCGCGACCGCGAACGCCTCGCCGATTGCCGAAAACGGGTCGACGCCCTACCCCTCGGCGCCGGTGCGTTGGCCGGCACCACTTTCCCAATCGACCGCGAGATGACCGCCCAGCTATTAGGGTTTTCACGGATCTGCGAGAACTCCTTAGACGCCGTGGCAGACCGCGATTTTGCCATCGAGTTTTGCGCCTGTGCGGCCCTGATGATGGTGCATTTCTCCCGCATGGCAGAAGAAATGGTGTTGTGGAGCTCACAGCAGTTTGGTTTCATCGAACTCGCAGATGCGTTCTGTACGGGCTCGAGCATGATGCCGCAAAAGAAAAATCCGGACGTCCCGGAGTTGGTGCGCGGCAAATCAGGCCGGGTCGTTGGACATCTCATGGCGCTCATTACCCTGATGAAAAGTCAGCCGCTGGCCTACAACAAAGACAACCAAGAAGACAAAGAACCGTTGTTCGACACCGTCGATACCTTAGCCGGCTGTCTGCGTGCATTTGGCGATCTGATCCCCACCATCAGCGTGCGCCGGGCGCGCATGCGCGCCGCCACACGCGCGGGTTTCACCACCGCCACCGATTTTGCCGACTACCTCGTGCGGCTCGGCGTGCCGTTCCGCGATGCACACGCAGTGGTGGGTGCAGCGGTGCGCGCGGCCCTTGCCCGGGACCTTGAACTGAGCGAGTTGAGCCTCGAGGAGTTGCAAAAATTAGAACCGCGCATCAATGCCGAGGTCTATGCCGCGTTAGATATCGATCAGGCACTCGCGGCCCGCGACCACCGGGGTGGCACGGCACCAGCGCGGGTGCGCGCCGCCTGCGTGGCGGCCCGCATCCGGCTGCAAACTGCCGGCGGTTGAGCAGCCCACAGCCGCCCCCATGAAAACAATCCGGCGTCTACTGCTCGTTGTTAGCCTCGTGCTAATCGTGAGCTTGGGCGGGTTAGTGGCCTTTCTGGCGGCCCTCGATCCCAACGCCTACAAAGCCGAAATCGAAAGCGCCTTCACTCACTACACCGGGCGCCAACTGGTCTTGGAGGGTCCGCTCGAGCTGGCCTGGTGGCCACGCGTCAGGCTGCGCGTGGGCGTGCTGTCGCTGGCGAATGCCAAAGGCTTTGCACCCCCCAACATGATGGAGGTGCGCGACCTCGAAATCGCCGTGCCAACGCTGGCGCTGTTGCGCGGTCGCATTGCCATGGACACCGCGAAAATTCACGGTCTCACCCTGCACTTGACCCGCAACGCCCAAGGGCAAAGCAATTGGCAGGATCTGCTGCAAGACCCGCAAAAGGCACCGCCATCCGAGGCCGGCACGCTGGCCGCCTTTGCCCTCAGCGGCGTGGCCTTGGGTGGCGTCGACATCGCGCAAGCAACGCTGCGTTGGGAAGATGTGCAAGCCGGTCGCGATCTCCTGTTTGACGCCGCGCAGGCTAAAACGGGGCCGTTAGCCTTCAACACCCCAGTGGACTTCCGGCTGCAGGCGCAGGTGCGCTCAAGCCTCCCGGCTCTGGCTGGCGAGACCGTCCTCGCCGGCACCGTGACTTTTCACCCGCGCCAACAGCGCTATCTCATCGCGCCACTCGACATCGGCGTCACCCTGCAAGGAAAAGGCCTGCCGGGGGGCAAGTCCACGCTTTCCCTGCAGCTGAATAGCGACCTCAATTTTAGTGCCGGCAACGCACAGTTCACCGCCATCAAAGGTCAAGGACTGGGCGTGACGTTTGAAGGCGCGCTGGCGCTGGATCATCTCAACAGCCCGCACCCTGGGGGGCGTGGCGAAATCACCCTCCAAGCGCCCGATCTCGGCGTGGTCTTCAAGGCCTTCGATCTACCCGGTGCCGCGCGGCTCGCCACGATGAAAAATCGCGGGTTGGCGCTCCACACGCAGCTCGCGGTGGACGGCGAGCAGGGCGAAATTCACTGTCCGCAATTCACGGCCCAGTTACCCGGTAGCGAGGTTAGCGGCGAACTCAACGCCACGGGTCTCCACACGCAGCAGCCCATCATCCAGGCGCGGCTTGCGGCGCACAGCTCGCAGGTGAGCGACTTACTGCTGATTGCGCATCAATGGGCGGGTGGCGATGTGCGCGCGGCACGGGTGTTGGCCAAAGCATTGGCGGGCACCACCGCGCATGACTTCCAGCTGGCGGCGGAGATAGATGTTGATCTCACGGCCGGCCGGGTGCGCGTGCCAACGCTGCACGCCACCCTGTTCGACAACACCGTTACCGGCAACGTGACCCCTACCGGTGGCCAGCCAGGAATGCCCGCCTTCAGCGCAACCTTGGCAGCAGGCGGTCCCAATCTGCCCATATTACTGCTGGCCACGGAGCTGCTGCGCGGCACGCCCAGTGAGTCTCTAGAAGCGCGGATGGCGGCCTTGTATGCCCGCGGTGATCCCAGCTATTTGGTGTCTGCACAATTGCTCGCAGACTTCGGCGCAGACCGACTCGCCCTCACCCGGTTGAGCGGCAAACTGCTCGGCAACCAAGCCGAGTTCAGCCTGAATGCCCGCAATCTGCGCAGCGGCAGCCCGGTTGTCACAGGGACACTGCAGGCTGCCGGTCCGGATTTGGCGGCATTGTTGGCACTCTCCAACAGCCTGCCCAACCTGCGTGCCTTGCTCGATACGCTGCCCGACCCTAGCGCCAAAGCCTACGCCTTCAGCGCGCGTTTCAACGCCGATACCCGCCAAGAGCAGGCGCAGTTATCGGCACTGACAGCCAATTTTTTGGGTCTGAACCTCGCCGGCGATTTGGCAGTCCAGCAATTCACCCACCGCGACCGGACAGTAGAAGGGCATCTGCGGTTGGTCAGCCTGGCACCCAAGGCGTTACTGGCGGCGAGTGGCTATCCGGTGCTGGTAGCAGGACTCAAAGAATTTTCCGCAGAGACAGATTTTAAGGCGACCGGCGCCGAACTAAACCTCGCGCCCTTTAATGCGCAGGGCGACTGGCAAATGCCGGGGCAGCTTGCACCGTTGCGCGTGACCTTGCACACCGACACGGCAAAAGTGAACTGGGACCGCGCTACCGCGTGGGTAAAAGTCCTGACATTGAACGCGCCAGGTCTTGCACTCACCGCCTCATTGGATGCCGAACAACTGCGCACCGCGCCGGCGTGGAGTGGCCAAATCAACCTACCTCCATTTGATTTGCGGGCGCTCGTGGCCCAGCTTGAACATCCCTTGCCGGCGCTTAGCGATCCACAAACCTATACCCGCGTGGGTGTCGAGGCGGTTTTCAAGGGCACGCCCAACAGCCTAACGCTGGAGCAGTTGCGCGCCCGCATAGACGATACCAGCCTCAGCGGCACCATTAATATCAGTGATTTTCAGCGCCCTGACTTGGGCTTTAATCTGCAATTAGACCAACTGAATCTGGACCGTTATCTCGCGCCGCGTCAGGACACGGGGAAGGCGCGCCCCGTCACCCCCGCAACCCTGACACTGGCCGTCGCCACGCTGCCGGTAACGGCGCTGCAGGCCTTGGGCCTTGAAGGAGAATTGGGGATCGACACTTTCCAGATAGCCGGCGCACAACTCAGCCAGGTGAAAATAACCGCCCGCGCACGCGCGGGGCTGCTCGAAATTAATCCGGCCACCGCAGATTTATATCAGGGCAAATACAGCGGTGTCGCCCGCCTGAACGTGCAGGGACCGCAACCCGAACTCAGCGTCAATACCACCCTCGCTAAAGTGGCCATAGAACCCTTGCTCACCGACCTCGGCGGCACGCGTCAGATCGGCGGCAATCTCAACGTGGAAGCGCGCCTCACGGCCCGCGGACACAGCCCCGAGGCGCTGTTTAAAACGCTGGGCGGGCAGGCCACTTTCGCACTGCAAAAAGGCCGGGTCCGCGGCGTCGACCTGCCCGAGATCCTCAAGAACACCGAGGCGCTGATCAAACGCCGCGCCACCGCCCTACCCACCGGCGGGGAAACACGCTTCAAGGCGCTTACCGGCACCTTGGAAATCCGCGAGGGCGCCGTGTTCAACCACGACTTACGCATGGATGGTGAGGGTTTTAAAGTCACCGGCGAGGGCATGCTCGTCAAGCTCAAAGACACCACCACCCACTACGACGCCAGTCTGGCCCTGATCCCTAACCGCGAACCGACGAGCAGCCCACCGGTGGCGATGGGCGGTAAGGCGATGCCCATCCGCTGCCGGGGTGTGATCTCCGCAACCAGCTGTAAACTCGACTTGAAAAACTCAACCGGTCTCAAGAAGAGCGGGCAGAAGTTGGGCGCATCAGCAGAGGAAATCGTCGGCGGCAAACCCAGTACCGCGTTAAAGAAGCAGCAGAAATTCTGACCCGCCCCCCAAACCTGCGCTGGTGTGGCGGCCTGCTGCTGGTCTGTTGGTGGGGGTTGGCGGCGGCCAGTACCTTGGAAAGCGTGGTCTTCAACGTCCACGATAACCAGTACCACTATCGCTTTAGCGCACGCCTCGAAGCCCCCGTGAAGGAGGTGCGCGCGGTAGTGACCGACATCGAGCGACTGCCCCGAATCAACAACAACATCACTTTGTCGCGGGTGTTGTTCTACTATCAGGATGGCTCGTATCGGCGCCAATTGCGCCTGACTGAATGCGTGTTGGTGTTTTGTTTTAACATCGATTTTGTCGAGCGTGTGGCGCTCCAAGCCAACGGCGATATTCACACCACCATCATTCCCGGCGCGGGTAATTTTCGCGATGGCGAAACGCTGTGGGAAATCGAAGCCCTGCCCGACGGTGCCACACGCATTGTCATGAGCGCCACCCAACGCCCTGACTTCTGGATTCCACCGGTGCTGGGACCGTTGCTCCTCAAACGGGCTTTCATGAGTGAAGTCACCCAAACCATGACCAACATTGAGCGAATCGCGCATGCTGCCAGCCTTCTCTGAACGCTTGCTGACATGGTTCGACGAACATGGCCGGCATGATTTGCCCTGGCAGCAAGCGCGCTCGGCCTACCGCGTTTGGGTCTCGGAAATCATGCTCCAGCAAACCCAAGTCAGCACCGTCGTGCCCTACTTTGAGGCCTTCGTGGCGCGCTTCCCCACACTCCAAACCCTGGCGGCCGCCCCCTTAGACGAAGTGCTGCACAGTTGGTCGGGACTGGGCTATTACGCCCGCGCCCGCAACCTCCACCGTGCCGCCAAACTGCTGGTAGACACCCACGGCGGGGAGTTTCCGGTAGATCTCCAGGCACTCGCCGCGCTGCCCGGCATTGGACGCTCCACGGCGGGCGCAATCCTCGCCCTCAGCTTGGGCCAGCGCGCGCCCATTTTGGATGGCAATGTGAAGCGGGTGCTGGCGCGGCATCGCTGCATTGATGGCCTGCCCACACTGCCCGCCACCGCGCGCGCTTTGTGGCAAGTAGCCGAGGAGTTCACCCCCACCACGCGCGTCGCGGACTACACCCAAGCCATGATGGATCTGGGCGCCACGCTATGCGGGCGCACGCAACCGGCTTGCGGTCGCTGTCCGGTACACACCGACTGCCTCGCGGCAGCCCGTGGGGCGCAGCTGAGCTATCCGGCCCGCAAGCCGCGCAAAACCCTACCTCGACGAGCCACCTGCATGCTGTTGCTGGCTCGCGTGGACCACGCTGATCTACTGCTGGAACGTCGCGCCGCGAGCGGCATCTGGGGTGGCTTGTGGGCTTTCCCAGAAGTCAGCGATGCCGCCGCGGTAGCTGTCTGGTGTGCGAACCACGACCTAGCGCCCTGCAGCGTGGTTCAGCCGCTGGCAGACATCACCCACACGTTTACCCACTTCCAGCTAAAAATTACCCCGCTGTTGCTCTGGGTGACCGAACGGGGCACGCGTTGCATGGATTCGGATCGCCTGCTTTGGTATAACGCAGCGACCCCTGCAGCGGTGGGTTTACCCCAACCTGTGCGGGATCTTGTTCGCTCAATCAGCCTCACGGCAAAGGAATTTTCATGACGAGAACGGTTCAATGCATCAAGCTCGGACGTGAAGCCGAAGGCCTACGGGCGCCGCCCTACCCGGGGGAACTCGGCCGGCGCATCTATACAGCCGTGTCGCAGGAAGCGTGGGGCGGCTGGCTCAAGCACCAAACGATGCTCATCAACGAATACCGGCTCACGCCCATTGATCCCAAGAATCGAAAATTCTTGGAAGAAGAAATGGAAAAGTATTTCTTTGGCGAAGGCTCCGCGCCACCCGCGGACTTTCGCCCCACCCCGCCAGCATAAATTTGGCTCAGCCCAGCGCCAAGACAGCACCCGCCGCGAGCAACACCGCGCCGGGCAGCGCATAGCTCCAGGGGCCGGCGGGTAATACCCGCTCCAGCAGCATCGTGGAGGCGAGAAGGGCCATGGCGACCACGCTCATCACCCCGCCCACGAACATCAGCAGCATCAGCGCCCAACAGCAACCCAAACAATAGGCGCCGTGCATAGCGCCCATCCGAAATGCGCCACGCTGACCGGTTTGCCAATGGTTGAGCAAAAACGCCAACGGGCTTTGACAATGCCGCAGACAGGCGCGCTTAACGGGCGTGAATTGGTAAAGACCGGCGACGATGAGTAGCCCGGCGGCGAGTGTCGGCCCTGCCTGCAGCAGCATGCCGTGCAACAGCGAAGCTTGGTGGAGCAGCCATTGCACACCGCTGAGCGCGCAGCCAAACAAGCTCCAAGCGCCCAGATAGCCGGCCAGGAAGGCCGGTATGCGCCCGGGCGTGGCGTCGCGGGTGCGCTGGAATAGCAACACCACCGGCAGCACGACCGGCGTCATCATGGCGACCATCATCACCACCCACATCAGCGCGGAAATCGCCAGATAAGCCTGCGTGCTCGCGGGCTGCATCATGGCCACGGCCACCTGCCAACGCAGGTCTTGCAGCACCAGGGTGCCCGGCGGCGTACGTAACGCCGCCGCCCGCCCCATTTCCTGCATGGTCTGCCACTCCGCCGTCAGCAACCACCAAGCGGCAGCGGCGAGCAACATCAGTGCCCCACCACTCACCAGACGCGGCAAACGCGCCGCCAGCGTGCTCAGGAGGCGACGCCCTGCCAAGAAAACGGCGCGAAATGGCCGTTAGTGCGGCCAGCCGGGGCGTCCCATTCAATGCCAAAACAGCGGATGAAGTTTTTGAGCGCGGTGGCGAGGTTGAGACGCGGGTTAGCGGGATGCAGGGTGTTATCGATGGCCAAACACTGGCCCGGCACCGACACGCTGGGCACGCCCACGACGGTTTGCTCGAGTTGGCCGGGGATACTGACCGAGCGCTGATGATCCTGGGCGCTAAACTCAATCCGGGCGCGAGTCATACCGCGAAACTCCGAGACCAGTGCTGCAAAGCCCGCCAAAGGCCCACCCACTTGCCCACTCGCGATGGCGGCAATGGCATCGGCTTGGGCCGCCGTGGCGCGCTCGTCAACGATAACGCCCAGTGCCCAATCGCCCTGCGACATAATGGCCTTGGACTGCGCCACGACCGCAAACACCACGCCCGCGAGCGAGGTCTCGCCAAAATGGCCCGTGGTGACCGCGTAGGTCATCGCCACTTTGCAAAAATCGTGGGTCGCGGGGGTGGTGGAATTCTGTGTGATGCACGGGCAGAGAAAATCGCAGCTGCACGCTTCTAGATATTCGCCAGCTACTTGCCAGGGGGTGTTCATAGGAACCTCGGATGCCAATTGGATTGAGAAAGTAGAAGATAATCTCGCTCAAATCGTCGCAAGACAAGCCCACAGGTTGACTGCCCCTTGCCCGCCGCTTACAGTTCCGCTCCCGTTCGGCGCCGTCCGCACGGATCTCCTCGCTGTCTGTGGCCAAGTAGCTCAGTTGGTAGAGCAGCGGACTGAAAATCCGCGTGTCGTTGGTTCGATTCCGACCTTGGCCACCATTAAATTACAAAGCAAATCCACGTCTCTACGCGTAGAGCCTACCGTCAGGTAGGCGCCCAGAGATCAGAGGCCTTGCGCGGCCTCAAGCCCCCGCACGCAACGCGTGCCAATCTCACACAGCGCAGCCCCCCAAATTTTCGTTTAGAAGTCCCCCGCGGCAATGGCCAGTTCGTGGGAATGATGGGTCACACCGGTGGCCGGACCCTTGGCGGGCACCAGGCACCGCCGCGCCCGGCGCTGCGCGAGGTGGTGTCGCTCGCCTAGGGACGTCCGGCCGCTAAACCTAGACGCCGCGCACGCTTGAGCTGCTCGAGCTTCTCGAGCAGCTGGTCGATCGAGCGCAGGTGGTTGCGCTCCTCGCTCAGATAGCTGGTGGCGTTGCTAGCGATCGATTGCAGCGTGGCCGCCATCTGGCTTTTGAGCTGGTCGAAATTCGACTCGGGCACCGGCCGGGTCCACGCTGGCGACCAGATGCCGGCCTTGAGCAGCTGGCGCTTGAGCTGGGTTTTCCGCAGGTCGCGGGGCGCCAGCATGCGGTCGTCCCACACGCGCTCAAGCTGCAGCGGCGCGTACGTCATGCCCAGCGACTGGCACCAGTCATCCCACTTGAAGCGCAGGATATGGTCGTAGCAGACCACCGGCACCCAGGGCGTGCGGAAGGCGTCGGCGACGATCGCGCCATGCATGGCTTCGGCGATCACCAGGCGCGACTGGCGGATCTGGGCCACGATCTCGTGCATATTGGCGGCCGGATGGAGGTAGTTGATGCCGGCCGCGTCGCAGATTCCCTGCCAGTTGGCGAACTTGGAGCTGGCATGGTGCGGCATGAATGACACCCTGCCGGTCCGTTCGACCGTCGACGGCGGCATCACTTGGGTGATCAGTACCGCCGGGTCGGACAGCGCCAGCGACTTGTCTAGGCCTAGGATCTCCGCCGACAGCGGGCCGCGCACGCAAAAAAACTCCCAGTTGCTATCGATGCGGGGCAAAGCGCCGTAGCCGACGCCGGAACCGAACACTAGCTTGCGCGGCGCCGCCGGCAGCTTGCTGCTGAGGACGGTGCCGATGCCGACCAGCAGCGTGTTGCTGTCGTCATCGAACAGTTCGGGCGCGAGCCCGTACCACAACCAAGGATTGAGGTCATCGCCAAAATTTCCGACAGGATCTTTGTAGTAGCAGAGTTTCATGGTCGCGCGTTTAATTAGCGCCTCAGAGGATAGCAAAGAAGTCTCATTGTCCACATGCAGCGAAGCGCTCACTTGCGCTTGTATCAACTAAATAGCGGGCCGCGGGCCGCCGAAGTCCCGCCCGGCCCGGCGGCGGTTGTCGCGCGACACCCTGCACGCTGCCCCTCGTTGCTATCTGCCGTTGAGCGGCCGTTATGGTTTTAGCCACACCACGGCCAGAGCATGCCGACTGCGACGATCAAGGCAGGCACTCAGCTGCACTTCGAAACGCCGCTGCAGGAAGTAACCGGTCAGTTCTAGGATCTGAGCGACAACACGGGGGAAACCACGGCGGCCATGTGCTCCACCTATAACCGCCACACCCCTCACGAAAACGAGGTGTATGGCGAGACCAATAACCCGACGCCGTAAGGGTAGCCAGGACCCAGGGGCCCGACTGAGCCTGGTTTTCGTGGGCAGACGATCTCGCTCGCGTTCAATGCTGCCGAACCGCTGGCCCACGCTGTGCTCATCAGCTTCGGCATCTAGCGTCGGGTGAATCCGGATGGTGATCTCCGGGCTGATCTGCGGCAGAACCTTGGCCACCCAATGCCGAGGGTTTTTGGCAATCTCCCAAAATCGGCACGCCATTAATCGCCGGTCGAACGGCGTGACTTGGCTGGCCTGCCGGCAAATCTGGCGAGCCAAAACTTCGGGTGCCGAAACTCACGCGTGTCCCACACCACGCTTAAGGCGCGGCGCTTGTTGATGGTTTGTCCAAGGCTTCCGCGCGACCACCTTGACACAGTGCCAGTGGCAACGACCCAGTAGCAACGACCCAAAGGTACCTCGCCCACCCAAACCAATGCGGGTCCGTCCACAGGCAGGAAACAGGTTGCTAATGGCTCGTCGACTACGCTAGCGTCGAGGTGCCGCACTGGCGCATGAAGTGCGCGGCAGTTACCCATTTTTCCGCCGGCGCAGTGAGGGTTTGAACCCCGCAGGCCCCCACCCGGTCAGACACTCTCCACAGGCGGACCAAATGTTAGAGATTAAAACCCAAGTGTTGATCATCGGCACCGGCCCGGCCGGCGCTGCAACGGCCGCCCTATTGTCTAGCTACGGCGTGGAAAACATCGTCGTCAACCGTCACCGCTGGCTCGCCAACACGCCCCGCGCGCACATCACCAACCAGCGCACGATGGAAGTATTGCGCGATCTGGGCCGGGAAGTAGAAGCCGAAGCCTATCTGCACGCCACTCCCCAAGAGCTGCTGGGTAACAATGTTTTCTGTACTTCGCTGGCGGGCGAGGAAATTGGCCGGCTGCAGACCTGGGGCACGCATCCGCTTTCCAAAGCGGAACATTTGCTGTCATCGCCTACTTTCATGAACGACTTGCCACAGACATTCATGGAGCCGCTGTTGTTCAAAACAGCCTGTTCGCGCGGCACGCATGCGCGTTTGTACACCGAATACCTCAGCCACCAACAAGATGCTGACGGCGTCACCACCACCTTGCTCGACCGCCTCTCCGGCCAGTCCTACACGGTCCGCTCGCAATATCTGATTGGCGCGGATGGCGGTAATTCCAAAGTGGCGGAACATGCCAAGTTGCCGTTCGCCGGTAGCATGGGACTCGGCGGGTCCATCAACATCCTGTTCAAAGCGGATTTGACGAAGTACGTCGCACACCGCCCCTCGGTACTCTACTGGGTGCTCCAGCCCGGCTCTAACGTGGGCGGCATCGGCATGGGCGTGGTGCGGATGATCCGGCCCTGGAACGAATGGATGGTCATCTGGGGATATGACATCACTCAGCCAGCACCCATCGTTGACACAGACTTCGCCCTGCGCGTGGTACGAGATCTCGTGGGTGAGGCCACGCTGCCGGTGGAAATTCAGTCCGTGTCTACCTGGACGGTGAACAATCTGTATGCCACCGAGCTCGCCCATGGCCGGGTGTTCTGCATGGGTGACGCCACGCATCGTCACCCGCCCTCCAATGGGTTGGGGTCGAATACCTCGATTCAAGATGCCTTTAACTTGGCGTGGAAACTGGCGTTCGTCATCAAAGGGCAAGCGGGCGGCGAACTGCTGGCCAGCTACAACGCGGAACGTGCGCCCGTCGCCCAACAAATTGTGACCCGCGCCAATCGCTCGATCGAAGAATTTGGGCCGATATTCAAAGCCCTGGGGCTACTGGATTCCGTGGACCCCGTCACCATGCAGCGCAACATGGACGCGCGCTGCGAAGACACTCCAGACGCCGCCCTACAGCGCGCCGAGATTTGCCGGACCATCGCCTTGAAGGCCTATGAGTTCGATGCGCATGGGGTAGAGATGAACCAGCGCTATCGCTCGGCTGCCATCCTCCCCGATGGCAGCCCGGAACCAGTGTTCGCCCGCGACCCCGAGCTCCACTACCAGTGGACAACTTGGCCCGGCGCTCGCCTGCCGCACGTGTGGTTGCATGCCGCCGATGGGCGCAAAGTCTCCACCCTCGATTTGGCCGGGAAGGGTTGTTTTACCTTGTTCACCGGTATTGGTGGGGCCGTGTGGGCAACTGCTGCCGCACTGCTGGCCGCAGAGTTGGCGCTGCCCATCGTGGTGCACATCATTGGTCCCCGGCAGGCATGGCAGGACTTTACGGGGGACTGGGCGCGGGTCCGAGAAATGCACGACGACGGCGCCATCCTAGTGCGACCCGATCACCATGTGGCGTGGCGCGCGCAGGTGCGTTCGGAGGATGCGCTAGCACAACTGCGCGCGGTGTTTACCCAGCTTCTAGCGCGCTAACCGCGAGCGCCGCGGTGCCGGCGGCCGCGCGGCGTCGAGGCTGGCGCCGGCCCCTAAGAGGCCGCGTCTTTCGCCAATTCGGCCACGGCCTCCAGCACCAAAGGGTCCAGCCCCGCACCGCCAGTCAGCGCAAAATGTGCCAGCAATTTCTGCCGCATGCGCGGTCCCCAAAAACGGCAAAAATGCTGGTGCACGGCGTCGCGCGCCCGGACGTGATTTTTATCGCTCACGAAATAAGCGCCAATGTCGTTGGCCATTTCCAGCAGGTGTTCATTGCTCATGTTGGCTTACTCGGCACACGCCGCTGGGTGGTCGCTTAAGCGCGAGGGATGGCTGTAGGCCACATAATGGCCATCGCGCGCCAGACCCAACAGCGTGACTCGGGCCTGATCGGCCACCGCGATGGCCAGCGCCGTAGGGGCGGATACCGCCACCACGATGCCCATCCCGACCCATGCCGCTTTTTGCACTAATTCGTAGCTGGCACGACTGGTGAGCAACAACACCCCCTCGGCCGGGCGCAGACCGGCGTGCATCAGCGCACCGATGAGTTTATCCAAGGCGTTATGGCGGCCCACATCTTCGCGCAGGAGGCAAACCTCACCCGCGGGCGTACACCACGCGGCGGCGTGGGTGGCCCCAGTGGCCAGAAACATCGGCTGACGGCTTTTAAGATCCGCCAAGGCGCGGGTCAACGCGGCGTTGCTCAGGCGCACCGGCGCGTGCACCGGCGGCGGCCAGCGCACCACGTCTTCGAGTTGGCGGGTGCCGCATAGCCCACAACCACTATTGCCCGCGAGGGTCCGCGCGTTGGGCGCCAGTTTGGCGGCGTTGGCGGGCGGAATGCGCAGCGCCAAACTAATCCCCACCAAATCCGTCTCTAGCTGTAAATCCAGTAATTCGGCCGGCGTGGCGATAATGCCTTCGCTCAACGAAAATCCCAGCGCGAAATCGGCCAGATCCGTCGGCGAGGCAAGCATTACGGCATACGCCTGACCGTTGTAAGTCAGTGCCACCGGCACTTCTTCTGCCACTTGGTCAAACGCTGACTGGAAACCCTGCGCACCGTAACGGTCCACCGGCTTCCAGGGACTGACACCCGGTAGGCGCGCACCGAATGGCGCGGCAGGCAGGCTCATGCGTCGCTGCGAACGGGCTGGCGCGCCGCCAGCAACCGAACCTGCTCCTCGCTAAACACCCGATAGCGACGCTGCCAGTCCGAGGGCTGGGCGACCTTCGTGAGTTGCACCGCAGTCACCTTGTACTCCGGGCAGTTGGTCGCCCAGTCCGAGTGGTCGGTGGTGATGACATTCGCGCCGGACTCTGGAAAGTGAAACGTGGTGTAGACCACGCCGGGTTGCACGCGAGGCGTGACGTGGGCCCGCAAAACGGTTTCGCCCACACGGCTGGCAACGCCCGCCCAATCGCCATCGTTAATGCCACGTTCCTCGGCATCGTGCGGGTGGATTTCGATCACATCTTCCTGATGCCACACGCTGTTGGCGGTACGGCGGGTCTGAGCGCCCACGTTGTATTGCGACAGCGTGCGCCCCGTGGTGAGCAGCAGCGGAAATTTACGTGAGGCCCGCTCGCGCGTGGGCACATAGCCGGTCAACATAAAGCGCCCTTTGCCACGCGTAAATTCCGTCATGTGCATGGTGGGTGTGCCGTGCGGATTCGGCTCGTTGCACGGCCATTGAATGCTCCCCAAGCGGTCAAGTTTCTCGTAGCTAACCCCGGCAAACGTGGGCGTTAGGCTGGCTATCTCGGCCATGATGTCGGCGGGATGGGCGTAGTTCATGGGGTAACCCAGCGCGTTGGCGAGCCGGCAGGTGATTTGCCAATCCGCCAGCCCTGCGGTGGGCGTCATCACGCGGCGAATGCGCGAAATGCGTCGCTCAGCGTTGGTGAACGTGCCGTCTTTCTCCAAGAAAGAGCTACCCGGCAGAAACACATGCGCGAATTTTGCAGTCTCGTTGAGAAACAAATCTTGCACGATGATGCATTCCATTGCCTCCAACGCCGCCGACACGTGTTGGGTGTTGGGATCGCTTTGCGCGATGTCTTCGCCTTGCACATACAGCGCTTTAAATTCGCCGTCCAGCGCCGCTTCGAACATATTGGGGATGCGCAAACCAGGTTCTGGATCGAGCGTTACCTGCCACGCCTGCTCAAACAGTGCGCGTGTGGTGGTGTCCGATACATGCCGATAACCCGGCAATTCGTGCGGGAATGAGCCCATGTCGCAAGCGCCCTGCACGTTGTTCTGACCGCGCAAGGGGTTCACGCCCACCCCGATGCGGCCGAG
Source organism: Klebsiella pneumoniae (assembly GCA_945862315.1). Classification (GTDB taxonomy): domain Bacteria; phylum Pseudomonadota; class Gammaproteobacteria. The sequence goes on from CAMAXW010000002.1 coordinate 26,514, forward strand.
ATTCCCGGTGGCCATGGCAAGGTTGGCAATGCCCATGACCATGGTGGAGCCTTGGCTGTGCTCGGTCACGCCCAAACCATAGTAAATGGCCCCGTTGCCGGCGGTGGCGTAGAGCCGTGCGGCCGCCCGCACGTCTGCGGCAGGCACGCCGGTAATGCTGGCCGTCGCCTCGGGAGAATTGCCGGCTTCGGTGATGAATTCCCGCCATTCGTTAAAACTCTCGGCGTCGCAGCGCGCACTCACAAAGGCTTCATCGACCAAACCCTCGGTGACCACCACGTGGGCCAGCGCGTTGATCAAGGCCACATTGGTGCCGGGGCGCAGTTTGAGGTGGTGGTCGGCCACCACGTGCGGCCCGCGCACCAAAGCAATGGTGCGGGGATCCGCCACGATGAGCCTGGCGCCCGCGCGCAGGCGGCGCTTTAGGTGCGAAGCAAACACCGGGTGACCATCGGTAGGATTAGCACCGATGACAAAAATAACGTCCGCGTGATTCACCGAATCAAAATTCTGGGTGCCGGCAGATTCGCCCAAGGTCTGTTTGAGTCCGTAGCCGGTGGGCGAATGACACACCCGCGCGCAGGTATCTACGTTGTTGTTGCCAAAGCCGGCGCGCACCAGTTTTTGCACGAGATAAGTTTCTTCGTTGGAGCAGCGCGAGGAGGTAATACCACCCAGCGCGTTGCGGCCGTATTGGGCTGCGATGCGCTGGAGTTCGGCGGCGGCGTAGGCAATCGCGCCCTCCCAAGTGGTTTCTGTCCACGCGTCGTGAATGCTCTTGCGGATCATCGGCGTGGTGATACGGTCTGAGTGGGTCGTGTAGCCAAAAGCGAAGCGACCCTTCACGCAGGAATGCCCATGATTGGCGTGCCCATCCTGATTGGGCACCATGCGCACGACTTCTTCGCCTTTCATTTCTGCCTTGAACGAACAACCCACCCCGCAGTAGGCGCAAGTGGTGACGACGCTATGCGAGGGTTGGCCTTTTTCGATCAGCGATTTCTCGGTCAGGGTGGCCGTGGGGCAGGCCTGCACGCAGGCGCCGCACGATACGCATTCCGAGGCCAAGAAACTTTCACCCGCGCTGGCGGCAACCCGCGACTCAAATCCCCGTCCTGAAATCGTGAGCGCAAAAGTACCCTGCACTTCTTCGCAGGCTCGTACGCAGCGCGAACAAACGATGCACTTGCTGCTGTCGAAGGTGAAATACGGATTACTTTCGTCTTTTTCGAGGTCCAGATGATTTTCGCCCGCATAGCCATAGCGCACCTCGCGCAAACCCACAGCACCCGCCATGTCCTGCAGTTCGCAGTGGCCGTTGGTGGGGCAGGTGAGGCAGTCCAGCGGGTGGTCAGAAATATAAAGCTCCATCGTGTTGCGCCGAAGCTTGGCGAGCGCTGGGGTTTGAGTGCGGATTTTCATCCCTGCTGCGACCGGCGTGGTGCACGCCGCCGGGTAACCCCGCTGGCCTTCTATTTCCACCAGACACAGGCGACACGAACCAAAGGGCTCCAGCGTTTCGGTGGCGCATAGCTTGGGAATACCAATGCCGGCCGAGGCTGCGGCGCGCAGGATGGAGGTGCCGAGCGGGACTTGGCACACGCGGCCATCGATCTCAACGCCGAGGGTTTCGGTTGCAGCACTGGCGGGCGTGCCGTAGTCGCGATCAGTTATCGATAACATGGGCGTAATCCTCTATTAACTCGCTGGCCATCTCAGGCGCCACGGGCCGGCGCGGCTGATGGCGGCAGTCCAAAATCCTCAGGGAAATACCGAAGCGCGCTTTGCACCGGCAGTGGGGTCAAGCCGCCCAAGGCGCACAGCGATCCATGTTGCAAGGTCTCGCAGAGATCATTGAGCAGCGTGAGTTCGCGCGTCTTGTGGTGGGCGGCTAACAATCGGTCGATGACTTCCACCCCACGGGTGGAACCAATGCGGCAGGGCGTGCACTTGCCGCAGCTTTCTAGGGCACAAAACTCAAAGGCGTAGCGGGCCATACTCGCCATGTTGACGGTGTCGTCGAACGCCACCAGCCCACCGTGGCCCAGCATCGCGCCGCGCGCGGCGAAGGCTTCGTAATCTACTAGGGTGTCGAAATGCGCCGCCGGCAGATAACTTCCCAGCGGTCCTCCGGCCTGCACCGTGCGCAGCGGGCGACCGCTCGCGCTGCCACCGCCGTACTCATAGAGCAGTTCCTCTAGGCGCACGCCGAAGGCTTTTTCAACCAAACCGCCGCGCGCCAAATTGCCCGCCAGTTGGATGGGCAGGGTGCCACGCGAGCGACCCACCCCAAAATCGCGGTAGAACTCGGCGCCGCGCGCCAGAATGACCGGCACAGTGGCGAGGGAAATGACGTTGTTGATGGCGGTAGGTTGGCCAAACAAACCGGCGATCGCCGGCAGCGGCGGCTTGAAACGAATTTGCCCACGCCGCCCTTCCAGACTTTCCAACAGCGAGGTTTCTTCGCCGCAAATATAAGCGCCAGCCCCCAAGCGCACTTCCAAATCGAAGTGCCGCCCGCTGCCCAGCACGCTGGCACCCAACACGCCGGCGGCGTAGGCGGTGCTAATGGCCTCGTTGAGCACCTGCCAGGCGTCGGGGTATTCAAACCGCAGATAGAGGTAACCCTGCGTGGCACCCACCGCCAAGCCCGCAATGATCATGCCCTCGATCAAGGTGTAGGGATCGTCTTCCATGATCATGCGATCGGAGAACGTGCCAGAGTCGCCTTCGTCGGCATTGCACACTACGTATTTTTGAGTGGCCTGCGTATTAAGCACCGTGCGCCACTTGATGCCGGTGGGAAACGCCGCGCCGCCACGGCCGCGCAGCCCCGAGGTGGTGATGGCCTCGACGATAGCGCTGGGCGTCATTTCCAATGCGCGCTGGAGGCCAACCAGACCTTCGTGGGCGCGGTAGTCCGCTAACGACAGGGGATCGATTAAGCCCACGCGCGCAAAGGTCAGCCGCTCCTGATTTTTAAGATAGCCAATTTCTTGGGTGTAGCCCTGTGCCAACGGATGCGTTGCACCTTGAAGAAAGTGGGCGTCGAACAGACCGGGAATATCGGCGAGCGTCACCGGGCCATAGGCACGGCGCCCGCCCGGGGTGGCCACTTCCACCAGCGGCTCCAGCCAAAACAAACCCCACGAGCCATTACGCACCAGCTGCACGGGGAGGTTACGACGGGCGGCTTCTTGAGTAATCGCCAGCGCGACTTCGTCCGCACCCACCGAGCGCGCCGCAGAATCGCGGGGCACATAAACGGTTATCACGGGGCCACCTCCGCGCTCACCAACGCATCGAAACGTTCTGCGTTAAGGCGACCATACAGGCGATCATCCATCAGCATCGCCGGCGCACAGGCGCAATTCCCCAGGCAATACACCGGTTCCAAAGTGATCGCGCCGTTGGCGGTGGTCTGGTGGAAATCGATGCCCAAACGCGCCTTGGCGTGCGCTGTGAGCGCCGCGCTACCCATGGCTTGGCAAGCCTCAGCCTGACAAATTCGCACGTGGCACTTGCCGCCCGGCGTCGTGCGAAAAAAATCGTAAAAAGTGATCACGCCATGCACTTCGGCCCGCGACAAATTGAGCTCGTTCGCCAAGAGTTGCACGGCCTGCGCCGGCACATAACCAAAATATTGCTGTAACGCGTGCAGCGCCGGCAGCAGCGGCCCGGGGCGTGCAGCAATGGGTTGCACTAGCGCCAAGGCCACACTGTCGCTCCATCCCGGATGGATGCCTTGAGGGGTGTTGGGAGCGCTCATAGGGTGGCTGCCACCGCGACTTGGCAGCGTTGGCGGCGTTGGCAAATCGTCGCCCACGGCCGAACGCCATCTAGCCTCTGGGCAGGCAGGTGTTGGTATTCAAACTGGGCACCGGGGGTACCGGGTATTGCACAATCCATCGGGTGCTCCCCCGTGAGGATTCATCACGGGCGTGGCGCGCCTGCGTTGTCGAGAGCCACCGCAGCAGCTTCGTCGCACCGGCGCCTTGCCGATGCTGGGGAGCATGACCCGTTGCGCCATGCCCCTCCGTCAAAAATGAGGAGGCTGCACGCAGGGGTGTTTAGCGGAGGGAATCAAGTCCGGCAACGGGCTCGTGTGGCGGACGACCGGGAACTCCGTTTTGCGTGGGCGCATTCGCCCTTTTTGTGCGCAACCCACCCCGCTGGGCAGGCGGTAGTTCATCAGTCTCCAAAGGCCGCCACGCGATCTGTGGCCGGCGACAGACCTACCGGCATCGCCAGTAGATCGGGCCCCAAGAATACCGATTTTGGCGGCCCCATTCAAACGGGCTGTGGGGCGTCACGTGCTGGCACGGCTAGCCCGCCGCATCCGTGAGGTAGCAACCCAGCCGACCATCTGCGCGCTGTCCTGTCTAAAAAGCGCAAACGACCGGTCGCTCGGGAAAAATCATTAATCCAGAACGAACGGCGCAGCAGTCTGTTGCTAAACACCCTCGTAGCGGACGGAATATTTTCTCGCCCAAGCGCCTCACCAGTAAGTGGGTTTGTAGTCCTTAAAGAACTGACCCCAAGCGTGTTCACCGGTGGCAAGACCGGCAAAGATTGGGTCCACAATACGGGCAGCGCCGTCCACCACGTCGAGCGGTGGTGCAAACCGGTGCATGTCGATCTTCTGCTGGGCGAGATGGGCGGGATCCTCGTCGGTGATCCAGCCGGTATCGACAGAATTCATGTGGATGCCGTCGCGCACGTAGTCTTGGGCTGAGGTGCGCGTCAGCATGTTAAGCGCGGCCTTGGCCATGTTGGTATGGGGATGCTTCGCCGTCTTGTTGCGATTGAACTGCCCCTCCATGGCACTGACCTGCACGATGTGTTTGTCACACGTCGGCGTGCGCAGCATCAGCGGCTTTAGGCGCGCCGATAGGACGAACGGCCCGACCGCATTCACCAACAACACCTCCAGCAACTCCCGCGTGGGCACCTCATCGAGACTGAGGCGCCACGAATTGTGATCGCGCAGATCGACCTGCTGCAGATCGGCGTCGAGCACACCACGCGGGAACAGCTCAACGAGCGCGTTGCCGGAATCTGCGAGCGCCTCGGGATCCGCCGATGCAAGCTGCGAGAGCTGCGCCGGCGCCGTCAGACCGGCGTTCCTCGAGGCGTGCCGCAGCACTTCGTAGTCCGCGACTAGCGCCGCCTCAGCCACCGGGAGCAGCGCCATCGCCGCCGCTTCGCCCGCGATGAGGTGCGCGTAGAACGCCGGCGGACGCTGTACCGTCTGACAGGCATTTTGAATCAGAAAATCGAGATGCGGCAGCACCTCGCTGAGATGTCGGGCAAAAGCCTCGACCGAGGGTGTATGGCGCAGGTCGAGGCCGTAGATGCTCAGTCGGTCACGCCAGCTATCGAAGTCCGGCTCCCGCGCGTAACGCGCGGCACAGTCGCGTGGAAAGCGGGTTGTGACCACCACGCGGCAGCCGTTACGCAGCAACAGAATCGCCGCGTGATAGCCAATTTTGACTCGCGCGCCAGTGATGAGCGCCACCCGGCCGCGCAGGTCATGCACCGGTGCGCGCTTGCTGAAGTTGAGCTCACCGCAGGCCGGGCACAGCTGATCGTAGAACGCGTGCAGGGTGGTGTATTCGTTTTTACAGGTATAGCAGACGCGCGGTTTGCGCAGAGTCTCTGGCAGGTCGGCGAGTGCTAGTTCGCTGGCAACCTCATCCGCAACTGGCGCATCGCTTGAGGTCAGCAAGGGCGGCAGGGGTGGTGTGAGAAACACCGGTTTTGCACGCAACGCACGAATACCGGTGCCGGCGCGCAGGACTTCGTCGGCATCGCGCCGCTCGTTCAGATCGCGCTGGCGCAGGCGACGGCGCAGGCGCAGCTTGGCGGCTGGATCGGGCATCGCGACTTGGCCTGCTAGGCGCAGCAAACAGGCGCGGTCATCGCTATCGCAAATGGCCAGCACGGCGCGGTCACTGACGATGGCCTCAAGCACGCGCAGTGCCGTGGCGAGTTCGTCGGCGGAGAACGTTGGGGGCGTAGACATGAACAGTGCGGGCCTGCGGTGCGGTTTTTGGGCGGGTGGAACCCTACCATGCATCCGCGAGACACGTATGGGTTGAGAGGCAATTGTTCCCTCCCCCCGCAAACAAGATCTGGGCTCGTGATCATCGCCTCGGTTGCCGGCTCCGCCCGCTAGGTCATGGGCGCGTAGGATGCGGTTTTTCAAGCGAACATCGGCCCGCGTCCGCGCCTATGGCGCCATCAAGCCTCGTTAACATCTAGGTGATTATTTTTAATCATGAGGGTTGCCACCCAGGCTGACCTCGCAACGATAACGGCTCACGGGCTTGAGGCCGCCAAGGGTACTACCACGCTTTTAATCGGGGCCACGGACCTGGCTGGCGGCCGCGTGCCGTGCCAGATGCGGCGACGTGCGGTACTCAGGGGCCGTGGGTCGCGACAAATTTATCGCAGCGAATGCGCGAGCTAAACATGCCCTGAGTTTTCAACACCGCAGCGGCCGCATCGATCATCCCTGGTGGGCCACATAAATACGCTTCAGCGCCGCGCAAATTGCCGCCGGCGCGCGCGAGAACCTCGGTCACGAGGCCTGTTTCTCCCGCCCAAGGCGCCGCCGCCAGGGGCTCCGAAATAGCCGGAATGTACCGAAAGGCGGGTAGCTGGGCGGCGAGCGCGGCGAGGTCGGGGCCGCAGATGAGGTCGGCGGCGGTGCGTGCGCCATAGTAGAAAACCAGCTCGCGGGTGCTGCGTTGTTCGGCGAGCGCACGCAACATAGACAGTATGGGCGCCATCCCCGAGCCACCGGCCACCATCACGATGGGGGCGCTACCCACCTGCACGGTAAATTGCCCGTAAGGCCCGCGCACAGCGACCGACGTGCCCTCGCGTAACGCGGCGGGTAGCAGCGCAGAAAAACACCCGTCCGGGATTTTCTTGATCAGCAGCTCAATGACGTGCCGGTCGCTGGGTGCGTTCGCCAGCGAGTAGGCGCGCCATTCGTCGGTTCCGGGGACATTCACCTCGACAAACTGGCCGGCATCGAAGTCCAAGCCTTCGTCCCCCTCCAAGGCGAGCACGAGTTGCCAGATGTCCGGCGAACAGGGGGTACAGGTGACAACCCGCCCCGTGCGGGCCACCGTGGGGCGAGCCGCGTGGAGTTCGGTTTCGGTGTAATCCTCGAGTTGCACCACGATGTCGTCGAGCGGATACGCCGAGCACAGCAGCGCCATGCCGGCATCGCGTTCATAGCCCATCAGTGCAAAGCCCGAGGCCTGCGCCAGATCAACCTCACCTTCTAGAATGCGCGCCTTGCAGCTGCCACACGCGCCGTGTTTGCAGCCGTAGCGCAGCCCAATGCCTTGGCGCAGCGCGGCGGCGAGGATGGTTTCTTCATCGCCGCATTCGAACTGCAGACCGAAGGGCGCGAGCGTAATGGAGAAACTCAAGCTGCCTCGACCAACGGCGGCGGTGGTGGCTTTTTGACCACGTAATCGCAACGCTTGATGTCGTCCAGCGTCCAGATGCGCTTGGAAGCCAAGGTGGGTTGCGCGATGAGTGTTTTGCCGTCTTCGCGCACAAAGCCCATGTCGCGCGTCACCTCGGATAATTCGAAGCCTTCGTAGCGGTCGAGAAATCCTTGGAAGCCTTGGTAGTGCTGCGGCTCGTTGAAAAAAATCTCTTGGCAACCCGCCGAGCAAAAAATAAAGCGCTTGCCGTTATGCAGACACGAACGGCCACTATTGGCGCTCGGCAAGGGGAAGATCGTGGGCAATTGACAGACCTGGCAAAAATTAGGCAGTCCGCCCAATTCTTTGAGGATCAGGGCCTGATCAGACGGGTCCGTGCAGCGGTTATAAGCCTCCCAAAAACTGCCATAGTTCGCGTACCAGCCGGGATATTTTTTCTCGAACCACTCCATGTCGGCGGGCGTCATGCCGTCGTAGCGGTGAAAAAACACCGGCCACGCGCCAAACAGATAAATTGCCGCGGAGTGCGATAAATAATCTTGATCGGAAATCATGCGGTCCAGATGCTTGGGCGCTTTGATGCCGTATTTTTCGAGCTTCTGATAAAACCCGCCGTAGAATTCATCGAATACCCAGCGCAGGTTCATTTCTTTGGCAGATTCCTGGCGCTTGGTGACGAAATAATCCGTGACCAAATTAACCGCCACACTAAAGCTCGTGTGGGTTCGCCACGACCATTTGTCGAGCGCTTGCTGGATGAGCGGGATGTTGCGGTCGTTCTGGAGCAGGGTGGCGAGCGTCGCCCAACCGTTAGCCATATGACGGGCTTCATCCGACTGAATAGTCAGCATCGTGGAGGCCATCATTTTATCGCCATGCGCGGCGGCGGCGCTCGACAGGCCCACAAAAAAAACGTTCGTATACGCAGTTTCGATGAACATCTGCAGGCCGAGCGCAGTCTCCACCGGATCGCAGGTCAGCAGGTCCTCGAGCATGGCGCGAAAAATCCCCCCGCCAACACTGGTGCCCGCCGCCTTCAGTGCCACATCGTAGCCCGCAGGGTCGCGCCAACTGCGCAGGTGATGGCGCAGCGTATTGAGTTCAAGCTGACAATGCCGCACTTCGTCAAGGCCTTGCATCATGTAGCCTTGGCGCAGCTCCATCGGCGCCACGCTGCGTACCATGCGACCCATTTGCCGTGCCGCGGCGTACTCAACACCCGGCAGATTAGACAGGGCGAATTTCATCCCCTCCATCCAACGCGCATCGGGCGCGCTATCGCTCAGGCGGCTCGACGCCTCCAAAATGGCGTAGTGGCGATTGTCCTTCTCGTGCTCTACTTTGAAGTAATCCCGCACGAAGGTTTTGAACGGGTCGACCGGTTTTAAGCCTTCGAGATGAAAGCGCGTCTTGTGCACGAGCTTCTGCTCCGGCTGGATATAGCTGGGCTCCCAGTCGATGCACTTGACGCGGTCGTAGGCTAATGTTTGCGGGTCATTCATGGCTAGATACCTCTTAATTTTGCGCCGCCCGAACCTTAGTTCGCGAGCGCCTCCTTGATGGATAGACAGGTCGGGCCCAACTCTACCTGGCCGGTATAACTCGCCAGCACCACCAGCAAAGCGGACACCTCGTACGGTCGACCGAGTTCTTCTGCAATGGTTGGAATATTGAGGTCGAGCCGCAGCTCATTGCTGATGCTCAGATAGCTGCCGTGGTCTTCGACGTACGCGCCGGGGTTGTCCAAGCAGGCCGCCGCCGCAATCGCTGAAGCTTCTTCGCCTGCGATAAATTTGGCGGTGACCCGATGATTTTCGGAAATTAACCGCGAGTTCATTCGCTAACCACCGGCCCACTCAGCCCCAACTCCAAGATTAACGCCCGCCAGTCATGCACCACGACTTGGCGCGCCGACTCGAAGGTCTGGGCGGACAGGCCCACAAACAGCGGCGCGATGTGCTGCACCGCCGCCAGCACCAGCGGCGTCCATTGGGCCAGCCAGCCGTTTAACACCAGCGCATTGTTAGCGTCTTGCGCCATAACAAACCGCACCAGCGCCAGGGCCGCCGACTGCCGGACAGTGCGATCTTTTTCAGCCCCCGCCGCAATGACCCCAGCGACCGAGTCGCCATGCCGGGCGGCGCAGCGCAACAGCAATTCACGATTAAACAGCGTGGCGAACAGCGGCTCGTAAATGAGGTTGATGACGAAATTAATTTCGCCCCAATCACGCGCGGCCATCAGATATTCAATGACCAGCCGAGTGGGTTGCCACACGGGAGAGTCCATCCATAAAGATTTGCACTCGGCATCGCTAAAGCCGGGGAGCGCGTCCTCCAGTGCCATCGTGTAGAGCGCGATGTCCTGCGCATGGCGCGCTTTTTCCAGACTCTGAAACAGCAACGGCCCGGCCACCACATCCGACAGCGCTTCGCGTTGGGCGTAGCTTAAGGCCATAAACAAGCCGTACTCGGGGAACCGATAAGCGGCGTAGTGGGTTGCCAGAAAGGCGCGCCAAGGTGGCGTTAAATCGGCAAAAAGCGCGGCCTGTGTAGCCCCTTCGGTGGCTAAAGTAATCGCGCTGCCCAGTGCTGCCTGCCGCGCCACATAGGGACGAAACCATTCTTCCGCAGGGTCCCGGTACGCCCACCAGTCGCGGGCTTTGAGCACGGTTGAACCCGCATCCCAAGCCGGCCGGCCCTCCTCATCACGATTAAACCAACCTTGGCTGGCAAAATTCTGCGGGTCCCACTGGGTGTGCAGCGTCACTTCTTCGTATTGCGTAGCCCGCCGTTTGGCGGGTTCGAAATAGCGCAAGGGCACGACCTTGCTGCGGGGCTGTAAGCTGTCGGAGTTCATACCCAGAGGTCCTCTTGATCGATCGCGTCAACAAGCGCAACAGTGAATTTGTTCAGCGACGCAGTCTGCGTTGGGTTGCTGCTAGCGGCGGCACAAAAACCGGCAATCAATCGCTAATGACAAATCACTCCGACAAAAATTACTCCCTTACTGTGTAAACTGTCAATACCCCTAAAACGAAAATGCTATGCAACCCAAACCCGCTTCGCCACGACCGCGTACCCGTCTGATGCCCGCCCAACGCATGGCCCAATTGCTGGGGTGTGCGGTCCAGGTTTTTGCACGCACGGGGCTGGCGAGCGGTGTCCACGCACAGGTAGCCAGTGCGGCCGAGGTCGCCGTCTCAACGGTGTTTGTTTATTTCCCCACGCGCGAAGCGTTGGTAGAGGCGGTCATCAGCGAGGTCGACCGCTATTTGGTGGACTTGGTGGCGACGATTGTGAACACGCAACAATCGGCGACCGACAAGCTCTTGGCCATCCTCCACGAATTTTCCGTGACGGTCGATACAGCGCCCGATTACATCAAAATTTGGCTGAATTGGAGCACCGACGTCGATGACGTCACCTGGGCGCGCTACGTCGATTTCCAAGACCGCATCATTGCGGCCTTCGGCGGCATTATCGTCGCCGGCAAAGCGAGCGGTGAAATTGCCCAGGACATCAACCCCGTGCTGGGTGCCCATTTGGTGATGAGCGCCGGGCATATGATTGCGCAGCTGAAATTCCGTGGGCGCGACCAGCGCGAGGTCGATGACTTTGTGCGCGAGTTAATTCGCGGCGCAGTATTACCGAAGGGGTAAGCGCCTGGCTGCGGTCTCTTTTAGGGGCGCGTGGGCAGCAGGCTAAAGGGCGTCACGAGGCCCCTCAAAACCCTTAGCCCCCGCCGATAACCGGCAGAAAATGGACTTCGCTGTCGGGGCCTACGGCCTCCAACAGCGGGGTTTGAAAAATTTCACCATCGATCGCCACCGCCATCCCCAGACTTAACTGTTCCGCCAAGCCTGGGTAGCGCCGCTCTAGTTCGGCCACTAACGATCGATAGTCGCTGGCGTTCACCTCAAGCTGGGTTTGCCCGCCGGTATACCGGCGGGCAAAGTCGCTCTGGAGAATCACCAGCGCCATGTGCTGATCAGCCCGCCGTTTTGGCTCGGTCGAGCTGTGCCAACACGTGCGGCGGCGACAACGGCAGATCCGTCATGCGCACGCCAGTGGCACGCGACACGGCGTTCGCCACGGCCGCTAGCGGCGGCACGATGGGCACTTCGCCCACCCCCCGCACGCCAAAGGGATGTCCCGGATTGGGCACTTCCACCAGCACGGTGTCGATCATCGGCAGATCAGAGGCCACCGGCATGCGGTAGTCGAGGAACCCTGAATTGAGCAGACAACCTTTCGCATCGTAGAGATAGGCCTCATTCAGCGCCCAGCCAATACCCTGCACCGCCCCGCCCTGCAGCTGTCCTTCGACATAGGCTGGGTGAATGGCCCGGCCCACGTCTTGAATGGCGGTGTAGCGAATGATCTTCACCGATCCGGTTTCGGGATCGACTTCGACATCACACAGATGCGTGCCAAAACCTGGCCCAGCGCCGGCGGCATTGATGGAGACATTGCCGCTGATGGGGCCACCGGTGCGACCGGCTTGATGGGCAATCTGCGCCAAGGTCACTGGCGCACGGGTGGTGTCGTCGACCCGCGTGCAATGCGCCGAGCCTGCGCGCCATTCCACTTCGGAGGGTTCTACTTTCCACATCTTGGCGGCCCGCCCGCAGAGCTGTAGCACGGTGGCTTCAGCGGCTTCGATGACGGCCTTGCCGGTGGCAAACGTCACTCGGCTACCACCGGTCAAAAAGCTATAGGCAATTTGCGCGGTGTCGCCGATGGTGGGTTTAACGTGGGCCAACTCGATACCCAGCACTTCGGCGGCCATCATCGCCATGGAGGCGCGCGAGCCACCGATATCGGGGTTGCCAGTGACCACTTCCACCGTGCCATCTTCGTTGACGTGGATCGCCGCACTCGATGGCCCACCAATATTGAACCAGAAACCCGAGGCAATGCCGCGGCCTTGGTTGGGCCCCAGCGGCGCGGAATAATGCGGGTGCGCCTTGGCCGCTTCGAGGGTTTCCACATAGCCGACGACCGGCAATTTGACCCCGTAGAGGGTACGCATGCCGGTGGTGGCGGCGTTCTTCAGCCGGAGTTCTAGCGGATCCATATTGAGCTGTTGGGCCAATTCGTCGATGGCCGACTCCACCCCAAACGCCGCCATCGGCGCACCCGGCGCGCGATAGGCAGCGCTTTTGGGCCGGTTCGAGACTACGTCGTAGCAGGTCGCTTTGGCGTGTTCGAACAGATAAGGCGTCAGACCGGTCATGCCACCCAAAAAGGCCGGCGAGCCCGGGTACGCCCCAGCCTGATATTTCAGGGTCATTTCGCCGGCAGTGAAGGTGCCGTCACGTTTGGCACCCAGTTTAATTTTGACGTGGGTACCCGAAGTGGGCCCGGTCGCTTTAAACACATCGCCCCGTGCCATCACCATTTTGACCGGACGTCCGGACTGGCGCGACAGCGCCAGCGCCAGGGGCTCGAGGTAGACGGTGGTCTTGCCACCAAAGCCACCGCCGATTTCCAAGGGGACGACCCGGATTTGACCGATGTCCATACCCATCAGCTTGGCGCAGAACTCGCGCACCATGAACTGCCCTTGGCTGCTGCACCACACGGACGCCGTGCCATCGGCGCCGAAAGTCGCCGCCACGGCGTGGGGTTCGATGTAGCCCTGATGCACCGGCTGGGTGGTGTACTCGCGTTCGATAATGACCTCGGCTTCCGCGAAGCCTTTGGCAATATCGCCCAGCGCAAACTCGGTCACCCCAGCCACGTTAGAGGCCGTGGTCGGGGTCGGCGTCACCCCGGTGGTGAATAAGTCAGGGTGGAGCAACGGCGCACCTTCGCGCATGGCCTCCAGCACGTCGATGACGTGGGGCAGCACCTCGTAATCTATTTTGATGAGCGCCGCAGCAGCCGCGGCGATGGCGGTCGAAGTAGCGGCTAACGCCGCCACGGCGTGGCCTTCATACAGCGCCTTGTCGCGGGCGATGACGTTGTGCGAGACGTGCCGAAAATTAATCGGCGCTTCCCCACCAGACGACAACTCTGAAGGCAAATCGACCAAATCAGCGGCGGTTACCACCGCAAGCACGCCCGGCACGGCGCGCGCGGCACTGACGTCGATGGACTTGATGCGCGCATGCGCATGCGGGCTGCGCACCACCACGCCAACCAGCATGCCTGGCAGCTGGAAGTCCGCGCCAAACGCCGCACGACCCGTCACTTTGTCGACACCATCCGGCCGTACTGGCCGCGTGCCGACTACTTTGAACGTATTTTGTTCGTTACCCATGACTAGCTTCCTCCCGCATTTGTGCAGCGCAGTTCATGACTGCCCGGACGATTTTGTCGTATCCCGTGCAGCGGCACAGGTTGCCCGCCAACCAATAACGCACCTCGGTTTCAGTGGGATTGAGATTGCGCTCCAGCAGAGCTTTGCCGGCCACAATGAACCCCGGGGTGCAGATGCCGCATTGCAGCGCGGCTTCGTTAAGGAAGGCTTGCTGCAGCGGATGCAATACATTGCCCTGCGCCACGCCTTCAATTGTGGAAATTTCGTGCCCGGCGGCCTCTACGCCCAAGACGAGACACGCACACACCAAGCGGCCGTCCAACAGCACGCTGCACGCGCCACAGTCGCCGGTCCCGCAGCCTTCTTTGCTGCCGGTGAGGTCGAGTTCGTCGCGGAGTACATCCAACAACGTGTGCTGGGTTTCACACAAAAATTCTGCCGGCTCACCGTTGATGGTGGTCTGAATATGATGCTTAGCCATTAGATCCCCCGTGCGCGTTGCAGCGCTATCGATGCCGCGCGACGAGCAAGAACGCCCGCAACGCGAGTTCTAAATTCAATCGTGCCCCGTTTGTCGTCGATGGGTGTACAGGCGGCGCTCGCGGCGGCGGCGAGGTTCGCCAAGGCCGCGTCGTCGACCAAAGTACCCACCAGTGCCGCGCTGCCCGCAGCGACCAGCAGCGGCCGCGGTGCCACGGCGCCCAATGCTAGGCGGGCCGCGGTGCAGCGCCCGCTGGCGTCCAGCACCAAGCTCACGGCGGCACCCACCACGGCGATGTCCATTTCGGTACGCGGAATAAAGCGCAAATACGCATCACCCGAGTGGGCTTGCCGGGTTGGCAACAGGAAATTGACGATGAATTCGTCGGCCGTGAGCGAGGTCTTGCCTGGCGCCAGGACGACATCTTCTACGTTGGCGATGCGCCGACCGTTAGGGCCGGCAATCGTGCAACGCGCACCGGCTGCAATCAGCGCCGGCACGCTATCCGCGGCGGGGGAGGCGTTGCAAAGATTGCCGCCGAGACTCGCCCGTCCCTGAATTTGCGTGGAACCGATGAGGTGCATGGCTTCCACGACGCCCGGCCACTGCCGCACGATCTCTGCATGTTCGCCCGCTTCTGAACCCGTCACCGCCGCGCCGATTTGGATCCCGGCCGCGCTGACCTCAATGGCGCGCAGTTCGGCAATGCCTTTGACATCGACGATAACCCGCGGCGTGCGGGTGCCTAAGCGAAGTTGTACTAAAAGATCGGTGCCACCGGCGAGTACCCGAGCACCGCCACCCGCTGCCGCAAGACTTTTGACGGCCTCCGGCACGGTGGTTGGCCGTGCGTATTGAATCGATTCCATTGCGCTCCCCTTGGTTCTGGTTAGGCGGGTTTTATAGCACCCCTACAGGGCGCCCGAAAGACGGCGACTCACGCCGCCGGTTGGATCAACGGTAGTGTGGCATTACTTCGCGCCCGAAGCGCTCCAACATGCGCTTCACATCGTCGATCGGCAGATAGCCTTGGTCGCCTTGCCAGATAAACCACTCGGGGTTGCAGGTTTCGACGAGCAAATCCATTTCTTTGCGCACGTCATTTTGATTGCCGACCAACAGAAAATGCGCATCCTCAAAACGCTCCATCCGCACTTCGGAGACCGGCAAGCGCTGGCCGGGATATTTGATGTCGTCTTCCGGCAAACGGAAAGCATCCGTGAAGCCAAACGCGTGCGCCCAGCCCGGCCAGCCCGTGCCCATCAGCCCTTTCATGGCCAAATCGCGCGCCTGTTGTTTGTCATCGGCCATGTACACGCCGCGAAACACCCCGATGTTCTCGCCCAGCGCGAGCATCCGCCCATGCTTATGGGCTTCATCGACATGGGCTTCCGCAAACGCGCGCAGTTGCACCGGATCGGAGGTGAGCATGGTCGGCACCAGTCCTTCACGGGCCGCCCAGCGGATGGTGGTTTCGCTCTGCGAGAAAGCCTGAAACAGCATCGGGTGGGGTTTCTGGTAAGGCTTGGGCACCACCGTGATGTTCTGGATAAAGCCATTCTCGTCAATTTCGCCCGGCGCGCCGTATTTGCGCGTCCATTCTGCCGCCGGCCAGGGGGTGCCGGTTTCATAGGGGAAAGGATATTGGTAATGCTTGCCCTTATAGCGGAAGCCACCCTCGGCCCACGCCAGTTTGAGGATTTCGAAAACCTCCTGGAAGGCCTCCCGATTGATGGCGTCGGTGTCCGGCGCGCCGTCTTTGTTGTGGAGATCGGACGCCCCGACGTGGAGCTTTTGGGCCATTTGGTTCAGCCAGCGGGCCTGATAGCCGCGCGCAAAACCGACGATCGTGCGGCCCTTGGTGATTTGGTCCAACCAGGCGATTTCTAGCGCCAAACGCAGCGGGTCCCAGCCCGGCAACACATAGCCGATCGGGCCAGCCTTGATGGTTTTGGTGTTGTTCAAGACGTGCTGGGTGAGTACCGGCAGGCTGCCCATCTCCCCGCCTTCGGTGTGCAGGTGATGCTCGGGAAAGGTCACCGCGGAGAAGCCGAGGTCTTCGGCCATCTGCGAGAGTTCAACAATTTCTTCCAGCATCTGCTGAAACCGGTCAGTACGCGCCGAGATCGGGCGCAGGCGTTCGCGCTCGTCCATGGTGGCGGGAATTGCAGGGTAAAAGAAAAACATGAACTTCATGAGGGCCTCCCTAAAACTGTGGTTGCCCTAGGGGCCAGTGGCCACCCGGGCGTTTTTTTTATCGTGGCTTAGTCTCCCACGGGGTAGTCGACGGACAATGACAAAATATGTAAATTTCTTGACTTATGGTGCCAACCTTGAGGTATCTCCCTGATTTCAGTCCCCCCACCCCAGCGCCGCGCCAAACCCCAGCCGCGTTATCTGTTTGGCAGCGCCATGTTGCGGCCGTTGCGGCTAGCCTATGGGTTGGCCCCGGTTATCGAAGTACTGCAGGCGCACGGGCACGACATCACCCCGCTGCTGGCGGCCACCGGCATCCCGCGCTTTGCCCTCGAGGAACCCAGCTATCGCATCCTGCTGGCGCAAGAACTTCAGTTCATCCGGCTCGCCCTCAACCGTCTGCGCCTACCGACCGCGGGCTTGGTGGTGGGTCAGCGCTACAACCTCGCACTCTTTGGGATATTGGGCCTGGCGGCCGCCTGCGCGCCCACCATGCGCGAATTATTCCACGCCGTACCCACCTGGCCAGAACTCAGCTGGGGGGCGATTGAATTGACCGTCTGGCGCGCGGGCGACGAAGAATATGTGGCCTTTCTTGATAATGCAGAGGTGGGCGATTTAGGGGCGTTTTTTGTCGAGCGCGATATGGCGGCGACCTTGGCGTTGTTCCGCCAAAATCTGGGCAGTGCGCTGGCCCCCTTGCGGGTGCGTTTTCGGCATGCGCCGCCCGCCGATCTGCGCCCGTATCAACAGTTTTTTAACTGCCCGGTGGTTTTTGGCGACACTGCCAACCAAATTCATTTCCCGCGCGCGGTGTGGGATACCCCCCCGCCCCAAGCAAACGCCATGTCCTACCGTTTTTACGTCAACCAATGCGAGCGTTTGAGCGCGGTCATGCAGGCACCGCTGTCGTATGTGGATGTGGTGCGCAGCCGTCTCCGCTCGACCACCCCGATGCCAGCACTGGGCCAACTCGTCACCCTGCTGCACCTTACCCGCCGCACCCTGCAGCGCCACCTAGACGCCGAGGGCAGCAGTTACGCAGCACTCCTGACCCAAGTACGCAGCGAGCGCGCGCGGGTCTTATTACGCCGCCGGGGAATGCACAACGACGACATCGCACGCGCGTTGGGCTTCGCTGATGCCAGCGCTTTTTCGCGTGCCTTCAAAACCTGGACCGGGGTTTCGCCGCGCGTGTTTCGGCAGCAGCCCAACGACCACGATCCCACGACTTAAGCCGGCTGGCTGACCACCGGGTTACGCAACACACCGATGCCTTCAATCTCTGATTCCACCCAATCACCCGGCAAACAGTAGCGGGTGGCCGCTACCAAGCCGGGCGCGCCCTGCCATTTGCCGCCTAGGTCGGTGTCCGTCGACCACGCCGTACCGGCGGGGGTCCCCGTAATGATCACCATGCCGGGTTTGAGCGTGAAATTGATGGAAAAATAGTGCACCAGGTAGGCGCAGCTCCAAATCATCTCGGCCGTACTGCACGCCTGCCGCAGTTCGCCGTTGATCCGCGTGCGCAACATCAACGCCTGAGGGTCGGGAATTTCATCGGCCGTCACGATGCATGGCCCCAGCGGCGCGCTGGAATCGAACGCTTTGCCGCGGCCCAGTTCGTACCAAGTAAAGCCCTCCGGTGAGCGGCGCACTTGGCGGTCGCGCGCCGTCACATCGTTAACGATCGTGTAGCCAAACACATGCTGCAACGCATTCGCGACCGGGATGTGTCGACCCGGCGTGCCGATGACGATGGCCAGCTCCGTTTCGCAATCGAGCTTTTGGGTCAGCAGCGGGTCGTACACGATGCCAGCTTCCGGCCCCACCACGCAGTCGGCGGTCTTGATAAAAAACTCCGGCTCCTTGCCGCTCAGCGGCGTGTTTTCTTTCTCGGCGTTGTGCGCGCGGTAGTTGCTGCCCGCACAAATGATGGTGGAGGGTCGCAGCGGCGCGCACAGCTGCACGGTAGCGGCGGCTAAGCGCGCGCTGGCCGGCGCGTGATCGATCGTTAAGCGGGCCAGCGCCAGGGCTGCGCTGCCCCCGCGAATAAACGCCACGGCGTCCGCGAAATGTGCCGCGTTAGCGCCCCTTGGCAACGCCCCCAGCGCATCCACAATGGTCTCGCCGATGAGAAAGCCCAAGCGTTCTGGGCTCCAGGGCTGCGCGCAGTAGGTGACTATTTTCATGAACTTTGCGGCCTCGCAGTTTAGAAGTGAGTACTAGATGAATCGCAGCGCACCACGGCGGGACCGCCTGCTCGGCTTGAATCGGAGCGAAACCCCGTGCTATTGCTGGACTTGGTCGGCTGCGTGCTGGGCCCCCCTAAACGCTGCTTGCCCGCCACGCCCTACACGCCTGCCAGCTCGGAGAATCCAACACCATGGCCAACTATCCGCATCTGTTTTCACCTTGGCAACTGCGCAATACCGAAATCCGCAACAAAGTGGTGTTCCCGCCCACCTGCCCCACGTGGGTCAGCGACCCGTGGAGTGGTTTGTTCACCGACATGGCGGTGGACTATTACGCGGAGCGCGCCAAAGGCGGCGTTGGACTCATCATCATCGGTGGCACGCACGTGCACCCCAGCTCGCTCGCGGCGCCACTGCTCATGCCGCAGCTCTACAACGACAACCAAATTGGCCCGCTGTCTAAAATTGCCGACGCCGTGCATCGCCATGGCGCGAAGCTCGCCATCCAACTGTGGCATTCGGGCGTGCGCGGGTTTCCTACCTATAAACAAGCCGCCGGTTTCGACCCCGACGCCACTTGGTACACGGTCAGTCCTAGCCAAGTGCCGCTGGGAGAATTCCCCGGGGCTTCAACCCCCAAAGCACTGGATGAGGCGGAAATCGAAGACATTCTGGCCGCCTATGGATCGGCTGCTGCACGCGCCATGGCGGCGGGTCTAGATGGCGTGGAACTGCATCTGTCGCACGGCTATTTGCCCTGGCAGTTTCTCTCCCCGCTGTACAACCAGCGCACGGACCGCTGGGGTGGTTCGTACGAAAACCGTCTGCGCTTCCCCTGCGAAGCGCTCACCCGTATGCGCGCCGCCATCGGCAGCCAACCATTTCTGGGCTATCGGATTAACTCCACTTCTTTTTGGCCGGGCGATTTAGAAATCGACGCCGTGCGACAAATCGTGGGCGACATCGAAAAGCGCAACGACATCGACTATGTGAACGTGTCGGCCGGCGTGCATCACACGTTCATTCATACGCCGATGGAATTTAAGGGCGGCTGGGAAAGCCCCTACGTTCGGCAAATTAAAGAAGTCTCCACCAAGCCCGTATTTTTGGTGGGACGGATCACCATGCCGGATGTGGCCGAACAGCTGCTGGCTGACAACACCGCCGATGCGATTTGTTTGGCGCGCCAATTATTTACCGATCCCGAATGGGCCAATAAAGCCCAAGCCGGCCAAGCAGACGATATTCGCGCCTGCGTGGCGGCTAATTTTTGCTGGAAAAGCGTCAGCCGCGGCGGGCGCGTGCAATGCGTCTACAACCCCACCGTGGGACGCGAAGGCCAGTGGGGCGCAGGCACGCTCTTAAAAGTCGCTGCGCCCAAACATGCGTTGGTGATCGGTGGCGGCCCGGCCGGTTTGGAGTACGCGCGGGTAGCCGCTGCCCGCGGCCATCGCGTGACGGTGTTGGAGGCCAGCGAACACACCGGTGGCCACGTGCGGGTGCATGCGCTGCTGCCCGCGCGCACGGAGTTCGGTGAAATCGGGCGGTGGTTGGCGCAGCAAGCCACTAAAAACGGCGCGATCATCCACACGGGCGAGGAAGTTCGGGAAGATAATCTCGAGGCCATTTTGGCGCGCTATCAACCCGATCACGTGGTCGTTGCCACCGGTTCCAAAGGCGCTGTCGACGGCTTTCAAGGTTGGACGGCGCGGGGCCTACCGGGCTGGGAAACCGGCAACTGTCTGACCTGGGAAGAGGTGATGATCAACCGGGACAAAAGCCCGCCGCGGTCATTTCCCGGCCATGCCGTGGTGATCGACGATCTCGGTGATGTCGCGGGGCCGCTCACGGCCGTGGCCTTGGCAGAGGCCGGCAGCACGTCCGTCACACTGGTCACGCGCTGGCCGATGGTCGGCATGGAAACCCTGTTGGACGTGTATTTCGAGTGGATCATGCCGCGCGTGTACAAGGCGGGCGTGCGAATTCTCGCCGACCATTTCGTCAAGAAAATTGATGGCGAGAGCATCCAGCTCTATAACGTGCACCACGAAGCAGCCGAACTGACATTACCCGCCGATTGGATCGTTATGGCCACCGGCCGGCGTTCGGAAAATTCGCTCTTTCCCCTGCTGCAAGCGCGCGGCATTTCCACACAAATGATCGGCGACGCCACGGCGCCCCGCTACACCTATGAAGCGGTGTACGAAGGTCACCGCGCCGCCCGCAAACTCTAGGCAACAGGACTCGACCCCATGCCCATCCTCGACCCCCAACACGACTTCGGTCATGCCCACGAAGACTCACCGGACTGGAGCGAGTCTTACTATTTCAATGGTTACTCGCCGACGAGCAACGTGGGGTTTTTTGCGCGCATCGCCATCCGACCGAACGAGCCGCACGTGGATGGCTTCATCACGCTGTGGCTGCCAGACGGCCGCAGCGTGCGGCTAGCCCACGCCAGCGCCACGGTCGTGCCCGAGGTGGGCAGCCCCACGGTGGCGTGTCTGCAGGCCGTGCGTGTCACCCCCATGATGACCTGGCACCTGCGCGGCAGCGGTCGCAGCGACGAGGGCTGCGCGGTACAGCTGGACCTCACGTTTAGCGCGCTCACCCCCGCCATCGGTGTCGATGCGCAAGGTCGACAGGTGAGCGCCGCGGCCGGTAGCGCGGTCTTGGGTTCCTTGGGGCACGGACACTTTGAACAGTCCGGGTGTTGGCAGGGTGAGGTGCAAGTAGACGGCGAACGCTGGATCGTGGAGGGCCGCGGCAACCGCGACAAATCCTGGGGCCCGCGCCGCTCGGATGGCGCACACGGTATGCGCTACTGGCGCTGGTTCTCCATGAATTTTGGCGATGAGGTGCATTTGGGTGGCATTCGCGTGGGTTTTGATGACGCCGCCATGCAGCGCGGCTGGTTGTCTCGGCAGGGCGAGTTGGTGAGCCTGCGCGAACTGACCCTCACCACCCGGCTCGCCGCCGATGGCCTGAGCCAAGCGCACGTCACCCTCCTCGCCCGCGACAAAACCGGCGACACCCACACCATCACCGGCGAAGTCCTACGCTGCGCGCCGCTCATCGCCCGCGGGCACGAGCATATGCTCATCGTAGAAGGGCTGACCCGCTGGCATTACCAAGGGCTGACCGGTTATGGCATTTGCGAATATGCCCACCAAACCGACGCCGCGGGACGCCCGGTCGTGCCCATCGATTAAACCCACGTGAACGCCGCCGCGCAAAAGCCCGCCGCCTCAGCCTGGCGGCCGCGCCGCGGCTTCAAACTCCTGCGCGGCGACCAAGGTTTGCGGGTGATGCAATAACGTCTCCACCAACGGTGGGGCGAGCGTAAAAGTCTGCAGGCCCGCGCCGGCCAGCCGGCTTAAATCGGTGACGTCCCGCAGGCTGGCCACCAACACCCGCAGACTGGACCCCGCCCCGGTGACCACCCGTTGCATCGCAATGACCTCGGCATGGCCATCGCGTCCGGCATCGCAAATCCGCCCGAGATAGGGCGCGGCGTAATCCGCCCCGAGCGCTGCGGCCACCAGCATCTGGCTGGCGTCAAAACAGGCGGTAAACGTCACCCGCACGCCGAGTGCCAGCAGCCGACCTGCCGCCAGGCTGCCCGCATGGGTAATGGGGAGTTTTACACACACCCGTGGCGGGTCGATCGCGGCCAAGGCTTGGCCGCAGGCGTAATAGGCCTCGGCGCTGTCACCCCAAGCCTGCAAATGAATTTCGCGGGCGCCCAGCCCGGCGGCCTCGTGGGTTAGCGCGCGCAAACTCGCCACAGAACTGGCGAGCCCGGCGCGCCGCAGCAGCGTGGGATTGGTAGTGACTCCGTAGAACAACCCGCTGGGCAGCCATTCGCGCCAATGCGTGGCGTTGGCCGAGTCCAAAAAAAGCCGCAGGCTCATGGCAACACCACGGCTATGCCCGCGCGTGGGAGCGCAGCACATAGTCGGGTGCGACGAAACTATCGATGTGCGAGGTCTCCCAGAAAACTTTGAACACTGGGTGATCAGGCACTGACTCGAGCAACTCACCCGGTCTCACCCAGCCGTAAAGCGCAGCCAAAGACCGCACTTCGGTGGAGGACACACGGCGAACGATGTGCTCGGGTCCCAACTCCTGAGGCTCGGAAAGCCCCGCGGCAGACATCAGCTCTCGCAACGCATGTAGCGTATTGGTGTGCAGTTGGAATACCCGCTCGGCTTTATCCGGCACCACCAAAGCGCGCATGCGCGCGGGGTCTTGGCTGGTCACGCCCGTGGGACACCGGCCCGTGTGGCAGGTCTGCGCTTGCAAACAGCCCAGCGCAAACATAAAACCGCGCGCCGCGTTACACCAGTCGGCACCCACGGCCAGCGTGCGTGCGATGTCGAAGGCGGTGACTATTTTGCCCGCAGCGCCAATTTTTACCCGCTGGCGCAGATTGGTGCCCACCAGCGTGTTATGCACCAGCATCAGCCCCTCGCGCAACGGTGCCCCCACGTGGTCAGTGAACTCCAAAGGCGCTGCGCCGGTGCCGCCTTCCCCGCCGTCCACCACCACAAAATCCGGGGTAATGCCGCTCGCCAGCATCGCCTTCACCACGCCAAACCATTCCCATGGATGGCCAATCGCAAGCTTGATACCCACGGGCTTACCGCCGGAGAGTTCGCGCAACTTCGCGACGAACTCGAGTAACTCCAGAGGATTGGAAAAAGCCGAGTGACGGGCCGGTGACAGGCAATCGACGCCCTCCGGGACGCCCCGCGCAGCAGCGATTTCGGCGGTTACTTTGGCCCCGGGCAAAACACCCCCATGGCCCGGCTTGGCACCTTGGGAGAGTTTGATTTCGATCATTCTGACTTGGTCTTCGACCGCCTGTTCCTGAAAGCGCACCGGGTCAAAGTGGCCTTGTTGATCGCGGCAGCCAAAATAACCCGAGCCGATTTCCCACACCAAGTCACCCCCAGCCACACGGTGATAGCGCGACACCGAACCCTCGCCCGTGTCGTGATAGAACCTGCCGCGCCGCGCCCCTTCGTTGAGCGCCAGAATGGCGTTGGAGGACAAGGCACCAAAGCTCATGGCCGAAATATTAAACACGCTCGCCGCGTACGGTTTGCTGCAAGTCGCCTCGCCCACGGTCACCCGGAAATCGTGGCTGGCAATGCTAGTTGGCATCAGCGAGTGATTAATCCACTCGTAGTGGGGGGCGTAGACATCGAGCTGCGTCCCAAAGGGGCGCTTATCGGGTACGCCCTTGGCGCGCTGGTAAATAATGGAGCGTTGCGCCCGTGAGTAGGGCAGCTCTTCGGTATCGGCTTCGATGAAATATTGGCGAATCTCCGGCCGGATGAACTCGAAGAAAAACCGGAAATGGGCCAGCAGCGGATAATTACGGCGGATGGCATGGTGCGGCTGTTGAAAATCAACCCAGCCCACCAGCGTGAGTGCCGCCAAAATCCCTGCCAGCCACAGCCAATCGGCATCTTGGGTCGCCAGCCCCAGACTCAGCACGGCGCCCAAGCCGCACAGTGCCCAAGTCCAGAATCGCTGCGGAAGAATGGCCTCGAGGGTGGTCAGCATCATGTCACCTGAAGTTAGCTTGGGGTGCCCGCATCATAGCGCGGGCTGGCGCCGTCCAGCGTCTGACTTTTGGGGTGCGCGAGCGATGGACTATTTGCCGGCCACCGGCCCATTTTTTTTGGCGCCCAGCAGTCACGTAAGAATAGCCGCGCGGGCCGCTAGAGGACTAGAGTGAACCTCGTCATCTTCAAAGGAGATCATCGCGTGCAGATTCCACTTGAGATTACTTTTCGCAACGTCGATCACTCGGTAGCTTTAGAGGCTCGCGTGCGCACGCTCGCCAACAAACTAGAACGCTACTGCGACCACATCACCCGCTGCCGAGTGGTGGTCGAACAATTGCATCGACACCACCAACACGGTAACCACTACCACGTTCGCGTCGACGTCACCGTGCCAACCCAAGAGTTGGTCGCCAATCGCGAACCCGCCGGCAACCATGCGCACGTGGATGTTTATGTCGCGCTACGCGATGCCTTCGACGCCATGCGTCGGCAGCTACAAGATTACCGCCAGCGCCAGCGTGGGGAAGTCAAAACACATGCCACCCTGCCCGACGGCCACGTGGCGGAGCTCTATCCCAAAAAAGACTTTGGTCGCATCACCACGGTCGACGGTCGGCTTATTTATTTTCATCGCAACAGCGTGATAGAAGGCAATTTTGATGCCTTAACAACGGGCGACGAAGTGGAGTTTTCCGAAGAGTTAGGCGATGAGGGTCCGCAAGCTAGCGCGGTGAGAATTACCGGGCGGCGCACGGGCGACGATTAAATAATTTAATCCCAAAATTTTGGTGGCAGGTCTTGCGTTTGATATTTAAATGGACGCAAGACCTGCCCCAATCTTCTGGTTTTTTTTTGACGCACAAACCTCGGCAACAGCCTGAGGATTTTTTTTACCCAAATACGCCGCAAGGTTCGCGCTGGTGCTGGAAGCCGGATCAACGATCCACCTACCACCGGTGGTTCTCCACCCGGTGAGAGCCCATGGGCGGGGCTAAGACCTGCCCTGTGTCAAGGTGACCTGCGAAAATTATTGACCCCACGAGGCCGCCCACGCTGTGGCACCATGCTGACTTAACGGGGAGCAACCAGGAGAAAAAAAATGACCATCGAAGCAACTGACATCAAACACAACTACATCACCATTGGCGAGGCGCGTGCCATGAGTGGTTTACGCATGGTGCTGGGAGCCTACGCCATCCCTGGGCCGTGGCGGGAATCCTGCAAAGGGGTGTACTACGTCAAAGGGCTCCAATACACGCCGGTTAAAACCGCGAATGCTGACGCCTCGGACCTCGCGATCGGCATGAATGCCTCGCAGAGCGAGCTGCTGGAATGGACCGGGCAGAGCAGCGCGCCGGTGGTGGCGTGGAACGACGAGCGCCCGCGCGCTAACTGGATCGACCAACTCCACCTCGCCGAGCGCCTCAACCCGGCGCCGGCACTCATTCCCAGCGATACCGAAGAACGCATCCGGATGTTCGGTTTGGCCAATGAATTGCTGGGCGAAGGCGGGTTGGTGTGGGTAAAACGTTTGCTGATGGTCCACGACCCGTTGCAGACACTGCCGCTGGATGATCCGCAGCGCGCGTTTTTTAGTTTTTTGGGTGAGAAATATGGCTATACGCCCGCAGCGGCGGAACACGCGGCGTTACTCATTACCGACATCCTGACCCGTTTCGGTGCCCAGCTCGCCGCGCAACACAGCGCCGGCAAGCGCTATCTCATTGGCGACAAACTCAGCGCGCTGGACATCTATTGGGCGGCCTGCAGCTGCATCCTCTCGCCCCTAACCCCGGATCTCTGCCCTATGGCTGACGGCTTTCGGGGGGTCTACGGCAACCGCGATGCGCGCATCGCTGCCGCCCTCACGCCAGCCTTGCTCGCGCATCGGGATTTTATCTACACAACCCATCTCGAACTGCCGGTGGTGTTCTAGCAACTGCCGAGGGGCGGCGGCGCGCGACTGGGGTACACTCAGCCATGGAAAACTCCCCACCGCGCCGCGTGCGCTCCCTCACCGATGCTCACATCACCGAACTCCTCACCGGCCTGTCGCGGCCGGTGAAACTCGCCTCACTCTCGCCGCACGGATACCCGCTGATTTCCACGCTGTGGTTTGTGTACGAGCAAGAAAAATTCTGGTGCATTACGCAGTCGCAGACCTTGATGCGGCGGAATTTGGCGGCCAACCCACGCTGTGCGTTTGAAATCACGCTACCCGGCGGGCGCTACAAGCTGCTGCGCGGCCAAGGCGACGCCAGCTTGGATTTGGCCGATGGTGCGCGGGTCACCAATTTGATGATCGAGCGTTATCTAGACGACCCGCAAGGCCCGGTGGCCGCCAAGCTGCGCGCGCAGATTCCTACCGAATATGCCATTTGCATCACCCCGCGCTGGGTACGCGGGCACCGCGGCGGCGGTTAAGTGCTGCCGCTCATACGGCGGCGAAAATCCCAACTCGTCACACGCAACGGGGTAATTTCCACGATGACCTCCGTCGCAAGGCGCGATAGCAGCCAGTGACGTAGCGATTGATCGCGCCCGGCGAGATAGCGATCAGCCAGCGTGCCCAGCAATTCCCCCGCATCTTCGCGCAGAATCCGCGCCACACCCTGCCCGGATATCCCGTAATAAGGGGGGGCACTCACCGCCACTTCGAAACCCATCTTGGGATTAGCCTGAAGGTGCCGACACACCAGCGCGTCTTGTTGGGTACAACAGTACAAACGCCCGTTGAGATGGCGGAACCACAGCGAGGTGATGTGCGGAAAGCCCTCGGCATTCAGTGACGACACCCGCATGGGCAGAGTGGATTCATCGAGGAAAGCCTCGATCTGGGCGACTGTCCAGCGGCTTTTAGCGCTGATCACCGCACTGAGGAGATGAGGGTCTGCAGTTGCGTACATAGAGGCGGCTGACTCGGTTGGGGGAATTACTAGCGACCGTAACATAATGCCTCCCCCGGCGGACCCCGCCACAACAGCGCGCCACCGAGTACCGGGCGATGGCGGTGCGCCATCTGGCAGCGAGGTGCGTAGGATAGAGGTCGGCTTTTTATTGCATCCAGGAGAAACCCATGAAAAAAATGCCCTATCGCGCTACCACCGCCACCGGCGAGATCTTTGACATTGAGTTCCCGCTGCACCCGCATACCGCCTCGGCGGTGTGCGTCCAGCAACTGCTGCAGGCGCTGCTGGCGAGTTTGAGTCAGGAAATCGCGATCCTGCCCAAGGTCGCCAATGGCGATGTGCTACAGGCACTCGCGATGGCGATGGCCGTGCGCGCGGGCATCATTCACGCGCCGCAGGCACTGGTGGACGAGCAAGCACGGGGGTTACTCGACGTTGCATTGCAGGCCATGACACAGGCCGTGCAGGTGGGGCCGGCCGCCGGACACGCCTAAGAACGAGGGGGGAAATCTGCCGCGAGCCGCGCGCGAAGGGTGTCACCATGGAAGGCAGGTGGGCGTTGCGCGCCCGAGAGCCGTGTGGGATCAGGTCTTGCCAAACAGCAGTGTGACCGGTTGCGGCATACTGACCCCGTAACCCTGTACGCAATCCACGCCCAATTCGGCCAGTCGTTGCCGCACGGCGTCGTTTTCAACAAACTCCGCCACCGTGATTTTACCCAGCGTTTTGCCCACACCATTGATGGCGCGCACTAACGCCAAGTCCACCGGATCGGTGAGCATGTCGCGCACAAACATCCCATCGATTTTGAGATAGTCGACCGGGAGGTGCTTGAGGTAGCCGAAAGACGACAGCCCGCTGCCGAAATCGTCTAGCGCAAAGCGACATCCCAGGGTTCGCATGTCGTCAATGAAGCGCCGCGCGGCCTGCAGATTGGCAATCGCCGCAGTCTCCGTGATTTCAAAGCAGATCAAGGCCGCGAGCGGACCCAGCGATTGCATGGCTGTTAAGGCAAAAGCATGGAAATCCTCGCTGGTCAGCGACTGTCCAGACAAGTTGATGCCGCAACTGTGCAGCCGTTTGTCGATATCCCCCGCCTCTTCAAACCACTGCAGGGTGCGGGTGATCACCCAGCGGTCGATCCGAGACACCACGTGATAGCGCTCCGCAGGCGGCAAAAACGCCCCGGGCGGCACCAGCTGGCCGTCCACTTCGCGCAGCCGCAACAGCAGTTCGATGTGCAGGCGCTCACTGGCGACGGGTCCCCGTACCGCGGCTTCGATAGTTTGGAAATACAACTCAAACCGGTTCTCTTCGATGGCCCGATCGATGCGCTCTACCCAACCCATTTCGCCCCGCCGATGGAGGAGATCGGCGTCGCCGGCGCCATACACGTGGACCCGATTGCGGCCTAACTCTTTGGCCATGAAACAGGCCGCATCCGCGGCGCTGAGCAACTCGGCGGCGCTCTCGTGCCCCGTGACCACCGGCACCAAACCGAGGCTTGCGGTCGTCCGAAACCGCTTCTCGCCCCAGCTGAAATTCAAGTCCTCCAACGCCTGACGAATCGCCAGCGCGGTGCGCTGCGCCTGCTCAATGGAACAGTGCGGCATGAGTAGCACAAATTCATCCCCGCCCATGCGGGCCAGGGTATCGGTCTTGCGTACCACCTGTCCGATGGTATTGGCGATCTGGCACAGCAAGCGGTCGCCGGCGGCGTGCCCGCTGGTGTCATTGACCACTTTAAATTGGTCCAGATCGAAATAGCACACCGCGTGTTGTGCGCCAGTCGTGCGGGTGTTCTCGAGTGCTGCTTCGAGCCGGATTTCAAACTCCCGTCGATTAAGCAGGCCAGTGAGTTCGTCGTGGCTCGCCTGATGCATTAAGCGACTGGACATCGCCCGCGCGTTGGTCACATCGCTGAATTGCGCAATTATCGCTGGTGACCCGTGGTCCTGCGGGGAGTTTTGATGGGCCAAATACGCAAAATAGATGGCCACCCAACGGCTGTTCCCATCGCGGGTTTCCAGCAGGTAATCTCGCGCCACGATCGCCGCCAGATCCTGGGTGGCGCGCGCTTGCTCGGGTGCCGAGAGGGTTTGGCTCAACAAGGACACCAAGGCGCGTCCTTCGAGTTCGTCCGGGGCGTAGCCCAGCATCTCGTGGAGCGCGCGATTGCCGTCCCGCAGCATCCCGCTCTCGCACAGGGCCATGCCGATCGGGGCTTCGGAGAAAGCGCTACGGAAGCGTTCTTCGCTCAACAAACGCGCGGCGACCTCTGTCTGCAACTGGGCATTGGTGGCGGCCTGCGCCGCATTGGTTGCACCCAAGGAAGACACCAAGTCCCGGTTGGTTTCATCGAGTTGCCCAGCTTGCAGCAACGCGCCGGAGTAACTGCGCGCGACCCCTTCCATGATGACCGCCGCAACAAGCGCGAGGAACGCCATGGTTTGATAAATAGGCGCTGGCCGTAGCCAGAAATCGATCACTACCGGCACCACCAAAAGCGTCAGGTAAAGGCGATAAAGCCCTCGCCGAGGCGCGGCGATGGCCACCGCCCCCACCATGACGCCGGCCAACACAAAACACAAAAATACATTGAGCTCATAGGTGGCGTTACGCCCCACCAAAGTCGTGACCAAGCCCCACAGCAAGGCCGTGGCCAGCATGCCGGCGAGATAAACCCGCAGCGACCAGCGCGCCAGACGGGGCGAGTTGGTGCGCAAACCCAGTTCTCCCGCCAGGGTTCGCAGGGCGCAGGCACTGGCCAAAAAACCCGCCCATAACCAGAAGCGCCAACCCACGCCACTGCCCGCGAAAGCCCAAGTGACACCCGCCATAATGCCAATTGAAGCCAGAGCGCCACGTCGCCCGAGCGCCAATAACAGCTCGTCTTGGCGTGTGGTGGTGGCCGGCCCCGGCGCGCTTTTCAGCCTGCGCAGCAAAAACTCAGGAAGAAACGTTAAATCCATCAGGTTCTGCAGTGTTAAAAGAAGATTAAGCCAAAAACTCCTGCGTGCAGTGTGCCGTGTCTTAAACTAGAGAACCAGATTTTCTCGCCGAGTCGCCAGAACAATTCATATTGAGCCCGCCGACAGTGCTCTTATCCATCCCACGCGTTCCTCGTAAGTCTAGCCTTTGCGCGTTATTGCAGTACGCTGCGCGCGGGGTTCGGTGCCTAGGCAACCGGTAGGTGAGCACCGCCAAATCTTTATTCAGTCTTCGCAAAGACTTTGGAGCGTCACATGTCGACTAACACAACGAGCATCACGCTTGATCACGAGATTGTCATCGTTGGATCAGGCTTCTCGGGTCTTGGTGCCGGTATTCAGCTAAAAAAAATGGGCTTGGATAATTTCGTCATTCTGGAGCGTGCCAACGATCTGGGTGGCACTTGGCGTGACAATACCTATCCACGGCCTGACCGTGGACGTGGCATCAACCTCTTACTCCTACGGTTTTGAGCTCTCCCCAGAGTGGACCCGGCTCTATGCGCCGGGCGCGCAAGTGAAAGCCTATGCCGATCACTGCGCGCAAAAATATGGCCTCGCCGCGCATCTGCGTTATGGCTGCGCGGTGGTGGGCGCCACTTATCAGGCCCGCCACCCAACTCGGCATGTGGATCCGCAGCCATTTAGTGAGCATGAACCACTACAACTTTACCCGCGGTCCGGCGAGTTAGGGGGCACCCAGTCTGGGCGCCGCTCGGCCATGGGGCGAGCGGGCTGCCCGACTAACTTCTAGCTGGCGCGGCCACCAGCCGCTGCTCACGATAGGCGCTGACGGCCGCCCCAAACGCTGCAAAAATTTTTTGCGAGTAGGGGTTCTCCCACGCGCGATATTCGGGGTGCCACTGCACCCCAAACACAAAGCCGGGCGCGGCGGGTAGCGTCACGGCTTCCACCACGCCATCCGGTGCCGTGGCTTCCACCGTGAGGCCGGGCGCTAAACGGCGGATCCCCTGACGGTGGATCGAGTTCACCTCGATTTCCCGTGTCTCCAGCAAATTTTCCAGCCAGCTACCGGGGGTTATCGCCACCGCATGGGCAGGCCCGTAACGCACCTCAACCGGCTGTCCTTTGGGGGCCCGGTGGTCGAGTCGACCCGCACCCCGTTGTAACTCGGTTTCCAGGCTCCCACCGAAGGCCACGTTGAGTTCCTGAAACCCCCGACAAATGCACAGCAGAGGAATACCCCGCGCCACACAGCGTTCAATGAGCTTGAACGTGAGATCGTCGCGATGGAGGTCGTAGGGTTCGTGGTCCGGCGTGGGCGGCTCGCCGTAGCGCGGCGGATGCACGTTAGAGGGCGCGCCCGTCATCACCACACCGTGTAGGTAATCCAGCGTGTGGTCGAGGTCCATCCCCTGCTGCAGCGCAGGCAACATCACGGGCACACAGTGGGCTACCTCCGCTACTGCGCGCAGGTATTTGTCGCCAATGGAGTGATACAAAAAACCGCCGGCTTCATGGGTGTCGGCCGGTAAACCAACCAGCGGTCGCACGGAGGGGGGCATGGGGTCATCTCCTTAAAAATTGGCGTGGCCAGGCGCATTAACGCGCCGCAACCTCGGTGTGACTGGGCCGCCACTTCAGCAGCCGGTGCTCAACGCGCGTGACCAGCGTGTCCAACACCAGCGCGCAGATGGTCAGTACCACCATGCCGGCGAGCACGGTGTTGATATCAAAAGCCCCTTCGGCCTGCAGGATGAGATAACCCACACCTTGGGCCGAGCCTAGGTATTCGCCGACCACGGCACCCACAAAAGCCATCCCCACCGCCGCGTGGAGGCTGGAAAATACCCAACTCATGGCCGCCGGCCAATAAACATGCCGCAACAATTGGTGGCGCGAGGCGCCCAACATGCGCGCGTTGGCTAGCAGGAGTGGATTGACGTCCTTCACGCCCTGATAGACGTTGAAAAACACAATGAAAAAAACCAACGTGATCCCCAGCGCCACTTTAGAGGCGATACCCAAGCCAAACCAGGTGGCAAAAATAGGGGCCAGCACCACCCGCGGCATGGCGTTGAGGGCCTTGATGTAGGGGTCGAGTAACGCTGCCACCATCGGGCTTAAA
Source organism: Klebsiella pneumoniae (assembly GCA_945862315.1). Lineage (GTDB taxonomy): Bacteria > Pseudomonadota > Gammaproteobacteria. The sequence continues at coordinate 58,689 of CAMAXW010000002.1, forward strand.
GCCAAACACACACCGGCCACCACACCGCTCACGGTGCCTAAGACAAACGCCAGCAGGGTTTCTAACAGGGTCACCCCCAGATGCCGAAAAATAACCCCCGAGGCGAACCAATCAATCAGCGCCTGCGCCACCAACAGCGGCCTGCCGAAAAAAAATGGCGACAGCCAACCGATCGCGGTCAACGTTTGCCACGCCAGCAACAGCACCACCAGTAAGCCCACACGGGCGAGGCCTAGTTTCATCCGGCTTGCTCGCGCAGCAGCGCCTGGCTTTTTAGGACCTCGGCACGCAGCAAGCCCCAAATCTCACGCTGGAGCTCGATAAACCGCGGGGTTAAACGCGCTTCAGCCACCTCGCGTGGGCGCGGCAGGTCAATGAGAAAATCGCCAATGATATGGCTGGCTGGCCCCGCCGAAAGCACCACCACGCGGTCGCCGAGGGCTATCGCTTCTTCGAGATCATGGGTAATAAACACCACCGATTTACGCGCTGCGGCCCACAATGCCAGTAGCTCGGTCTCCATCAGGCTGCGGGTGTGTACGTCGAGGGCCGAGAACGGCTCGTCCATCAGCAACATGGCCGGATTGAGCGCCAGCACCTGCGCTAGCGCCACGCGTTTTTTCATGCCCCCGGACAGCTGATGCGGATAGCGATCGCCCGCGCCGTGCAACCCCACACGGCGCAGCCACTGGGTGGCCGTGGCGCGCGCCGAGTGCCGCGACTCGCCGCGAAACTGCAGCCCAGCGGCCACGTTGTCGCAGGCGGTGCGCCACGGAAACAACACATCCGCCTGAAACAAATAGCCCGCGTGCGGGTTCAGCCCCTCCAGCGGCGCACCCTGCACCCGCACGGTTCCCGCCGTGGGGGCCAGCAAACCCGCGGCGGCATTCAGGATGGTGGATTTGCCACAGCCGGTCGGGCCCACCACACACAGGAACTCGCCCGGCGCCACGGCCAAATTCAAGCCGCGCACCGCGCAGTAGGCACCGCTCGCGTAGCTAACTTCCACCCCTTCCCAGACGATGGCGCTCATGAGCAGCCCTTAAGGTTGCGCGGGTGCAACCCGGTTCACGAACGAATTGTCGATGGCTAACGCGACCTTGGGCGGCGTTGCGCGCAGCGCCGGATCGCTCGCCATGAGCGCCGTCAGTACGTGCTGCGCGCCAGCGTCATCCAACACGCCGTCGGGCGAGACGATGGCCAGATTTTTCACCAAGGCGGCCTGATAGGCAGCCCGGTCCCCACCCCAGTAGGTGGGCGGCATGGTGTCCACGATTTGCGCGGGCGTGGCGTGGACCAACCAGCGCAGCGCGCGCACCTGCGCGTTCACCAGCGCTTGGGTGGTCAAGGGATGACTGTCCAGAAAATCCGCTTTCGCATACAGGCACGCAGCATGATAGGTGCCGCCATAGACCTCGCGCGCGCCCTCGGGGGTGCGGGTATCCACAATGACTCGAATGTCGCCGCTGGCTTCTAGTTGTGAAATGACCGGATCCAGATGCACCAGCCCATCGATGTCGCCATGACGCAGCGCCGCCACGGCGCCCGCCGACGCGCCAACCCCAATCACCGCCACGGCGTCGGGCGGCATGCCGTTGCGCGCCAACAGTTGGTTGAGAAAAAGCTGTGTGGAGGATCCCGGCGCCGTCACGCCGATCTTCATCCCGCGTAAATCGGTGAAGGTGTGGTAGCGCGCGAACGTCGGGGTAGCGAGGGCCAGCACCATGGCCGGATAGCGCGCGAGCAAGGTAATGGCCCGCAGCGGCTGGTCTTTAGCCTGCATCCGCAGCACGTGTTCAAAAGAACCTGCGGCAAAGTCGGCGCTGCCGCCGACCACGGCCTGCAACGACTTGGCGCCACCCGGAAAATCGACGATTTCGACGTCTAGACCTTCGGCCGCGAAATAGCCCCGCTGCTGGGCAATCGTCACCGGTAAATAATAGAACAAGCCCTGCCCGCCCACGGCCAAAGTGATCGAGGCTTGTTCTAGCGCCGCCGCGTGCGTCACCGACCACGCCCCCGACCACAGCAGCGCACTGCACACCAGTAACCAACGACGAAACGGCATAAGAGCCTCACAGGGTTTTGCGCGATTATCCGGGACTCTCGGCATCCGACACAACGCACCTAGATCGTGCCGGCGCGAGCATCCCGCTAGACTCAACCCACCTACATCTACCTTGAGGGGGCTTAAATGGAATTCGGCGTCGCGTTTACTTCACGCATAGGCGATTACGACCTCGTGGCTTTGGCAGAGTCCTTGGGTTTTGATCAGGCTTGGTTCTTTGATTCGCAGATGATTTACTCGGATGTCTACGCCACGATGGCCGTGGCCGCACGCGCCACGCGCCGCATCCGGCTGGCCACCGGGGTTGCCGTGCCCAGCACGCGCCTCGCGCCCACCATCGCCCACTCCATTGCCACCATCGCGCAACTGGCCCCAGGGCGGGTGGAACTGGGGGTCGGCAACGGCAATACCGCGCGCCTCACCATGGGCTTGGCGCCGGTGCGTTTAGCCGATATGCAGCGCGACATTCGCCTCATTCAGGCCCTGTTGCGGGGCGAGGCTGCGACCCACGAGTGCGAAGGCGAGCGCCATTTAGTGCAGCTTCTGCACCGTCAGCAAGGCTTCATTAATCTTGATCATCCCATTGCGCTCACGCTCTCGGCCTTCGGCCCCAAAACGCTGGACTACTGCGGGGCGGAATGCGATGGGCATCTCACCTGGAACGCCAACCCCGGCATGCTCACCGCCGCCCGTGCGCGCATCGACGCCGCGGCCCACCGCGCCGGGCGCGATCCGGCCAACATCCCCTCGAAGAACATCAGCCCCTTGGCTGTGTTGCGCCCTGGTGAAACCGCCGCCAGCCCACGAGTACTCAAAAGTCTCGGCCCCTTCATCACCAACCTGCTGCACGTGATGTGCGAATGGGACGACAAACTCTTCCCCGCAGAATCTTCTATCGCCGGCTTGGTAACACGTTACCGGGAATACGTAGAAAGCCTGCCCGCCGCCCGGCGGCACTTGATTCTCCATGAGGGGCATTTGGTGTTTACGCGCGAGGACGAGCAGGCTTTCCTCGTGCCAGAAGTAGCCGAAGTCGCGGCGATGATCGGCCAGCCGGACGCGGTCATCGAGAAAATTCGCGCCCTCGAAGCCGCGGGGCTACGCCACTTCGCTTTTCAAGTCACCGACGACCCCATCGGCCAAATGCGCTATTTCGCTGAGACCGTGATGAATCGCTACTAGCCACACCGGCGGCTCGGCGGGTTATTGCCGAGTCGCCAGCAGCGATTGACGCATTTCCCCTGCGCACTACTTTTGCGAGTGCGTGACTCGACCCAATGCTTCAGCGGTAGAGCACCAGACAACGCACCTCGATACTCCAACGGTCCGGCGCATCGAGCGCCGTGGTGGGATCGACAAAAGCACTGTGAAAACTAAACGTACACGGCCCGCCGGGGACGCTGGCATCGCCTTGCGCTCCACCTAATTTGGCCAGCGCACCCGCTGAATCCCATTGCTTGATCAACAGCGCTTCTTCACCCGTCATCTGCGGGTAGTAGTACCAGCGATGCTGAGGCGAGTAGCGGGCGAAATAATTCTCACCGATTCGATCAGGATAATGAATCTCAAACACCACCAAGTCTTCGGGCACCACGCTCTGGCCGTCGCACAAAGCGAGCGGGTGCGTGGCCACCGGTTCTGCGGCGATATTTCGCCATACGTTTATCAGCGCAAAACGCCCGTCTGGCCCACAGGCACGGGCCGCCAGCGCCGAAGAAATAAGACTTTCTCCCGCCGGCAGAACACCTAGCAGCGTATCGTTGCCGCTGGGGGGACGCGTCAGGTCTTGCAATCTTGCCGGGGCGCTAACCAAGGTGTAATCCCCATGGACGACATGCGCCGGCCCCTGCACCTGCTGACCGCCGCGGATGCGCTGTTGCTGCTGCTTTCCGGCAGCTGAGCGAATGTTGTGATCGAAAGCAAAGGCACGCGCGCCGGTAAATTTCTCGACCACCCGCACACAGTCCGCGTAGTACCGGTTGATCACTTGCGCGTGATCAAAAAAATCGACGGTCGATCCTGACAGCGGCTGATGCAGCAGTTCAAAACCGTTTTTCTCGAGCGTGCAGCGCGCCGCCGCAAGCTGCCGCGCGTCGTGGACCACCATCTCCTGCGGTGTCAGCACCACACCTTGCGTGCCTGCATCGCTGCCATCGGGATCACGCCGGGTCAGCACCTCGCCATTGCGGTATAGCGAAGGCCGCACGGTAGCGTCGAGATATTTGAAAGATCCCAGCGTGTCTGTGCCCAGTTGCCGGGCGGGCGCGTTATCAGTCATTGCGGCTACCTTTGGGTTTCGCCTAAATTGCATCGACAGCCGAGTGTAGCGGCAAATATTGGCGGCCGGAAACTTGGCACAGCGGCTACCTGAGTGAGGGCAGAAGGTACCCTGCCCAGCAATGTTCGCAACCGGAGACAGATATGACGCACACGGCTTTGATAACCGGCGCAGGCAAGGGCATTGGGCGGGCCATCGCGCTGCGACTCGCCGCCGCAGGCTATGCGTTATTTTTGCTAGGGCGCAATGAAGATGCCTTGGCATCAGTGGCAGCCGAGTGTGCCATCAGCGGCGTAAAAGTGGGTTTTCTCGCCGGCGATTTATGCGATAGCAGCCACATCACCGCTGCGGTGATTGCGGCGCGCGCCCACTTCGGGCCCATCGGGGTGTTGATTAACAATGCCGGGAGTGCTGAGCGCGGCGCCGTACAACACGCCGACCTCGATGCCTGGCGGGCGGTGCTGGATCTTAATTTTTGGGCCGTCATGACCCTCACCCGCAGCGTGCTCCCCGAGATGGTCGAGCGGCGAGTCGGTGCGGTGATCAATATTTCTTCCATCAGCGGCCGCCACAGCAACGGCGGCGACGCCATCTATGCCGCGAGCAAGCATGCCCTAAACGGATTCACCGCCAGCCTGTTCGAAGACGTGCGCGAATTCGGCATCAAGGTTTCCAGCATCATGCCCGGCTTCGTCAACACCACCCTCACCGCCGGCCTGAAAAAGCGCGCGCAGCGGATGATCCGCCCAGAAGATATCGCCGACACCGTGGCCTTTGTGCTGGCGTCCTCAGCCCATTGCTGCCCAACGGAAATCGTCATCCGGCCGCAGCTACCGCCTTAAGTCTTTTTGGCGGGTGGTGGGGTGCCGGTGCTGACGCGCCGCCCGGGCACCAACTGGCGCGACGCACCAAAGCCCAATTTGATTGCCTCGTCGCCGCTTAAGCCGGCGCGCTGATCATCGCGCACACCGCGCTAAAGGCATCCTCTGCGAGCTGGCGCATTTCGTCGTCCGTGCGGTCCTGGATAGGATGCGCAACGAACAGGCTGCTGGGATAAAAACCGAACGCCTCACTCTGGGCACTCGCTGCCGTGCGAAAAACTTCTGAGGCGATGAAGCCTCCTGGTACACCACGCCCGTCGAGTTCTCTGATGTCATGCAAACTGCACGACGTGCAGGAACCTCAGTCGGCGAGGCCTTCCACCACCACATCGCACTGGCTGGCAATTTCTTGCACGAGCGAAATGGGCGCGGGGCGCGCGAACGTGGGTTTTTTGTAGCGCCGCGTGACCACGCCTCGGGCCTTGAACATTTCGTCTAGGCGATCGAGAAACACATCCCCGCGCGCTTTCGAAATATCCAGCAGGCCGACGGTGAGGCCCGCGAGGGTCGCGGGCTTCGCCAGCGGTGAGCGGTGTACCGGATCGCATTCGCCGGTGGGATCGAGCAGAACAGCATTCATATCAAAATCTCCTTGCTGACGGGATCCGTGCCTAGCGATCCCTTCATTAGCCACCCAGGAATAATAGCGGAAAAAAGTCCGGCTTGGCCGCCCGCACGGACCAAGGTCAACCCCTCGGGGCGAAATTTAGGACGGGTTCCCGCCGTGTTGGGGGTTGCGACCGGAGCCGCAGCGTCGGTGCCCATGCCCAGATCTTGGCCCTGTATCTGCAACGCCGCGTGCAGCGCCGCCAACACCTGCGCTTTGCTCCAACCCGCCTGCTCAAACACCCGGCCATGTTCGGGACCAATCACCACTACCGCATCGGCGGCGTTAGCCATCTCCACGTGAGTGACGGCCCGCAGGCTACCGGCAAGTGAGCGGATGAGCGGCTGCGGCGTGCGGGATTTTTGATCAGCGCAGCCCAAGGGTCCGTCGGCGCTGAACAGCGTTACGCTGGATTGATCACAGCGAAAGCCGCGCTCCTCACCCAGCGTAGTCCACGCGGTGGCCTCATCTTCGGCGAAACAAAAAGTGAATTTGGCGGGCGTGCCAAAAGCGGCTTGATCGATCTCGCGTGGCCGACCGCCCCCCACATTACGCACCACGAGCTGCAGCGCTCGCCCAATGGTAGCGTTCGCGCGGTTACCCTGCCCCAACACGTTTCCCTGCCAGTTCATCCCGATGCGCTCACGGATGGGGCCGTTAACGATGATCATGGGGCCGGAAAACCAAGTGGTGGCAAGCAGCCCGTGTAAGCAAAATGCGGGGTCGAGCGCGGCCTCCACGGCGGCGATGACGACCGGCAGATATTCTGGTTTACAACCGGCCATCACGGCGTTGATCGCCACTTTCTCAATCGTGCAGGGCGACAGATTAGGGGGCACCAAACCTAACACCTCGCCGGGCGCCCGCGAGGTACCCTGCAGCATGCGATAAACCCGCGTTTCGCTGGGCGGCACCACTGGCAAGCCATCGCTCCAACCGCGATCAAAGCAAACCTCGATGTCGTCTTCTTGCGGCGGAACACTTACCCGGCGCGCAGTCATGCCGGTATGGCCGTAGCGCACGGCCAGTTGTTCGGCGATGCCGGGCTCAACCGATTTAGAGCCGCAGCCGGGCCGATGCGCGGGGAGATCGGCACCGAGCGTGGCCAAGCCCGTGAGCGCAGCCCATTCGCTGCGCACCCAGCCGATAGTGCGCTGCACCTCTTGCCCCGCCACGACCTCGATCAAGGTTGGGACAATTTCAATGCCTAAGCGAAACGACTGCGCCAGGTCACGATCGTCAACACTGCCGGCCACCTGCGTAAAGCTGGGGTCGTCTTGCACGTACACGGTCAAGGGCTTTCCCGCGCGTTGTATTTCTACCAGCACCGGGTCCACGAGCAAACAGGTTGGGCAATCGCGCTTGACGACCGCAATGAGACCGTTGGGCAGTGACATGGAATTCCCTCGCTAAGCTGAAGACCTGTCCGAGTGTACAACCAGATCTAGGGGCCGTCAGTGCACCTGCCCGCCGCTCGGTGAGCGGTTAGCCGTGCGGCTATCCGGCGCGCTGCGCCGAAGTGTCTTGATTGCCCCCTGTGTTGCTCGCCTGCCGAACCATCATCTGGCGCACGCCAAGCGCTTTTACCCAGAGGTAGAGAGCATGGTATTTTATCGGCGGGCCCTGATTGAGGCGGCCAGCACCGATGCGTCGCGTGGAATGCGCCGCGCCGACGACCTAACGCGGGCGGTGGCACGCGGAAACCCGCTGGCGACACCGCGCCGATGGCCTACCCCACACCGTTTGGGCCGGCTGCGTGGCTTGGTGTTTAGAGCACGCCCGCGCGCCTACCCGTCACGCTGGGCGTTGCAGCGCAAAACACTGGTGAATACGGGGATTGCGGGCAAAGTCCTGCGGGAGCGTGGGCGCGCTCCAGTCCTCGATGGCCAGATCTGGAAACGCCTCACGGTCGAATTTGAAGCGGCGCAGATTAGTCGAAAACACCAGCAAACCGTCCGGCGCCAGCCGCCGCAGGCATTGGTCGATCAGTGCCACGTGGTCACGCTGAATGTCTAGCGTGTCTTCCATGCGCTTGGAGTTGGAAAACGTCGGCGGGTCTAAAAAGATCAGCCCGCAGGGTGACACGGGCGCTTCTTCCAACCAGCGGATGCAGTCGGCGACCACCACCCGATGGGCGTATTCGGGAAAGTCGTTCAGAGCAAAATTTCGCCGCGCCCACCCGCTGTAGGTCGACGACATATCCACCGACGTCGTGGTGCGCGCACCACCCGCCGCCGCCTGCACGCTGGCGGATGCCGTGTAGGAAAACAGATTCAAGACATCGCGGTCGTGCGCCGCTGCGCGCAAACGTGCGCGGGTGGTGCGGTGGTCCAAAAACAGCCCCGTATCGAGGTAGTCGCGCAGGTTCACCAACAGGCGCACCCCGTGTTCTTCCACCTCAATAAAATTGCCGGCGTCCGCTTGCTTCTCGTATTGCGCTGTCCCCCGCTGACGTTCCCGGCGCTTGAACACGATGCGCTCTATCGGCACCTCTAGCAGTGCTGGCAAGACCGACAAGGCTTCATCGAGCCGCGTGCGTGCATGGGCTTCGTCGATGGTCGCGGGTGCCGCGTATTCCTGCACATGCAGCCAGCGTTCAGTACTGGTGTAGAGGTCGATAGCGATGGCGTACTCGGGCATGTCGGCGTCGTATAAACGATAACAACTCACGCCGGCACGGGCCGCCCAGCGCCCCAACAAACGCACGTTCTTGCGCAGACGATTGGCAAACATCGCGGCCCCCGGCGAGGGCGTTGCCAGTTCCGCAATCCGCTGCTGTGCGCGCGCCACCCGCACACTGCCCGGGGGCACCTGGGGGGCAAAGGAGGTCGCCTGCAAATGAATCCGTAGCAGCCGGCATTCCAGCGCGCCATTAAACAGCGTGTGGGTACGAAAAGCCTTTAAGCCCAATTCCAAACCCAGACCGGGATTGCCGGTAAAAATAGCAGCCTCCCAGCCGGTAAAACGCGCGCGTAGCCGCTCGCCCAAGCGCCGGTAAAGTTGCACCAGCTCGACATGCTCACCCAAACGCTCGCCATAGGGCGGGTTACAAATCACCAGTCCCGGCGCACCCGGCGGGGGATCGGCCTCGGCTAACTCGCGCGTTTCGACGTGGACCACGCCCAGCAGCCCGGCGCGTTCGATGTTCTCCCACGCAACGTGCACCGCATCCGGGTCGATGTCATAACCCACGATAGCGCCCGCCCGGCCCACGCCGGCCGCTAGTCGCGCCTGCGCTTCGTGCCACAAAGTGGCCCACAGTGCCGGGTCGTGACCTAACCAGTTGGCACACCCGCAATCACCCCGCAGCAGGCCCGGGGCGATGTCTCCCGCGACCAGTGCCGCCTCAATCAGCAACGTCCCCGTGCCGCACATGGGATCGACCAGCGGCGCGCCAGCCACGGCCAGCGGCTGCCAGCCTGCCCGCAGCAAGAGCGCGGCCGCGAGATTTTCTTTGAGTGGGGCAGCACCGGGGCCACGACGATAACCGCGCCGATGCAAGCTGCCACCACCCAAATCGATCGCTACCTGCGCCAAGTCGCGATCGATATACAGGTTAATCCGCACGTCTGGCTGCTGGGTATCAACGTCTGGGCGCACGCCTTCGGGGGTGCGACAGGCGTCGACAATGGCGTCTTTGGTGCGCTGGGCAATGAACTGGGTGTGGGTAAGCTGGGAGCGGCTCGCCGCAGCATCCACCGCCAAGGTGCCCGTGGGGGCCAAATGCCGAGGCCAATCTAAGGTCTGCACGCCGGCATAGAGCGCATCGGCGTCCGGTGCCGGAAAGCGCGCCAAGATCAGCAACACGCGATTGGCAACCCGTGACCACAGGCACGCCCGATAGGCCACCGCGAGCGTGCCGCGAAAAAACACGCCGCCGGCGTTCTCTTTCGCTGACTCCGCGCCGAATTCGCGCAGTTCGGCCAATAACAAGTCGGCCGTACCCCGTGGCGAGGTCGCGAAAAATTCTAGCGCATCACTCGCTAGTGCCGCGGGCGCTGCGGACGTCTCGGACGATTCAGACGCGTCAGACGCGGCCGGCACCACGGGTACGGCGCGGGCGTGAGCCCAAGGATCAATGGGCAAGTTCAAACCCCTCATAGCCGTTGGCCGCCACCTGGTTACATTTCGCAACATAGGGCGGAAAACCAATATAGGGCATAAAGACCCGCGGTTTGCCCGGCACGTTCGCACCGAGGTACCAGGAGTTACACGACGGATAGAGCGTGGTGTGAGCCACCGCGTTGACGTGCTCAACCCAAGCGTCTTCGGCGGCCAAAGTGGCTTCGATGGTCTTCATTTTCTCGCTGGACACATAGGCGATACACGCGGCGATCCAATCTGCGTGTTGTTCGATCGAGGGCAGCATATTGGTCAGTACCGAGGGGCTGCCCGGGCCCGTCACCAGGAACAGATTGGGAAAACCCGCCGTGCCTAAACCGAGATAGGTACGCGGACCGGCGGCCCATTTTTCGCTGAGCGCGCACCCCGCACGGCCACGGATATCAATTTTTGCCAGCGCGCCGGTCATGGCGTCAAAGCCGGTGGCGAAAACAAGGCTATCAAATGGGTAGTCTTGGCCCGCCACCTGCACACCCTGAGCGGTGATAGCCTCAATGGGTGACTCGCTCACATCGACCAACGTCACGTTGCTACGGTTGAAAGTCTCGTAGTAGCCGGTGTCCACACACAGTCGTTTGCAACCCACGATCTGTGTGGGCGTGAGTTTTTCGGCGGTCACGGGGTCACTCACCACGGCTAGTATTTGGCGTCGGATGAACTCGGCGGCGGTGTCGTTGGACGCCTGATTGACCAGTAAATCGCTAAAGGCGCCCAAGAATGCCAGCCCGCCATCCGCCCAGCGGGCAGCGTACTCGCGCTCACGTTCGGCGCTACTCACCGATAACGCAGATTCTTCGCGCACGCGGAAATCAACCCCAAAACTCATCTGACGATTACGCGCTCTAAAATTGGGGTAGTCCGCTTTAATCCGCGCCACCTCGGTGTCGCCTAAAGGCGCGTTGCGGGCGGGAACGCTGTAGCTGGGGGTGCGTTGAAAAACCGTGAGGTGCGCGGCTTGTTCCGCAATGTGCGGAATAGACTGGATGGCCGAAGATCCCGTACCAATGATGCCGACACGCTGCCCCGTGAAATCCACCCCCGCCTGCGGCCAGCGCCCGGTGTGGTAAGTAGCACCGGTAAAGTGCTGCAGGCCTGGGAAATCCGGCAGATTGGTGGAGGATAAACAACCCGTGGCCATGACGCAGAAACGGGCGTTAAAACCCTCGCCGGTATCGGTAGTGATCTGCCAACGCCCCGTCGCGTCGTCAAAATGCGCGCGCTCCACGCGGGTGTTGAACTGCAAATCGTCGCGCAGGTTGAAGCGATCCGCGACGTGATTGATATAGCGCAGAATTTCCGGCTGCGTTGCGTAACGCTCGCTCCACTCCCATTGCGTTTGGAGCTCCGGCGAGAACTGATACGAGTACTCCATGCTCAGTACATCGCAACGCGCACCCGGGTAGCGATTCCAATACCAAGTCCCACCCGGGCCGCTGCCCGCTTCGAGCACACGCACCGAAAGCCCCAGTTCGCGCAGGCGATACAGCAAATATAGGCCCGCAAAACCGGCCCCCACGACCACCACGTCCAATTCGGCGCGTGGCTGGCAATCTAAGTTATTCATGGTGCGTCCTGGGTGTGAAACATGGTGCGCGGGCGCGCCGTTAAGGGGTTAGCTGGCGGGTAGAGTGGCCTTCGCCAGTGGTGCCACGATTGATGCGCGTCTTGCTCATAGTGGCCTCACGCGGCGTGCCGTAGCGGGTCCACAAATCTGGCCCAAGGGCGGTCAAGCCACCGTCCACTACAATGGCCTCACCGGTGATGAAGCCCGAATCCTCGCTGGCCAGAAACAGCGCCGTGCCCGCGATGTCGGCGCCGTCGCCGTGGCGCGGCCAAGGTTGTAAACCATCCAGAAACTGGCCCGCTTCGGTGGCGCTTTTTTGCGCGGGCTGGGTGAGTCCAGAGAGAATGAAACCCGGGCAGATGGCATTCACCCGAATGCGATCCGGGGCTAATTGCAGCGCTGCTGCACGGCTGAGGTTAATCACCGACGCCTTCGCGGCCGAGTACGCCAGCGGCCCACAGCCACCGCTCAAACCGGCCACGGAGGCTGTGTTAATAATCGCCCCGCCATCACCCTGCGCGCGAAATACTCGAGTGGCGTGTTTGATGCCGAAAAACACGCCTTTTACCAACACCGCAAAAGTGTAGTCCCACTCGGCTTCTTCCATTTCCCAGATAGGCCCGATGGCACCGCCCACCCCGGCGTTGTTAAAAATGATATCGAGTCGGCCGAATTCCTGTACCGCATAGGCCACCGCCCCCGCGACATCGGCTTCTTGTGCGACATCGGTGCGAATGAAACGCACGGCATCGCCGAAACCGGCTTGGCTGGCATCCGCCAGCGCTTGGGCGCCGGTGAGCGCATTGAAATCTGCGATGACCACGCGCGCGCCCTCAGCCAAAAACCGCTGCACTGTTGACAGCCCCATGCCGCCCGCGCCACCGGTGATCAAGGCCACTTTATTTTTGAGTCGCATACAGATTGCTCCTAGGGTTTTTTTGCTAACGGGACGGGAGGGAAGATTACCAGAAGCCCCCCGCAGATCCGCACTTGGCTAGCCGCCCACAAGCTGCCGCACACCGGGATAGCCAGGCTGATCAATTAAAACTTGCTGGGTGACGGTCTGCCGTAAATGCGTGGTGAGCAGCGGATCCCCCAGCGCAAAACGGCCCTCGCGCAAGCCGTGCACCAACTGCCAGCGCAAGGCCTGCAGGGTGTCCTGGGTACCCAGCAACCCGGCCAAACGGGTTTGTTCCGCGCTGCGTGCGGCCGGCCCTAGCTGCGCATCGCGCAGCACGATGTCCAGCGAATTGGCCGCCACCCGCGCCAAAAAACGCTGCCGTTCAAGGGTGCTAGCCGCCACGTCATCGCGCAGAAAATCTCGCACGCTGTGCAAGAGTTCGTGCGTGGTGGGGAGTTCGTCGGTGACCGGCTGGGTGGGGCTCAGCGCCATCACCCGTCCGGGCATCAGCAGGTTGATGCAATCGATTTGACACTCGGAGGACCGCCGCCCGATGGCCAAGCGCTCCACGGTGCGGTCGGGCCCGTGACGCCAGTGGTCGGCCATGGCCAACGCGCCAACGGCCCACCAAAACGAGCCAAACACTTCCCAGAACCGCACATGCGCGGCATCAATTATCACGCCAGATTCCGCCGTGTAACCCGCAAATAGGGCGGCATAATCCCCAAAGCCACCCACCGGCAACTCGGGCACGCCAAAGCGCCAGGAGGCGGTGCACAACCAGCCCAGATCGCGCATGGGATCGCCCAAATGGGCAATTTCCCAATCCAGCACGCCCACAATGCCGGCCGGTGAGACCATCAGATTACCGTTGCGAAAATCGGCGTGGGTCAGGGTGGGCGGCAGCACTGGCGGCAAGTGTGCGAGCAACCATTGCGCGGTGTAGTCAATGAGAGGTGCGGGGGTATTGAAGGACTGATATTGGCGCCAAGTCTGCTGGACCAACGCCGCCGGCGAGACCACTTTTAGCACCCGATCCAGCCCGGTACTCACCACGTCGATGGCATGAATGCGCGCCAAAATACGCCCGCATTGGTGCGCCAAATGGGGACGCACTGCGGCGAGTTCGGGGCTGCGCACAATGCGACTGCCCAAAGCTTCGCCCGCCAGCCACGCCATGAAGTAGCCCTCGCCGAGCCCATCTTGGGGCGCTAGCTCAGCCAGTATTTCGGCCGCAGGAACCCCTGCCGCCCGCGCTGCCCGCACCACCATGGCCTCGACCTTAGGACCAATTTGCTCGGCGTCCGGCGCTGGCGGCTCCCCGCCTGGCGTGCGCCGCAAGACCAACTGCAAAGGACCGTCAGTACTCGCTACCGCCAATCGGTAGGATTCTTGGCTAGCCCCGCCGGAAAGTCGCGCACAACTGTTCAGGGCGATGAACCCGGGCAGCTCACGCGCCAAGGCGCCGCTAATGGCGGTGTGAAAATCTGGGTCCGCTACGCGCATGCGGGTCAGTCTTCCTGCACCCCTTTGGGCGCACGCTGGGACATAAAGCCAAACAGGTAGCCCGCCACCCGACGCATCTGAATTTCTTCTGCCCCTTCGGTAATGCGATAACGCCGATGATGGCGATAGATATGTTCAAAAGGTTTGTGCCGCGAATAGCCCATGCCACCGTGAACTTGCATCGCCCGATCGGCCGCTTCGCAACACAGCCGGTTAGACCAGTAATTACACATCGACACTTTATCTGACACCGAAAACGCGCCGTCGCGATCCATCAGCCACGCGGTCTTATGGATTAACGCACGCAGCATCTCGCACTGGGTTTGGAGTTCCACCAGCGGAAATTGGATGCCCTGATTTGACGCCAGCGACTTACCAAAAGGTTTGCGAACTTTGGCGTAAGCCACTGCCTCATTCACACAGTACTGCGCCGCGCCCAAGCTGGACGCGGCCTGCCGAATGCGATTTTCGTTAAAGAAGTGCTGCACCACCTGCAGCCCCCGACCCACCTGACCAAACACCGCGCTGGCCGGCACATAGACGTCTTTAAACGTCACGTGGCCATGGTCGGTCGGCATATTGAACGTCCACAGCATGGCTTCGAGTTGGAAGCCTGGGGAGTTGGTGGGCACCAAAAACGCCGTAATACCCGCCCCGTCGCCGGCTTCACCGCTAGTGCGGGCGAAAATCAAATCGTGGGTCGCGGTGTGGATACCCGTGTTCCAGGTTTTCTCGCCGTTGATGCACCAGCCGTCACCCACCGCGACGGCCACGGTTTCCATGTGCGTGGCGTCCGAGCCGTGCGCGGGCTCGGTAATGCCAAAGGCGAACATCTGCGTGCCAGCAGCTAGCGGTTCTACCCACTGCGCTTTCTGCGCCTCGCTGCCGTACTCCAGCATCAGCAACAGGCTGATGTTATTGCCGACGATGGCGTGTTCGTTCTGCAAGTCACAGTGCAGACCCAGCCCTTTGCCCGCCAGATGCTCGCGGATGATGGCCATGCCCAGATTGGTGCCATCGCGGCCACCAAATTCGCGCGGGAAGGGATAACGAAAATGCCCCGCGGCATCGGCCAGCCGTTTAGCGGTTGCCAGCAGCGCCTCCCAGTCGGCGCGCGGCAGCCCGCCGTTGTCCCAGTCGGTGCGCGCATGTTCTCGGCGATGGTCAAAAAAACGGATGTTGTCGTCGCGCTGCTCGAGCGGCTTAATCTCGCGCTCGATGAATTCATCGAGCTCCAATAAATAGGCCGCAAGATCGGCTGGGATATCGAAATTCATGCGCGGCCCCTTGCTGGTGATGGAAGCCGCAGTTTACGGGTCTCGCCCGACCAAGGGGGAATTTGTGACCACCCTTGGCCCGCGCGTGGCACCCAACGCCGTGGCAGCGGGGTGGGCTCACTCAGCCAGCCCGCGCGCTGACTGCCCGGTTAGCCCAGCCGTTCCAGCAGGCTGGGGTCATCCTCCACCGGGCGATTGACCCGCCGACTGACCGGCCAGCAAGTGAGCAGCCCCGCCGGTGCGGGTACCAGCAAAGCCTGCAAGGGGGCGGTCTGGGTGAGCGCCGGATCGAGCCATTGTGCGTAGTCTGCGGGCGCCAAAATAACCGGCATGCGGGCATGGATAGGTGCTGCCAGCGCGTTGGCGCTGGTGGTGAGGATGGCATAGGTTTGCACTTCCCCATCCGGGCCGCTCCAGCGTTCTAGCAAGCCGGCAAAGGCCAGCGTTTGGCCATCAGCCCGGGCAAAAAAATAGGGCTGCTTAAGCCCCTGCTCGGTGCGCCATTCATACCACCCGCTGGCGGGCACCAACACGCGCGATCGTCGCAGGGCGTGCCGAAACATAGGTTTGTCGGCTGCGGTTTCGCTTTTGGCGTTGATGGGCTGCGCTAACGCGCGAGGATCTTTGACCCAACTGGGCAACAAGCCCCAGCGGGCCACGTCGAGGTGGCGCGCAGCACCCGCCGGCTGCCGAATCACCGGATGGAACGCACCAGGCGGCAGGTTGTAGCGGGGCCGCAAAGACTGCGGCAGGAGGAGGTTAAATTCGCCAGCTAGCACCGTCGCATCGGGGTAGAGCGCATAGCGACCACACACGGTGTGTGTGCCTTACCAGTGACGCGGGCGGCCGATGTCGAGATGGACAAAATTTGAACTGGGGTAATAACCCACGCCACCCAAGGCCAGTTGTTGCGCCACATCACGCAGGTGCCGTGTGGGGGTGTCGGCCAAGCGGATGTCGATGGCCCGCCCCTGCAGGTGCAGGCTACCCGACGCCACACCCGAAGAGGCCCCTCGCAGCATCTGGTTGGTCGCGGGCGAGCGGTAGGCCGAGATAATTTCAAACGGCGCATCGCTGCCCACGGCCTGATGAATGACGCACAGTTGATCGAGCAAGCCGCGGTCGATCGGGTAGGTTTGGTCGGTACGGAAGTCGCGTAATAAATGATTGATGGCCGCCAGCGCGTTGGACTGATAGCGGCCGGCGCGAAAAAATTCCACGCTGAGTTGTTCGCCGGTGTGCAGGTGCTTAAACGCCAAACGGCGCGCAGACGGTATGGCGGCACGCGCCGGCAGGGCGGCGGTCAGCAACGCGGCAGCACCGAGGTTTAACCAAGCACGGCGGGTCATAGCACGCGGTGCGTGCGGGGGTGTTGTCATGCGGCGATCCTTAAAACTGGGACGCGGGGCAGTTCTGGGTTAAACGACACCGGCGAGGCGCTCGGCGCCTACCCCACCAACGCGTATGTAAGGCGCTAGTATAAGCAGACCTTTCTGATTTCGGACCGATTTTATGTTGCGTGTGCCGACTCTCTGCTACCGCCTGACGAGCGGCTTACTCCTGTGCGGCGCACTGAGCGCCCTGCCAACGCTCACGACGGCCACCGACCTCGCCACCCAACTGGCCGGGCTGGGCCGCGGGCAACCGGTGGCCGGCGAGGCGATCGAAGCCCCCGCCCTGATTGCCAAACTCTACGGGGCAACGCCCAAACCCCTATGGAACGCGGCCACTTTGGCCTCATTGAATACCGCCATCGCGCAAGCTCCGGAGGACGGGTTGCTGGTGCAAGACTATTTCGCGAAGACGCTGAGCCGGTCGGACTTAGACCCGGCCAGCCGTGAGGTGCTGGCCACCGAAGCCCTCATCCGGCTCGCCTATAGCCTGCGCTTTGGCAAGATAAATCCGGCCGTACTCGACCCCACCTGGAATTACTCGCGCCGGCTCGATGGCATCGACCCGGTCACGTGGGTGCGCGACACCTTAACCAGTGGCGACATCCCGGCGGCGTTGGCAAAAATTCGCCCCGACGGCCAATATTACCGCGACCTACGGCAAGCCCTCGCTGACTACAGAACCTTGGCGGCACACGGTGGCTGGCAGCCAGTACCTGCGGGGACCACGCTAAAACCCGCGATGGATGACCCACGCGTGCCAGCGTTACGGGCACGTTTACGGGCCGAAAAACTGTTAGACGCCGCGGGCCAAGGTCAGCACTACGATGCCGCACTCGCCGCGAGCGTGATGAACTTTCAGCGCCGCCAAGGGCTGAGCCCCGATGGTGCCATTGGGCCGGGCACGCTGGCCGCGCTAAACGTGCCGGTGGCCGCGCGCATCGCGACCCTGCGGCTCAATCTGGAACGCCTACGGTGGGTATTTCGCGATTTCTCGCCGGAATTCGTGGTGGTCAACGTCGCAGGCTTTAATGCGACCTACGTCAAACAGGGCAAAACGCTCTGGCTGGGGCGTGCGATCGTGGGCAAGCCGTTCCGCCAAACGCCGCTGTTCAAAGCGCAAATAGCGTATTTGGAATTCAATCCCACTTGGACCGTACCACCCACCATCCTGCGCGAAGACATGCTGCCGAAGATCCGGGCCAACCGTCAGTATCTACAGCAGAAAAATTTGGAGGTGATCGATGGCGGAGGCCGGGTCATCGATCCGGCGCGGGTGGACTGGCAACGTTTCACCTACACGCTACGCCAAAAGCCCGGGCCGACTAACGCGTTGGGCCAAGTGAAGTTCATGTTTCCCAACCAACACTCGGTCTACCTCCACGACACCCCTGCGCGCGAACTCTTTGGCCAATCAGAACGCGCCTTCAGCTCGGGCTGCATCCGGGTGGAACGCCCCCTAGAGCTGGCAGAAGCCTTGCTGCAAGACGCCTCCCAATGGAATCGGGCGGCGATCGCAGCAGTGGTCGCCGAGGGCCGTACCACCCGGGTGAACCTGCCACGCAAAGTGCCAGTGATGCTGCTATATCTCACCGCTTTCCCAGCACCCGATGGCGCGCCGCAGTTTCGCCGGGACCTGTATGGGCGAGACCCAGACCGCTTGCGCGCATTGGACGGGCCTTTTGCGCTCGCCGCGCCCGAGGACTATGCGACCAGTAAGGCCCGCTAAGCCTTTAGGTTGGAGGGCACGAGGGGTGGGCTAGCGCTGGCGCCGAGGGAGACGATGCGCGGCGCGCGGATGCTTTCCGGCTACCATACCAAGACTGGCCCGTTCCCGAGCGTGAAACCCAGCACATGCAGGCCCTGCGGGTTCCTTTTGGGCGTCGCTCCATCGGTCTAGGCGAAGACGAAATCCGCGCGCCCCGCCGCCGCGCTGAGGCGCCTACACGCCTGCGGGATCAAGCGGATGAACACCGCATTGCGCTCGGGCACTCACCGTGGCGCACGGCACGCCGCCATGGCGCGCGTGCGGCGGTTCGCGGAAACTGGACACTTACGCCCCGCCGCTGCCGCTCCTTTTTGCGGTTATCCGCCGCAGCCCGGCGCAGCCATTGCTGTAAAGCGGCGGCTTCAGCGGCACAATTGTCCTCACCATGACCTGACCGAAGGAACCCCGCATGTTTCGCTTGTTTCATCTGCGCGGCTTCGCTGCCTTCATCTCGATGATTTTCTTGAACGCGTTCGTCGATCTGGGCCACAAAATCGTGATCCAGAACACCGTCTTCAAGGTTTTTGACGGCAGCACGCAGGTCACCCTCACCGCCATTCTCAACGGGCTCATCCTGCTGCCGTTTTTACTGCTCTTCACCCCGGCAGGTTTTCTGTCTGATCGCTACGCCAAACCGCAGGTGATGCGTGTGGCCGCTGGGGCCGCGGTGGTGCTCACGCTCTTGATCACTCTGTGTTACTCGCAAGGCTGGTTCTGGTGCGCCTTCGCCATGACGCTGCTACTGGGCGCCCAGGCGGCGCTGTATTCGCCGGCGAAATATGGCTACATCAAAGACTTGGTGGGTGCCGCCAGCCTGACCAGTGCCAACGGTCTGGTACAGGCCGTTTCTACGGTCGCCATTCTCGCCGGGGTGTTCGTATTTTCCGTGCTTTTCGAGCAGCGCCTAGCCGACGGCGTACCCGCCACCAGCGAGGAGGTTCTGGTCAAACTGACACCCTTGGGCTACTGGCTGGTGGGCTGTTCGGTGTTGGAATTTGTGCTGGCGTTTCGGCTACCGGCCCGTGCCGCGGCCAATCCAACGCTGCGCCTACACCGCGCGCACTACCTGCGCGGGGGTTATTTGCGCGACAACCTTGGCCACCTGCGCGGCCAACCGGAAACCTTGCGGGCCATGTTGGGACTGGCGCTGTTTTGGGCCATCGCTCAAGTGGTCATGGCGGCCTACCCGGAATACGCTAAAAACACCCTCGGCCTCCACAACACTGTGATAGTGCAAGGGCTGTTGGCCTGTGCGGGGCTGGGTGTGGTGCTGGGCGCGCTCATCGCGGGTGCGGCGTCACGCGATCGCATTGAGCTTGGCTTGGTGCCGCTGGGTGCTGCCGGCATCTGCGGCGCGCTGCTGCTGGTGCCACTCACCCATAACCTCACAGCCCAAGCCCTCGCCTTCGTGGCCTTTGGGGCGTTCGGTGGTCTGTTTGTCATTCCGCTCACGGCGCTCATTCAATACAACGCCCCCGAGCACGAACGCGGGACCGTGCTGGCATCGAGTAATTTTTTGCAGAACGCGCTCATGCTGTTCCTGCTGGGCGTGACCGCCTTGCTGGCACAGGTTGGCGTGGCAAGTCGCAGCATCTTCTTCGCGCTGCTAGGCGTGTCCGTGCTAAGCGCCCTCTACAGTTTCTTTGTGCTGCCGCAGGTGCTGGTGCGCTTGCTCGCGCGCGCGATCGTCGCCCATCGTTATCGCATCGAGGTGGTCGGTTTTGAGCGGATTCCGTCTACCGGCGGCGTGTTACTGCTAGGCAACCATATTTCGTGGATCGACTGGGCCATTTTGCAGATTTCCTCCCCGCGCCCCATCCGCTTTGTGATGGAACGCGACCTCTACGAGCGGTGGTATTTGCGCTGGTTCTTGAATTCTTTTGGGGTGATTCCTATCGGCACCCTAGGGACCCGCGATGCCTTGGCAGAAGTTCGCGAATGTCTCCTCCGCGGTGAAGTCGTGGCCTTATTTCCCGAGGGCGCGATCAGCCGCACCGGCCACTTGGGAGAATTTAAACGCGGCTATGAAGCCGCCGCCCTCAACGCGAGCGGGGTGATCGTGCCTTTTTACTTGCGTGGTCTATGGGGCAGCAGTTTTTCCCGGGCCAGCCCACGACTGGGACTGATGCGGCAAGGCGGCGTGCGGCGAGGAGTCATCTGCGCATTTGGCGTGCCGCAGCCTTTGACGCTCACTGCCGAACATCTCAAACGGCGCGTGTTTGATCTATCGATCGAGGCCTGGGACCGCCACACCCAAGGTTTGGAGACGCTGCCCAGCGCATGGTTATCCACCGCCAAAGGCCAGCGTGGCGATGTGGCCATCGCCGACACCCTCAGCGGTAGATTGTCGGGCTGGCGGCTGCTCACCGGCGTCATCCTCATCCGGCGCTTCGTGCGGCGGCTTTGTCGCGAACAAAACGTCGGCCTGTTGCTGCCCACCAGCATCGGTGGCGCCATCGCCAATCTCGCGGTACTGATGTGCGGCAAAACGATCGTCAATCTCAACTACACCGCCAGCCCGCAGGCCGTCCAAGCCGCCATTGCTAAAGCGGGTATCCGCACGGTGTTCACCTCCTCGCGCTTTCTAGATCGACTCGAAAAACGCGGCGTCAACGGCGCCGAGTTGGTGGCCGGCACAACCATCCACGTACTGGAAGACTTAGCCAAGGAAATCACGCCCCTGCGCCGAGTGCTCACACTCCTGCAAGCGGTGCTCCTGCCCGCATGGGTGCTCAAACTCTTGTATCTGAAACGGGTTGCGCTCAGTAGTCCTGCCGCCATTTTGTTTTCCAGCGGCAGCGAAGGGCAGCCCAAAGGCGTGGTGTTGTCCCATCGCAACATCATGTCGAATATCCAGCAAATTTCTGACATGGTGAACACTGAAGATCAGGACGTGATCATCGCCACCCTGCCGTTGTTCCACGCCTTTGGCCTGACCGCCACCACCCTCATGCCACTAGTGGAAGGCATCACCGTCGTGTGTCACCCCGACCCCACCGACGCCGTGGGCGTGGCCAAGGCGGTGGCCGAATATCGCGGCACGGTACTGTTTGGCACCTCCACTTTTTTGCGGCTGTACGCGCGCAACACGCGGGTTCATCCGTTGATGTTCGAGACCCTGCGACTGGTGGTTGCGGGTGCGGAAAAACTCTCGCCCGAGGTGCGCGAGGCCTTCAAAACGCGCTTCGGCAAAGAAATTCTGGAAGGCTATGGCGCCACCGAGACCACCCCCGTGGCGAGCGTTAATCTGCCTGATCGGCTAGACACGACTTTCTGGAAAGTCCAAATCGGCTCGCGGCCCGGCACCGTTGGCATGCCGCTGCCCGGCACGAGCTTTCGCATTGTTGACCCCGACACCCTGAGCGAACTGCCCACCGGGAGCGATGGACTCATCCTCATCGGTGGCACGCAGGTTATGTTGGGCTACTGGGACGACCCTGAGCGCACCGCGCTGGCCATCGCGACCATCGACGGCACACGTTGGTATAAAACGGGCGACAAGGGGCATCTGGATGAAGATGGCTTCCTCACCATCATCGACCGCTACTCGAGGTTCGCCAAGTTAGGCGGCGAAATGGTCAGCCTCACGGCGGTGGAAGAGGCTGTTCGACAGATCCTGAACGACCCCGAAATGGAACTCTGCGCGGTGAATCTGCCCGACGACAAAAAAGGCGAAATGGTGCTCTTGTTAGTCGCCAGCGCCACGACGGCGGTGGACGACATCCGCGGCAAACTCAGCGCGAGCGGGGCCAACCCCCTGACGATTCCCGCGGAGTACTGGCAGGTCGCCGAGATCCCTAAACTCGGTAGCGGCAAAACCGATTTTGCCGGCGCCCGTGCGCTCGCGCTGCAACTCCACGCAGGCTCTTAGCGGCCGCGCCGCGTGCGGGACGGCCGGGCGGTGTTCGCACCGGGGCCAGGTTTGCGCGGCGGGTGTGCGGCGGCACGGGGCGCGCCCGGCTTAGCGGGAGCCGGTTTTTGGGAGGCCGGCTTTCTGGGGCCCGGCTTAGTGGGGCTTGGTTTTTTAGGGCCCGCTTTCTGCGGGGCTTTATTTTCTGACGATGAGTGTGCCAACGACTGGAACAGGCCGGTTAATTCGGCGTCGGTCAAATCACGCCAATCGCCCAGTGCCAGCCCCTTAAGCGCCACGTTCATGATGCGAATGCGCTCTAGCTTGGTCACCTGATAATCGTAGTATTCGCACATCCGGCGGATTTGCCGATTCAAGCCCTGAATCAAAATAATCCGAAACACAAACGCCGACTCTTGAACAATTTTGCACCGCTTGGTCACCACCCCGAGCATCGGCACGCCTTTGGCCATCGCGGCCAATACGCCTTCATCCAAGGGTTTGTCCACAGTAACCAGATATTCTTTTTCGTGCCGATTGCCGGCGCGTAATATTTTGTTAACCAAGTCGCCGTTATTGGTGAGAAAAATAAGGCCTTGAGAATCTTTGTCCAAGCGTCCGATGGGGAAAATTCTGGCGCTGTGGTTAACGTGATCCACGATATTGTTTTTTTCGCTGGCCTGCGTGGTGCTCACAATGCCCACGGGTTTGTTGAGCGCGATAAAAATCTGTGCGGCCGCGCCGGGCGCTTCTAGCAGTTGTCCGTTCACCCGAACTTCGGCACCGGGAAACACCGGGTCCCCCACCTGCGCACGCTTACCATTGACGAACACGTTGCCCTGCTCGATGTAGCGGTCGGCGGCGCGACGCGAGCAAATGCCACTGTCGCTGATGAATTTGTTCAAGCGGATGGACGAAGGGCTGAACATAGGGTTACCGGCAGGTTTTTGACGGGAGCGATAATAACGAGATTTTTGCCTTCTCGTGTTCGTGAAATAAAAATAGGCTGGCGCGGTGATGAGGCCTCGGTGCTATCCACCACCTCGGGCCACCGCCTGTACAAAATGCAACTGGCTCCCCAGTGCGCCCTAAAAACGCTGTTGCACAACCTGGTACGGCTTGCGTGGGCAAGACTCAGGTGAGACTTTTTTAGCGCTCGTCAAAACTGACGGTGACGCGATCGCTGGTGGGCTGCGCCTGGCAGGTGAGGATAAAACCCGCTGCGAGATCCGCCGGCATGAGCGCAAAATTGCGCCGCATGTGGACCGTCCCTTCGAGCAGTTTGGCGCGGCAGGTGGAACACACGCCCGATTTGCACGAGAAAGGGAGGTCGATCCCTACCGCGCGCGCCGCATCAAGGATTGTGGCCCCACCGGGCGCCAGCGGCAGACTGCGCGTCGTGCCATCGGCGATCACGGTGAGCGTGGCATGCGCCGCGTCCACCGCCAGTTCGCGCGCGGCCACCGGCGGCAATTCGGCGACATCGTCGCTGCCAAAACGCTCAAGATGAATTTTTTCGGCGCCCACACCGGCCGCGCGCAAAGTCGCGGCGAGTTCGTCCAACATGGCGTTGGGCCCGCACAGAAACACCTCGTCGATGCTCTCTGGCGCAATGAGCTGGTTGAGAAAAATCTGCAACTTGGTGCGGTCGAGCCGGCCATTGGCCAGGGCCACTTCTTGGGCTTCGCGCGAAAACACATGGTGCACGGACAGGCGCTGAAGATAGGTGTTTTTGAGGTCTTCCAAATCTTCCCGGAACATCACCGTACTCGGGCGACGGTTACCGTACAGCAGGGTGACTTGGCTGTGCGGCTCGCCGCTCAAGACTGAGCGCGCAATTGACAGCAAGGGCGTAATGCCGCTGCCCGCCGCAATCAACACATAATGTTTAGCGTGCGTGCGCGCTAGCACGGGCGAAAACATGCCGTCCGGCGGCATGCACTCGATGACCTCACCCGCGCGTAGGGCGGCATTAGCCCATGTAGAAAAAACGCCGCCGGGCAGCGCCCGAATACCAAGGCGCCATTCGCCGGCATCGGCCCCGGTACACAGCGAGTAGCTGCGCCGTACTTCGACCCCGTTGAATTCCCGGCGCAGGGTCAGGTGTTGCCCGGGTCGAAAAGCAAACACCGCCGCAAGATCTGCCGGCACAGCGAGTTTCAACGACACGGCGTCGTCGGTTTCGTGGCGCACCTCGGCAATCGGAATGGGGTAAAAATGCTGGGCCATAACGGGTTAGAAGGCTTTGAAATATTCGAAAGGTTCACGACACTCAAGGCAGCGGTATAGCGCTTTGCAGGCCGTAGCACCAAAAGCCGAGAGACACTCAGTACGCGGGCTGTCGCAGCGCGGGCAGAGCACACGCGGTCGGAATACCAGCGTGTGGGTGTTACTGGCGGCGGTGCTACAGGGTGGCGCAATGCCGTTGGCGTTGAGTTTGGCGCGGGCATCCGCGCTCAGCCAGTCGGTGGTCCAAGGCGGCGTGAGTTGCGTGCGCAAATGCACGTCCACCGCACCGGCCGCCAGCAACGCTTGGCGGATATCCGCCTGAATGACTTCCGTGGCCGGGCAACCGGCGTAGGTGGGCGTCACGGTGATGGTAATCACATCCTCAACACACTGGACCGCGCGCACAATGCCCAATTCGGTAATGGAAATGGTGGGAATTTCAGGATCGGGCACGGCCGCCAACACCTGCCACACGGCAGCATCGTCCAGCCTCACCAGTTTGCGCCTGGGTGGGCGCGCGCCAAGGACTGCATTTCGGCGAGTAAGAAGCCGAAACATTCGCTGTGTCGCCCCTGTCGGCCGGTCGAATAAAACGGCACCGCGGCCGGCAAGCTGAGGGTGGCTTCATGAATCACCTGCGCGATGCGGGCGCGCCACGCCGCTTCGAGGGTAGAGGGCAAGGGCCCCAGCCCGGCCGCTGCAGTCGCGCGGTCGGTGTCATCGTCGAAAAAAAGCTCGTTGGCGTAGGGGTATAAATAGTCCAGCGCACGCTGCTGACGACGATGAGACTCGGGCGTGCCGTCGCCCAAGCGCACGACCCATGCGGCCAAATGCTCGCAGTGATAACGGGTTTCCTTCGCGCTTTTCTGCGCAATCCCCGCCAGCGTGCTATCCGCGCTGGCGCTTAACGCGAGCCAGAGTTCTGCCTGCCACGCGACGTAAAAAAATGCCCGCAGGCAGGTTTGGGCGAAATCACCGTTCGGCAATTCGCACAGCACCGGATTGTGAAACTCGTTTTCCTCACGCCAATAGGCCAGCGCGTCCTCGTCCCGGCCCTGCCCCTCTAGCAAGCCTGCGTGACTCAACAACAGGCGTGCTTGGCCCAGCAAGTCGAGCGCGATGTTGGCCAAGGCGATGTCTTCTTCCAGCGCCGGGCCATGCCCGCAGCAGGCCGCCAGTCGTTGGCTGAGCACTAAAGAGCCGTCGGCGAAGCGTAGCAGTGCCGGCACGTGGGCCGCGCACACAGCGCTTGCCGGCGCGGGGGTCAGGTCGCTAACGGGCATAGTCGTTACAGGTGGTTAACTTCATCGGGCAGTTCGTAGAACGTGGGATGGCGATAAATTTTATCTTGCATGGGGTCGAAAAAAGCCGCTTTCTCGGCGGGATCCGAGGCGATTATCTGGTCCGCCCGCACCACCCAAATGGATACCCCTTCTTGACGCCGGGTATACACATCGCGCGCCATCTGGAGCGCCAACTGGCCATCTGGGGCATGCAGGCTGCCGCAATGTTTATGGTCTAGCCCCTGCTTGCTGCGCAGGAAAACTTCCCACAGCGGCCAGTCTTTGCGTTCGCTCATTGTGGTGCTCCGTTAAGCCGCAGCGCGTTCGGGCGCTGGATGTTTAGCCGCATAAGCGCTGGCCGCGGCCCGCACCCACTCGCCTTCTTCCCACGCATCCACGCGGGCTTGCAGGCGCTCGCGGTTGCACGGGCCGTGACCGTTTACGACGTTCCAGAATTCCGCCCAGTCGATGGGGCCAAAATCGTAGTGGCCACGCTCGGCGTTCCACTGCAACTGCGGATCGGGGAAGCTCACGCCCAGCACCTCGCTTTGGGCCATGGCAGCGTCGACAAACTGCTGGCGCAGGTCATCGTTAGAAATGCGCTTGATGCCCCATTGGGTTGAGAGCTCGGAGTTCTGGGAATCTTTATCGTGCGGGCCAAACATCATCAGCACCGGCCACCACCAACGGTTAACCGCATCCTGCACCATGGCGCGCTGGGCGGGCGTGCCCTGCATCATCGCGAGGAGTGAATCAAAACCCTGCCGCTGGTGGAAGGATTCCTCACGACAGATTCGCACCATCGCGCGCGCATACGGGCCGTAGGAACAACGGCACAACGGCACTTGGTTCATGATCGCCGCGCCATCTACTAACCACCCCACCACGCCGATATCCGCCCAAGTTAGGGTGGGATAATTAAAAATTGACGAATATTTAGCTTTCCCACTGTGCAGCGCCGCCTGCAGTTCGTCGCGCGAAACTCCCAGCGTTTCGGCCGCCGCATACAGATAGAGCCCGTGCCCACCCTCGTCCTGAATTTTGGCCAGCAAGATGGTTTTACGCTTTAGGCTAGGCGCCCGCGTGACCCAGTTACCTTCGGGCAGCATGCCGACGATTTCAGAGTGGGCGTGCTGGCTAATCTGCCTGACCAAGGTTTTGCGATACGCCGATGGCATCCAATCCTTGGCTTCGACGATGTCCCCGCTCCCCGTGCGCTCATTAAACGCCGCGCTACGGGTTTGTTCATCGAGCGGTGCGACCTCGGCGGGCGAGGGAATATCCAGTGACTGGGTGTACATGCGGTCTCCTTGCCTACCGTGCTAGGCGTTTTAATCTGGGACTCGTCGATCAAAGACCCGGCGCGCCTTGCCTGTCGTCACGCGCTCTAGCGTAAAGGGGTCGCGCACTTCAACCAGCGCCGAAACCCCGATGAGCGTTTTGGCTTTGTGGGCCACTTCACGCGCGAGTTCGGCCCGCCGCAGGGTCGCGGAATCATCGCGCAATTCCACCTCGATCAGTAGACGGTCGAGGTGCCCCTCTTTGTCCACATGAATCACATAGTGCGGCGACAGGCCGGGAATCGCGCAGACAATTTCTTCGATCTGCGTGGGGAACAGATTAACCCCCCGAATAATCAGCATGTCGTCCGAACGCCCCGTGATTTTATCGATGCGTCGCATATTGCGCGCCGTGGGGGGCAAGAGCCGGGTGAGGTCGCGCGTGCGGTAGCGAATCAGGGGCAGTGCTTGCTTGGTGAGGGTGGTAATCACCAGCTCGCCTAGCTCGCCGTCCGGCAACACCTCACCACTCACGGGGTCGATGATTTCCGGATAGAAATGATCCTCCCAGATAACCGCGCCGTCTTTGGTTTCGATGCACTCGCAGGCAACCCCTGGGCCCATGATTTCCGACAAGCCAAAAATATCGACAGCGTCCATGTCGGTGCGGGTTTCAATTTCGCGGCGCATCGCCTCGGTCCACGGCTCCGCGCCAAATACACCCAGCTGCAGGGAGGTCTGGCGCGGATCGATACCCGCCTGCGCCATGGCGTCGATCAGGGTGAGCATATAAGAGGGCGTGACGAGGATGAGGTCAGGCCGGAAGTCGGTGATGAGTTGGATTTGTTTTTCGGTCTGGCCACCCGACATCGGCACCACCGAACAGCCCAAACGTTCGGCGCCGTAATGCGCGCCCAAGCCCCCCGTGAACAAGCCGTAGCCGTAAGCCACGTGCGCAATATCCCCGGCCCGCGCACCCGCGGCGTGCAGGGAGCGCGCCATGAGATTGGCCCAAGTATCGATGTCCTGCGCCGTATAACCCACCACGGTAGGTTTGCCGGTCGTGCCGGAGGAGGCATGCAGGCGCACAACTTGCTCGCGGGGCACAGCGAATAAACCAAACGGATAGTGAGCCCGCAGATCGGCTTTGACGGTAAAGGGAAAGCGGGCCAAGTCGCTCGGCGTGCGCAGATCGTCCGGATGCACGCCGTGGGCCGCAAAAGCCTGCTGGTAGTGCGGCACGTTGGCGGCGACGCTCTGGAGAGTGCTTTTGAGGCGCGCCAGCTGCAGCGCACGGATTTCATCCGTACTGGCGATTTCAATGGCCTCGCGCGGGCCATGTCGCGTGCGGCTTACGCCCATCGCAGGATCCTCGTGTTCATAGGTTTGCCACCTGTTTGCCCTTGATCGTGTAGGAGCGCCCTCGCACCAGCGCCACCAGCACGCCGTGTTGATTACGCACCGTCACATCACACACGCCCAAGCGGCTGGCGCGCGCTTGCACTTGAGCTTCGGCACTCAGCGTATCGCCCAGCGCCACGGGTTTCAGAAATTCGACATCCAGCCCCGTGGCGAGCGTCATTTGGTTGTTGCTGTTGCAGGCAAAAGCAAAGGCCGTGTCGGCGAGGGTCACGATAAAGCCCCCATGACACAGCTCAAAACCGTTGAGCATATCCGGGCGGATGGTCATGGTGGCAAGGGCATAATCGGGCGCAATGACGGGGACGAGAATGCCCAGCCCCATACTGGCAGCATCCTTGGCGTACATTGCAGCACGGGCCTGCTCGGCCAGTGTTTGTGCGGGGTCAGTGCTGGTAGTCATGACAATATCGTTGGCAAATGAGTGCTTTAAGTATGGTGTTGGTGCGGCACGTCCAGCAAGCGCACGGCGCGCAATCTCACACCGACAGCGCGTGTTCATCCATGGCAGCGAGTTGTTCGCGCAGCGCCAAAACGTGATCCTGCCAATAGCGTTGGGTATTGAACCAAGGGAAATGCAGCGGGAAGGCGGGGTCGGCCCAACGCCGCGCTAACCACGCCACATAGTGCAAAATTCGCAGCGTACGCAGCGCCTCGATGAGCGCCAGTTCGCCGTGGTCAAATTCGCGAAATTCTTCGTAGCCGGCGAGCAACAGCGTCAGTTGGCGGGTCATGTCGGCGCGGTCGCCAGACAGCAACAGCCATAAGTCTTGCACCGCGGGTCCCTGCATACAGTCATCGAGATCGACAAAATGTGGGCCGGCACTCGTCCATAAAATATTGCCGTGATGGCAATCGCCGTGCAGTCGAATGCCGCGCACCGGCCCGATGGCCTCAAAAGTCGCGGCCACCTGCGCCAGCGCCGCCTGCGCCACGCTGGTATAGGCGGGCCGCAGTTCAGCGGGGAGAAAATTGCCCTCCAGCACAAAGCGCACGGATTCCTCGCCTAGCCGAGCCTGCGTCAGCGCGGCACGGTGAGTAAAGCGTGCCACCCCGCCCCGCGCATGAATACGCCCCAAAAAACGCCCGATCCAGCGCAGGGTGTCGGGATCATCGAGTTCCGGTGCCCGCCCCGGGCGGTTGGGAAACAACGCATAGCGTAAATCTGCATCGAGTTGCAGGGTGTGGCCGGCTACCCGTAGCGGCGGCACGACGGGAAGTTCGGCATCGGCTAATTCTTGGGCGAAAGCGTGCTCCTCGAGAATCGCCTCGTTGGTCCAACGCGCGGCACGATAGAACTTTGCGATCAGCGTAGAGCCATCTTCTAGCCCTACCCGATACACCCGGTTCTCATAGCTATTGAGCGCCAGCAAGCGGCCGTTGCTGACAAAACCCAAGCCCTCTACGGCGTCCAAAATACGTTCCGGCGTGAGCGTGGCAAATGGTGTGTCACCCGGATTGACCGGCAACTCCGGCGGCGGTTCGGGCAGTGCAACGTTGCCGGAGACAGGACGCTGGCGAGCCATCAGCGTGGGTGCGGGGCAGTCATCGGAAGCGGCGGCGGCGCGGCGCGTAGTCCGGGCGCTGCCAGTCAAGCGCGCGCTGCCATAAACCCGCCCGCCACAGGGTGACCACGAATAACAGCACCCACAGGGATAACAAACCACTCGCCAAACGCTCGTAGAGTCCCGGTTGATCGGGACTCGTCACCATCATCACCAACAGCACGATGCTCCAGGTGGCGCAACCAAAGCTCACCACCGAAATGGCCTTGAGCGCTGGATAGCGGTTAGCGGCCACGCCCCAACTGGTCGCCGCCAAGATCAGCAGGCCAAGGCTCGCGCGCTCGGCCCATGAGTGGATGAGCTGGGCCGCCGACGCCTGAAACACCGGGCAGCCCACATCACACGGATAAAGACCCGCGCCCAGCCGGGCAGCACCAGCCAACAGCAACAGCACGCTACCGAGTAATGCGGCGCGGTCTTGGCGACACCGCGCGGCGATGTATAAACCACAGACCATCGTCAGAACGCCCGCAAGGCCAAAACCCAGCCCCCGCACGGCTAGCGCCTGGGGGCTATCGCCGGCACCCAGTTCGCTGATGAATTGTTGCCGATGGTTAAAGTCGGGTAGCTGACTGCCAGCCCAGAGGATCACGGTCCACCACAACGCGACCGCCGCGGCACCGCAGGCCAGACACGCGCGCCCCCACAGCTGGCTGGTAAGACTTTCCGGCGGAGTGGGCGGGGGCACGGGTCCCACCGCCGCGTGGGGCGGGCGTCGGCGGCTCATAGCGCGGGCCCCGCCAGCGCAAAGGGGTAACGCCAACCCGCGCTGCGGCGCGCACGCGCGGGCAGCATCCGGTGAGGGACTAGGAGGTCGAACATAAAATCTCTCGCCATACACAGACTCTCGGTGGCAGGCCGCCGCCGATCGGCAGCGTGCGCGGGCGTCTACCATGCACGCCGCGCGAGGCGGCCGCAACCAGAGCAATCGACGCTGTTGTTCTCGCCGGTTAAAGTGAAGCATCTAAGTTAGGAGCAAATCATGCGCGCGCCCTTCTCCCGGCTGGTGATCGTCACCGCCATACTCGCGATGCTGGGCGGGTGTGCCAGCCTAACGCCCAAAAGCGTGCCCGATAGCCCGACTACCGCGCTCCAAAAAGTCTGTGAAGAGCAAGTCCGTGCGGCGGGGGTTACCCCTTGCGACGGGTCACTAGAGGGCAGCGCCAGCCCCACCAGGGATGCGAGCACGGGCACTTTTGCCCGCGCCACTCAGTTCATCAGCCACCTGTTGGTAGAGCCTGCGCCCAACCCAATGTATGGGGTGTTGGTGGCGCGCTGCTTGCGGGCACACAACACGCTACTGTTACAGCAGCCCTAAGCACTATCAAAGGCGACCCCATGTGGAATTTTGAAACCGACCCGGAATTTCAGCAAAAACTCGATTGGATCGAGCACTTCGTGCGCTCGGAAATTGAGCCGCTGGATTACTTATTTCCCAAAGACGAGACCTACAACACCGGCAATCCAGCGCTGATGGCCATCATGACGCCGTTAAAAGCGGCCGTGCAGGCGCAGGGCTTGTGGGCTTGTCATCTACCGCCCTCGATGGGCGGCGGGGGCTGGGGCCAGTTAAAGCTGGCACTCATGAACGAAATCTTGGGCCGGTCTTTTTTCGCGCCCACTATTTTTGGCACGGCCGCCCCGGATACCGGGAATGCAGAAATTCTCGCCCACTTCGGCACGCCGGCCCAGCAGGCGCGCTACTTGAAGCCCCTCATGGCGGGCGAGATTGTGTCGTGTTTTTCCATGACCGAGCCACAGGGCGGCGCCGATCCCCGGGTGTTCACGTGCCGCGCCGATCCATCCGCCGAGGGTTGGGTGCTGCGGGGCGAAAAATGGTTCGCCTCCAATGCGCGCTGGGCGGAATTTCTCATCGTCATGGCGGTGACAGACACCAGCACCGCGATCCACCACGGCGCGACGATGTTCATCGTCCCCACCCACACCCCAGGGGTCGAATTTGTGCGCAATACGGGCATGGCCTTCGAGCACCCCGAACACGGCGCGCACGCCTACCTGCGATTTAACGATGTGCAGCTAACCCACGATAACTTGCTGGGTGAAGCCGGCGCCGCTTTTAAAATTGCCCAAACTCGCCTCGGTGGCGGCCGGGTACACCACGCCATGCGCACCGTGGGCCTCGCCCGGCGCGCGTTTGACGCCATCTGCGAACGGGCGCAATCGCGTTACACACAAGGATCGCGGCTGGCAGACAAACAACTTGTTCAAGACACCATCGCCGAACTCTGGATGCAGCTCGAACAATTCCGACTGCTCGTCCTCCAGACTGCTTGGAAAATCGACCGCCACAACGACTACAAACTGGTGCGCGGCGACATCGCGGCGGTGAAAGTTTTGAGCGAACGGGTGATGGTCGAAATGGCCAGCAAGGCCATTCACTTACACGGCGCGTTAGGCGTCTCCAACGAGATGTTGTTCGGCGAGTGGCTACTGTGGGGGCACGCCCTTGGGCTGGCCGATGGACCCAGCGAAGTGCACAAGCTGATGCTGGCCAAACAACTGCTGCGCGCCCAGTCGCCCAATGCGGGAGTCTTTCCCAGCCAGCATATTCCCAGCGGGGCGGCCCTCGGCGCGGCCAAATATGCGGCAGCGCTGCGCTTGCCTGGGCATCGTCGCGGTTGGGTCACGCCCGCCGTTTAGCCCTGCCAACAGGCGGTGTGGCGTTAGCGCCTACACCGCCCAGTCCCGCTACTTGTGACGGCGCGGCGGACCTTCACCGTCGCGGCGCGGCGGACCCTCGCCCTCACGGCGCGGGGTGCGCTTGCGGGGGGCGGCGGCCACCACGGGTTCCATGTTGAACCGGAATTGGCCAAAACGGACTTTCTTCAGGTGTTCCAGCAAATCGCGCGGCATGCCGTCGGGCAAGTCCACGGTGCTGAAATCGTCATACATATCGATGCGGCCGATGTAGCGGAATTCGATCCCCGCCTCGTTGGCGATGGCACCCACGATATGCTTGGGAGTGGCCCCGGTTTGCAGGCCCACATCAATGCGATAACGCACCATGGCGAGGTCTGGAAAATCCTTCAGCGGCTCAGCTTCCAGCGGAAACGCCACACTGGGCGCAGACGCCATCGGTGCCTCGCTACGCGGCGTGAGGAATGGCGCTGGCGGCCGCTCACCCGAGGTGTGGGCCGGCGGCTCAGACGGGGTGTAGGCTGGTGGCTCAAGCGTTGCGCGGGCTGGTGGCTCAAGCGTTGCGCGTGCCGGCGGCTCATACGCCGGGGCAGTAGGCATCCGGGCTGGCGGAACCCGCGTGGGATGCTCCTCGCGCGGCGCACGTTCCACCCGAGAAGGGCGCTCTGTGCGCTCGAACCGGGGGGCTTGTTCGTGGCTTTCGGGGCGCGACGGACGCTCCTGCCGAGATGGCGCGGCATGCGAGGCATAAGGCACGTTGACCACCGCACCTTCAAAGCTGAGGGGGCGATCGCGTTGAATCATGAAGGCCAGCGTGGCGGCGAGCTTGGGGATTTCGACCCCGCCTTCAGTGGCCATTTCCTCAACCAACCCTTGGAACCAGTGCAAATCCTCCGTGGCGAGGACATCAAACACGGCTTTTTTGAACTGGCTCACGCGCCGGCTAGCGATGGCTTCGCGGGTTGGCGCGCGCATGGGCTCGATGGGTTGCCGGGTGGCGCGCTCGATCGCCCTTAACATCCGGATTTCACGGGGCGCGACAAACAGAATGGCCTCGCCCGGTCGGCCAGCCCGCCCGGTGCGGCCAATGCGATGGACGTAACTTTCGATGTCGTAGGGAATGTCGTAATTAACCACATGGCTGATGCGCGGCACGTCTAAGCCGCGGGCCGCGACATCGGTGGCGATGACGATGTCGAGATCGCCTGACTTCAGCTGCTCGACGGTTTTCTCGCGCTGCGCCTGATTGAGATCGCCGTTGAGGGCGGCGCAAGCGTGGCCGCGTGCCTCCAGCTTCTCAGCCAGTTCCAGCGTGGCCATTTTAGTGCGAACAAAAATCAGGACGGCGTCTAGTTCTTCGGCTTCCAGAATGCGCGTGAGGGCATCTAGCTTGTGCAACCCCGCCACCTGCCAATAGCGCTGCCGCACAGATTCCACCGTGCTGGTCTTCGCTTTGATGCGAATTTCGCGGGGATTCTTGAGATGGCGCGCCGCGACTGAACGGATTTGCTCCGGCATGGTGGCGGAGAACAGCGCCGTTTGCCGGCTGGCCGGCGTTTTCTCCAGAATAAACTCCACGTCATCGATGAAACCCATGCGGAGCATTTCGTCGGCTTCGTCGAGCACTAGCCCGCGCAAAGAACCCAATTTCAGGGTGTCGCGGCGCAGATGGTCCATGATGCGGCCGGGCGTACCGACCACCACATGCACGCTGCGGCGCAGCTGGTGGAGCTGTTGGCCCATGCTCTGTCCGCCGTATAGCGGCAGTACATGAAAGCCGGGCAGGCCATGGGCGTAACTCTGAAAGGCTTCGGCCACCTGGATGGCGAGCTCACGGGTGGGGGTTAAAACCAGCACCTGCGGATCGTGGGCGGTGAGATCGATGCGTGCCAGGAAAGGCAAGGCAAATGCGGCGGTCTTGCCGGTGCCTGTTTGTGCCTGGCCGATGATATCTTCGCCAGCCAAAAGGGCAGGAATCGCGGCGGCCTGAATAGGCGAGGGGGTTTCATAGCCGATGGTGTTTAGCGTCGCGAGCAGGGCCGCGGGCAGTTTGAGATCGGCAAAACTAAGCGTGGAGTCAGACATGGGCTGGGGCATGACCGGGCGTGGGAGGGCGCATAGTGTAAACCACCCGCGGCGTCAAGGCTCGCGTTCTCGACGCACCACAACAATTGCCTTAAACAACCCGCCGTCCGCCCCGCTTGGGCGGGCTTTTAGCGACGGCCTAAATGCCGGCGCTCGCTCGCTAACGTGTCGAGCCAAGCCTGCCGCGGCGAGCGAAATTTCACGCCCAATTCGCGGACTGCTTTGGTCCCGTCGAACTGCAGATCCATAAAAGCCATGCGGGCTAAATCTGCGCTAAACAAAGGGCTGGGATCCGACAGCCGCTCGAGTGGTTCCAGCCACGCGCAATAGCGCACGGCCAACCAGCGCGGCATCCACCACCAGATAAACTTCAGCCCGCCGGGGGTGGTGTGCCAGATGCTAAAGACCTCCCGCACCGGTAAAGAGCCGCCTGACAACAGGTAGGTCTCGCCCAACTGCCCACGTTCCAGACAATGGAGCAGCCCAGCCACCGTGTCTTCCACATGCACGAAGCTCGCCGCACCGTCACCAAACGATACCGGCGGCAGCAAGTTGCGGACATACAGGCGGGCTAAACGGCCCAAGCTTGAATGGTCGCCCGGCCCAATGACGGCCACTGGACAGGCAATCAGCAGCGGCGCGCCCGCTCGTTGTAAGGCCAAGGCCAGCTCGTGGGCTTCCACTTTGGTGGCTTCGTAATGTGATTGCGGGGCGCTGTGGCGCACCCAGTTCTCATCGCGTGGCCGGCCGTCGCTGGATCCAAAAACTAGCGCCGTAGAGACATAGAGAATGCGCCCGACCCCTAGTTCGTGCGCGATGCCCAGCGTATTCGCCGTGCCGTTAACATTGGCTTGGGTCATGCGCTCGCGCCCGGCCTTGTTCAACCCCAGTGCGTAGTGCCCTGCTGCGTGCACCACCATCGCCGCACCGGCTATCGCCGTGCGCAACACCCCCCGGTCGCTGACATCGCCCACCACCAGTTCCACACCTTCGGCCAACAACGCGCTGGCGGCCGGGCTCTGCGCATCGCGCACTAAAGCGCTCACGCGATGCCCACGCACCAGCAACGCCGTGACCAGTGGGCGGCCGATAAAGCCCGTTGCGCCCGTCACAAATACCCGCATCGGGCTTACTCCTTCGTTGGCTTAGTTCGCACTGGCCTAGCGCGCCAAGCCGCCAGGTGTGTTGTGACGCCCCTGGCGGTCGCGCGGCAAAGTCATAGGTTACCTTTGTGTTGCACCCCATCCACCGCCAGCAACGCACCGGCAACCCAGCTGGCTTTAGCGGAAGCCAGAAACAGCACCGCGTTGGCCACTTCTTCGGGCCGCCCCATGCGCCCAAACGGAATACTGCCAACGACCATGTCATAGAAGGCGGGGTTGCCTTTATGAATGCCATCCCAGAAGCCGTCGGGGAAGTCGATAGACCCCGGCGCCACGCAGTTAACCCGAATCCCTTTGGGGGCGAGTTCCATGGCCATGCTTTTAGCATGACTGATGAGTGCAGCTTTGGCGGCGGCGTAAGCGGCCACCCCCGGCAGGCTCGCCTCTAGTCCAGAAATGGAACTGATATGGATGACCGCACCACCGCCGACCTGTTCCATCCAAGGCACGACGGCCTTGGTGGCGCGCACGGCGGCCAGAATGTCCACATTGACACTCGCCGCCCAGCCGGCTTCGTCGTCGGTCACGCCAAAGCCGGAGGGATTGTTAACGAGTACATCGACACGACCCAAGGCCCCGTGGGCCGCATTGAGAAAGCCCTGCAGGGCGGCGGCGTCGCCCACATCGCAGCTGGCGGCGAATACCGTGCCGCCCAGTGCGGCGATTTCGGCGCGGGTGTTTTCTAGCGCTGCCGCACCACGCGCGCAAATGGCGACTCGAGCGCCTTCGCGGGCAAACTCCAACGCAATGGCGCGCCCTATTCCCTTGCTGGCTCCGGTCACGATGACGCCTTTGCTGTGTAATCCCAAATCCATGCGTGCTCCCCTTAGCTTGCGACGGCCGTTAACGGCCTGTTGATAGATTTTATGTGTTGCTCGACTCGTAGACGGTCATGGCCTACTCCACAGGCTCGACTTTGAGAATAGTCCCTTCTGCGCCGGTAACAATGACGAGCGTGCCGATGGGTAAATCGGGGCCGGTGATTTTCCAAGTAGAGTCGTCCACCGGCAGTTTGCCCACACCATCGATGATCGGCGTCGACAAAGTGAAGCGGCGCCCCACATAGGAGCGGCCACGCTGGTTAAGCGTGGGATGGTCATCGCTATCGGGATGACTTTTGCGGTAGCGCCGCCAAACCACCAAGCTACCCAGCGACAGCACGGCAAACACCACCCACTGCGCTTGCCAGGCCAGCGTGGGCACCAACAGCAGCAAGCCCCCCGTGAGCGCCGCGCCCACCCCAAACCACACCAAAAAAGTGCCCGGCAGCAGGGTTTCCGCGATCAACAAAACCATGCCCAGCAGCAACCAATGCCACGGACCCAAGGTTTGCAGCAGGCTGTTCACCGCCGTTGCGAACCTTGCATCGAGAAGGCTTCTTTCGCGAGTTCAGCGACGCCCCCCACCGCCCCCAGCAGTCCGGTAGTCTCCAGAGGCATAAAAATAATCTTTTGATTGGGCGCGGAGCCGATGACTTTCAGCGCCTCCACGTATTTTTGCGCAATAAAATAATTTATTGCCTGCACGTTACCGTTGGTAATGGCCTCCGACACCATGGCTGTCGCGCGGGCTTCCGCCTCGGCCAAACGCTCGCGCGCCTCGGCTTCCCGGAAAGCCGCCTCACGCCGCCCTTCGGCTTCGAGCACTGCCGCCTGCTTCTCACCCTCGGCTTTTAAAATGGCCGCCTGACGCATGCCCTCGGCCTCCAGAATGGCGGCGCGTTTAGAACGTTCGGCGGTCATTTGCCGGGTCATGGAATCCACCATGTTCTGGGGTGGCGTGATGTCTTTGATTTCGATACGGGTGACCTTCAAGCCCCAAGGATGGGTGGCCTCGTCGACCACCGAGAGTAGCCGTGAGTTGATGACATCGCGTTTGGATAGGGATTCATCGAGATCCATAGAACCCAGCACCGTGCGGATATTGGTCATGGTGAGATTGAGCACGGCGTATTCAAGCCGGGTGACCTCATAGGCGGCGCGCACAGGGTCTAGCACTTGAAAGAACACCACCCCGTCGACTCGCACCACCGCGTTGTCGCGCGTGATGACTTCTTGCGAGGGGACTTCCAGCACCTGCTCCATCATGTTGACCCGGTGCCCGACGTTATCGATATACGGCAGGATGATGCCCAGGCCGGGCCGGAGCGTCGTGCGATAACGACCAAAGCGCTCAATGGTCCATTCCCAACCCTGCGGCACCACCTTCGCGCCTTTGTAGAGAGTAACCACCACCAGGACGACAAACCCCAACGTCAAAATGCCACTCAGTTCCATGCTCTACTCCTCGTTGCGCGGGGTGCGCGATCTTATTCTAGCGACCTCGGAGAAATGGGCGAGCGAAAGTTAAGGTTTCATCCCGCCCGTAAAATTCCGCACGAGGATGGCCGTTGCGGCAGCCGCCTGCTGTGCCAAATCCTGGGCCGCCGCCAGTTGATTGCCGGCGCGCGCCAAATTGTGTTCGCCGCGGGTCGCATAACGCGCGGGTGACCAACCAAAATAGCGCTCCTCCAAGGCATCTGCGGCAAACCGGGCGGCGAGTTCCAAGTAGATGGTTTGGGTCCCGGCCACCAGCCCCATCCACTCGGCCGGGCCGAGCAAACCCGCCGTCTGGCTGGCATAACCCTCGATGGCCGCGGCAAAAAAATCTAGCGCAAAGCTGGCTTGCGGCGCGTCTTCCGGGCCCGGATTGCACCACGAGCGAAACGCGTCACCCAACTCGGGTACCACAGGGCCGTGGGCGAGAGTGTCCAGATCCACCAGACACAGTCCCCGTCCCTGGGCGTCAAAAAGCAGGTTGGAAATCTTGGGATCACCGTGGACCAATCTGGCGGGCCCCGCCGGCCACGCTGGCAATTCTGCCAATTGGCTTGTGATGGCGAGCGCCAGCCGCACCACATCGTCGTAGAGCCGATGTCCCGGATGGGCCGCCAGCGCGCCCCGCAGCGCCGCCAAATGCCGTGCCGGGTCGTGCACGGGCGGCCGAATGTGCGGCAACGGCGCGTGCCAATCAGCCAGCGCGGCGTGAAACCGCCCCAACACCGCCCCGGCGACCTGCGCCCCGGCGGCATCGCTGAGCGCCTCCACGCTGTGACCGGGCACGCGACTCAGCACCCGCCACACGGCGCCATCCAGTGGTACGGCGCGCGCATGCTCGCGAGTGCGGATGAGCAAAGGCGTGGTCAGGCCCTGTCGAGCCAGCTCGCTGGTGACCAAATCCAGGTTGTGATTAACCGCCTCATCGAACACCGGGTGCAAACGCTGCAATACATATCCCGGGCCATCGAAGGTCTCCACGCGCAGGGTGGTGTTGATCAGACCACCCGTGAGCAGGCTCAGCGAGTGCCATTGAAAATCGTAGGCGGCGAGCACCGTCGTCGCGGCAGCGGTGAGTTGGGTTGAAATTAAACTCATGCGGGTGGTTTGCGCGCTCTGCATGGCGGAGGCTCGATTGTACACTCGGGCCTTGATTCGTTTGGCCAGACTTACGTGTGTCAATTTTGGAGCCCAAAAACACTGGTCGTCGGCGTGCTGCTGCTGGGGCTCGGTGCGTGCGCCGGCAATCCTAGCCGACCGCCGCCCGCCACCTCGGACGCCACACAGACCGCCTGCCTCGCGGCGTTCAACGACGCCGACCGCCGTGTGGCGCAGGCTGGCGTGGGTGATGCCGACAGCGCACCCGTAGCGGGCTTTCCGTATCTGCGCGTCAATCGGCTGCTGGCGAGCTTTACCACCACGCCAATGGATGCGCCGGGTCGCAGCGCCTGGCTGGCACGTTTAGCCGCGCTCGATACGGATGGGCGCAAGATCGAGATGGCAGCGCTGGGCGCGCCCACCACAACGCTCGATCATTGTCGTCACCAACTGGTTGCAAGCCTGCTCACGAGCGGCACAGCGTGGGACACGCTATTGCGTGCCGCCACCGTCCCAGACGACTACCGGCAATTCCAGCGGGTGCTGGGTCTCTATCCGGTGGCGGCCCGCTTTGCGCGGCGCGGCATCGCCCGCTTGCAGAAGACCGGAAATCCCCAGCCTCACCTCGACATCCCAGCCAACGCGCGGGTCTATGCCACGCCCGCCGCAGTGGCCGACGCCACCGCCACGACCCACGCTTTCGCTAACGCGGACCACGATGCCTTGGGTTTCCCAATCCTAGTCGCACCGGTGCTGGCCGCGCTGTTTGCCCAACACGCGCCGGTCTGGGTGGTGGCGAGTGCCAGCGAGGATGACCACATCGGCACCATCACCCGCCGCGCAACGGGCACGCCACTGGTGGCCGCGCCACCCAGCGTTTATCAGTACGCCTCCTACACGCGTTTCGAAAACCAGGTGCTATTGCAGTTGAACTACGTCATTTGGTTCCCGGCCCGTCCAGCGGTGGGGCGGTTCGATAGTCTCGCGGGGAAGTTTGACGGTTTGACCTGGCGGGTGACCCTCGACACCGACGGTGTGCCACTGGCGTTCGACACCCTGCACAACTGCGGGTGCTATCACCTGTGGTTCCCCACCACACGCCTGCGTTTGCGGCCCGTGGACCCCGCCGACGGGGAACCGCCGTGGGTCGCGGATAGCCTGGCGCCGCGCAGCCGCATCGGGGTGCAGTTGGCCGCCGGCACGCACATGGTGCGGGGTGTAGGGCCGGCTCCGCCACACCCACCAGTGCTGTTGGAGGCCCAAGATTACACGACGCTGCGCGGGCTACCCGGGCCCGCGGGGACCCCGCGCAGCTTGTTTGCACACGACGGCCTGGTGCCGGGATCGCAACGCGGCGAACGCTATCTACTGTGGCCCTTTGGCGTGCCATCGGCGGGCGCCATGCGACAACGCGGGCATCATGCCACGGCGTTCGTGGGCGTTCGGCATTTCGATGAGGCGCGGCTGCTGGAGCGGTATTTCAGCCGTGCAGCGTCGGCTCAAGGGCCTACCTCGCGCTGACCGCTAGCGCCCAACGTCGCCTGTAGTTGGGCGGTCAGACGCTGCAAACGCGCCACTTCTGCCTGTAACGCATCGCGCTCGCGGGTAATTTGGGAGGCGTCGGCAAACGCATCAAACGCCGCATGCTCGGCGCGCTCGGCCCGCGCCAAAGCATCGCTGCGCTGGGCGCTTAGGGCTTCTTCGGCGCGCGTTGCCCCCACCGTTCGCCGCCAAAACTGGTTGAGCAGCGACCACGAGGGCCACGCGTTATCCTGCAGCCCATGCGTTTCGCGCAGCGTGGCGTAGGCCGCCAACTGCAAGTGCGCGAGGCTAGATTCTTGGAGAAAACTGACCAACTCGCGGTCACCCGCCCGGGTTGCATGCTCCGCAAACTGCTGCGCCATGGCATGGACTGCGCGGGCTTCCCAGAAGCCCGCTGCTGACTCATCGAAGTCGATATTCATCTGCCTGCACCGTTTAGAGGTTGAATAATGTCAGTCCCAAAGACTCGACGGTCGCACGCTCTCCCGCATGCGTCACCACCCCAATGACCCCGATTGCCGGTTGCAACCACGTGTTGGCCACGCGACGCAGGTCGGCCAATGAGGTGCCCAGCACCTGCGCCCGGAAACGGCTGCGATGCGCCGCAGTGCGTCCATGCCGTTCGCTGTAGAACCAATGCACGGCCGCGCCGGCCGGCGAGCGGGGTTTATCGAGCCGCTGAATCACCCCTAAAATGGCTTCTTCTAGCAGCTGGGGCGCTTGTTCATCGTGCAACCAGCCCAATGCGCGATCGAAATCTGCCAGCGTCTCCGCGAGTCGCGGGTCACGGTAGGAATAAAACGCAAAGCTGGCCGTATCCCCATCAAAGCTTGCGCCCCCGCCATAGGCACCACCGCGTTCGCGTACCGTGGGGTGTAGAAAACCGTCCGATAGGTAACGCGCCAACACCGCCAGCGTCGGGGCGTCCGGCGCGCCTTCAGACGCCGCTGCATAGACTTTTGCGCAAAAATTAACCTCACCATTGGCAATCCACGCGCTGCCGGGCGCCGCGAGAGGGGCGGGCAAGCACAACGGCGCAGCAACGCCTCGCACCCCCGGCAGACCGTGGGCCGCCAGCGCCGCCGCCGCGGCGTCCAGGCCATCGGCCTCGCCAACCAACAGCACTCGGGCGGGCGCTGCGAGCAGTTTTTGTTTGAGTTCGGCAAAACGTGCCAACAAGGCGACGAGCGGTTCATCGGCTTCGCGTGCGGCGGTTTCCAGCGCCTGCAAGGCCAG
This sequence comes from Klebsiella pneumoniae, assembly GCA_945862315.1. Lineage (GTDB taxonomy): Bacteria > Pseudomonadota > Gammaproteobacteria. Next base: position 100,775 of record CAMAXW010000002.1, read on the forward strand.
AATCTGCGCCGGCCCACCCCACAGGTCTGCCAGCCAAGCGGCCGGATTGAGACCCCGCATCGCCCCGTGCATCGCCAACTGGTGACCGCGGTCCGTGATGGACTGCTCTAAATCCGCACGCGACTGGGTGAGCAATTCGCGCAGCCTTTGCAATTCATCGCAGCGCACCTCGGCCAGAATTTCGCACACCACCCCAACCAGCTCAGGGGTGCGGCGCTTAAGGCCCTTCGCGGAAATCACCAACGCACCAGCACTCTGCGAGATGTCGGTGAGATGGCTGCGAATAGCGGCACTGGCCCCAAACTGGCCCACGAGCGCGCGCCGCGATTGGGTTTCCAGATAAGTCTCACGGCCAGCGCCGAGGTCGGTGAGGTAGTCGGCAAACAGTGCGAGGGTGGCGATTTCGGTGGGCGTGAGCGCGGGCAAATCCACCACCAACTGCACCCGGACGATGCCGTTGGTGCCCCGTTCGTAGCAGTGTGTGGGCAAACCGGCCACTTCGCGCAAAGTCCCCACAATGGGCACTTCACCGGCCGGCACATCCGCCAAGGTGATCCGGGGCAAAGCATCCGGATCCTCGGTGCGGCTTTGGCGCGCCGCCAGGGCCGCACTCGCGGTCGTGATATTGGCGCGTGCAGCGTCATCTAGCCGCGCTGCAAGTTGGGCCAACCGCAGGTGCTCGGCCGCACGTTCGGCGTCGCGCTTGCCGGTATTGGGGGCCATGGTGACGCAGGCCCGATGCGCGTTATCGAGCAACAGGCGCCGCACCAACGCGCGAAAATAATCGGGTTGAGTGACCTGCTCGCGCAGTTCTGCCAGTAAGGCGTCGAGGTCCAGCAGCGCGACCGGATCGGCACGATACAGCGCCCCGGGTAGCACCCGGCTCATCAGTTGCAGACCATAGGGATAACCATCCCCACCCACATCGCGTTGGGACATCTCAACCCGATCGAGCACCGCTTCTAGCACCGCACCTTGCGCACCCTCTGCGGCCAGTTTTTCCAACACGGCCAGAATTCCCTGCTCGAGCGCCGCCAGATGAATGGCATCGCTACCCTCAACGCCACAATAAAACGCCAACTGACGCCCCGAGTCGTCGACCCCGCACAGCTCCGAGGGGGCGCGTGCCAGAGCGGTGGTTTCTAAAAAATGTCGCAGCGGGGATGCGCTGTGGTCCAGCAACACGCTGGAGAGCAAATGCGCTTCCAACGAGGCCCGAGGGTCCGCGCCTTCGCCCAGCAGCCAGCCCCAAACCAAATGGGTGGCGTGCTCGGTGTCGTCGTCCTCGTCGATGGCGTAATCCGTCACCAAAGTGCGCGGCGCGCTTAAGACCGGCTGCAGCGCGCTCACCAAAGGTGCCGCACTAGCCGGCGCGTGGCCGGCGTAACGATCGAGCGCCAGCGCTGCAAAGCGCGCCTGATGTTCACGCGGGTCAAAACAGCCGTAGGTCAAAAAGACCGCCAGTGCCGGATGGTAGTGGCGCGCATGGAAAGCCCGCAGCGCCGGATGCGTGAGGTCTGGAATCTCCGCCGGATCCCCACCGCTATTGAACCGATAGGAGGTGTTTGGAAACAGCGTCGCCTGCAAGTGATGCCACAACTGAGACACCGGGGAGCTCATCGCGCCTTTCATCTCGTTGAACACCACGCCCTTGAAGACCAAATCGGAGGCGGGATCCTGGGGGTCAGAAAATTCCACCCGGCAGCCTTCCTGCGCGAAATCCAAAGGGTCCAACAAAGGGAAAAACACCGCATCCAGATAGACGTTCAGGAGGTTGTCGAAATCCTTACGGTTGCGGGTCGCGAAAGGGTAGGCCGTACTGTCGCTGCTGGTGAAGGCGTTCATAAAAGTATTCAGTGAACGTCGCAGCATCATAAAAAACGGGTCACGCACGGGGTAACGCTGGCTACCGCACAGCGTGGTGTGTTCCAAAATGTGGGCAACCCCGGTGGAGTCTGCGGGAATCGTGGGAAAGGCCACCATGAAAGCGTTGTTGTCGTCGTCGCAAGCCAAATGGTAGTGCCTAGCGCCGGTGGCCGGATGGAGATAGGCCTGGAACTCAAGATTTAGCGTGGGGATCCGGCGCGTTTCCAACAGTTCGAAAGAAGATCCAGTCATGTTTCTACGGTCCTTTTTAACGCGAATTCTGCCGCGAGTCGCTCAATCGCTGCCGGCAAGTCGGTCAGCGTCGTAATTTCGGCGTGTGCCGGACGGTACTCGGTTGGCCACACACGTGCCCGGCGATTCACCCAGACCGACGCCAACCGGGCTCGATGGGCACCCTCAATGTCGTACAGCGGCTCATCCCCAACATGCACAACGCTCTCCGCGGCCACCCCGGCGCGCCGCCACACGGCTTCGAACATGCGGGGATCGGGTTTGCTGGTGCCGGTATCGGCTGGCGACAAAGCAAACTCGAAATAATCGGCCACGCCCGCGCGCACCAAATCGGTATTGCCGTTGGTCAACGCCACCAAACGATAGCGTAGGGCCAGTGCGCGCAGCACCGCATCAACCTCGGGATATAAAACGACTTGGCTGCGCGCCGCCACAAAGACCGCAATGCCCAGCGGGGCCAAGTCTTCTGGATAGTCAAACTGCCGGCACAGTTCGCGCAGCGCGCTCAAGCGCAACTGGGTGAAATCGTGCGCCAGCGCCGGTTGTTCGCGGGCCAACTCCCGGCGCCGCGCTTGGAGTTCCGGAATGCCCAGAGCTGCCGTCACCCGTGGCAGATGCGCCTGCAGCCACGCGTAATGCAATTCCTCAGCCCGCCAGAGCACGGGCCCGGCGTCCCACAGGGTGTCATCGAGATCAAACGAAATTAGCGCCAGCACGGTTTTCTCTATCGTTGGGATGGAAGTGGGAGCTTGCAAGGCTGTGGGGTCGGGGCGCGAAGCGCTAAACTCCAAGGCCTTGAGTTGCTGGAGCGCCATCATGCCTTCATTTGATGTGGTCTCGGAAGTTGATGCCCACGAACTTGCCAACGCGGTCGATCAAACTACGCGTGAGATCGGCAATCGGTTCGATTTAAAAGGCACCGGCGCGCGTGTTGAGCAGGAAAAATACGTTCTCACGCTCATCGCAGAAGCCGATTTTCAGGTGCAACAGGTGCTCGAAATCCTGCGCCTGCGCATGGCCAAGCGTGGCATCGATGTCACCTGCCTCGATATAGGCGAGGTCAGCCGTAATTTGAGTGAAGCCCGGCAAAAGGTCACCGTGCGCAATGGGCTCGACGCGGAATACGCGCGCAAGGTCGTCAAGGCGATCAAAGAGACTCAAATTAAGGTGCAGGTGCAAATTCAGGATGAGCAAGTGCGCATTACTGGCAAAAAACGCGACGACCTACAGGATGTCATGGCCGCACTGCGTGGCATGACCTTGGGCGTGCCCCTGCAATTCACTAATTTTCGCGACTAAGGCTGCGCCGACATGGTGTCTGAACAAACTTTTGACTGTCCTTACTGCGGCGAAGCCGTGAGCTGCGTGATTGATGGTTCGGCGGGCACCCAACGCTACGTCGAGGACTGCGAAGTGTGCTGCCAGCCGATCGAAATCCGCTGCGATTTCGACCTCGACGGGCAACTGGAACAGTTTCAAGCCCGACGCTCGGACGACTGAGCACCTGATGCACGAGGCGCTAGCACTATTGTTGGTCGCCGGTGGCTTGGCGGGGCTGTGGAGCTGGAGTACCGCGGGACGGGAATGTGCCATCAGGGGAATCGACAAACTCTGCCGCGAGTTAGCCCTGCAGCGGCTAGACGACAGCGTAGCCCTCCACCGGCTGGCCCTAGAACGGCAGTATGGCCGGCTGACGGTCTTACGCGTGTATCGTTTTGAGTTCAGTCGGGATGGCGCACAGCGCCACATCGGCGAGGTGGCGCTGACCAACGGCGCGCTGGCCTGGGCTCAGGTGCACGCGCCCGAAGGCGCCATTTATCTCGATTTGCGGCCTTCCGGCTGAGCCCAATCAGCCCTCATCCAAGCCTTTGGCCAGTTCGTCGATTAACGCCTGGGTATGAGCCCGCGCCGCCGCCTTGCTAGCCTTGTCGCGTTCGCGCAGGCGCGCCAAATGCGCCGCCGACGACAGATGCTCACCGCCCTGCGTCGCTCGTAAGGCCTCTTGCTCCTGCAGCCAGTCTTCAATTTCACGTTCGGCGTCGTCACGCAGATCCGGCACGAGAGAGAGTCGGGCTGGCACCGCAGCGTGCGCGCGACGCTCCAGCGCGGGCGACGGGCCGGCTAGGCTAGTGGCTCGCGGAAGCGCGTCAGCGGGGATAATTTCCAGATCGGGCGGGGGCACGGCCGGTGCGGTCAAAAGGTCGTAGCGCTGCAAACCGCCGCGCAGATAGTAAACATCGAAGCCCCGCTCGGCCAACAAAAATGCCCCCACGGCGCTGCGCACGCCGTTACGGCAATACACCACAAAGCGGCGATCGCGCGGCAGCCCAACCGCGAATTGACGCAGCCCCGCCAGCGGCACTTGAAGGGCATTGGCGCGCGTGCCTAGGTCGCGCGCGCGTTCCTCGCGCACGTCGAGCCAACACGCACCGGCATTCAACACCAGCTCCTGTGCTTGGTGGTATTCGAGGGGTCGGACCAGCGGCCGGCGCAGCGCGTCAAGAAAAGCCTGCTTCGGCAAGCGCAGCAGCGTGCCTGCCGTGAGCATGCGCACGGAGGCGTTACGTTGCCGATTAACCACCAGTGCTTCTTCACCAAAAGCGTCTCCCGGCCCCAATTCTGCCAACCGACGCCCCACGCCATTGGGTTCTTCGCGACGCTCCACCTCGCATTGGCCGCTGGCGATAACGTAGTAATGCTCGCCGGGTTCCCCTTGGCGAATCACCCAATCACCCGCCCTAAAACGGGTTTTCTCAAAGGCCTCCAACATGCGTTGGAGTTGGCCGGACGGCAGCTTGGCCAGTTCGGTGGTCTGTATGCGGCCACGTAACCACGCTTTTAGCGACTCCACACTGGCACCCGCCGCGGTGGTGGTGTTCAAGTGACTGCCGATTTCCGCAGCGCTCATCGCGGATAGCTCCCTAGTAGGCTTGGACATGAGTAGGTTTGGACAAAAACTTTAGTGGCACCTTGGTGTAAAAGTAATAACGGCACGCGCGCGCTTTTTCGCTGTGCCGATATAACGCAATGAGAAACTCGTCACGCATTTGCCTACCCGCAGGCTACTAAAGCACCAGCGGGCGGTCGGTGTGCGCGGTTGGACGGGCGATCAGCACCCCGTGTAGCCGGCTCCCCCATCACCCAACTGACGCTGGGTTGCGCGATCGATCGCCGCCACCACATGGCGCCGCCCCAAACGCACCGCTCAAGGCTGAGGCCTGCCGAGGTAGGCGGGCGATATGCCGGGAGGTTCTTGTTAGAGAGCGACAGGGTAGAATCGGCCCGTGTGGTTAACGTGCTGAATGGGTGTTGGTGTGCGAAAAGAGAGTTCCGTATCCGTCGAGCGACGCCTTCGGGCGTTCGAGGTTGAACATCGCGATCTGGACGAAATTGTGGCGCGCTTGAGCCTGCAGCCGGATATCGACGAACTGCTGCTAAAACGACTCAAGCGCCGCAAGCTATTGCTGAAAGATCAAATAGCGCTGCTGCGCAGTTCATTGATTCCCAATTTAGACGCCTGATACCAACCCAAGCGCCGTTGGGTGGGCAATTCATCGCCAAAAAATGCCGCCAGAACGCGCTGCGCCTTGGGCCGCAGGGCTACAAAGCGAAAGCCCAGCACGCAACAGGGCGCGGCAAGCCGGGTCGCGCGATACAACAACTGTACCCCTACCGACAGCACCTGCGGCCCGTCCGGCAGCGCCAGGGTGAAACTTGCCTGCAACACCGGGCCATTTTCACTGTTCAAGCGTCCGACCAGCGGGCAAATAACTTGCGCGGTGGCCACGTTGCAATGGATCTGAAAACCCTCTGAGGTTGCGTCCTGCACCCAGGCGGCGGCGTGTTGGCCGAGGTCGCTGCGAAAAGTCACCGGTAAATTGAGCGGCTGGCGCGCCCGCCGGCGTTGGTCGCGGGCATTAGGGTAAGTGGTTGGAACCGTGGGCAAGTGCTGCACGGCCGCACGCTGGGTGTTCTGCCAACTGGAAATCTGCACTATCACCTTGCACCTCCCTGATGATTATGGTTCTACGGCGTAAGCCTAGAGGGGAGTTGACCGAGAAACTGTGCAGTGGGTCACAGTCTGGAGCAGCCGCACCCCCGTTAACCCTTGTTTACCTTTGGCCGGACCTAGGGTCGTCAATTGGGGGCTCTGCCACGCCGCGCGGGGGTGGGTAGGCTGGCTCGTCGGGTTGTCATACAATTTGGGTTCAACTTCTGCAGCGGGTTCATCCATGTCCAACCAACGTTTTTCCGGGACCGACACCTATGTCGCCACCGACGATCTCATGATGGCGGTCAATGCGGCGATCACGCTGGAACGCCCACTGCTGGTAAAGGGCGAGCCGGGCACCGGCAAAACCATGCTGGCCGAAGAAATTGCCAGTTCCCTAGGACGACGGCTCATCCCTTGGCACATCAAGTCCACCACCAAGGCCGCGCGGGGCTTGTACGAATACGACGCCGTCGCCCGCTTGCGCGATTCCCAACTGGGCGACGACAAGGTCAAGGACATCCGGAATTACATTCTCAAAGGCAAGCTGTGGGAGGCCTTTGAAGCCGACACCCAACCGGTGCTGCTCATCGACGAAATTGACAAAGCCGATATTGAATTTCCGAACGACCTCCTGCAGGAACTCGACCGCATGGAGTTCTATGTCTATGAAACTCGGGAAACCATCAAGGCTCGCCAGCGCCCCATCATCATCATTACCAGCAACAACGAGAAAGAACTCCCCGACGCCTTTCTGCGTCGCTGCTTCTTCCATTACATTCGTTTCCCCGAAGCGGACACCATGGAAACCATCGTTAAAGTGCATTTCCCGGACATCAAAAAACGCCTGTTGGCCGAGGCCATGCAGTGCTTTTTTGAACTTCGCGAGCTGCCGGGGCTGAAGAAAAAACCGTCAACCTCCGAGCTCCTGGACTGGATCAAACTCTTGGTGGCCGACGACATTCCACCTGAAGCCCTGCGCGAAAAAGACTCCCGCAAAGCAATTCCCAAGCTCTACGGGGCGCTGCTCAAAAACGAGCAAGACATGCATTTATTCGAGCGGCTGGTATTCCTGTCGCGGCGCACCGGTGCTAACTGATCTTTTCTATCGTCTGCGCAAGGTGCAGATCCCGGTCTCGCTGACCGAATATCTGACCCTCCTGCGCGGCCTAGAGGCGCACCTCGCGGCGTTTAGCGTGGAAGAATTCTATTTCCTCGCCCGTTGCACCTTGGTGAAAGACGAGCGCTTCTTCGACCGTTTCGATCAAGTCTTTGGTGACTACATCAGCGGCAAGCAGACGGTGTTTGAGGAAATCTTGGGTGAGATTCCTCTGGATTGGTTACGTAAGCAGCAGGAACTCAATCTCACCGAAGAAGAAAAACAGAAAATCGAAAGTCTCGGGGGCTGGGAAAAGCTCATGGAGACGCTCAAAAAACGCCTCGAAGAGCAAAAAGGCGCGCACCACGGGGGCAACAAATGGATCGGGACCGGCGGTACTTCGCCGTTCGGCTCCAACGGCTATAACCCGGAAGGCGTGCGCATCGGGGAGTCTAAAAATCGCCAAGGCCGGGCGGTAAAAGTGTGGGACAAGCGCGAATACCGCAACCTCGACGACCAAGTAGAACTCGGTACCCGCAATATTAAAGTAGCGTTGCGCAAACTACGGCACTTCGCGCGCGAAGGCGCCGAAGAAGAACTCGATATCGACGACACCATCCTCTCCACCGCGCGCCGAGCGGGCATGCTGGACATCAAAATGGTCGCTGAACGGCGTAACGCGACCAAGCTGCTACTCTTTTTGGATGTCGGCGGGTCCATGGATCCACACGTCAAAGTGTGCGAGGAATTGTTTTCGGCCACCCGGACAGAATTCAAACACTTAGAGCATTTCTACTTTCATAATTTTGTGTACGAAACCGTTTGGCGCGACAACCTCATGCGCGCCAATTTGCGCATTCCTACCACCCAGTTAATGAACAAATACAGCCCGGACCACAAGATGGTTTTCGTGGGCGATGCCACCATGAGCCCCTATGAGGTGATGGCGGTGGGCGGCAGCATTGAGCATTGGAACGAAGAAACGGGCGCGACGTGGATGTCCCGGCTGCTCACCTTGTACCCCCACGCGGTGTGGCTCAATCCACAGCCGGAGGAACACTGGGGCTATATCCCCTCCATCGGCATTATTAAAAACCTGCTGTCAGATCGCATGTTCCCGCTGACCCTCGATGGTTTAAGCCGCGCGATGAAGGCGCTCAAAAAATCTCACTGAGCGTCCGGCGCGGCTTGCTCGTCATCCTGGGGGCGCTGGCGATACTTTTGTCATCCGTCAGTGCACTGGCGGCGATCACGGCGAATGAACTGGCGGTCATCGTCAACGACGATGACCCGCAGAGCCTGATGATAGGCGAGTACTACCGGGTGCAGCGGGGCATTCCTGCCGCCAATATCGTGCACGTCGCACTGGGCGTGCCCCAGCCGGTGATTACTCCCGCGGTCTTCGAGACCGCCTTCATCAAAGCGCGGATGCGCACCCTGCAGGGCATCGAAGGCTATGCGCTCGCTTGGCGCTACCCTTACCGGGTTGGCTGCCAGTCCATCACCACCGCCTTCGCGTTGGGCTACAGCCCTCGCTATTGCGCGGATGGGTGTCGCCCCACGGCGCCCAACCCCTACTACGCCGCCGAGACGGGCAAGCCCCATCGCGATTTCCAACTCTATCCCAGCATGATGCTGGCGGCAGAAAGCCTCGAGAATGCGCGCGCGCTGATCGACCGCGGCGTGCGCAGCGACGGGATCCAGCCGCGTGGACGGGCGTATTTGGTGATCACCGCCGAGGCCGCGCGCAACACCCGCGCGCCGCTGTTCCCGGCCGTCCAAACGGCACTGGGGCAGCGTATCCCGGTGGTCATTGAGCGCAGCGCCGGCATTCGCGACCGCCGCGATGTGATGTTCTACTTTACCGGCACCATCCAAGTGCCCTTTTTGGAGACCCTCGGTTTCCTACCCGGGGCGATCGCCGACCATCTCACCTCGTTTGGCGGCGACTTCCGCGCCAGCGACCAAATGAGCGCCCTGCGCTGGCTGGAAGCAGGGGCCACCGCGAGCTACGGCACGGTGCTAGAACCGTGCAATTTCCCGCAGAAATTCCCCTCTCCCGGCATCCTGATGGCGGCTTATCTCGCGGGCGATACCGCCTTGGAGGCGTATTGGAAAAGCGTGGCGTGGCCCGGCCAAGGGGTCTTCGTTGGGGAAGCCTTAGCACGCCCTTATGGCCCGCCACCCGCAGCGCTCAAACAGCCCTAAATGGCGCAACGTCTACTGCGTCACAGAAAAGTGACAGATAAGGTTCAGCGTATTTCGGGACCGCCGCTAAGACTTCCAGCGACGATGAACTCAATCGGGCGCGGGCGCCGCCCGAGCCCCTTTCAATGACTCCCGGAGGATGCTCTATGAAAACCCTGCACTCATTCGATGCGCGAATCGCGCGCTTTTCAGGTTTCCACGACCTCAATGGCGAGTTCGTGACTTTCGGGACCTCGGACGCCGTCTTCGAGCGCGCCCGCAAGTTGGGTGCGCGGGTGCTGTTGCGCTTAGAAATATCGCCTAACCAACAGCTCAAAGGTTTGTTCTACACCAGCGACAGCAGCCTCACCACCTAGATTTCGCCGCGTACGCAGAGCGCGCGGTCACTCAGATCACACGCGCCGCCACACCTTGGCGGCACACCGCAAAAACCACCCAGCACGGGCGTGCCACGGCACCCCAGCCAACCTGCCGCAACACGCCGCTACACTGCAGACTTAGCGCGGCCCGCAACGAATTTTGCAAAAAATCCCGGGCCGACCCACCGCCAGCCCAGCACGCCGTCAGGCTTTCGGGCGACCTCTTGGCGTTGGTTTGCGGCGAGTCAGACCTCGCAATTCCGCCCCTTCGCACCCCGCGGACTAGCACCACCCCGCCGCGCCCGGCGGGTTTGGTTGCGCGGCCCCGATGGGTGCTCTAGGCTTGCCGCTCTGTCCGCCGGAAGGGTGCCGCCGACGCCCCAGCTTGTTATGCCAACACCCATACCACCTGCGCCTGTCTACAACCGTGTGCCCATCTCACGGCGCGTGCTGGCCGATTTAGACACCCCCTTGAGCGTGTACCTGAAGCTCGCCGCCGGGCCGTTCAGCTACCTGCTGGAATCGGTGCAGGGTGGGGAGAAATGGGGTCGATATTCCATCATCGGCCTACCCGCACGCCGCATTCTCAGCGTGCGCGGCACCGCGGTCAGCATCCTCCAAGACGGCATGACTATTGAGCGTCTAGACACCCCGGACCCGCTGGAATTCGTACGCCAATACCACGCCCGCATCCAAGCGCAACCCTTAGCCGTGTCGCGTTTTTCCGGCGGGCTAGTGGGTTATTTTGGCTACGACAGCGTGCGTTACGTGGAACCACGCCTCGCGCGGAGCACGCCGCCCGACACCCTCAACACGCCCGACATCCTGCTGATGCTGTCGGATGAGTTTGTGGTCTTCGACAATCTACGCGGCGAAATGGAGCTGGTGGTGTGTGTGGACCCGGCGCAAGTCGGCGCGCGGGCCATGGCCGAAACACGGCTCGACGAATTGGTGGGTCAATTGGCCCAACCACTCAAAACAGCCCCCAGCATTGGGGCCGGCCCAGTGCCGAAAGAAGAAGATTTTGCCTCGGAGTTCGGCCAAGAAGCCTTCAAAGCGGCCGTTGGACGGATCAAGCAATACATTCTGGAAGGCGACGTCATGCAGGTCGTGCCATCCCAGCGGATGTCCGTGCCGCTGCGCGCAGCGCCGATTGATGTCTACCGGGCGTTACGCCACACCAATCCCTCGCCCTATCTGTTTTTTATGGATTTGGCGGATTTTCAGATTGTCGGTTCGTCGCCCGAAATCTTAGTGCGGCTGGACGGCGAGACGGTCACCACCCGTCCGCTGGCCGGCACCCGTCGGCGCGGCGCGACGCCGGCCGAAGATCTGGCGCTGGAAGCCGAATTACTAGCAGATCCCAAAGAAATCGCCGAGCACTTGATGCTCATCGACCTTGGCCGCAACGATGTGGGTCGGGTGGCAGAAATTGGCTCGGTGCGCGTGACTGAAAAAATGATCATCGAGCGTTACTCACACGTGATGCATATTTCTTCCAACGTAGAGGGGAAACTTCGCGCGGGCTGCGACGCCATCGACGTGCTGCGCGCCACCCTGCCGGTGGGCACCTTGTCCGGCGCGCCCAAAATCCGCGCCATGGAAATCATCGATGAACTCGAACCCACCAAGCGCGGCATTTACGGTGGCGCCGTGGGCTATCTCTCCTGGAACGGCAACATGGACACGGCCATCGCCATTCGCACCGCCGTGATCCGCAACGGCCGCCTGTCCATTCAGGCCGGTTGCGGGGTGGTCGCTGATTCCGTCCCGCAACTGGAGTGGGAAGAAACGCTTAACAAGGGTCGGGCCATGTTTCGGGCGGTAGAAATGGCCGAACAGGGGCTGGATTTGGGCACTCGGCGCGAGCGCTAGCGGCGCCCTCCTCGCCTAGCCGCGGGGCCCGCCACCGGATTCCCTGCCGCGAGCCTTCCGTATAGTGTCTCGCCCATGCTTTCAATTCTGAAACCCAACGGCTTGCAGTGGAGTCCCCCATGCACGAAACACGTTTGTTTTACACCCCGGTTTGGCGCGACGATTTGGACGTCCCAGAGTCCAACTGGACGCTGCGTCGTGAACTGATGCTCAACCGCATCACCGCGCTCGCCGCAGAAGGTCTCGGCGTACAGAAAACTAATTTTGGCGGTTGGCAAAGCCCGGACGACCTCTACCGCTATCCCGAGTTTCAGTGGCTCATAGGCCGTGTGATGGCGCTAGGCAACGAAATCGCCCCGGCGTTTTCCGCCAAGCAACGCTTCGACGATGGCATCCTGTGGGCCAATGTGAATCGACGCGGTGATTTCAACGCCGTGCATACCCACCCAGACGCGGTGCTGTCGGGCGTGGTGTATCTCAAAGCAGAGCGACGTGAACAAGGCGTCATTCAGTTCTTCGATGCCCGCGAAGGGAGCCCCACCGCGCAGTGGCGCTGTTATATGGACCTTAAAGACGGCACGCCGCTGACCGATTTCGTCCACGAGGTTGAACCCCGCGAAGGCTGCATCCTGTTTTTCCCGGGCTGGCTCAAACACTGGGTCACGCCCAATACCACGGACAGCGAGCGAGTCTCGGTGTCGTTCAATATCCGGCTGAGTTAACCGAGCGAACAGGCCCCGCCAGCGCCGCCCAAGTTTGGCCTGAGCCTATAAAAACACATCCCCACCGTTGGGGCTGAGGCACTGGCCTTGGTAGTGACGCGCGTCCTCCGAGGCGAGAAAAACATAGCTGGGCACAATGTCTGCTACCTCGGCGAGGCGGCCTAGCGGAATCGCCAAGCGAATAGCCTCCAGCACTGCGGGCGGCACGGTGTCCAGCATGGGCGTGCGGGTAGCGCCCGGCGCCACACAGTTAATGGTGATATCGCGCGCGCCAATTTCTAGTGCAGTGCTACGGGTGAAGGACAAAATGGCGCCTTTGGCCGCCGTATAAGCGCTAAACCCCGGCGCGCCCTTGTGGGCCAACTGTGAGGCGGTGTTGATGATGCGGCCGTGGCCACGGGCGTACATCTGCGGCAGCACCTCGCGGGTCATCAGAAAAGTGCCGCGCAAGTGCACGGCGATAACCCGATCCCAAACCGCGGCCTCAAGTTCGTGCACCAAGCCCGCCGGCGCAATGCCCGCGTTGTTGACCAGAATATCCACCCGGCCAAACGCTGCCACGGCCGCTGCCACCAGCGCCCGCGCTTCGTCCTCTACGCTCACATCTGCCTGCACCAACAGCGCCTGTCGGCCCAGCGCGCGCACCGCCGCCGCCACCTGTGTGGCGGCCGCCAACTCCGCCGCACTGGGGTAATTGATCACGACCTCCGCACCCTGTGCGGCGAACGCCAGCGCCACCCCCCGCCCAATACCCGAACTGCTGCCGGTGACGAGTGCAATACGGTGCTGGAGTTTCATGGAAGGCGCCTTAAGGGGGGAATAGCCGCGAGTCTACCGCAGCCAACTGGACTGCCAACCCGTAGCGTGCCCGCCAGTCTTTGCGGTTAGTCTGGAGACTTGGCGGCTGGCTGATGCGGCTTGGGCGCGGGTCCGGGCCCCGCGCGCAGACCGCAGATGCCTCTCCCGTCCCGCGCACCAATGTGCCTAAAATCGTCACCAAAAATAAACCACCATCAGAGGAGATGACATGTCACTGACCATCGAGAAAAATCTCAAGGTTACGATGCGCGACGGCGTGTTACTGGCGAGCGATGTGTATCGCCCCGCGGGTGATGGTCGCTATCCGGTGGTGATGCTGCGCCTGCCCTATAACAAAGAGCAGCCGGTGCTGCTGTTTCTCGCCGGTGACATTCTGCGCGTGGCGCAGGCGGGTTATGCCGTGGTAGTGCAGGACTGCCGGGGCACGTGGGCCTCAGAAGGTGAGTTCAGTCCGTATTTTCAAGAAGCGGAAGACGGCGCAGACGCCATCGCTTGGGCGGCGGCGCAAGCTTGGTCAACGGGTGTGGTCGGCATGATGGGGGCCTCTTACTACGGCGCCACCCAGTGGCTGGCCGCAAGCCTGGCGCCGCCGGCACTCAAGGCCATCGCGCCCTTTATCACGACCGACCAGTACTACGAAAAATGGACCTATCAAGGTGGCGCATTCCAGCTGGGTTTCATGTTGCAGTGGGCGAGTGTGACTTTCGGCGTGGCAGAAGCGGTGCGGCGGCTGACCCGCGGTGAAGCCTCCGGCGCGCTGGTCGGCGCGGCCTTGGCGGCGGCCGATCGGGTGGCGATCAATTATTCGCATCTGCCGCTGTGCGACCTACCGGAAATCACCGCGCTCACCCCCTATGTGGCGGATTGGCTGGCGCACCCAGATTATGATGATTATTGGCGTGCCGCGGCACCGCGCGAGCATTACGACAAAATTACCGTGCCGGCGCTGAATTTTGGCGGCTGGTACGACCTTTTCCTCGGCGGCACGCTGGCCAATTACACGGCGATGCAAGGCCGGACGACGCAAAAACTCATCATCGGGCCGTGGGTCCACGGCTATAACGGTGGCGTTTATGCCGAGCGTAACTTTGGCCTCATGGCGCACGACGGCGTGGCGGATGTAACCGCCGACCAAATTCGCTGGTTTGATCACTTTCTGAAGGGCGTCGCCAACGGTGTACCACAAGATCCACCGGTCAAAATTTTTGTGATGGGACCCGATGTGTGGCGCGAAGAAGCGGCCTGGCCGTTACCCGACACGCAGTGGCAGAACTGGTATCTGCACAGTGGCGGTTGCGCGGGGACTCAACCCGCAGATGGTGCGTTATCGACCACCGCACCGGACAACGAGCCGGCTGATACCTATCTCTACGACCCCCGCAACCCAGTGCCTACCGTGGGCGGTGCAACCTTCCTGCCGGGGCTGTTTGTGGCCGCCAACGCAGGCCCGCGCGACCAGCGCGCCGTGGAGGAACGCGCCGATGTGCTGTGCTACACCAGCGCGGTACTGGCGGCCGATCTGGAGGTCACCGGCCCGGTGCGGCTGGTGCTGTATGTGACGTCATCCGCGCTCGATACCGACTTCACCGGCAAACTGGTAGACGTCCACCCAGACGGGCGCGCCATCATTCTCACCGACGGCATTCTGCGGGCGCGTTATCGCGAAGGCTTCAGCACCCCCAAACTGATGACGCCAGGTGCGGTGTATTGCCTCGAAATCGACCTGGTGGCGACCTCCAATGTATTTCGCGCCGGTCATCGGGTGCGGCTGGAAGTCGCCAGCTCAAATTTTCCGCGCTTTGATCGCAACACCAATACCGGCGGCGTGATCGCGCGCGAAACCGAGGCCGACTTCAAGCTCGCCACCAATAGCGTATTGCACACGGCGCAGCAAGCGTCGCATTTGGTGTTGCCAGTGATTGCGCGCAGCTAATAAACCGTGGGTTTGGGCTGGCACACCAGCGTGCCGGCAACCCGGTGGGGATGCGCTCAGCCGCGTGCCGGTTGCTCTGAGTTAAACGTCGCCGCGGCAAACACGCCGGCCGAGGAGGCAAACGCCTCGGCGGTGTCTGCCTGCGGGCTCATGGCAAGCGTGTCGATGCCCGCGGCGTAGTCGGCGCGCGCTTGGGCGTGGCACTGCTCGGCCGAGCCGAACAAAAAAATACGCGACACCATGTCGTCGCTGATGGCCGCCGTCACCCGCGCGCGGTCGCGCGCCGCGTAGCCGGCACGAATTTCGGCCACCGCGGCGGCATAACCCAGCTGCAACATCACCGCCTGATAGGCCGGTGCAGAGGCATAAAACGCAAAATGTCGGCGAAAAAATTCGCGGGCGGCGGCGTGTTCAACAGCATTGGACGTCACGATATACGCCCGGCGCTTAACGATTTCGAGGTCTTCCACGCGACGCCCGCCGCGCTGTGCGCCGATATCGAGTTGCTCCAGCGCGAACGCCAATCGGTCTGGGGGCGTGAAGTCGTTGAGCACCACGCCGTCGGCCAATTCGCCCGCCAGCTGCAGCATGCGCGGACCCATCGCGCCCAAATGCAGTGGCACCGCCGGCGTGGGTAGCGTCTGTAAACGAAAGCCGTGGCTGCGCAGGCACGTACCGGAAAAAGCAGTCTTCTCTCCAGCAAAAATTTGGCGCAACAGCTGCACGTATTCGCGCACGTGGGTCAGCGGGCGTTGGAACGGCACGCCGTACCAGCGCTCCACCATATTGCCGGTGGAGGAGCCCAACCCCAGCACAAAACGCCCCGGGGCGTGGTGGGCGATAACGCTCACGCTGGTCGCCAGAATGGGCGCAGGACGATTAAACACCGGCACCACGCCGGTACAAATCCGCACCCGCTGGGTCGCCACCGCCAGCGTGGCGGCCAGCGCAATGGGATCTTGCATACCCTCCGCATCGGGCAGCCAAACATCGTCAAAACCCACCTGCTCCGCCCAGCGCCCACGCGCGAAGTCGGCGTCTAATCCGGGGGCGGGCCATAACATGAGGCCGATGCGTTTGCGGCGAACCATCCGGGGATTCCTTGTGAGTTGGAGCCAGCGCAAGATTAGGCCGAAATGGGGACGCTGACACACCCAATAGTAGTCATCTATCACCCCGCAGGAATGTCTCTCAGCCCCTGCAGCAGCCAAGGACTACCCCCATGAGCACCGATCTACAGGCGGCGATTGCCCGTACCACGAAAACTTTTGACACCGAACCTGGCCGCGCCCGCGTGACGTTTCGCTGCGACTCGGCCCTCCAGGAGGGGTTCCAGTCCGCCGTGAGCGTGCGCCACCACACCCTTACCGTGGACGAGCCCACCGGGATCGGCGGCAGCGATCAGGGGCCGACACCGGTCGAACTGGTGCTGGCGGCGTTAGGGACTTGTCAGGAAATTACCTACCGCGCGTTTGCCACAGCGCTGGGCATCCCACTCCAGGGGGTTTCGGCCAGCGTGGAAGGCGATATCGATTTCCGGGGATTCTTCGCGCTAGATGACACCGTACGGCCCGGTTTCGGCGCCCTGCGGGTGAACATCACGCTGACCTCCAAGGCCTCACCAACCGACCTCGCGCGCCTTAGCGCGGCGGTCAACGCGCATTGTCCGGTGCTCGACATGCTGAGTGTGCCCGTGCCAACGACCTGCAATATCCGGGTGCTGCCGGGGTGAATGTCCGCCCCGCCAAACAGCGCAACGTAGTCTGCGATCAATCCCCCGCAGTGCGCCGCGCGGGGGGGCGCTCCAGGCCACGGGACTGGAGGTATTCGTCGTAGGTGCCACGGAAATCGACGATGTCGTTGGCGGTAATTTCTAGCACCCGCGTGGCTAACGAGGACACAAACTCGCGGTCATGACTGACAAAAATCAGTGTGCCTTCATAGTTATCCAGCGCCAAATTCAGCGACTCAATCGACTCCATATCCAAATGGTTGGTGGGTTCGTCCAACAACATAATGTTGGGCCGCTGCAAAATTTGTTTGCCAAACAGCATGCGGGCTTCTTCACCACCCGAAATCACCTGCACGGATTTTTGGCTGTCCTCTTTGGAAAACAGCAACTGCCCCAACACCGCGCGGATCGCCTGCTCGTCGTGGTGTTTTTGTCGCCACTGGTTCATCCAGTCGAACAGGTTCATGTCGGTGGCGAAGTCGTGCGTACGGTTCTGCGGCACATAGCCGAGTTCGGTGTTCTCCGACCACTTCACAACGCCTTGATCGGCCTGTAGCGCGCTCGCCAGACAATTGAGCAGCGTGGTTTTACCGATACCGTTGGAACCAATAATGGCCACCCGCTCGCCCACTGCCACCATCAGATTAAACTTTTTGAACAGCGTTACACCATCAAAGCCCTTGCTGAGATTCTCGACTTCCAGCGCCAGACGGTGCAGTTTTTTGCCCTGTTCGAAGCGGATGTAGGGGTTTTCACGGCTGGAGGGCTTGATGTCGTCCAGTTTAATTTTTTCGATCTGGCGCGCGCGCGAGGTGGCCTGACGGGCTTTCGAGGCATTGGCCGAGAACCGGCTGACAAACTGCCGAAGGTCGTCGATTTGGGTTTGTTTGCGTGCGTTGTTGGCCAGCGTGCGCTCCCGCACTTCGGTCGACGCCATCATGTAATCGTCGTAATTACCCGGATACAGCCGCAATTCGCCGAAGTCGAGGTCGGCCATGTGCGTGCAGATGCGGTTCAGGAAATGCCGGTCATGGGAGACGATGACCATCGTGCATTCGCGCCCGGCGAGAACTTCCTCCAGCCAGCGAATGGCATTGATGTCCAAGTTGTTGGTCGGCTCGTCCAACAGCAGGATGTCCGGATCGCCAAACAGCGACTGAGCCAGCAACACCCGCAATTTCCAGCCCGGCGCGATGGCGCTCATCAGGCCCGAATGTTGTTCGATGGGGATCCCTAACCCCATCAGCAATTCCCCCGCCCGCGATTCGCAGGTATAGCCGTCGAGTTCTGCAAACTGCACTTCGAGTTCCGCCACCTGCATGCCTTCGGCTTCGCTCATCTCGGGCAGGCTGTAGAGTCGGTCGCGCTCCTCTTTAACCTGCCACAGCGCCTCGTGCCCCATGACCACGGTGTTGATTACCGTCATTTCTTCGAACGCGAATTGGTCTTGTCGCAGCTTGCCCAAGCGCTCGTTAGGACCTAGCGAGACGTTACCGGCCGTGGGTTTGAGGTCACCGCTCAAGATTTTCATGAGCGTGGATTTACCACAGCCATTCGCGCCGATCAGCCCATAGCGGTGACCATTGCCAAATTTGACAGAGACGTTTTCGAACAGGGGTTTGGCACCAAACTGGATGGTGAGGTTAGCGGCACTTAACACGGCAGAATTCCCGACATGAAGTTGAAAGAAGCGACTCCCCGCGTTACAAGCGCCGGCGGGGGCGCGCAAGCATAGGCGTTTGGGGGCCTTTTGGCGATGAGGCTAGCGGCTCGGCGGTCAATGCGGGCGCGGGGCAAAACGCCCAGGCTCGCCGTGGAGCCGAAGTTTTGCCCGCAAATCTAGCCCGAACTGCCGGGCACGCCGAAGCTCGGGCCTAGCGGTAGACCACCAGCGTACGGACCTCAATGCTCTCGCGGGGCCGTGCGTCCGCGGGGGCCTCTGGGTTTTGAAACCCGGTATGGGGCGTATAACTCGCACGGCCGTCAGTGGCGGAATCCCAGTTCTTCAACAACAACACTTCGGTGGGCTGCATGTCACGCACGTAGTACCAGCGGTGCGCGGGGTTGTATTGCACCGAGTAGATTTCCCCACTGTGCCGAGGTTGCTCAAGGTCGTCTTCACCAAAATGGTGGATATCGGTGGCGACAAAATCGGCCGGCTGCGCGCTGCGTGCGTCACACACCGCCAGCGGCACGTCCTGTACGGGCCCGATGATGGGACGCCAGACGTTGATCAGCGCCAGACGGTGACCCGCATAGGCAGGGCGACCGGCGGCGGCCAGAATCTCTTGGGCGCGGCGCGGTCCCGAGGCCGGCGTGTAGTCATTGTGGGCGGCATCAACCGGCGTGCGCACCCCCGATTGACCCTGCGCCGCACGCACGGCACTGCGCTGGTTGTGGTCGAACACCACCACGTCGATAGCCCCTAGCACGCGCTGCAATAAAGCGACGACTTCGGGGTAATAAGCCTGGCGCACTGCGGCGTCATCGTAAAAATCGGGCACGCTAGAGGGCGCATGCAGCAGCTCAAAACCGGCCACATCCACCCGGGGCGCTGGCACCAGCCCACGGCAGTCGGTCACCGACATAGCATGATGCACCTGCGGAGGGCGCACTAACTTACGCACGCTATTGGGTGGGTAGATCAAATGGGCGGCCCGCCCCTGGGTGGGCACGAGATACGCCAGCAGGGCTTCAACGGTGTGCGTCATGCGAATTCTCCCTGGGGCGGTAGCGGTGTCTGCGTCATTTACAAATGGGCCACAAACCAGTCGCAGGCCGCGCGACTGGACTGCTCGAACCCCTCGAGGTAGGGCCGATAATGATGACCGGCCATGAGCAATAAGCGTTTCGGCTCGCAGGCACGCGCGTAGGCTGCCAGCGCGATGCGTGTGGGTGTGATGTCATCTTCCGTGGCCACGATCATCAGCAACGGGGTGGGCGCCACGCGGTCAATCAAACCCAGCGCATCGTAGGCGAGCCGAAATTCCAACGAAGCCGCCGTAAAAGTACCCGGCCACACCGCGCGCCCCGCGCTCACGAAATGGTTGAAATACGCCCAACTGCGCCGTCCCGGCGAGGTTTCCGGCTGGCTGGGATCGTCGCTGCACACCGGCAGGAGCGTCGGCGGATTGCCGGCCGCCAGCGATTTTCGTTCGGCGTCGATGGTCTCGTACAAATCCCGAATACCCGCCGGCGTGCTGCAAATGTCCAAGTTCGCCAGCGTGTTCAGAGAAGGCACCTGAGCGACCACACACTTAATGCGACGGTCCACGGCCGCCGCCACGATCACCTGCCCGCCGGTAAAACTGGTGCCCCACACGCCGATGCGCTGCGCATCGATGACCGCGAGGCGTTGGAGGTAGGTGATGGCGTGGCTGTAATCCCGGCGCTGCGCGAAGGGGTCAATTTCCTGACGCGGCCAACCATCGCTGGCGCCCAGATTACGATGGTCGTACACCAGCACGGCCAGTCCGGCCGCGCAAAACACTTCGGCATAGTCATCCAGGCCCATTTCCTTCACCGCCGAGAAACCATGCGCCATCACCACCACCGGCGGTGGCGGCTCGGTTTGTTCGGGGAGATACAACCAGCCACGCAACGTGATCCCGTTGGCGTCAAATTCGATATCCGAGCGCATAGTCTCTTGGCCTAGCTGGCGGGTCGTTGCATCCTAGCAGGGCGTTTGCGGACTTGAAAATCACACCGTCGCGGGCGTGGGCGCCGGCGACCCGAGGGCAGACCAATGAACGAAGAAATCACCGGGGGTTGTCTGTGTGGCGCCGTGCGCTATCGCTGCACGGCGCCGCCGATCAGCATGGGCCTGTGTCAGTGCGAGCGCTGCCAGCGGCAGTCGGGATCGGCGTTTCTAATCGCCACCGTGTTTGCGCGTGACGCCGTGTGCTTTGAGTCGGGTGCGCTAAAAGTTTATGCGGCCTACGCAGAAGATGGTGCGGGCTTATACCGGCATTTCTGCCCAGAGTGCGGGGCCGCCATCATGATTACCCTCGAGCGCTATCCCGACATCCGCTCGCTGATGGGTGGTTCGCTGGACGATAAAAGCCTGCTGCGGCCAACTTTCAGTCTGTGGTGCGACAGCGCGCAACCTTGGCTGCGCCTGCCACCCGAGATCGAGCTCTTCGCCGGCTATCCCGATGGTCTCATCGCGTAGGGCCGCCGCCGGGCTTAGTCGATGACGACGGCAATAAAACCGGCGTCGAGTCCTTCTTCGCCCTCGTGAATATTCACGGCCGTCACCACGCCATCCGCCGGGGCTTCGTGCGGCACTTCCATTTTCATCACTTCCATAATGAACAAGGTATCGCCGCTGGCGACGGTGTCGCCGGGCTTAACCAGGACTTTCCACATATTGCCGGCCGTTTGGAGTTCGATTTCATGCGCCATGTTGGCTGCCTCGCTGCTTATTCAATGCTGGATTCGGCACAGGCTGCGGTAATTTCGCGGGCTTGCAGCTGCGCGTCGGTCACCGAAATTTGCCGAAATTGGTAGGTTTCGCCGGGCCTCGATTGGCCCAACTTCCAAAACGCACAACCCGGCACCGTATAGGGGTTGATAAAACCTCCACCGTCGGGCCAATCGTTGACCAAAATAATCGGTGTTTGGCCAGCCAGATTAATGGCGCCCAAGGGGTAGCCGTGGTCAACAATGTTGGCGGGATCTGAACCATTTTCAGGCGGCTTATGGTGGGCGCGATGGGTGAAGGTCCAAAGCGGTCCGTCGAGCCGAAAACCACCGCGATCGCTCTTCGACGACAGCTTCCAGTCGGTGGTCAGAAAACGCTGCTGGCCGGCATCGTCGATCCAGTCGTCGTTAGGGCCCGCGCACACTTCAATCTGCCAACGCTTGTCGGTGGCAAACACGGGGCGCTGGTCGAGGCGCACCCGCCGCCCGGCGCGCCCGTTGCCGCCCAGCGCAACCGGCACCACC
Source organism: Klebsiella pneumoniae (assembly GCA_945862315.1). Taxonomy (GTDB): domain Bacteria; phylum Pseudomonadota; class Gammaproteobacteria. The sequence goes on from CAMAXW010000002.1 coordinate 122,578, forward strand.
TGCCCCACTTTGATCGCATGCCCATCCATGCCGCCGAGCCCGCCTTTGTTAAAGGTTGCGCGGGAGCCAAAAAAAGCCTCATTGGTGATCCCGCCCGCCACCGCAAGATAGGCACGGGCACCCGTTTTAGCAAAAGACATTTCGAGAATTTGCCCGGCGCGCGCCGCGATACTTTCCCATTGCGGCAGCGGCTGGCCATCGAGTTTGGCCTGCATATCCGCCCCCGTCAGCGCAAAAATAGCGTCGCGTGAAAACCGCAGCGTTGGCCCGATGAACTGGCATTCCAGTCCTGCCGCGCCCGGCGCGTTCCCCACCAACACATTGGCCAACCGAAACGACCAGTGGTCCATGGGACCCGACCACGGGAACCCGACTTTGAGATAACCCTGACGGCCGGGCCAGTCTTGAATACTGGTCTCCAGCCCAGATTTGATTACTTCCAACATCACCGCTCCTTAAAAACGAGCCTTCAGATCGAGCGTCGCAACCCACTCGCGATGGCTCTGCAGGGAAATTTTTTGGTAGCCCACGACGTTCATCTCGTAGCTACCCTCGGCGCACTTGCGGTGAATTTCATCGAATTCCTCGCGCGTGCAGGGCACGAACTTCATTCGATCGGTCGGGCGCAGCAGATAGGGCGCCTCCTTGAAAGGCGCCAGACGCTGCTGCATGTCCCAGATAGGCACGGGGGTGCGGGCAAAAATCTGATAACCACCCGGACCATCCACTGGATAGATCGCCGTAGCGCCACCCCCCATGCCGATCGTCCCGGTGTAGGTAAAAGTGCGCGGCGGATTGTACTTGGGCGCAAACAGGCGACAGCGTGGGTCCAGCGGCATCATAAACGGCGTGCCCGGCCAAAAACCCAAGGCGGCGACCCAATATTCGGTGCCAGAATGCACTCGCACCAACTGCGCGGCGTCGTCCAGACCATTGATCCGGGCGACAAAGTCGGGATCCCGCTCCTTGGCTGGATTAATTTTCTCGATGTACTGATCGATGGCCTCCGCGCTCCAGGGGTCTAGATACATCGCAGGCATGTAGATCAGCCGGCTTTGCAGTTCCACGTCGCTGGCGGACGCCACGGCGTTGATGAGCCGCAGGAGTTCAGCTTTCAAGTCGTCAAAAGTGACAACGTCGGGATCGTAGTGCACCAACGCCGATGCAAAAAACGGCGCGATTTCGATCACCCCTTTAATGCGTTCGCGGGTCAGTGCCTGCCCTAAGCCTTGTGCTCGAAAATTGAGCTCGAGGTTGAGTTCGTCACCAAATTCTATCTCGAGGAAGCGATCCCCGCCGGGTCGAAACCGCGGTTCGTCGTAGATCATCGCGTGAGGTCCTTTTGGTTACACGCCGTTAGGCGAGTAGGTCGGCCTTATGGGCATCGATAAAGCCAGTAAACACTTCGCCACGCTCGAAGGCGGGATGCGCAATGATCCGGCGCAAAAATTCAACGTTGGTCCAAATGCCCTCGACCTGCGTCGCGGCGAGCGCCAGGGTCATTTTGGCAAGCACGGCGGCGCGCGTCGGTGCGTGGCAAATAATTTTGGCGAGCATGGGATCGTAATAAGGCGTGATGGTGTCGCCTTCGCGCACCCCGGTGTCGATACGCAGGCCATCGCTGGGGTCGGGCAGTTGAAATTTCACGAGTTTGCCGGGCGAGGGCAGAAACATTTTGGCCGGATTTTCCGCATAAAGCCGGCATTCCAGCGCGTGCCCCACCAACCCAACACTGGCTTGCGTCAGTTCGGCGAGCGCATCCCCCCCTGCTAGGCGCAGTTGCAGGGCGACCAAATCAAGCCCCGTGACGCATTCGGTAATGGGGTGTTCGACCTGAATGCGGGTATTCATTTCGAGGAAGAAGAATTCGAAAGTTTCGGCATTCACGATGAATTCCACCGTGCCAGCACCACGATAGTGCTGACTCGCCGCAAGCGCCGTGGCCGCGTTCGCCATTTGCGCACGGATAGCGTCTGGCACGCCAGGCGCGCGGGTTTCCTCGATCACTTTTTGGAAGCGGCGTTGGATGGAGCAGTCGCGCTCGAACAAATGAATGGCACGACCATCGCCAAAACCAAACACCTGAATCTCGACGTGCCGGGCGCGGGGAATGTAGCGCTCCAGAAAAATAGTGCCATCGCCAAACGAGCGCGCGGCCATCGCCTGAGTCGCCTCGGTGGTTTTGCGCAAGTGCGCTGGCGCCTCCACCAAGCGCATCCCGATACCGCCCCCCCCGGCCGAGGCTTTCACCAGCAGCGGATAGCCCACTTGCGCCGCGGCGGCTTCCAGTCCTTCGAGATCATCCAGCGCAAAACGTGGACTGCCGGGGACTACCGGCAGACCCGCCGCGCTGGCGATGCGCCGGGCGCGTTCTTTGTCGCCCATGGCGTCGATTTGTGCGGGTGTGGGGCCTATCCACGTCAGTCCGGCGGCGATAACCCGGGCAGCGAACGCGGCGTTTTCGGCGAGAAAGCCATAACCGGGATGGATAGCCGTGGCCCCCGTAGACGCGGCGGCAGCGAGCAATGCCTCCACGTTGAGATAACTTTCCGACGCTTTGGCGGGGCCAATGTGCACGGCCTCATCGGCGCTTGCGACATGCAGGGCATCACGGTCGGCGTCGGAGTAGACGGCGACCGTACGCGCGCCCAAGGCGTGGGCGCTGCGCTGCACCCGGCAAGCAATCTCGCCACGATTGGCTATCAAAATTTTGTTCACGGCAGGTCCGGCTGGCAGAGTCGCAGCATCGTATGCGACATCGTTTCGGCTTGTAAATCGTCTAGCACTGGGGATTGCCGGTGCCTGATACACTGTCCCCGGCCACTTCTGGCTTAGTCGTTCGAGGTTTTTATGTACACCGTAGCCGCCGATCGCATTGCTAAACTTGCGCGCGCTGGGCTGGCCTCACGGCTACGCACCGGCAAGCGCGGCATCGAGAAAGAAAGCCTGCGAATAGGCCGCGATGGTGCCATTGCACAAACGGCCCACCCCACAGCCTGGGGCTCAGCGCTGACGCACCCCTACATCACCACGGATTACTCCGAAGCGCTGACCGAATTCATCACCCCACCCTTCGATCGCACCGAGGAAGTGACGCGCTTTCTCCACGAAATCCACCAGTTCACCCATCAGACGCTGACCAACGAGGAACTGCTGTGGTGTACCAGCATGCCGTGTGCGCTGAAGGACGATAAAACCCTGCCCATCGCCCGCTACGGCACTTCCAACATTGGCCGCATGAAACATGTTTACCGGGTGGGCTTGGACTATCGCTACGGGCGGCGCATGCAGGCCATCGCGGGTGTCCATTTCAATTATTCGCTGCCGCTCGATTTCTGGCCCGGCTATCGTCAGGTGCTGGGTAGCGATGCGCCGATCCGCGAGTTTATGGATACCCACTATTTTGGGCTGATCCGTAATTTTCGGCGGCTAGGCTGGCTGGTGCCGCTGCTGTTTGGTAATTCGCCGGTCGTGTGCAGCTCGTTTTTAGGTGGCCGCACCTCACGTTTGAAGTCCTTCGATAACTGCTCGCACTATCTGCCCCACGCCACTTCGCTGCGGATGAGCGACATCGGCTATAAAAATAAAAACCAAGCCGCGCTGCAGGTGTCCTACGACAGCCTCGAGGCCTATATCACCAGTTTAAGTCACGCTACGGCGACGCCTTATCCCGAATACGAGGTCATCGGCTTGTACGATGGCCAAGAGCGCATACAGCTCAATACCAATGTGCTGCAACTGGAAAACGAGTTCTACAGTTACATGCGTCCCAAACGCACGATTCGCGCCGGCGAACGGCCCACCCCAGCGCTGCGCGAACGCGGCGTGGAATACGTTGAAATGCGGGCGCTAGACATCGATTCCTTCAGCCCTACGGGGGTGTCTGAAGAACACTTATTGTTTTTAGAGGCCTTTCTTATTTTCTGTCTGATTGCCGAAAGCCCGTGCATTACGGCCTCAGAGCAATGGGCGATCGAGTACAACGAACTCACGGTCGCGCTGCGTGGTCGCGAGCCTGACCTGCTGCTCATCAAAAATGGCAGCAAAATTCCCATGGCGGATTGGGCGCGGGACATCCTGAACGGGCTCGCCCCCATCTGCGAAATCCTAGATGACGGCCTGGCGAAGCCGCGCTACACCACCGCCCTCCACCACCAAATGACCATGCTCTCCTCGCCGCAAGAACTCCCTTCGGCGAGAGTTTTGCGCGAACTCGCCAACACCGGCCTGAACTTTTTCGACTACACCCTGGCGCGAGCCAGTGCACACGAGAGCTACTTTCGTGAACGGCCGTTACGCTCGGGGTTGCGGGAATATTTCAGCGGTCTGGCCGCCACCTCGCATGCCGAACAACTCGCAATGGAGGCTAACGATCGGGTGGATTTCGACAGTTTCCTGCGGCAATATTTTGCGCCAGACGACCCAGCATCCGTCAGTCTTGGCGAAGCACCCAGTCAGCCACTATAAGCCGAGCAACCCCATGCAAAAACGCGATTTCCTGCTAACCGCCACCGCCCTCCTGCTCACCGGCGGGCGGTGCGTGCACGCAGCGCCGGCGCAAGCGAACGCACAACAGGCCGATTGGCGCATCTTCCTCCCGCCCTCAGCCGAGATATCTACCTCGCTCACACCCATCAACAAACCTGCCAGCGAATGGCGCCAAGCGCTGCCACCAGACAGTTACTCGGTGCTGTTTGAGGCGTCTACCGAGGCCCCTTTCAGCAGCGCTCTCAACGCGGAGAAACGCGCCGGTCTGTTTCTCTGCCGTGCCTGTCGTTTGCCGCTATTTTCCTCCGCCATGAAATTCGACAGCGGCACGGGCTGGCCCAGTTTCACCAGCAGCATTGCGGGGCATCTGGCCACCCAAAAAGACTTCAAAGCATTTTTCCTGCGCACGGAATATCACTGCGTCCGCTGCGGCGGACACCAAGGACATGTTTTCGATGACGGCCCAGCGCCCACGCGCGAACGTTGGTGCAATAACGGGGTCGCGTTGGAGTTTCTGCCGAGCCTCGCCTAAATCTGGTCACTCAAGCCAAGGCGTGCAGCGAATAGCACACCGCGTTGGCGCGGCGCGCGATAAACACCCCACCGCCGGCGTTGCGGAAAGCCGGTTTTAGACGCTCGGCATACCAGCGCGTACTGCGCAGATGAACCGCGCCATCTGTGCGCTGCTGGTCGCAGTTATCGCGCCAGTCTTCGCGGGTGAGTGCGCTGAAATAAAGCACGCCGTGACACAGCTCGGCGAGGTTGCGCAAGGCTTGTGCGGCGTCACGCGTGCAGAGGTATTGCGCCACATCGTGGCAGATCACGAGATCAAAGTGGCCGTGCGTAAAATCCACAATGGAACATTGCTGCCAGCCATGCCGGGCGCAGGCGTACTGGCTGACATCGATACCCTGATATTCGCAGCCCGGAAATTCCCGCACCAAAGGACGTTGGAAGCCGCCCACCCCCGCGCCGACGTCTAAAATGCGCGCCACCGGTAGGTTGAGCAGGCGTAGGTAGGCGGCGATGAAGCGCGCCAAGTTGCCGTAGTCTGCTGGCGCCGCCACCCGGGTCGTCGGGTTCTCATAAAAACGCCGGAAGTAGGCTTGATCAAAGCCAGCCTGAGGGTTGTCGACAGCCGCGACGGACCCGGCTGGCTGACGGATATCTGAAGTTATTTTCATGAGTGGCCGCTAGTAGCTCCATGCGTAGAAACCCGCCGTCCTGCAGTGTGCCCGAACTGACCGACCCTGGTCAGCGCCAACGCCGTGTTGGGCGGCCAGATAGGCGCATGGGATGAAAATTTTTTCGCGCGGCCTGACCCCCTTGATGGCGGCACTCGCGAGCCCCGCCGCGCTCGCCATTAACTTAGGTGAACTCCACACCCTCAGCGCCTTGGGAAGCCCGCTGAACGCGCATGTTGATATTTACGCCGGCCCCGAAGAACCATCCGACCGCTGGCAAGTCGACATTCTCAGCGACAGTTTTGCCAGCCCCCTTAGCGCGCCAGCGGCATGGGTTAGCACGCTCAGCGGGCATTTGGTGAAGTCTGCCGATGGCTCGTCCTATATTCATATCGAAAGCTCGGCCCCCGTGGACTACACCTCGTTGGCCTTTCGCCTGCGTTTGAGCACGCCCACTGGGGCGCTGATCGGGCGCTATGCCATTACGCTTGACCCACCGCCGCCCGTGCTGCTGGCAGCCCGGCCGCGGGTTGCGACTGCACGGCGTCAACCACTCCTGCGGGCGGCGCCGCTCGTGCTGGGCACCGACACTTACGGCCCCGTGCGCCCGGGAGAATCGGTGTGGAGCATCGCACGCAAAACCGCTGCTGGCCGCAATATCGACCAAGTCATGCGCGAGATCCACGCAAGCAATCCCAGCGCATTCTCCCACGGCAACATCGATCGGTTGCGCACGGGCGTGCTCCTCGTATTGGGCCCAGCGCCGAGCGTGCGGGCGGCCCAGCAAACCGCGCCGCCACCGGCGGTGGACAGCGTCCCGCTTAACCTAATCGCCATACCCACGCCCACCCAACCGGCAATCCCGGTGGCGTCGCCACGGAAAAAAACCACCCGCGATCCCTTGCTGGCGGCGCGCTTGGCCGTTTTGGATGAAAAATTTGCCGCTATTCGCGCCCGCTATGGGCCGCAGGCCACGGCTTCAACGCCCGCAAACGTGGCGAGAGAGCAGCCGGCCACACCGCCCCGACCGGTGGTCAGCGTGACCGCCACCAAGGCGGCACCCGCCCAACCCGCAGCCGCTGTGGTGGCAGCACCCATCGCACCCATCGCACCGGTGACCGCGGCGTTAAAACTGCCGGCCGCCGAGGCCGCGCGCCAGCACCCGCCCACACCCAGCACCGCGGAGGCAGTTACCGCGCCGCGTGTCGGGGGGACCGGACCCTACTGGCTGCTTGGCGCTTTGGCGGCGGCGGCGGCCGTGGGCGCCTTAGCCAAAACTCGGCGTAAAGCGGCACGCCCGGTGGTAGCTGGCAATGCGCCAAGTACTGAGTCCACGTTAAAAGCCGAAGTGGCACGTAAATCCGGCAACCGGGTGCGCTTAGAGAATGAGATTCGTGCGCTCATCGAACCCACCGGTGCGCTGCCCGACCTGACGAACCTAAAAAGCGCTCGCCCGCCGGAAACCCAACCCATGCCTAGCGGCGTGGTGATACCGCAGGCCAACGCCATCGATGTCAGTATTGCGCAAGGCCACTACGTGCGCGCGGAAAGTCTGCTCCAGACGGTGATTGAAAGCGCGCCCCGCAACGTGCAGGCAAAACTGCGCTTAGCGGAGGTCTACTACATTACCGAGCAAGAAGAAGCGTTTACCACGCTCGCCCTAGAGGTGCAGCAGCAGCATCGCGCGGAAGTGTCTGATGAAGATTGGCAACGTTTGGTGCGCATGGGGAAAATCATGGCGCCCGAGTTCTCGCTGTTCAGTGGGCCTAAGCCAGTAGGCCTAACCGCCTAACCGCCTAACCGCTCAGGAATCGCGCACGGCGCAGCCTTCATAGGCGTAGCCCAAAACGCGAGGCACTGCGTCCAGCCGCACGCCCTCCAGACGCTTAAGCTGCAATCCGGCCCCGGTCAGCGCCGCTTCAAGGGGACGATCTAGCTTGCACCCCGCGACGAGCAAACTCTGCAGACCCCGCAAACGCCACTGCCAGCGGGCCATGCGTGGGTCGCTGCTAAGCCCCATCTCCACAAAATAAAAACGCCCGCCGGGTTTGAGTACGCGAAAAATCTCGGCCGCCGCCTGCTCGAGGTGTTCCACACAACCCAAGGCGAAAGCGCTGACCACGCAATCAAACGCGGCGTCTTTCACCGGTAACTGCTCACACCGTCCTTCGCGAACGTCCACCGGAAAAGCCAAATGACGCAACCGACGGCGCACGCGAGCGTTGAGAACCGGATTAGGGTCGACGGTGGTCAGCGAGGTGATCTCGCGTGAATAGAACGCCAAGGTTGAGCCCACCCCGCTGCCGATCTCCAGCACATGTCCGGTGGCAAATTCGACCGTTCGCTGCCGCGCCGCCTCGAAGCCCGACAAGCCTTCGCTAAAATCCAGCAAACGGGGTAACACAGCGGTGCGGTAGAAGCTCATGGTGTTCGTGATAGACCGGCCGGAGCCTAGCCCGCCAACGGCGAGCGCGCGGGGTGAAAAGAGGATGGCAAAAATTCCTTGCGGTGCGCTCTGGGTGAGGGATTCATTTGGGGGGTGACCGGGGTGGTTGGGCACGATTAGATGCCGGACGATCTAGGGCATCGATAGCCGGCAGTGGCACACCTGCCTCGCGATAAATGGCACGCAGGCGCTGCAGCGCCGCCGTATTACCCTGGCGCGCGGCCGCGCGATACCAGGTGACAGCCTGCGCATCATCGGCAGCAACGCCATCGCCTTGGTCGTAACGCAAGCCCAGTGCGTATTGCGCCTCACGCAAGCCGCCAACTGCTGCCCGCTCCAGCCACAACAAGGCGTCGCGGCCGTCCTTTGGGGTTCGGTGCAAGGTGGTCAGCAGCTTGGATAACAACCACTGCGCTTCGGGATCTTCTCGCTGCGCCTGCGTCTGCAGCAAAGGCAGCGCAACCAGCGGTTTACCGGCCGCGAGCGCGGCTTTCGCTGCCGCAAGGCTAGCCCCCGACGCGACCGCGGGTGCCGGCACCGGCGGTGCGGCAGGTGGCGGGGCTGCAGGCGGAGGGGGGACAGCAGCGAGGGGCCGTCCGTCCACGATCGGGGCCACCACCGGCTCGGGGAACGACTCCTCGATGGGTGCCACGGGCAGTCCGGGCGAGGATTCTACGATAGGTGCCATGGGCCGCTTAAGCGGCGAGTCCACGACCGGGAGTGCCGCCGAGCCGTCCGGTAAAACCGTCCCGGAGAGGGCGGCCGAGCCAACGGGTAAACCCGCGCCCGGCAGAGCCACCGAGCCAGCCGGTAAACCCGCGCCCGGCAGAGCCACCGAACCGGCCGGTAAAACTGTGCCCGAGAGGGCTGCCGAGCCAATCGGTGAACCTGTGCCCGGCAGCACTGCCGCACCGGCCGGTGAACCTGTGCCCGGCAGAGCCGCTGAGCCAGCCGGTGAACCTGTGCCCGGCAGAGCCGCTGAGCCAGCCGGTAAACCCGCGCCCGGCAGAGCCACCGAGCCAGCCGGTAAACCCGCGCCCGGCAGAGCGGCTGAACCAGCCGGTAAACCCGCGCCCGGCAGAGCCACCGCACCGCCTGGTAAACCCGCGCCCGGCAGCGCCACCGCACCGCCCGGTAAACCCGCGCCCGGCAGAGCCGGTAAACCGGTGTCTAGCAGGGCCGCACCGGCTTGGTCTGCGGCCGCTAGCGACGGAGCATCGATCTGGATGCCTCGGGTGCGAGCTATTTGTAGGGCGTTGAGTTCGTCGCTCGAGAGTTGCTCCGGTACTTGCATGGAGAGCTCTGCGGCGGCCGCATCTGAGAGGGCGTCGTTGCCTAGCGGCGGGCTCGGCGGGGGGGCGGCGCCCGCCATGCCCGTGGTTGTCGGGGGTAAGGCTGGCGGGGTCGCCACAGCCCCTGACGGCGCCGGCGATTCATCTGGCGGCGGCGTGACCCCAGCCGCGCGGTAAAATTCGTTGATGTTTTTTTGGGCCAGCGCATGGCCCTGACGGGCCGCGGCGCGATAATAGGTGAACGCCCAGTCGTCGTCTTGCGGCACGCCCTCGCCCAGCAAATACAAATTGCCCAGATTAAATTGGGCATCCGCGTTGCCAAGCTTTGCCGCCTGCTCGTAGAGCTGCGCAGCCCGCGGCAAATCCTGCTTAACCCCACGACCTTGTTGGTAGCGGGCCGCGAGTTCGGTGAGGGCAACGGGATCCTCACTGCCCGCCAGCGCGGCCTCGTTGATCACCGGCCCCGCCGGCGGGGCGGGCACCGCAGCGCTGACGCCCGCACCCATATTTAACACCGCGAACAGCATAACCAGTCCCCGCCAGCGCGGGAAACTCGGTACGTCGTCCGTTAATTTTGGCCTAGAAAAGTAGCGCATCACGCCACAGTATATTGCGCTAGCGAAGCTAACGTCACCAAGATGTTGGGGATAGGTTACGCAAGCTGGCCCCTTTGAGTGGTTTTTAGCCACAGCACTCGCGGCCAAAAAATGCTGACAGCCCACCGCTAGCTAAGGCGCGCTAGCTTAAGGTGCCGGGTTTTACGCCGAGGACGAGAATGGCGCGCCCAGCCAGCACAACCTGCTTCTGGAGCGCCATTTCTTTGAGCACCTTGCCGACCATTTCGCGCGAGCAACCCACCAAGCGGCCCAGTTCTCGGTGGGTAACCCGGACCAAAATACCCTCGGCCTGCACGCTCACATCCGGTTCCGTACAGAGCTGGAGCAGGGTGCGGGCAAGGCGGCCATAAACATCCATGAAAGCCAAATCGCCCAACCGGCGATTGGTCGCCAATAGCCGACGCGCCAGTTGGCCGGTGATGAGCGTGGTTATCCGAGGATAAAGGTCGCCCAGCTGGCGCAATTTGGCGTAGCTGATTTGCGCAATCTCACAAGCGGTACGCGCCCGCACCAGCGCCGAGCGGCCACGCTGCTCGCTGAACAGCCCAATCTCGCCAAAAAACTCGCCCTGATTGAGGTAGGCCAGCACTAATTCGTGGCCTTGGTCGTCGGCCAGCAAAACGGTGACAGAACCTTGCTCCACATAGAAGAGATCCGTCGCGCGATCCCCTTGGTGGATGATCGCCGCTTTAGCAGCGTAGCGGCGGCGAGAGCATTGCGCCAAAAATGGCTCGAGATCGGGTGATAACGCAGCGGCCGGCAGCACCATAACGCGTCACCTCTAGTTGATTTTCGCGACACCTAGCGGGTTACACCGTCCATGTGGGACTTTAAACCCGGGCCAATTCTGGCAAACCTATAGGTCGTTACTGCGTTTCGTGACGGGGCGCTTGCAACAGCGCGTCGGGCCCCGCCGTGGCGCGCCCCGTGTTCGTACCCGGTGGGGGCGCGGCCATCGCCACCCAAGTCTGGGTGGGGAAGTCGTAGCGATAATGCGCGCTGCCCACACTGCGCAGCAAGGCACCCGCCAGCACTTGCACCTCTTCTATCGGCGTCCCCACGAAGGGGATAGGGAGCCGCAAGGGCGTGATAGGCACGGGCGAGAACCAGCTGCCTGTCCACACCCAGGCGCGCAAATCTGCCGGCTGGCCCGGCTCACCCGTCGCACTGGCCACCACCAGCGCGGCGGGTTGCCGCGCTTGGACTTGACCCTGCCAGCAGCCGCTCAGCGCACCCGCCACCGGCACGTCCATACGGGCCATCAGCAGTGCGCCATCGTAGGCTTCGATCTCAATGGCCTGCGGCGCCGCACTCACCCGCACCTGCAAATTGCCCACCTTTAATTGGCATTCAACGGCCGCCGCCGCGGTGTGCGCCAACACCAGAAAGCTTGCGCCAAGCAGGTTCCGCCCCCCGCAAATATAACGATTCATCACTACCTACCTTGATCTCTCGAAGTTGAGCCCCTATGCTTTAGCACTACTCACCGCAGAGTGCTAATAACACCCTAGCGCGTTTTCGAGTACATACAACCTAAAGCCCGTTCAAAGTCTTCAAGGAGAAAAGAGACCATGAAGATCCGTCCATTACATGACCGCGTGATCGTAAAACGTCTGGAAGAGGACAAAACCTCCCCCGGCGGCATCCTGATCCCCGATTCCGCTGCCGAAAAACCTGTGCGTGGAGAAGTCCTCGCCATTGGTAACGGCAAACTGCTAGAGAATGGCCAAGTCCGCCCGCTCGACGTCAAAGTCGGCGACCGCGTGCTGTTTGGCAAGTACTCCGGCTCCGAAGTGAAAGTCGATGGCGTCGATTACCTCGTTCTGCGAGAAGACGACATCGTGGCGGTGCTGAGCTAAGCCCCCCGCGCCTCACCGCAACCCCTAAATTCAGAGGAATTCGAACAATGGCAGCTAAAGAAGTCCGCTTTTCTGATGACGCCCGCCAGCGCTTAGCGCGCGGCGTCAACATTCTCGCCAACGCCGTCAAACAGACGCTCGGCCCGAAAGGCCGTAACGTCGTGCTCGAGAAGAGCTTCGGCGCCCCCACCGTCACCAAAGACGGCGTCTCCGTTGCAAAAGAAATCGAACTGGAAGACCGGTTCGAGAACATGGGCGCCCAGATGGTCAAGGAAGTTGCTTCCAAGACCTCCGACATCGCTGGCGACGGTACCACCACCGCCACCGTGTTAGCCCAAGCCATCGTGCGTGAAGGCATGAAGGCTGTCAGCGCCGGCACCAACCCGATGGACATCAAGCGCGGGATCGACAAGGCCGTAGTGGCCGCCGTCGCCGAGCTGATCAAGATTTCCAAGCCCTGCACCGACACCAAGGCAATTGCCCAGGTCGGCACGATTTCCGCCAACTCTGACACCGCCATTGGCGACATCATCGCCAAGGCGATGGACAAAGTGGGTAAAGAAGGCGTGATCACCGTTGAAGAAGGCTCTGGCCTGGACAACGAGCTGGACATCGTGGAAGGCATGCAGTTTGACCGCGGCTACCTGTCCCCGTACTTCATCAACAACCAGGAAAGCATGAGCGTCGAACTCGAAGAACCGCTCATCCTCCTGCACGACAAGAAGCTGTCCAGCATCCGTGACCTCCTCCCCGTGCTCGAAGGCGTGGCCAAATCCGGCCGTTCGCTGTTGATCATCTGCGAAGACGTCGAAGGCGAAGCGCTGGCCACTCTGGTTGTCAACAACATGCGCGGCATCGTCAAAGTCGCCGCCGTCAAAGCCCCAGGCTTTGGCGATCGTCGCAAAGCCATGCTGGAAGACATCGCCATCCTCACCGGTGGTAAGGTCATTTCCGAAGAAGTCGGCTTAAGCCTCGAGAAGGCTGACATGACCGACCTCGGCCGTTGCAAGAAGATCCAAATCTCGAAAGAGAACACCACGATCATCGACGGTGCCGGCGACCAGAAGCAGATCGAAAATCGCGTCCAGCAGATTCGCGTTCAAATCGAGGAAACCACCTCCGATTACGACCGTGAGAAGCTGCAAGAACGCGTGGCCAAACTGGCTGGCGGCGTTGCCGTCATCAAAGTAGGCGCTGCGACAGAAGTCGAAATGAAAGAGAAGAAGGCTCGCGTGGAAGACGCGCTGCATTCCACCCGCGCTGCGGTGGAAGAAGGCGTAGTGCCTGGCGGCGGTGTTGCACTGCTGCGCGCGCAGGGTGCTGCTCGTGCCGTCAAGGGCGACAACCATGACCAGCAGATCGGCGTCAACATTCTGGTACGTGCGCTCGAAGAGCCCATTCGTCAAATCGTTGCCAATGCCGGTGATGAGCCGTCGGTCGTTGTCAATAAAGTCAACGAAGGCACGGGTAACTACGGTTACAACGCCCAAACCAGCGAATATGGCGACATGATCGCGATGGGCATTCTGGACCCGACCAAGGTCGCTCGCTCGGCGCTGCAAAATGCATCGTCGGTCGCCGGTCTTATCCTCACCACCGAGTGCATGGTTGCCGAAGCGCCGAAGAAAGACGCACAAGGCCACGCGCCTGCCGGCAACGGCGGCATGGGTGGTATGGGCGGTATGGAAGGCATGGGCATGATGTAAGCGTTCGCGCCTACCTCGTTCTCAACGGAGAGCCCCGCTTTATGCGGGGCTTTTCTTTGCCGGCGATTGAGTGCCGCACGAGGGGGTTCAAACGCGCCGCCGGTGCCGCAGGGCGGTCAACATCAGACGATGAAAACAAGCCGCTCAGCGCAAAGTGGGTCACACGCTTTAGCAGCACCGCGGCAGCTTTAACGGGGACGCCAAATCTCAGCGAGTTTTCGTCACCAACCGTCCCTGAATAATTTTACTGGCGTGCGCCAGTTCGCCGAGAAACTGCATTTCCGCCGCGATCGCCGCCGTGGCATCGACGCCACACCCCGGAAACGCACTAAAAATCGCATCCCCATGCCGTTACAACAGCACAGGTCAACGCCGCGTAAACCGGGTGTGATCGCGGCAAGTTCCGCCAGCGCCAACGAAGATTTGTAACGCTGCGAGGTGCATCTGCTGGCCCATCAGGCGTTCCCAGAGATCTCCTTCGAGGCCGGTATAGACGGCGCGGACGTCGTCGAGAGTAATGGGCGGCGCGTGTTTTAGGGCTGCCACCTTGGGTGGGTGTTCAATCGCCAATTTTTTTAGCCAGATGCGGCAGCGAGTCTGACTGCCCCCGGCGCATGTAGCGTGCTTCGTTGCCACTGCGGGTCACGTTTTCGTAAACGCCATCGTCGCGTTTAACCAGTTTGGTAAAACCCTGATTGCGCAGTTCTGCGTTGCCGGTGGGAATGGCGATGCCGGGCACGCTCAGCACTTTGCGCACACTGGCGAGAAAATCGGTTTCGCCGAGCGGAATCTGTGCGGTGTAACACACTTCCCCCCAAGTGCTGAGGTCGTAGGCCATGGGATGCCGCACCTCGAGCGTGCGCCCATTCTCCTCACAGTGATAAACATAAATCGGCAAGTCGGCCGCCTCCGTCCGTGCATGAAATCGCATCTGGTGCCGGTGCATCGCCAGCGCCGCACCTGGCCCGCGCCCGCTGGCGTTGGGGTGCATCTAAGCCCCCCATCCCGTTAGGCGGGGCCAACTGATAGTGGGTGTCTGGGCGCAAAATATCCAGCGCGGCCGGCTTGCAACGGGCGAGCGTGCCGGCAGTTTCAGTGGTGTTGGGCTAACGCGGCCACCAGCAGACTTTCGAGCCGCAGGCCCAACGCCTCCCATGCCACACCCAAGGTGGGGCTGGCCAGTTGTGGCGCGCGCAACTGGCCAGCCAAACGTTCCGCCAACTGGTGAGGGTCCCCCGGCGGATACAAACAGGCTGGCTGCGCCGCCAGCAACGCGGCCACCTCGCCAACCGCCGCCGCCACCAGCGGTAGTCCACAGGCCACCATCTCGCCGAGCTTTTGGGGAAAGCAGGCGCGTCCAAACGGGCTATCCCGGTTACAAATCACCCCAACATCCAAACTGCGTAACAGCAACGGCATCCGCTCGTAGGGCAATATGCCTAAATCGAGGACGTTCCCCGGCAGCGCCCGTTGCACCGCGGAGGAACGCGGACCCGCCACCACCAAACGCAGGCCAGGCACGCTGGGTGCCAATAAATAATAAGCCTCCAGTAGATCCTGAATTCCCCGGGTCGCGTCTAGCGCACCCGCACTCCCCACCAGTGGGACGGCCAGCGGCAAGCCTAAGGCTAGGCGCGCCGCGGGTTGGGTGGAGGTCATCGCGGCGTGGGCAAACGCCGGCGCGACACCATTGCCGATCACCGCGAGGCGGCCGGGAATTTCGCCACGTTGGCGCAACGTGCCGACCAAACTATGGCTGACGACACTCAGGGCATCGGCCTGCGCGCAGGCCCTGCGTAAAACGCGGCGCAGTCCTGGCAGCCGCGTCAGCCCGAAGGCTTCGTAGTCGTCGTACAAATCGAGCACCAGCGGCAGCCCCAATTGCCGAGCGAGCCGCGCCCCCGCCGCCAACTGCAGCACGTCGGCGCTGGCCCAAATAATCTCCGGACGAAAGCGCGCCGCGATGGTCTGCGCTTGGCGATAGCAGGCCCAAGGCTGGGGCCAGGCATCGAGCGACTGCCACAGCACCCCGCCGAGACGGCAGGTTTGTGCCCCCCGCGGCCGATAAGAGCTCACCGCGGCCTGCACCTCATGACCCCGCGCCGCTAACGCCGCGGGCAGCTCAAACAAGCGGCCATAGCGATGGTCCAATAAATCTTGGTGGGTGTATTGCCGTTTACAGAGCACCAGCACGCGCATCAGTGCGGGGCCTTCACAGGTTGTCCCGGCGCCAGTCGGTTAATGCGGTTTTTTGATGAACGACCACTGCTCTACCCCAATGCCTAACCACACCAGCGCAGCCAGCAACCATTGCGTGACTAAAACCGCCTGCGTTGCGCCCACCACACCAGCCGTGGGCAACGACCACGCCAGCAAACCCACCAAGGTGAGCATGCCCAGCAGGTCGCTGATAAGACGCCACCGCAGCCGCTCGAAACCCAACAAGACCTGCACACCGATGAGATACAAACACGCCGCCGGCACATAAAAAGCCAATACCCGCGTGGCCGCTACCGCCGCAGCGAAATCTGCGCCCAACACGCGTGGCAGCAGCGGCGCCAGCCACCACAGGGCGGCAGCGGCGCAGACGCTGTAGCTCGCAGTCAGCACTAACAACAGCCCCAACAAGCGGCTGGCGGCAGCGCGATTCGCGCGCGCCAAAAACAAACGCGGCAACACCGCCGTGGCCAGCGCCTCAACCGGCACCGCGGCCAAGCTCGCCAAACGGTAGGCAGCGGTGTAATTGCCCGCGATTTCGGCACCGCCTAGGCGTAGGACCAACGCTTTGTCGAGGGACCCTAACGCCAGACCACTGACCGACACCGACAAAAACCCGCAACCCGCCCGCAAGTCAGCCCGGCCAACCGCGGCCGCGGCCGGAGCCGGGCGCAACTGCTGACGCGCGGTGCGCCAAATGATCATCACCCCTAGCGCGCTCGCCGCCACATGCAGCCAGCCGTAGACCACCAAGGTCGATCCAAAGGGACTCCACGGCAGTAGCGCGGCGGCCACTACCCGCGACACCGACAAGCCGACTGGCGTTGCCGCCGCCTGCCACAGGCGCCCATGCGCGGCATAGGCAAACGCCACGTGTTGAATCAGTGGCACCAGCAGCAGCTCGGACAGCCCTACTGCTAACAATAAACCCCACGCCACTTGCGGATACAGGCGGGATCCGCCCGCTACAAAAACCACTATCAATGCACAGGCGCTCAGACCCAGCAGGCGCTGCGCTTGTGCCCAACGCAAGCCAAAAAAACTCGGGTCGTGGACCACATCCCGATACATCCGCAAGCCCAGCCCGGCCCCAACCAGCCCACTCAGCGCAATGGCCAGCCCCGACAGACCGGAAAAACTACCGTAGCCCTGCGCCCCGAGGTTACGCGCCAACAGCAACATCCAAACCAGCTGCACGCCTAAACGCGCAACGTTCCATCCCAGCACGCTTAACGAACCACGCGCCAAGCCCCCCAAACGGAATCGCTCTAATCCCACGCGGGATTACCTGATTGCAACCGGCACGGCGGGGTTGGCATGAGAGAGGATAGGTTTAAAGCGAAATTGCGCGCAGCTGCGCGGCGAGTGCGGCAATTTGGTCAAGCTCATGCAGGATTTCTGGCCCCGCCTGCGGCAGGATAAACACGAGCTTCCGAAAGCCACGCTCAATAAACGCCTGCGCCAGCGCCACTTCGCGGGGGGCGTTCATCAGCGCCAGCGTGATTTCTTCAAAATTGCGTCCCACCCGCTCGCAAGCCACGCGCAAATCCGCAGGCGCGTCGCCTTGGTAAATACCGCGATACACAATCCAGCCATCGGCGTAGTCCGCCACGCGATCGGGCACGGACTTGGAATTGGAACCTATCCAGATGGGCGGCCCGCCGGTTTGGAGCGGTTTGGGATAAACGCACAACGGATCAAAATTGACAAATTCGCCCTGATATTGCGCAACGTCCTGCGCCCAAATCTGCTGCACGGCGAGGGTGCGCTCGCGGGTAATTTTCCAGCGATGCTTAAACTCACTACCGTGATTGCGCATCGCCGAGGCCAACGCGCCACCTGCCACGCCTAAGATAATGCGTCCGTTGGACATTAAATCCAGCGACGCCACCGCCTTGGCGGTGTTGATGGGATCCCGGTGCGTCATCAGACACACCGCAAACCCCAGCAGCAGGGTTTGTGTCACCGCAGCCGCACCTGCCAGCGCCACAAAAGGATCGTAAAGCCGCGACAGTGGGTCCAGCAGACCCGCCACCGGCGGCCAATCCGGACGTCTGTCCACCGGCATGTGGCTATTTTCTGGAAACAACAGCAGGTCGATACCGCGGGCTTCTACCTCTTGCGCCAAACGCGGTGGCGAGAGACTGCGGTCGGTCGCCAGCACACACACGCCAAACTGCAGCGTGGCGGGTTGGATGCAGCGGGGCTGGGTCATCGGGCGATCCTTTGGCGGTGTGGCGGGCTGGCGAGGCGGGTCGTCAGACCGGCTATCACGCGGCTGAGTATCGCCCAATTGTGGGCCGGGAGCGCGCGCGCCAATCGACTTGCCGGTGCGCAAATTGTGCAGTGAGCCGGCCGCCTGCGTAGCTTGGCAGCACGCCGGCACGGCCCC
>CAMAXW010000003.1 GCA_945862315.1 Klebsiella pneumoniae
GTCAGTAAAAGCGTACACACCTCCGCCGCCATACATCACCGTTTCACTCCCCCCTAGATTCGCGACGAACGTGGTGTACGTGTCTGGCGCTGCTTGATCAAAGAACACACTAGAAAACGTACCCAAGGATGACGGCACATTGAAGAACCGAACGAACGAATCATTACTACCGGCTTGGTCTGGAGCTATGCCGTCCTCGATCTGCCACGTCAACTGCGGCCTCGTGCACTCGCCACAGTCATATGTAAAGTTTAACAAGCTCGCGTGTGACTCACCCGAGACAGAGAGACAAAGCGCCAGAGCGGCTGCAGTCAAGTATCGCAACGGCGACGCTTGACTTGATCGGGGTTCATCGAGATTCAATTGCGCGACGTTAGTGCGCCCTGCGTGTTTCATTTTAAGTCCTTTCGCGGATAGTTGAGGTCTGTGAAATTCGTTCAAACCATGTTTTTTGCACTGGCGATTTCAGTAAGAAAAATTCACGCCATGATTTTGTGAACTACAACTCTCTTTGAAAACAAACAGTTAACTTTTTAGCACTCGCGCAAAAACAGCCATTTTGTAAAGTTTTCTGACAAAAGGCGTTTTTGGACTGTTTTTTTGTTTTTCGAGGCCTCGGGGCAGGCCCGCAAAAACGCGCCGAAAACCTGTTTTTTGTTCACCCAAAAAACCAAAAAATTATTTATTAACAACAAGTTAATTTTTTATCGCGACCGCTCTGGGCGGCGCGCCCGAGGCTAAAATTGCCATAAAAAAAGTGTAAAGTTTTCTGACAAACCTCCCTTTTTACCCCCTTAAAAACGTCCAAAAACGTCCAAAAACGCCCACGCTCCCCGTTGAGCGCCCCCTCCAGCGGGCCTTAAACAAGCTTGATCGGGTGCTGCAGCAGCGCCGATTTATTTTATTGTTCTTTTATAACAAGGCTTTAAAGGTAATTACTCCTTAAACGGGTGGCTAGCCACCGCCTCAGCCCGCGCTCCAAAAAGTGTAAAGTTTTCTGACACCCTATTTTTACCCCCTCCAAAACCCCCAAAAACGCCCTCACAGCCCCGTTGAACGCCCGTTTTCGCGAGATGAGCGGTTTTTAGCGGCGAGTGGCGGATGCCCACGCAAGTAGGCCGCGGCTTGGGCATCGGGGTAAGAAACGGGGTAAGAAACGGGGACACCCACCTTTCGCTCCTTTCGAAGTCGGGGGGTAAGAAACGGGGACACCCACCTTTCGCTCCTTTCGAAGTCGGGTGAGGTCGCAGGTCGTGCCGTGCCCCTACCCATGCTGCGAATCAGCCGCGCGATTTGTCCGCGCGTCAGCGATGGATTCTAAGAACGATAATTTTCCGTGCTTGCGGATTTCGGACTTTTGCCCGCTCCAGACCCGGACAGGGCAACGGCGCGGAGAGCGCGAAGCGTGACCGGTAGCAGGCCGGATGGCGCATCAACGCAGTCCGTACCCTTCCGCACGAACCCGCGATAATTCGCAGGAGTTCGCGCATCCAGGCAATGCCAGGCAATAAAAAACCCCAACGGAGGCCCGTTGGGGTTTTTGACTGGGTGGGTGGGCAGTTGACCAAGCGTTCTATGGACTCCCCAGATTAAAAGCAATGCGGCGGTTTGCGGGCACAGATCAGCGACTCAACAGTTCGATATGCGCCTGATAACTGTAGCTGCGGTTCTTTTTCTGCCCGGTCATCTCCGTCACGATGCCCAAATCTTCCAGCACTTTCACGGCAGCCGTCGCGGTCGGGAAACTGGTATCGAGTTGCTGGCGAACGCGTTCGATGGTGAAGCGCGGCATCATTGGCAGCATCTCGAAAAGGCGGTAGCTTGCCGGGCCTGCCTTGGATGATTGCAATAAGCGTCGACGGTCACCGGTAACAAGGCTGGCAACTTCAATAATGTTCTTCTCCGCATCACTCGCGGCGGTCGCCACCCCCTCCAGAAAGAAAGTCACCCAAGACTCCCAGTCGCCGTCGGTGCGAATGGCCGACAGGCGGCGGTAGTACTCCGATTGGTACTGTTTCAGGTAGCCGCTCAGGTACATCAACGGCTCTGCCAGCAAGCCCCAGTGCTCGAACAGCGCCGCGATCAGCAAGCGGCCGATACGTCCATTGCCATCAAGGAAAGGATGGATGGTTTCAAACTGCGCGTGGATCAGCGCAACCTTGACCATGGGTGGCAAATCCGTCGCGGTGTCGTGAATGAACTGCTCCATCTCGGCCAGCAATTCGGCTACGCGCTCTGGCGGTGGTGGCACAAATACGGCATTGCCGGGCCGTGTGCCGCCAATCCAATTTTGCGATCGACGCAGTTCGCCGGGCTGTTTGCCAGCGCCCCTAGCACCGTGAAGCAGCAAGCGATGGGCATCGCAGAGCAACCGCACGCTGATGGGCAGCCCCGTGGGATCACGTAATTGTTCTTGAACCCAGCGGAAGGCGCGGAGGTAGTTGGTTACCTCCTCTACGTCGTCGGTGTTGCTGACCTTGAAACCGGCTTCTTCATCAAACAAATCCGTCAGCGTAACCTGAGTGCCCTCAATCTGAGACGTGAGCAGGGCTTCCTTGCGGATGGCGCTGTGTAACAGCCAGTCCACTGACGGCACCAACCCCGACACCCCAGCCAGACGCGCGAGCGCAAGTTCGGCCTGTCGATTGCGGTCGGTGAAAACAGCGGGCTCCAAAGTTGGGTCGATCGGCGGCAAAGGATGAGGCACAAACGCCCGCACCGACTCGCCCAAAGTCGTCGAAATTGCGTAGGTACCAGTCGCACGGTTCATTGAAAGCTCGCTTTAATTGCAAGTTCCTTATTAAACCATTCTTTAATTTATGCCGGAAAAATTAAAGATATCTTTCATATCGCCATGAGGTGCTCCACCCTTGGCGGCACCGAAGGCAGCTACGCAGCAATGCCGGGTGACCGCTATCGACGGACTCGATGATGCGCACGTCGGTCTTGGTCGCGTGCTCGCGGTGCAGTCGGCCTGCGTATTGCTGCAACGTTCGCTGCCACGAAGCTGGCATTGCCAGCACCCACAATATCTGGGGTCAGGTCCCCCATTTCCCATTTCATCAATGGATAGACGCGCAGGATGCCCTCGCACTACATGAGCGCCTGCTGTCTATTCACGGGGGAGCAGAGGGCCTGCGGGACTTGGCATTACTCGAAACTGCATAGGCGCGGCGGAGGCAGCTACTGGCCTATGCCGAAACCTCAACCCTCGTTGAGCTAGCAGCGGCCTATACCGTCGGCCTCGTCAGTGATCATCCCTTCATTGATGGCAATCAGCGCACCGGCGTTATCGTGGGTGTTCTGTTTCTCGAATTGAATGGGCAGGAATTTACTACGGCCGAAGAGGAAGCGGCTCAGGCTGTGCTGGCGTTGGCTGGCGGCGAGGCCAATGCAGCGGACTATGCTGCGTTTCTGCACCGATGTTCGCGATGACGCGTCGAGAGCCTGGTAGTGGCGCTCAGCCAGATCGAACATTATTTGGAGCGGCTAGTTCGTATCGAGTGGCTTCTATCACCCGGGCTCCCCACTCTGATCGCTAGCTTTCCTGAAAGCGCACTGAGGATGTGGCCTTAACGCAGCTTTACTATGTCAGCGTGAAACTCGGAAAGGTGCGAACCCGGCGGCGTTGGATGAAGGCGTACTTCACTTCGCTGCCTTTGCGAAGTACGCCGTCGCTTTTCCCAGAATGTCGCGCGCCATCTTCACGCGCGCCAGTTCGGCCCGCAGCCGGCTGATCTCCATTTGCGCGGCGCTCACGGCCTTGCTGTCCACCCCGCAGAGCTTGCCCTCTCGATGAGCCTTGACCCAGTTGAACAGCGTCTGGTCCACGCGAACGCGCCACCGCCGCGATGCGCTGGCATCCGCCGACTAGCCGCACTGCTGCTTTCTTGAACTCGAGCGGATAGCGCGCCCGCGGTGTCTTCTTTGTCATATCCGTTCTCGTTGCTTGTATTAAAGCACTTAGCAAGGGATACGTTTTCCGCGGGCAACGTCAGACTTGGGTTGGCGGGGCGTTTTTTGGGGCAGTCGGCGGGTAGACAGTTTACTGCTCTCAGCCACAGTAAACTGTGGCCAACCACAGCAGGAATTTTTTATGTTTTTTGCGACCCGTGACGGCATGCGGCCCGCGCCGCTCAAACACAATCCCATGAACGCGCTGGTGATGCCGCGGCCGATCGCATGGATCAGCACCGTCGACACCAACGGCGTTGCCAACCTCGCGCCGTATTCGTATTTCAACGCCGTCTCGGCCGATCCACCGTTTGTGATGTTCGCACCCAATGCAGCCGCGGCACATGCTGAGAAAGACACCTGGCGCAATGTGTCCGAAGTCCCGGAATTCGTGGTGAGCTTGGTCTGCGAAGCAGATGGCGTCGCCATGAACGCCACCTCCGAGCCGTTGCCGCGGGGGGTGGATGAATTCGCCGCGTGCGGCGTTGTCGCCCTACCCAGCCAACTGGTGCGGCCACCGCGCGTCGCCAGCGCGAAGGCGGCACTGGAATGCAGGGTCTTCCAATGCGTTCATCTGCCGGTGGGATCCGACGGCCGGGCAAGCCACGTCGTGGTGGGCGAAGTCATCGGCATCCATCTCGTCGATGACGTCATCATCAATGGCCGGATCGACGAACGATTACTCATGCCGCTCGCTCGGCTGGGCTATATGAACTACGGCACGCTGGGCGAAATCTTCGAGATGGCCCGTCCCCGGTAACGCGCGCTACGCCAGCGCTGGGGTTACAGCAAACCTGCATCCATCAGTACTTTATCGCAACGGCGCTCAACCTCCGAGGTCGCCGGCATCATGGGCAGGCGGTGCTCGTTACGCTCGAGCAGTCCCATGCGCTTCATCATATATTTGATTGGCGTGGGATTAGTATCGTAGAACACTGCCCGGTTGAGCTCGAACAGATCGAAATGCAGCTGGCGAGCGCGAGTCACATCGCCACCCGCCACCGCGTTGTAGAGATCGGCCACCTGCCGGGGAGCGAGATTGCCGACGGCGTTCATCATGCCGCAGGCCCCCACCATCAGCATCGGATAGGAAAGCTCTTCTAGGCCCACAAAAATGCGGAACTCAGGGCCGAATTCAGCCAAGCATTCCGTGACGAAACCGAGATCATTCACGGCATGTTTCATTCCCACGAAGGTGGTCATGCGCTCCGCCATTGCCTTGAAGGAATCCAGCGTCATCGACACCGCAGCGCGCCCCGGGATGTGATAGACCATTAACGGCAGATCACTGCGTTTACCAATCTCCACGTAATACTCGACCAGCCCGCGCTGCGGGGGACGAATGTAATAGGGCGTCACCACCAACAGGCCGGCCACGCCTACGCGCGCGGCGTGGTCAGTGAGGCGGGCAGTTTCTGCAAACGACTGCGAGCCGGTGGCCGCGACCACCGGACAACGCCCCGCCACCACCCGCACGGCCGCGTCCACTAGTTCATTACGTTCATCCACGGTCAGCGTGGAAGGTTCGCTCGACGTGCCGTTGACCAACACACCATGGCCACCTTCCCGCACATGGCGGTCGACCAGCGTCTCGTACGTGGCGAAATCGACTTCACCATTGCGAAACGGCGTCACGATGGGGGTGTAAGAGCCTTTAAGGGCTTGCGGTGCAAGCGTCATCATCAACGCTGCCCTGCCTTTCTGTTGGTGGTAAAACCCGTGTTAGAGCCGAGGATCACTGCCTCCGCCTTCAGGCTTTCCTGCCACATTAGTGACTCCATCATGATGTGCAACGGCTGGTCCTGAACCGTGAGTTCGTAGACCGGCTCAGCGTAGGAGGCATGGTTATGGACCGCCCAACCTGGTGCAGAGACCATCAGGTCCCCGGCGCGCCATTCGTAACGCTGGCCTTCCACCACGCTATAGCCGCTGCCGGCAAAGTAATAGTTGATGGCCGACGACACGTGGCGATGCGGCCGATCGATGATCCCTGGCGGCCGGATAGTCATCGTGGCGAAGAAATTCGGCGTAGTACCGTTGGAGCGCGCAGTCATCGGGTTGTACATCAGATACAACCGCCGCCCGACGTAATCCTTGCCGAGGGCCACGAGTTGGTCGAGATTTTCCTGCACCACCGTCCACGGCCAGTGATGGGCTCTGGACTCAACTGCAGGGGGGTTGATAAGAATCTCGTAGGGCATCAACTGCGCGCCATAGTCATCGATCGGGAAAATCCCGAACGGACTGGCATCGTGTGCGGCGAGCCCCTGATCTTCCCCGACGACAGAGATATCGGCCTGTAGCGGGGGATTTTCGTCCACCAAGTGGACTCGCAGCATTTCCAGCAGCGGCGCGTTGGAGTAGGTCAGGCGCGCTTGGAGGGTGGTGCCATCGTTGATGTGGCGATAAGGCAGGTATGAGGGATGGTTCCAGACGTCGTACTGTCGGAAAGCAATCTGCCGTCCGCCCACCACCGTGCGACCACTGCCGCGAATGCAGAAATTTACCTGCGTCGAGTTATGGCGTACCGGGGCAGTTTCTTCGCCGGGCAAGAGTACATCGAGCGTTACCCGCACGCCGGGATTGAGGCCTGGGGTTGCGGGATTGGCACTCGGGTGTACGAACTGCACCTGCCGACGCCCATTGGCAGGCCGTGGTAACGAGGCCAGACGCTCAATTTCGGCCTCGAACATTTCGCGTGTGATGGTGACTGGCCACCACTCGGCGCCGGGTTGCCAGCTTTCCGGATCGTGGCCAGACAGCGGCTGGCCAGATTGATCAAGGAGGTTTACGGGCCCGTGGTCCATGATTTGTACTTTCCTTCTGTCAACCGTTGAAACCGTCTTCGAAAATGGACGGGACCGGCGCCTGAATGTCGAGACTGTTCACAACAATCGCATGCGTGGTGTAGCGCCCCATGACGAACAGCACGGCCACCGCACGTTCCGCGCCCAGCGCCACCACCACGGTGTCGAGCAGAGGGCCAGTGCCCAGCCCGTCCCGATCGACTGCGGCTATGACGAAGCGCTGGATGGTGCGTTCCACGGCGTCAAGCAATGGCTCGCATTCTGGTGCCAGACGCTCTACCGCAGCGACCCATTCGCGGCCGTAGCCCAGCTTCAGCGCGAGGCGTTCGTGCTGGTTTTTCTCGTAAGCCACGGACTTCATCGTAGCCACCGTCAGCGCGATGAGTTCCACCCATCGCAGGTCGAGTTCGCCTTTGGCGAGATCGGTAAAATCGATGAACGCTTTCAGTGCCGCCGGCTGATGAGCAGTGGCAGCAAAGAACTCGCCCAGATAACCAAGGCGGCGGTATTTAGACTCCAGCGCCGCGGCGATCGCTGGTGGCAACTGTTCAAACGGCAGGCGCGGGATAAGCTCGCTCATGAGGGGATACCGATGTCTAAATGCTTTGTTTCGCGAGGAAACTACCATAATATCTCGCGTCATGGCACGCGCCCCGAACGAACTTCATTTGCCGTTCGCAGCAAGCGTGGCGGCCGCAGTGCGCCTCACCCAACTGGACTGCGCCCAAGACTTGCAGAACTACCTGACGAGCTACGACATCCCCTTTGGCAGTTGGTGCTGCTTGGGTGCATCGTGGGAAGAAGACGGCATCAGCCAGCGGAAATTGAGCCGGCGGGTGGGCGCCATCGAACCCACTACCGCACAGCAGTTATCAAACGTGGAACGTGGCGGCTTGATTGCCCGCCGACGTTCGCGCCACGCCCGGCGGCAGATCCACATCCATCGCACCCCCAGCGGCAACGCCTTAAAAGCGCGCCGCCTGCCGTACAGCGTTGAAGTAAATGCGACTGCGCTCGACGGGCTGACGCCCCGCCAAATCGAAACCTTGCGCGGCCTGCGGACCAATCGCGAAGGCCGCCAGCGTGCGCAAAGCCGCCATCCGCAAGACCAGCACCACTACCCGCGCCACGCCTGCGCGCGGCCGTCAACCCAGCACCTGAGGAGGGGCTCTTCATGTCATCCATGTTCGATCTGAAAGGACGCGTTGTTGTCATCACTGGCGCAGGCCAAGGCATCGGCCGCGCTTATGCCCACGCCTTCGCCGCCGCCGGTGCGCTGCCGGTGATCGCCGAACTCAACGCCGCTGCCGGCGAGCACGTGGCCGCTGAAATCCTCGCCCAGGGTGGACAGGCTGAAGCCATTGCGACGGATGTCAGTGACGTCGACTCCGTCAACGCCCTGGTGCATACGGTGGTTGCCCGACATGGCCGACTCGATATATTGGTCAATAACGCAGCCATCTTTTCCACCATCACCATGCGGCCATTTACGGAAATTCCGCTGGATGAATGGGACCGCGTGATGCGGGTGAACATTACTGGCACCTTCCTCATGACCCGCGCCGTGGTGCCGAACATGCAGGCCCGCCAGTGGGGGCGGGTGATCAACATCTCGTCCGCCGCCGTCACCATGGGCCGGCCCAATTATCTGCACTACACGACCTCCAAGGCGGCCGTGATCGGCATGACCCGCAGCATGGCGCGCGAACTGGGTCCACATGGCATCACCGTCAACGCCGTGCTGCCGGGCGCGACCGACACCGAAATTGAACGGGCCACCGTCACCCCGCAGCAGAAAACCGCAATGCTCGCAATGCGCTGCGTGCAGCGCGAAGAAACGCCCACTGATCTAGTGGGCACGGTGCTGTTTCTGGCCTCCGACGCCAGCGCGTTTGTAAGCGGCCAGTCGATTACAGTCGACGGCGGGCTGACGTTCCTGTGAGCACGGCAATAAATGACCGCTATAGGGTGCTGCCGCAGCGGCGCGATCTCTACTACGGCGGCGACTGGCATGTGCCGCAGGGGGGATATACGCAGACGCTTAACCCTGCCAATCAGGACAACCTCGGTGCGGTTGCGAACGCGAATGCGGCAGACGTCGACGCTGCAGTACGTGCTGCGCACGCGGCGTTCAAGACCTGGCGCGACGTCAAACCGATGGAACGTGCCATCGCATTGCGCGCACTGGCCGCCAAGGTGCGCGAAAATGCCGAAGAATTTGCGTTGATCGACGCCATCGACTGTGGCAACCCGGTGCGTGAGATGACCAAGGATGCCGTCATTGCCGCGGCGCAAATCGACTACTTCGCCGGTCTGGTGCACGAGATGAAGGGCGATACCCTGCCGATGGGACCCGGTGCGTTGAATTATTCGGTGCGCGAACCGCTGGGCGTAGTGGCGCGGCTAGTCGCCTATAACCATCCCCTGATGTTCCTAGCGGGCAAGCTCGCACCGGCGATTGCCGCCGGCAACACGGTCATCATGAAACCACCAGTGCAAGCACCGCTGTCGGCATATCGTCTGGCAGAGCTGGTGCACGAAACGCTACCGCCCGGAGTGGTTAATTTCCTGTCCGGCGATCGTGAATGTGGCGAGGCGCTGGTCGCCCATCCGTTGGTCCGCAAGGTGGCGTTGATCGGCTCCATACAAACCGGTGTCGCCATCCTCAAAGGGGCGGCCGAGAAAATCATGCCCGTCACCCTGGAACTGGGCGGGAAGAATCCACTGGTGATTTACCCCGATGCGGACTTGTCCAAAGCGATTGCCGGCGCGGTCGCCGGCATGAACTTCTGGTGGGCCGGCCAATCCTGTGGTTCGACCACCCGCTGCTTCGTACACCGCTCGGTCTATGCGCAAGTCCTCCAGGGCATTGTTGATCTCATCCCAACCTTGCACCGTTGCGGAGATCCCACGGACATGGCCACGACCATGGGCTGTCTGATTTCCGAAGCGCAATTCAACAAGGTGATGAGTTTCATCGATTCGGCCCATGCCGAAGGCGCCCGACTCATCAGCGGTGGGGGGCGACCGTCAGATCCAGCCCTCGCCAGCGGCTGGTTCATCGAGCCCACGGTCTTTGCCGACGTCACGCCGGCCATGCGGATCTTCCGGGAAGAAGCGTTTGGCCCGGTACTCGCCGTGATCCCTTGGGCTGACGAAGAAGCCCTGCTGGACGATATCAACAGCCTCGACTATGGGCTCACGGCGTCGATCTGGACACGCGATCTCGCCCGTGCGCATCGCGCGGCGGCGCGGATTGAAGCGGGCTATGTGTGGATTAATCACACCAGCGCGCACTTTCTGGGCGCCGACTTCGGAGGCTACAAAAAATCCGGCATGGGTCGCGAAGAAGGCTTGGCGGAACTGCTGGCCTATACCCAGGTAAAAAACGTGCACGTGCAGCTCGCCTGACAGCGAACGCAACGGACACCCGCAAGGGGAAAGTCATGACCAATACGCAAACGATCGATCTGCCGGCCCTGATCGACAGCAAGCCGCTATCGAAGCAGCAATACCTCATCATCGGCTTGTGCAGTCTGGTAGCACTGCTGGATGGGCTGGATACCCAGTCCATTGGGGTGGCGGCGCCGCTGATTGCCAAGCTCTTCGGGATGGAACGTGCGCAGCTCGCGCCGATCTTTTCTGCCGGCCTGCTAGGGGCTGCAATCGGGGCGCTGACCTTTGGCCCGCTCGCCGATCATTTCGGGCGGCGGCTTTTTCTGGCGCTCGCCACTGCCACGTTTGGCGCCTTTACTTTTCTCACCGCCTTCTGCGCCGACTTCAACACCCTACTGGCCTGCCGCTTTGCGGCCGGGTTGGGACTCGGCGGCGCACTACCGTGCTTTGTGGCCATCTCCTCAGAATTTTCCCCCGGCCGATTACGAGCTGCCGTTGTCAGCATCGTGTGGGCGGCGTTCCCCGTGGGTGGTTTCATTGGCGGCTTTCTGAATGGCGCGATCATTGGGCAGTTCGGCTGGCAGGCCATTTTCTACATCGGTGGCGTGCTACCGATGCTGGTCGCGGTCTTGCTGATAATGAAGCTGCCGAATTCACTGCGTCAGGAATACCCGACCCCGGCGGGACAGGCCCGCCTTGCCGCTCTCGTGGAGCGCATGTTTGGTGAGCCGCTGGCCACCGGTACGCACTTCTATACCCGCGAAGTTGAGCGTGCCGGTCTACCCGTTCGACATCTGTTCACCGAAGGCCGCGCGCTGGGCACGCTGCTGCTCTGGGTGCCGTTCTTCATGGGGTTCGGTACCTTGACGGTCGTCGTGTTGTGGACCCCGGCGCTGCTCGGCATTTACGGCATTCCCCCCGCCGCCACCGCGCAGGTGGTGGCCTGGAACGGTTTCGGGGCGGCCATTGGCATGGCGATGGCCGGCACGTTGATGCAGCGTCTGGGGATAATGAAAACTCTCGTGCCGGCCTTTCTGCTGGGTGCGCTGGCCACGATTGGACTGGGTCGTTACGCCGGATCAATCCCCTTGGCCTCGTTGTTTACCGGCCTTGTGGGACTCTTTATCGCCTTCGGGATGGCCGGTGCGGTGGCCCTCGCTTCGCTGGTCTATCCGGATCCAATTCGCGGCACCGGCACTGGGTGGGCGATGGGGCTTGGCCGGATCGGCCAGACACTCTCACCGCTGCTGGCTGGCGCGCTGCTGGCACGTCAGTGGCCGGTGCCAGACATTTTGCTGGTAATCGCGATCGCACCCGCTATCGCCGCGGTGTTCGTGATCCTGCTTCGTCTCGAGGCCGGGCGTGACCCGGCCATCCCTCAATAATCAGCACCGAATTCATACTGGAGATTTGACCATGTCTGGAATGTCCGCCGCAGCGTTGCCAGTATGGCAGGCAGGCGATGTGAGTCGTGTGCCCTATTGGCTATACACCAACGCAGCCGTGTACCAACGCGAAATGGCGCGCATTTTTTGCGGCCAAAGCTGGGCTTTTGCCGGCCTCACGGCGGAGCTGCCCACCGTGGGCTCGTTTAAGACCGCCACCATCGGTGACCGGTCGGTGATTGTTTGCCGTAACCGCGAGGGGGCCTTGCGGGCCTTTGCGAACCGCTGCGCGCACCGTGGGGTGAAGTTCTGTAATGCACGCCTTGGACAAACCAAGCGCTTCACCTGCCCCTACCACCAATGGACTTACGATCTGAATGGCGATCTGAAGGGCGTGCCCTTCCGCGCCGGGGTGCAGGGCAATGGCGGGATGCCGGAAGACTTCGACCTTTCCCAACATAGCCTCCAGCCCTTACGCGTGACGGTGCACAACGGCGTGATTTTCGTCTCCTTCGCGCACGAGATGGAAGACTTCCTCGATTATCTGGGCGCAAGCAACCGTTATTATTTCGAGCGCGTATTCGATGGGCGCGCACTGAAAGTGCTTGGTTACTCGCGGCAACTCATCCGGGGCAACTGGAAATTAATGTTCGAGAACATTAAGGATCCCTATCACGCCTCACTGCTGCACGTGTTTCTGGTGACTTTTGGCTTGTTCCGCGCCGACCAGGAATCGCAGGTAAAAATGGACGAGACCGGCCGCCACGGGCTGCTCATCTCTCGCCGCGGGGCGCAGGTTGCGACACAAGCCACCAAAGACATCACCAACCTGCGTACGGACTTCAAGCTGCAAGATCCGCGGTTGCTCGACCCCGTAAAGGAATTCAAAGACAACGCAACCGTGGTGATGCAAACCATCTGGCCGAATCTCATCGTGCAACAGCAGTCCAACACGCTTGCGATGCGCCGCATCCAGCCGCGGGGACCGGGCAGCTTCGAACTGGACTGGACGTTCTTCGGTTACGCGGATGACGACGAAGCAATGACCACGCGACGTCTTCGTCAGGCCAACCTGATGAGCGCGTCGGGCTTGGTCTCGGGAGATGACAGCGAAGTCATCAAGATGGCGCAGGATGGCCTGATGCACTATCCCGACGAGTCAGCGCTGATCGAAATGGGGGGGCGCGAGACCCATGACGAAGAGCATATGGTGACGGAGGCCGCAATTCGTGCCTTCTACAAACACTACCGTGCAGTAATGGAGATTTGAGGTGACCAGTGATCTCCAATTGCACCGGGATCTCGAAGATCTCTACGCCCGTTATGCAGAAGCGCTGGACGACGGACCGCTCGAAGACTGGCCAGCGTTCTTTACCGAAGAGTGCCTGTATTTGATCCAGCCACGCGACAACTACGACCTTGGCTTACCGATGGCGATCATGCGTTGCGAGAGCCGCGACATGGCGCGCGATCGGGTCACCGCCGTACGCGAGACGATGATGTTCGAACAGCGCTACCTGCGCCATCAGGTCACCAATCTGCGGATACGCGAGCGACGTGGCAATACGCTAGACGCCTCGGCCAACTTCCTGGTAGTGGAAGTACTGCCCGACGAATTGCCCCGCATCCTGATCGTTGGTCGATATCTTGATCAGCTGTTACTTGGCACTGATGGCCAATGGCGCTTCACCGTGCGACGTTGTGTGTTTGATTCGGTACTGGTGCCTAATTCAATCATTTACCCCGTCTAGCAACGCCGCGCCGGGGGCACTTGTTCACTCAGCCGATGATCCAGCGCAAGACGCCGTGGTAGCGCGTCAGGTTGACTCTCGGCGTCGCTACCAGCGCGGCTAGGCCGGCCAGCAAATCGAGCGGGTCGAACACCACCGCCGTGGTGCCGTCACGGCGGGCATTAGCCGTTCGTTAATGCGAACCCGTTCGCAAGTTTTCGTTGTCCCTTGCGGGATGTCTTGATTGGGTGATGGGGGGAGAGTAGATGATCATCTTGCGGTTCTGTAACGAAAAGGACATTTCAATCATGACCACAGGCAGGATGAAGGCCATAGCGGCGACGGCGCTGATCGTGATGAGTTTATTGGCGGCGAGCGGTGCCGAAGCGAAGCAAACTTGACGTGGCTGCAGGACGCTAATTACGCGTGGACGTCGGGTTATTCTGCGATAACTCCCAGTTACCCTGATGGTTTTATGACCTAGCCCGTGGCAATGGAGTGTGCACAGCTGAGCATTGAGGGCGTGTTGAACTGGCGTCTACCAAAAGGCCCTCCATCGGGAGGACAGGGCAATGGTAATGGCGGCTTCAACCAGACGGGCAGCGAGATGGGGAATTTGTTTTACAACGTGCTCGGGGGCCAATCCAATGGGTGGGATTTGCCGGTTACCCGTTAAAGCGGAAATTGATGACGACGAACCTTATCGTTACGGGCATATTGATTGCTCATGCCCATTTCGTCCCCGGTTTAGTTCTCGTGCCTAGGCATCAACCTGCCAATGCCGCTTGGCGAATCGCTTCGGTCGCCCACTGATTGAGACTCTGGCCGTGGGCCGCGGCTGCAATAGCGGCAGCTTCGTGCGTAGCCGGGTCAACCCGTAGCGAGAATTTCCCGGAAAAGCGCTTGCGCGGCTCCACACCATCCTCGGCGCAGGCATCAAGGAATACCTTGAGAGAAAGCTCCCCCTCGCGACGCAAGCCATCGACATCCTTGGCATAGAAATCGGCACCGCCGTTGAGCCCCACGAATTCCCCTCGGAACATCTGGATGTCAGGGTCGAACGCGATGACCGCCTGGTAGCCGTTGATCGAGAGGGTATTCATGGTTTCACTCCGTTGTCTTCCAGCCATTTGCGAATTGCCTCGACCGCCCCTGTATCCGTCGTCGGTTCGGGATGCGGCCGGCGAAATACTCGCCATTCGTTGAACAAACGCACCAACACCCGTGAACCTTCGCGCTCTGAAATTTGCCCGCCCAACTCAATGCGCAAGACCTCAATGTCGGCCCAACGGAGATTTGCCGAGACGGGCCGGCCATAGATCAGTTCCAGCGTGCGCTGGTGCTTCCGCTTCATCGCCAGACGGTAGCAAATAGTGGTATCAAACGGCAAACACTATCAGGCGCGGCGACACCCCTGCCTGGCGGAAATGCGCGGCAAGAGCGCCGGCGAACCCTGACCGACCGGGCTCACGACAGATGCCCAGCGGGGTGTGCAAATCGGCGAGCAGGCGCCGCGCTACCTTCAAGTGCCGGCTCACAATGCAGGCCACGGCGCGGAGTTTCTCGGGCGCTATCGTTCCGCTTGGTCCATGCTCCAACGAAGGGCACAAGGCTGCCAGCCGTGCGGCGCGCGCCGCCGCCTCCCCGCTTGCGAGCCGGATTGTAATAATCCGGTGCGGGACAAGATGGAACAATAAGGGCTTTATTGACTGGCGGTTATGACGCCAATAGCGGCCAACCTATGCCTGTGAAGTCCGGAATTTCGTTACACGTTGAACCGGAAATGCATCACGTCGCCATCACGAACGATGTAGTCCTTACCTTCCAGGCGCAGTTTGCCCGCGGCCTGCGCGCCGGCCTCCCCTTTGCCGGCGATATAGTCAACGTAGGCGATGACTTCGGCGCGGATGAAGCCGCGCTCGAAATCGGTATGGATGACTGCCGCCGCCTGCGGGGCGGTGGCGCCGGTGGGGATGGTCCACGCGCGGCATTCTTTAGGGCCGGCAGTGAAGTAGGTTTGCAAGCCCAGCAGTTTGTAACCCGCCCGGATCACCCGATTGAGACCGGGTTCTTCGAGGCCCATTTCCGCGAGGAATTGCGCGCGTTCTTCGTCGCCTAACGCGGCGAGCTCGGCCTCTAGCGCCGCACAAATCACCACGCATTCGGCGCCTTGTTTGGCCGCCAATTCAGCAACCTGCACGGCGAAGGCATTGCCTGCCGTATTGGCTTCGTCCACGTTGGCCACAAATAGCACCGGTTTGGCGGTGAGCAGCGCCAGCGGCTTGATGGCTTCCAACGCGGCGGCGCTCAGCCCTTGTGCCCGAATCGGAATCACACGGTCTAACCCCACCGTCACTTCCTCCAGGGCCGCAACCCGCGCCTTGAGTTCTTTATCGCCCGACTTGGCCTGTTTGGCCGCACGGTCCAGAGCGCGGGTGGCGGTGTCTAAATCGGCGAGCGCCAGTTCCGTCTCGATGACTTCGATGTCGGCGAGGGGGTCGACCTTGCCGGCAACGTGAATGATGTTGTCGTTCTCAAAGCACCGCACCACGTGGGCGATGGCGTGCGTTTCCCGGATATGGGCCAGAAATTGATTGCCCAAGCCCTCGCCTTTGGAGGCACCCGCCACCAAGCCGGCAATGTCCACAAACTCCATGGAGGTCGGCACCGTTTGTTTGGGCTTGATGAGGCTGGCCAGCGCAGTGAGCCGCGGATCGGGCATCGGGACGATGCCGACATTGGGATCGATGGTGCAAAAAGGGTAATTTTCGGCCGCGATCGCTGACTGCGTCAGGGCGTTGAACAAAGAAGATTTGCCCACATTGGGTAGACCGACGATACCGCACTTGAAACCCATGTCTATTTTTTCCCTGTTGCGTCAGCACGCCGATTGAGTTGATTCATGATTTTATCCGCCTGCCCAGCCACGATCTCTGACATCCCTTCGAGGCCGCGCTCGATGGCCTGATCAATGGCGAGTCGGTCCTCGAGGGACGGGCTGCCTAATACGTAATTGACGACTTGGTCGGCGCTGCCCGGGTGGCCAATGCCGATGCGCAAACGCAAAAATTCTGTGCCAATTTGCGCGGCAATGTCGCGCAAACCGTTGTGCCCACCGTGGCCGCCACCCACCTTGAGCCGCACGGTCCCAGGGGGCAGGTCGAGTTCATCGTGGAGGACTAAAATCGCGGCGGGTTCTATTTTGTAATAGCGTGCATAGGCGCCCACGGCTTGCCCGCTATGATTCATGAAAGTGGTGGGTTTGAGCAGCACGACCGCGCGCCCAGCCAACCTCAGCGTACCGAGTACCGCCTGAAACTTACTTTCCACGCGGAGGCTGGCACCTTGTTGTGCCAGCTTATCCAGCAGCCAGGCACCCACGTTGTGGCGGGTGCGTTCGTATTGGGCTCCGGGATTTCCAAGCCCTACGATGAGATCGATGCCGTTGGTCATTCAGGCAGCCAAGTCGGCTCGGCCGGGCGATGCTGCCCGACCGAGACGACAAATGGGCCTTACTTCTTGGGCGCCGGCTTGGCGGCTGGTTTGGGCGCGGCCTTGGCGGCAGGTTTGCCTTTGGCGCCTTTGGCGGCAGCAGCCGTTGGCGCTTCTTCTACCACGCGCGGGGCCTGAATCATGATCACCGGTAAGGAGGCGTCGCCACCCGCGGCGAGCGGGGCGATGCGCACGCCGGCCGGCAAGACCAAGTCCGAAAAATGCAACGTCTGACCCAAACCCAAGGTCAGCAGATCGACCGAGATGTATTCCGGCAGATCTTTTGGCAGACACGACAGTATGACTTCGCCAGCATAGTGAATGACCGTGCCACCACCTGATTTGACGGCTGGGCAGATGTCTTGATTGAGGAAATGCAGCGGAACCCGCATGGTGAGTTCCTCGTTTTCATTAATCCGCAAAAAATCCATGTGCAGGATGATCGGCCGCACCGGGTGACGCTGCATCGCTTTCAAAATGACTTTTTCATCGGTGCCGTCGGGCATCTTGAGGGTCAGGATGTGCGAATAAAACGCCTCATGTTCGGACTGCAGCACCATTTTGTTATGGTGCAGTTGCAGGCAGACCGGTGCCTGACCCGCGCCGTACAGAATCGCCGGCAATTTGCCATCACGACGCAGGCGGCGGCTCGCACTCTTCCCCTGCAGGGTCCGCAGTTCAGCGGTAACCTCAAAACTAACTTGCATGTTGATTCTCCTGAAATAACTGTCTAAGCGACCTCACACCTCCCGCGACCAGGCGGTGTGGGCCGTTTGGGTCAATCGATAAACATCGAGCTCAGTGACTGCCCCGAATTCATCCGATTGATACTCTCACCCAGCATGGCCGCTACCGAGAGCACTCGGATGCGGGGGCAGGCTGCCGCTTCTTCGGAAAGCGGAATAGTGTCTGTGACTACAAGCTCATCGAGCTCAGAGTTGTTGATATTGACTAGCGCTTTACCGGACAGCACCGCGTGGGTGCAATAGGCGGCAACCGCAAGGGCGCCGCGCGCTTTGAGCGCCTTAGCGGCTTGGCACAGCGTGCCGGCGGTATCCACCATGTCGTCGACAATGACGCAGCTGCGCCCCGAGACATCGCCGATGATGTTCATGATTTCCGCTTCGTTAGCCCGTGGGCGGCGCTTGTCGATGATGGCCAGATCGGCGTCGTCCAAGCGGCGAGCAACGGCACGCGCGCGCACCACGCCCCCCACATCGGGGGAAATCACCATCAAATTTTTATACTCGTGCTTCCAGATGTCGCCGAGCAGCACCGGTGAGGCGTAAACATTATCCATGGGGATATCGTAGAAGCCTTGAATTTGATCCGCGTGCAAATCCACGGTTAAGACGCGATCCGTGCCCACGCTTGCGATCATATTGGCCACCACCTTGGCGGTGATGGGCACCCGTGCCGAACGCGTACGGCGGTCTTGTCGGGAATAACCCAAGTAGGGAACAACGGCGGTAATGCTGGCCGTGGACGCACGCCGCAGTGCGTCGATGAGCACCATGAGTTCCATGAGGTTGTCATTGGTGGGTTTGCAGATGGACTGAATGACAAAAACATCGCGTGCACGCACGTTTTCGGCAATTTCGACCATGACTTCACCGTCGCTGAAGCGGCTGACGGTGGCCTTGCCCAAGGGTATTTGTAAATGTCCCGCCACCGAACGGGCGAGCGCGGGATTGGAATTACCCGCGAAGAGCATCATGGCCGAGCGACTGGGAATCATATCCACGAATGCCTTACATCAAATTGGCTGGGGAGCCAGGATTCGAACCTGGGAATGCCGGGATCAAAACCCGGTGCCTTACCACTTGGCGACTCCCCAATATTCTTTGGGTCTCTAGTGCGGCGCCTCGCTAAGCGCCAACCGATCCAACAACGCGGAGCGATTACTCCGACGCGCGACAAACCATGTCCACTGCGCCGGCACCTGCTGCCCCGTTGCTCGCGCGGCCGTTTCCGAACCGAACGCGGCGAAAATACAAGCTCCCGAACCGCTCATTCTAGCTGGCGCAAATTGGCCTAACCAGTCGAGCGCTTCACCCACCGCAGGAAACAAACGGCGCGTCACAGACTCGAGGTCGTTGCGGGTGTCAGCCTGCGGAAGGGTCGAAAGTGTGAGTGGGGGAGTATCCCGTGTCAATTCAGAATCACCAAAGATCATCGCAGTGGGCACTTCGCACCCCGGATGAATGACCAGAGTCCAGCCTTCTGGGGCATCTAAGGCCTGTAATTGCTCGCCCACACCTTCGGCCCAAGCGGCCTGGCCACGGACAAACACGGGGACATCGGCCCCCAGCGTGAGGCCAATATCGGCCAAACGCTGCTCCCCAAGGGCGCAACCCCATAAGTGATCCAGTGCACGTAACACCGTCGCCGCGTTGGAACTCCCGCCACCCAAGCCCCCGCCCATCGGCAAACGTTTCACGACCCGAATATCCACGCCGAGCCGGGTGGCCGCGGCACGCTGCAAGGCTTGCGCGGCACGCACCACCAAGTCTTGGGCCGGCGGCACCCCCGGCAAGTCGCTGAGGCGCGTAATCACGCCGTCGGGCCGGACGTTGAAAAACAGGTCATCGCCGTAATCGAGAAACTGGAAATGGGTTTGGAGCAAGTGATAGCCGTCGGCCCGGCGGCCTACCACGTGGAGAAAAAGATTGATTTTGGCCGGCGCAGGCCAAGCGATGGTGTTCATTTCAGCGTGAGGTCCCAGTGGTCTATGACCAGTCGAATATTGACCTCGCCCGCGGTTAACGTCAGCCGCTTGGGCAAGGATAAGCCCTGCACGGGTTGGTACTCCTGCACCCGCAGTTGCCAGCCAGCTTGATCGAGCGCCGCCAGGCGGCCACCCGCGTCTAGCTGCAGATTCGCCACCGGCACACGGGGATCGGGCACGCCACGCACCCAAAAGCGCGCGCCATCAATCGGCAACGACCACTTCAAGTGGGTCTGCATCAGCGTTTCTAGATCCGGTGCCGTGTGTCGCTGACCGTCGGGTGTGCTGAGCGCCACGCCGAGCGCTGTACTCGATAAATGGAAAGTGCCCTGCCCCAGCGGGGCCATCAGCCAGAGATCGACAGCACTACCCGCCTGCACCCAACGCACACCCACGCTGCCCCCCCCGCTACCGCGGTGAATAGCGGCGCGGCCTTTCAGCGTAAAACCGTCGATGCGCAGCAGCGCCGCGCGTTGCCCAGCCCAGGTCGCCGCGAGCACCTCGGCGCTCGGCGCGGGTTGCGGCGGCGCCGTGGCGCAGGCGGCCAGCAAGCAAGCGGCAAAAACCAGCAGTAGCGTACGCATCACGGCTGGAGACGCTTGGCCGCCTCTAGCACTTTGGGCTCATTGGGGTGGCGTTTGAGTGCGGCATTCAGCAGCGCCTTGGCTTCATCGCGGCGCCCAAGCGCGATTAAGGCTGCGCTCAGGTGGGCCACAACTTCGGGGTCGTCGCGCAATTGGTGCGCCTGTTCCAGATAAGTCAGCGCCTCCGCCGACCGGCCCTGCTGATGCAAAACCCAGCCCATGCTGTCCAAAATGTAGAAATCTTTAGGGGACTGCGCCAACGCCCGCCGGATAAACCCCTCGGCCTCCACGTAGCGCGTGGTGCGGTCTGCCAAGGTAAAACCCAGCGCATTCAGGGCCTGTGCGTTCAGGGGATCGTGGGCAATGATGGTGTTCAAATCGCGTTCCAGAATCTCCAGACGGTCCATGCGCTCGGCCAGCATGGCCCGGTTGTACAACAGCACCGTGTCGTAAACGCCGTTCAGCGCGTTGTTGTAGACCGTCATGGCCTCGTCCATCTGGTGGTGAGACGCTAAAATTTCAGCCTCGGTCATCACCCGCTGGGCGACTTCTTCGGGACTGTCGGGTTTGGTCTGTGCCAACAGCGCACGGGCGTCCGCGACCTTGCTTTGCCCCGCGAGCAAGACCGCCACGCGAAGCTGGGCCGCAAACTGGTTAGGCCCAACAGCGACTTCTCGATAACGCGCCATAGCGGCCTCGGGGTGGCCCTGAGACTCGGCGATTTGACCCAAATAGAATTTGGCATCGTCACCGTGCTCGGTATTTTTTAACAGCTCGCGAAAGGTCTTCGCTGCAGCTTCCAGCTCACCCGCCTGCAGACTCAGCAGGCCTAAGGCATAGAGCACATCGGCGTTATCCGGAGATTTTTGCGCGAGTCTGAGGAACTGTTCGCGCGCTTGCGGGTAATGTTTGGCATCGGCCAACAACCGGGCATACAGCAGGCGCAGGGCGAAATCCTCGGGTTTGCGCTTGAGCACCCGCTCCAAAAACTCAAGACCTTGCGCGGCGTGGCCCTCTCTTTGCAGCGAGGCGACATAGGCCAACGCCAGACTGGGCGTGATGTCGATACGCTCGGCCAGCTTTTGCATCACCGCATTCGCTTTGGTGGGCTGTTCTGCGCGCAGCGCGAGCACGGCGTAGGCCACCAGCGCTTCGTTGTCGTTGGGCCGCGAGGCCACCAATTGTTCCATCACCTCCAGGGTGGTACGTCGGTCGGCTTCATTCCCCAACAGGCTCGCGATAACCCGAAAGCGCACGCCGTCACTGCTGCGGTCCTGACTCAGCACGTATTGCAGCTGCGCCAAGGCCGCCGGGGCATCGCCGCGCCGAATGTACATCGCGGCCAATAGCTGACGCGCATCGAGATCTTTGGGCGCCAGCGTTACCCAGCGTTGGGCGGCCGTCAGCGCTTGGGCCGGTTCTTCAGCGTAGATCGCCAGACGCGTGGCACGCTCGGCTAATGCGGCCTCTGGCTGGCGCTGCGCAAGGGCGACGTATTGGCTAACCGCTAAGGGCAGCTGATCGCGTTTTACCGCAAATTCTGCCAGCAGCAGCGCATACAAAGGATCATTTTCGGGGTCGACCAGTCCCACCGAGGGCGGGCCAATGGCCGTGGTGTCGTCTGACGAAACCAAAAGCTCCGGGGCAAAGTCGCTAGTGGCCGAGTGTCGTAGCCAATCCTGCCCCGCACAGCCGCCCAAACCCAGCGATAACGCCAGCGCGGCGCCCAAGCCCGTCCGACGCGCGACGGCGAGCAGGGCCGGGGTAAACACTGCAAGGGAATTCATGGGTTAAACTATAACCCAGTCGAAAACCTTCTGTTTGGATCCGCACGCGCCACGCCCGGCGCGCGCTCACCATTTCGCAGGTCGCGACGCCCCGCCCATTCAGCGCAATTCAAACACCAGCATGCCCATTCTCGTCTTCGGCATTAGTCATCAAACCGCGCCCATCGGCGTGCGGGAACGAGTGGCCTTGGATGCCGAACAATTACCCGCGGCACTGGCCGGCGCACTGGCGGCCAATGGCACGGAAGAAGTGGTCATCCTGTCTACTTGCAACCGTACCGAGTTCTATCTGGCCGGCGATGCCATCTCGCCCGGTCCACTGAGTGACTGGCTGATCCGAGTCAAAGCGCTCGACCCCGCCACCCTCAGCGGGCATTTCTACACCTTGGAAGACGAACACGCCGTGCGGCATACCTTCCGGGTCGCGTGTGGACTGGATTCCATGGTGGTGGGTGAACCGCAGATTCTGGGCCAGCTCAAGCAGGCCTATCAAACCTCGGTCAGCGGCAATGCGGTCGGAAAAACGCTCGGCAAACTGATGCAGCACGCCTTTACGGTCGCCAAAAAAGTGCGGACCGAAACCGCCATTGGCCGCACGCCGGTGTCCGTGGCGTATGCCGCTGCGCGCTTGGCCCGGCAAATTCATGGCGATCTGGCCGACCGAACGGCACTGCTGATCGGCGCCGGCGATACCATCAGTCTGGTCGCGGCCCACCTGCGCCGCCAAGGCGTGGGCCGTTTAGTGATAGCCAACCGCACCTTGGCACGCTCCGAAGAATTAGCGCGGGAAATGGGGGGCACCGCGATTGCGCTGGCCGACCTCGCCGCACACCTGCCCAGTGCGGACATCATCGTCACATCAACCGCCAGCCGTCTGCCGCTTATCACCCGCGAGCTGGTTCAGACCGCCATCAAGTCGCGTCGTTATCAGCCCATGTTCATTGTGGATTTAGCCGTGCCGCGTGACGTAGAACCAAGCGTTGCCACGCTCGACGACGTTTACCTATACACCGTAGATGACCTCAATAACGTGATCACGGAAAACCGCGAACTGCGCCTCACGGCAGCGGCGCAGGCCGAGGAAATTGTTCATCTCCACGCGCAAATTTTTTTGGACTGGCTGCACTCGCTGGATGCCAACGCCACCATTATCAGCTATCGCCGGCAGGCTGAAGCCGTGCGCGATGAACTGCTAGAAAAAGCCCAGCGGCGGCTGGCGGCGGGCGAAATGCCCGCAGAAATCCTGCGCGGACTGGCCGCCAGCCTAACCAATCGACTGCTCCACCACCCGACCAGCAAGATTCGCGCAGCCAGCATCGAGGGGCGCCAGGACCTGGTGTTTTTCGCGCGCGAACTGTTAGGGCTGGATGGCCCCGAGGATACAAACCACTCATGAAAGAATCCCTCCTGCGCAAGCTCGAGCAACTGGCCCAACGACGCGAAGAAATCGATGCGTTGCTGGCAACTCCCGAGGTCATCAACGTCCAAGACCGCTTTCGGGGTCTGTCGCGGGAACGCGCCGAGATCGACCCGCTGGTAACAACCTATGGGGAATATGCACTAGCGCAGGAGCGCCTGGCGCAAGCCGTGGTGATGCAAAACGACGACGACCTCGACTTGCGGGACCTGGCCGCAGACGAAGCGAGCAGCACCAAATTACAGCTCAGTGAGATGGAGCAGCAGATAAACCTCCTGCTGCTGCCCACCGATCCGGCGGATGGGGCCAATATTTTCGTCGAGGTACGGGCCGGCACCGGGGGCGATGAAGCGGCGCTATTCGCCGCCGAACTGTTTCGCATGTACTGCAAATATGCGGAGCAGCGTGGCTGGCAAGTCGAGATCATGAGCGCCAACGCCAGCGAGCTGGGTGGCTACAAGGAAGTGATCGGCCGGGTCATCGGTCAGGGCGCGTATTCCCTGCTGAAATTTGAGTCGGGCGCACACCGGGTGCAGCGCGTGCCGGCAACGGAATCTCAAGGCCGCATCCACACGTCTGCCTGTACGGTCGCCATTCTGCCCGAGCTAGACGCCATCATGGATTACGACATCAACCCCTCGGACCTCAAAGTAGACACTTTTCGGGCCTCCGGCGCGGGTGGGCAACACGTCAACAAGACCGACTCCGCCATTCGCCTCACCCACCTACCCACCGGGGTCGTGGTGGAGTGTCAGGACGAGCGTTCCCAGCATAAAAATCGCGCGCGCGCGCTCAGCCTGCTCAAGTCCCGCTTACTGCAAAGCGAACGTGACAAACAGTCAGCCGAGCAGGCCCAGACTCGGCGCCTGCTGGTGGGTTCTGGCGACCGCTCCGAACGCATCCGGACCTACAATTTCCCGCAGGGCCGAGTGACCGACCATCGCATCAATCTCACGGTCTATCAGCTTGAAAGCATCCTAGAAGGCGAGCTAGACCTCCTCGTGGGACCGCTCGTCAGCGAGCATCAAGCCGAACTGATGGCCCAGTTGGGTGCGGATGCCTGAGGAGCGCACCCTGCAGACGATCGGGGCGGTCCTCAGTGCGGCGGTGGCCGCAGTGGGGCTAGACCAGCGTCTGGATATCGAACTGCTGCTCGGCCAGGCCACAGGACTCAACCGAGCGGGTTTGTTGCGGGAAGGCAGAAGTGCGCTGTCGCCGGCGGCACACGTGCAATTTGACGCGCTGCTCGCCGCCCTTCGCAGTGGTCGCCCGGTGGCGCAGCTGCTGGGGGAACGCGAGTTTTGGTCGCTGGCGCTGAAGGTGGATGAGCACGTGTTGATCCCCCGCCCGGAGACCGAACTGCTGGTCGAAATCGTGCTCGAGCTGGCGCGGCAAGCGCCGCCGGGGCCAATTATCGATCTGGGCACCGGCACCGGCGCTATCGCCATCTCGCTGGCCCGAGAACTGCCCGCGCGCACCGTGCTCGCCAGCGACGACTCGCACGCCGCACTCCGCATCGCCGCCCACAACGTGGCACGCCACGCCCCGGCGCGGGTGCAGCTCATCGCCGGCGATTGGCTAAACCCGGTGGGACCGGCACGTTGCGCGCTGATTGTCTCCAACCCGCCGTATGTGAGCGCGCAAGACCCCGCGTTACAGGCCGACGGCGCATTGCGCTTTGAACCCCGCCGCGCGCTCGCGTCGGGTCCCGAGGGGCTCGACGCGCTCGCGGCAATACTGGCGCAGGCCCCTGCGCGACTCCTCCCCGGCGGCTGGGTGGCGCTCGAACACGGGGCCACGCAAAGCTTGGCCGTAAAGCAATTAATGGCCGCCGCGGGTTTCCAGGCAATCGAGACGCGCCATGATTTAGCCGGCCTGGCGCGGGTAACCTTCGCGCAACAACCCGCCAACGCCTGATTTACGTCCGCCGCGCGCATCGCCCATACTCGCGCCATGGACGAACAACGCCTGCTCCGCTATAGCCGCCAAATCCTGCTACCGGAAATCGATATCGGGGGGCAACAGCGCCTAATCGAATCAACCGTGGCGGTGTTTGGATTGGGAGGGCTGGGCTCGCCGGTGGCGCTTTATCTCGCGGCCTCGGGGGTAGGCAGATTGGTGTTGGTGGATTTCGATGAGGTCGAACTCTCCAACCTACAGCGCCAAATAATCCACCTGACAGCCGATTTGGGGCGTCCTAAAGTGGCCTCGGCGCGCGACCGGCTGCTGGCGTTGAACCCCGAGATAATCGTTGAAGCGGTGCCGCAACGGCTGGCCGACACGGCGTTGGATGAACTCGTTCAGCGCGTCGACTTGGTGGTGGACTGCACCGATAACTTCCCCACCCGGTTTGGCATTAACGCGGCGTGCTGGCGGGCGCGCAAACCGCTGGTTTCGGGTGCGGCCATCCGCTTTGAAGGGCAAGTGAGTGTTTACTTTCCGGGCCAAGCAGACAGCCCTTGTTATCGCTGTCTGTACGACGATGGCCCGGGCACGACAGAAACCTGTAGCCAGACCGGCGTGGTAGCGCCGTTGCTGGGCATCATCGGCAGCGTGCAAGCACTGGAAGTCATCAAAGTGCTCACGGGCATCGGCGAGCCGCTGAAAGGCCGCCTGCTGGTGTTGGATGGGCTGCGCATGGAGTGGCGCAACCTGCGTTTCAAACGTGACGAAAACTGCCCGGTGTGCGGCCCCTCTCGGCCAGAATGACCTTGCAGCTGCCGGCCGCGCTGCATCAACACCTACTAGCGCACGCCCTTGCAACGCCCACGCTGGAAGTGTGCGGGCTGCTAGGCGGCGTGGGAGCCACGGCTACCCGGCTGTATCGCATCGCCAATATTGCCGCCACGCCACAAGTGGCGTTCATGATGGATCCACAAGCCCAGCTCGCCGCCCTGTTGGAGATGCGCGGGCGCGGCGAAACGTTGGTCGGTATTTATCACTCACACCCCAC
This sequence comes from Klebsiella pneumoniae, assembly GCA_945862315.1. Classification (GTDB taxonomy): domain Bacteria; phylum Pseudomonadota; class Gammaproteobacteria. The sequence continues at coordinate 26,234 of CAMAXW010000003.1, forward strand.
CACCGCCGCCCAGCCCTCGGCCACAGATCTAAAAGAAGCGGCCTACCCAGGCGTCGCTTTTCTGATTGTCTCGCTCGCCGCGCCCGCTGCGCCGGTGCTCGCAGCTTTCGCGTTTGATGGTCAAGGTTTCACCCCGCTGGCGCTGCACCTCACCGGCTCGGCAGTGCTTCAGTCGGAGGGCTGTGCGTCGCTATCACTAAGGCTCGCAGCAACCCCAACACAGCAGGAATTTCCCCCATGACCATCGCTTTGCTTATCGCCCTGGGCGTAACGATCGTGCTCGCCCTCTATGCAGTCATTCTCTACAACGGCTTGGTGAATCTAAAACATAGCGTGGGGAAGGCCTGGGCAAATATTGATGTGATCTTGAAACAGCGGCACGACGAACTGCCTAAACTGGTGGAAGTCTGCCGGCAGTACATGAGCTTTGAAAAAGACACGCTGGCGCAGGTAACGGCGGCGCGTGGCGCGGTGTTCGCCGCCAGCACGCGTGCCGATGTGGTCCAGTTAGGCGCCGCCGAGGCGACCCTGCAGCGCGGCCTCGGCAGTCTTTTTGCACTGGCAGAGAGCTATCCCGAGCTCAAAGCCAACGAAAACTTCCGCCATTTACGCGAGCGCATTTCGCAGTTAGAAAACGCCCTTGCCGACCGCCGCGAGCTCTACAACGACACCGTCAACCTCAACAATATTCGGATAGAGGAATTCCCCGATCTGCTCATCGCGCGACTGCTCTCTTTTGGGCCGCGGCCGCTGCTCGAATTCGCCATTGAAGAAACTCGCGACGTCGATCTGCGCTCGCTGTTTCACTAACTGCCGCCATGCTGGCCGATTTAGCCGGCGCGCTACGTACGGCCGCACCCGCCGATTTCTGGCTGTGGGTTGGTGGGGGTTGCGCCTATCTGTTGTGGGCGGCGCGCACCGCTTTTGTGGCGCTGACTTATCGGCGCTTGATTCAAGACACGCCGACCACCCGCCTGCGGGCGGCGGCGCAGGGTTTTGTTGAAGTCAGCGGCACGGCACGCCTGTTTGAAGGGGAGCCAGTGCTGGCCCCGCTGACCAATCGCCCCTGCTGCTGGTATCGCTATCGGGTGGACCACCGTGTCGATGACGAATGGCGGAAGGTGGATGGCAGCACCAGTGAGGAAATTTTCATGCTGGACGATGGCGATGGTCGGTGCGCTATCGATCCCGATGGTGCCACCGTTACCCCGTCGGTCAGCCACGTCTGGTATGGCGCCACGTCCTATCCTAGCCAGCCCCCGCGCCCACCTGGGCTCGCCGTGTGGTTTGCTCGGGGCAAATATCGGTATCGCGAAGAACGTATCGACATCGGCTGCGAACTGTATGCGGTAGGTTATTTGCGCACCCACGGGGGTGCCGGGCCAGAATTGGCGCAGGCCGATGCGGCGCAAATCCTGCGCGAATGGAAAGCCGACCGCACCAGCCTGCTCGCCCGTTACGACACCGATGGCAATGGCGAAATCGATCTGCAGGAGTGGGAGCGCGCGCGGGTGGACGCGCAGGCCGTGGCGAATGCTGCAATGGGCGGCACCGGGGTGCCGCCGGCTGTCGACGTGCTGTCGCGCTCGCCGCAGCGGGGGCAGCCATTTCTGCTCGCGGCCGGCAGTCAGGAGAGACTGGTGAGTAGCCAACACCGCCGGGGACTATTCGCCGGTGGGAGCGCACTGGCAGTAGCCGTGGCGTTGCTGTGGGCGTTGAACCTGCGTTTTTAAGCGGGCAGAGTGCTCCTCGCGTGGTAAATTCTATTGCCCACCGCGCCCATTGGAACGCCCAACATGAACCAAGCTCAGGCCATCGAAAAAGCCACTGCCAGCCTACCGGCCTTCTCGAACATCCAGCCAGACAGCATCGGCACTGACATCCGCGCGCTGCTGCAAGACAACACAGCAGCACTCGCGCGCCTGCTCGAGCTTCAAGCAACCCCCACTTGGGCCAGCCTGTGCGCGCCGCTCGAAGACCTCAACGACCGCCTAAGCCGCGCGTGGTCGCCGATCAGGCATTTGCACAGTGTGGCCGACACCCCGACGCTACGGGCCGCCTACAGCGCGCTGCTGCCGGAAGTGGTGGCGTACGGCACGGCGCAGATGCAGAACGACCGCCTCGCGGCGGCCTATCGGCAACTGCGCGAGTCCGCAGAATTTGCCCGCCTAACCCCAGCCCAACGGCAGGTTGTCGAGCACGCGCTGCGCGATTTCCGCCTGGGTGGCATCGACTTAAACGAACCCGACAGAACGCGCCTAGTGGCCCTGCAACAGCGCCTCACCCAACTCAGCCTGTTGTTTGAAGAACACGTACTAGACGCCACGCGCGCGTGGCATTGGCACACCGAGACGCTCGAGCAGTTGCGAGGGCTGCCCGCACACCTGCTCCAACTGGCCGCGCAGAACGCCGCGCAACAACAGCGCGCCGGTTGGGTCCTCACGCTCGATCAACCCTGTTATCAAGCGACGATGCTCTACGCTGAAGACCGGGCGCTGCGCGCGCAAATGTATGCGGCCTACTGCACACGCGCCTCTGAACTAGGCCCTAACGCCGGGCAATTCGACAATGGCCCGGTGATCGATGAAATGCTCCAACTGCGCCATGAGCTTGCGACACTCTTGGGCTACGCCAACTACGCCGAATACTCGCTGGCCACCAAAATGGCCCCATCGTGCGCCCATGTGAGCGATTTCCTGCGCGAACTGGCGGCCCACTCGCAAGTTCAGGCGCAGCAGGAAATGGCGACGCTGCGCGAGTTTGCGCGCGAGCACCTGCAGTTAGACACGCTAGAAGCTTGGGATGTGGCGTTCGCCTCTGAGCGCTTGCGCCTGCACGCTTTTGATATTTCGCAGGAGACCCTACGGCCCTATTTCCCATTGGCACGGGTGTTAGCGGGGCTGTTTGAGATCGTGCACCGGCTCTTCGGCATCACCATTCAACCGGTCACCGGGCTAGACACCTGGCATGCCGAGGTAGCCGGCTATCGCATCGTGGATGCCGCCGGTGAGTTACGCGGCTTGTTCTATTTGGATTTATTCGCCCGCGCGGGCAAGCGGGGCGGGGCCTGGATGGACGAATGTCTGGTACGCCGCGTGACCCCGAACGGCACCCAATACCCCGTGGCGTTTCTCACCTGTAATTTCACCCCGGCGGTGGCAGGCCAGCCCTCGCTGCTCACCCACGAGGAGGTGCTGACGCTCTTCCACGAGTTTGGTCACGGTTTACATCACCTGCTGACCCTGGTGGACGAAGCCGCCGTGTCGGGCATCAATGGGGTGGCTTGGGACGCAGTAGAACTGCCCAGCCAATTTTTGGAGAACTGGTGCTGGGAAAAGGAGGCCTTGGCCGGACTCGCGCACCACCACGTCACCGGCGACCCGCTGCCTGAGCCCATCTTTACCCGCATGCTGGCCGCGAAAAATTTCCAGAGCGGCCTAAAAATGCTCCGGCAGGTGGAATTTTCCTTGTTTGATTTCCTGCTGCACGCGCGCGATCCCGCCGACAGTGCCGTGCAAGCCTTGCTCGAAGAAGTGCGGCACAGCGTGGCGGTGTTGGTACCGCCCGCGTGGAATCGATTTCAGCATAGCTTTAGCCACATTTTTGGTGGCGGCTACGCGGCCGGCTACTACAGCTATAAGTGGGCCGAAGTGCTGGCCGCCGACGCCTTCGCGCGCTTCGAAGAAGAGGGCGTTTTTAACCCGGCAGTGGGGCGTGATTTCAGGCAACACATTCTGGAAGCCGGCGGCGCGACCGACGCCATGACGTTGTTCCGGCAATTTCGTGGGCGCGACCCAGCGCCTGAAGCCCTGTTGCGGCGTTCTGGACTACTCCCCTGATTCAGTTTAAAAAGTCGGGCATGCTGCGAGCGCCTATCGTTTTTACTTTGCTCAGTGGGCTGTCCTGCATGGCAGTGGCCGCAGAATCGGCGTTCGTCATCGATAAACTACTCGTTGGGGTGCACCGCGAAAGTGACCTCAACAGCGCGATTATCAAAGTGCTGCCCACCGGCACCCAGCTGCAAGTGCTAGAACGCAAAGACCAAATCGCCAAAGTCAAAGACGCTGACGGCATCATTGGCTGGGTGGATGCGGCCTACTTGATGAGCGAACTACCGGCCGCCAGACAACTCGCCGACATCCGGCAAGAACGGCAAATGCTCGCCGAGCGCATCAAGCAGCTCGAGGCCAAAAATGCCGAGGGAACGCCGAGCGACAAAGCCAATACTGGCAAGGTCGATCAGCTTACCAACGAGAACACCGAGCTAAAAAGCCAAGTGTCTTCGCTCCAGATCAAAGGCGGCAATCTGGAAGAACAGCTGAAAACCCGCGGTACGGCACTGGCCCCCGACGGCACAGTCGGGGGCGAATTACGTAAGGCCAACGCGGAGCTTTCCAGCACCATCGAAACCCTCACCCAGCGCAACCTAGCGCTGGCGGCGCAGGTGGCCAGCGATACCGCGCTGGGCAAGCTCAGCGGTGCACTACGCCTCAGCTCGCCGTGGATTATTGCGGGCGGATTTTTACTGATGGTGCTGTCGTTCGGCGCTGGGCTGTATTGCATGGACTACCTCAATCGCCGCCGTCACGGCGGTTTTCGGATCTAAACCCAAATGCTAACCGTTGCCTCGTGGAACGTGAACTCCATCAAAGCGCGGCTGCCGCACCTCGAGCGCTGGTGCGCGCAAGTGGCGCCCGATGTTTTGGCGCTCCAAGAAACCAAAACCGTCGACGCCGGATTTCCACTCCAGGCATGCCACGACTTGGGGTACCAGGCGACAATCGCAGGCCAGCCCTCCTACAACGGGGTGGCGATCCTGAGCCGCCAATCGCCGCTCGAGGTGGTGCGCGGGATCCCGGGCTTCGCAGATCCCCAGCAGCGCGTGCTGGGCGTCCATCTGCCAGAACTCTTTGTCTTGAATCTTTATGTGCCCAATGGATCGGCGGTGGGTTCAGAAAAATACGCCTACAAACTGGCTTGGCTCGATGCCCTGCTGGCTTGGTTGCCCACGCTGCTGGCCCAGCACCCGCGGCTGGTGGTGGTGGGCGATTTCAACATCGCACCCGAGGACCGTGACGTTCACGATCCGGTGCAGTGGCAAGACCAAATTCTCTGCAGCGAACCCGAGCGCGCGCGTCTGCAACAGCTGATGAACTCGGGCATGGTGGATACGTTTCGGCTCTTCGAGCCAGCCGGGGGTTGTTATTCTTGGTGGGATTACCGTGCCGCAGGATTTCGGCGCAATCTTGGATTACGAATCGATCTCGCCCTCGCCAGTCGCGCGCTCGCCGCGACCTGTGTGTCATCACACATTGATCGGGAGCCAAGGGGTTGGGAGAGACCGTCCGACCATGCGCCGGTAGTGGTTACTTTTAGCGATAACTGAAAAAAATTCCGGGGCAATCTCTTCTCAGCGCCGTCAGTTTTGCGGATGATTAGGCCGTCCCCTTTAGGCTCGGACGATGATACCCGACGACTCCGCATATTCGTTTGAATTCTGGGCTGGTCTTGCGGCGCAAGACCCGGCGTCTTTTGAACAAACCCGGCGCCAATTGATTGAACACCTAATTGCCTCAGCCTCGGATGCCGCTAAGCCACGCCTGCGTGGCCTGCAGTGGCAGGTGGACCGCCTGCGCGAAGTGCACAGCCCGTTGAGCGCGTGCGTCAGGATTTCGGGGATGATGTGGGATCGCCTGCTGGGCTCAAATGGTCTGCTAGACGCCGTGGAGCGTTTCAGCAGGCCGGAGAAAACCAGCCCTCCCCGGACTTCGCCCTGCCAAATTCTACCTTTCGTGCGGCCCCCACAGCAGGAGATGCTCGCCGCCCTTGAATTAAGCTCAGAGGGCTTCTAAACTCCCGCCCCTTGCCCAGCCGCGGAAATTAAAGTTCTACCGTGCCATGAAAGCCGAAATCCATCCCGCCTATCACGACATCACGGTGACCTGCAGCTGCGGGAACACCATCCAGACACGCTCCACGACCAAAATCGACACGGTTTCAGTCGACGTATGCTCCGCATGCCATCCGTTTTATACGGGCACGCAGAAAATTGTGGACACCGCGGGTCGCATCGACAAATTCCGCCGCCGCTACGGCACCTAGGCCTAGCGCACCCTGCCCGAACCTCGGGCAGTCACCTTAGGATTAGCTGCGCCCCACCCTGCTTCAAAGCATGGTGGTGTAACAGCTCGTGAGCCGCTCCCAGAATCGACACTCGCCCTGAGATTACCGGCGCGTGCCTCGCTTACGGCGCGCCGCGAGGACAGGCGACTAGGTGATCAACCCAACCCCTGCCCACGCGTTATTCGGCGCGGCCCGGGCTTCTTTTTAATTCTTCCTTAAACCAACCGTCCACAATCGCGCGCAGTAGCGGCACCCCTTCGCGGCCCGTCGCGGAAAATGCGTGCACGCCTGCCGGATCAGCGCCTCGTTCCTGTAACTGCACGCGCGCCGCCCTGAGCGCAGCAAAGACCGCTTGCCGCCCTAGTTTGTCAGCTTTATTGAGCAGCAACGTTTGCGCCACGCCAGCGGCTGCGGTCCATTCAATGAGGGCCAATTCTTCGGTCTTCAGTGGATGACGCGCATCGGCAATTAAAACCAAACCAGTGAGCGAGGTCCGGCGCTCCAGATACAGCGGCAGGGTCTTCTCCCAATGGGCACGCAGACTTTTATTGACGGCCGCGTAACCAAACCCCGGGAGATCGATCAAACGTCTGCCGGGGGTTAAATCGAACACCACCAAATGCTGGGTCCGCCCGGGGGTGCGGCTGGTCCGCGCCAAGCCTTGCTGGTCGCACAATGCGTTTAGCACACTGGATTTACCCACGTTTGAGCGACCAATGAAGGCGACTTCCACCCCCTCATCGGCCGGTAGATCGTGAATTTGCTCTACGCTTTTGACAAATGTCGCGCGTCGAAAGTATTCGTGTTCTGGGGAGTGGGTGGTCACTGTTAGCTTGGTACTCAAAATGGAAAGCGGGGGATCGCGAACTTAAGCGGCAATGCTATAGTACGCTGCCGCGCGCGTGACTCATTCATTGGACACCTAGCCGCGTACCTGTGTGCTTGATCTACCGGAGTTCAGAAGGCGATGCTTGGATCTACAGTTCGTACGTTACTTATTTCTTCTTTCGGTCTGCTGCTTTGCGCCTCGGCGCTGGCTCAGGACGCCAAAACCAAAGCGGCCACTTGCATGGCCTGCCACGGAGCCGACGGCAATAGCGTCAATCCGGAATGGCCCTCTTTGGCGGGGCAACATGTGAGCTACCTCGTGGCACAATTGCAGGCATTCAAGGGTGGCACCCGCAAAAACATCAACATGAACGCCATGGCGGCGGGCCTAAGCGATCAAGACATGGTCGATATCGCCGGGTATTTCGCGGCCCAACCCAAAACGGTTGCCAGCATAGACGCCGCGGCTGCGGCGACCGGGGTAGGCCTATACCGGGGTGGAAATCCTGCCACCGGCGTACCTGCCTGCATGGCTTGCCACGGCCCAGATGGCGCCGGCAATCCGACAGCGCAGGTGCCGGCGTTGCGCGGACAACACGCTAAATATACGACCCTCCAACTGGCGGCCTACAAAAGCGGCGAGCGCTCAACCGACCGTGCAGCCATCATGCGCACAATTGCCGGGCGTCTGAGCGAGCAAGAGGCAGCTCAGGTCGCGGCGTTCATCGAAGGCCTACACTGACTTAGCGCCCCGATCGACCAGCCAGCCTACCAAGGCCGTAGGACGAGGCGCTGGTCAGCATAACCCTCCACATCAAGAGATGTTTTACCTATGAAATCCTTGCTAATAGCGGTCTTTAGTCTGCTCCTGATGCCGCTGACCGTGGGCGCTACAGACGCCATCAAATACGAAGAAGGTGTGCACTACCAACTGATATCGCCCGCAGTCGCCACGGCTGATCCGGCCACTATCGAAGTAGTTGAGTTGTTCTGGTATGGCTGCCCGCACTGCTTTGCCCTGGCCCCGATGGTCACCGACTGGCTTAAAACCAAACCCGAAGATGTGACCTTCCGCTTAGTGCCGGCAATTTTTTCGCCGCAATGGGCAATTTCCGCGCGCGCACTCTATGCCGCGCAAGCACTGGGAGCCGAGGACAAACTGCACCTTGCTTTGTTCAACGCCATCCACGCCGACCACCGCAAGCTCTCCAACGAAAACGAGCTGGTTGAATTTGCGGGAGAGGTTGGCATCGATAAAGACGAATTCCGTAAAGCCTTCGGGAGTCCGACCGTAGACGCTCGGGTTAAAAAAGCGGCGCTGCTCACCCGCGAATACGGCCTCGATGGGGTGCCTGCTGTCATCGTCAATGGCAAGTACCGGGTGACCGCTGCACTGGCCGGCGGGCAGGAGAAAATCTTGACGGTCGTCGACTTTCTTATCCAGAAAGAGCGGGCACACTGAGCAAGTCCCCGCCTGAGCCCACCTCAACGCACCGAGCTGAATGAGTCGCCATGGTCGGTCCCCGGCTACCGCCGCAGTCCAACGCTACCCCATCCTCGGTGGTCGATGCCGACAGCAATGCCCGATTGCAGCAAGCACTCTTAGACTTGGTGCTCACCTGCCGAGGGCGGCACCCAACCCTCGATAAACATATTCAGCGCCTCGAGGCGTTAAAGAATAGCGGCGCGAACAAGAGCAGGATCGTCGTTATTTTGGGCCGAGCGGCCGAAATTATATTGGCGCAAAGTCTGCTATCCGTCGATCAGGCGGCCACCACCCGCAAGCTCGCCGAGCTGCTGGATAAACGCCCGCCAAGCGCAGACTTTGCGGAAAAAACCCGCTTCCTGCGCAATCGCCTACGCGCTGCCACAACCCCAAAAGAAACCGATTCGGCGCTTGAGGAACTGGTGGGGCTGGTTAACTTGTTGGCACAACGAGCCGCGCAAAACGCCAAACCGGTGGTGGACGTCCCCGACCTTCGGGCCATCAACCTACTGTTGGACGAACTGCAGCTATCAGAGGCCGCCAAGCTAGCCGTAGCCCCCTACCGGGCACAACTAACGCGACTGCGAAATCATGGGGCGCAAGCCTCTTGTGTGCGCGAGCTCGCCCATTATTTAGCGCCACTTTTGAAGACCTCCCCAGAGCCGCCGCCGCTCGAACCCGCGTTGAACCTGGCGCGCGAACAACTCCAACACTTGGTCAACAATCTCAAGCTCCCCGCGCCATTGGCGGAGGATAAAGCGCAGGTTCAACGGCAAATTGCGCGCGCTGCCAGTACGCAGGAACTGAACACTTGCGGGCAGGCGCTGGTCCAGCTGCTGCAAACATCGCAAGGCGCTTCGCAGCTAGATCTAGACGACCTGGGCAGGTTCCTAAAACTCATCGCCAAACGCATTGAAGACTTCAAAAGCTACCTCGCTCGCAGTGGCGAGACCCATACCGAAGCCATCGATTCCGCCGGCTCACTCCAGCGCCTGATGCAGGGGCAGGTGGCTAGCTTGCTGGGGGCCGTGGACGACGAAACTAATTTTCGCGCCATCAAGCCGGCCGTTATCAACCAACTAGAAGGTCTGGAATCCAGCCTCACGGCCTTCGTCAGTAACCAACACAATCGCCACGGGGTGGCAGTGACCGAGATGGGCCAGGTCGCCGGACGACTCAAGGAACTGGAAGACGAGACGCAGCGTCTACGGGCAGATCTTAAAGCGCAGCGTATCTTGACCCTCATAGACCCCCTCACTGGGGTGTTCAATCGCCTCGGATATTCCGAAGGGATTGCCCGCGAGCAAGCACGCTGGCGGCGTTACGGTGGTGCGTTATCGATCGCGATGTGCGATCTGGACCTGTTCAAAAATATCAACGACCAATACGGACACTCCGCTGGCGATAAAGTGCTGGCATCCGTCGCCGAACTGCTGGGTGCGCAAATTCGCGACTGCGACGTGTTGTGCCGTTTAGGTGGCGAAGAGTTCGCGGTAATCCTCCCAGAAACCGCACTCGAGGGTGCGCAAATTGCCGCGGAGAAACTCCGCCTCAGCATCTGCAACAGCAAGTTTCGTTTTAAAAATGAGCCGGTGTCGGTCAGTATTTCGATCGGCGTGGCGCAGTTCCGCATCGAAGACTCCGCAGCGGAAGTTTACGATCGCGCCGATCGCGCCTTGTATGTCGCAAAGTCTCAGGGCCGCAATCGCTGTTGCTCCGAACAGGACATCGCAACGCAATAAACCCTGGCACTCTGCGTGCCACACGCACATCGCACATCGCAAATCCCTAACCGCGGGAACTCCGGGGGGTGGGCAGCGCGGCCAGATATTCACCCAACAATTGCTGTGAGTGTCGCGCTGCAGGCTCGAAGTGCAGCCCAAGGATCATTTGTTCCTCGTTGAGTTGCTCACGGTAGAGCGCGCGACAGGCCGTGGTGAATCCCCGGCTGGTATGGGGCCCAGGGAGGGCGATAGAAATTTCGATGAGTGAATTTTTGCCCGGGATGGCTTCGGGCTCCAACTGCACCAACAAGGCGTAGCGTGGTTCACAGACGATTTGTGCCGCACTCAGCGAGAGGTTGCGCACTTGTACCCGGAAAGTCAGCGTGGGTGACAACCGAATCAAGGCATTGCTGCTCACACTAAAGCGCGGCCCATCGCGCCGTTCGCTGGGCGCTGCTTGCGGGTCTTCATGAAGAGAGAACATGGCTGTGCATCCGCTACCGACCTAAAGATAAAACCCCGGATGGCGCGTAGGGCGCGTCGTTGCGGGTCCATTCGCTGCTGGTCCCGATTATCAGCTTGGGCGGCACGCAATAACAGTGGCTAATAGCAGATTTAACATTTGTTAACATTTGGTTTCGATGTAGCCCTTGTTGGAGGGGAATACGCGGCGATATTGGCGTATGGCTGTCGCTGCAAACCTAATCCGCCCGCCCGCCATGGTCGGTGCTCCGTCGGCCGCGAGTAGGCTTGCCGTCGCTCTGACTGGGGGACCTCACGCCCAATGACGGCAGAGTCGGTCCTGATAACGACTGGTTTTCTGGCGCGTTGATTAAGGTTTTAACCCGCGCGCCGTAGCGGAATTAAGGCAAACAAATGCCGGTGGCGGCTAGCTAGCGATTAACGCAAACCTGCACCAATGGATCCGCGGCCTTGCCGCAAGGCGTTTGCGCCGCAGGTAGGCGCTGTGGCACACCTTCCTCGTCTAGCCAAGCGGCGACTGTGCGCCAGTCCAGCAAACCCGTAGCGTTCAAATGCAGTTCGAGTAACCAGCCGGTGCGGGTGGCTTGGGTCTTAAAGCTGTCAAACACAAAATTGCCGAGACTGTAAACAATCAGCTTACCGCGGTAGTACTCCGCCCCTTGGGTGACGTGCGGGTGAGAACCCACCACCACGTCCGCCCCCGCATCAATCAGGGTGTGCGCCAATTGGCGCTGGCGTGCACTGGGGTTCGGTTCCTTTTCCCACCCCCAATGTAAAAACGGAATGATAATGTCAGCACCCGCAGCGCGCGCGGCGCGAATGTCGGCCAGCACCTGCCAATCTTCGCTCCAAGCTATCCCCGGCCAATCTGGGCCGGCTTCAAATCCACGGGGTTTGTATTCGTTATAACCCAGCAGCGCAATGCGCAGCCCGTTGCGTTCAATCCACAATGGCGCATGCGCTTCGGCCAAGTTACGACCACCACCAAAGTGGCGCACGCCGGCTTTATCCAGCAGTTCGATGGTTTGCAAAAAGGCTGAGCGGCCGTAATCACCCGAATGATTATTGGCCAGCGATACCGCCTGGAAACGTCCTTTTAACGCCGTTAACGCGGCCGGTGCCGCACGAAAGGCGAACATTTTCCCCGCCGTCGCCACGCCCACGCTCGCGACCGGACACTCCAAGTTAGCAATCGCATAGTCCGCGCGCGTGATAAGAGACGAAAAATGGACCAAGGGATCGCGGCCACTGGCAATCACCCGCCCCGGACCATCGTCCAGCATGATGTCGCCAACCAACACCAAGTTAACTTCTCGGGTGACGGCCCAAAGTTGCGCGCTCATTAGCAAGAGGAGCCAGGCGACGCCCGCACGCACCTTCATGGCCGGGGGCTCGGCGCGGCTTTGCCAACACACCAATACTGCAACTCGCTACCACGCACCGGCTCATACACTCGCTGCAAGCCTGTAAAGCCACGGCCGGAGGGATGGTCTAGCGAAAAAACCCACGAGCCCTGATGCAAAATGGTCGGTGCGTCCGGGGCATCGAGGTAGACATAGACGTGTACCGCCGCCGCATCTGCGGGCGCAGTCTGCCAGACCACGCGGAACTTAAAAAACGATCCGATTTTGATCGCAGGTTCCGTATAGGGATTGGAGGTGGGCGCAATCTGCAGCGTGGTGACCACGCCACCATAATCGTAGTGACACTCGAGCTCGCTGGCCTTCAGGGGCGACGCTAAAACGACGCCCAGCGCAAAAGCCATAGCGGCACCTAATCGCCTAGCGATCATTGGCATGACAACGGGTTGGGGTTTGCTCAGAAAATTCATCACCGACCCTAAACCGAAACGACGACTCTGAGAAGACTGACTGACGGCGGTGGGCGGTCCTCGCCACGCCGTTTACTTTATTGCGTCGCAACAAAATCTTTTTGTTCCAATGCGTTAGAACCCGTTATAGAGTTAATCATCCCCTCCGTTACGATGAAGGAATAACCATGGCTGCAAATCCCTCTGATGTCCGCGCCGCATTTATTCGGCCCACCGCCGAAGAACTGGGTTTCGATCCCGACGTGTTAAGAGCGCGCTATTTGGCCGAGCGCGACAAGCGCCTGCGCGCGGATGGCAATGCGCAGTATCAAGAGGTCAGCGGTGATTTCGAACGCTTCATGGAAGACCCCTACATCCAGTCGCGCATCTTGCGCGAACCCATCACCGCAGAAATAGATGTCGCGATTATCGGCGGTGGCTTTGGCGGCATGCTCGCCGCTGCCCGGCTGGAAGAAGCGGGCATCACTAACTTCCGCATCATCGAGCGCGGCGGCGACTTCGGTGGCACTTGGTATTGGAACCGTTATCCTGGGGCACAGTGCGATATTGAATCGTATATCTATCTGCCGCTGCTAGAAGAAACCGGCTACCTCCCGAAAGAAAAATACTCCTACGCGCCAGAAATCTTCGAGCACGCGCAGCGCATCGGCCGGCATTACAATCTCTACGATCGCACCTACTTCCAGACGCTCATTTCGGCGTCCAACTGGGATGAAGATTCTTCGCGCTGGCAAGTGCTCACCGACCGCGGCGACCACTTCAAGGCGCGTTTCGTCGTGATGTGTAGCGGTCCGCTCAACCGTCCCAAATTGCCCGCCATTCCCGGCATCGAAAATTTCAAGGGACACACTTTTCATACCAGCCGCTGGGACTACGCCTACACGGGCGGCGACTCCACCGGTAATTTGCACAAACTCCGCGATAAACGCGTGGGCGTGATTGGCACCGGTGCGACCGGCATTCAATGCGTGCCCGCGGTGGGCCGTGATGCTGAACATCTCTATGTTTTTCAGCGCACCCCCTCGGCCATTGATGAACGCGGCAACAAGCCCACAGATGCTGAGTGGGCGAAAAGCCTAACCCCCGGTTGGCAGGCCCGCCGTAACTATAATTTTGCTGCCATTCTCAGTGGGGTTCCCCAGGAAGAAGATTTAGTCGCCGACCGTTGGACCGACCTTTTTCGCGCACTGGGTGAGCTATTGAGCGTGTCACCAGACTCCGGTCTCAGCGCCGAAGATGGCGCGCTGCTGGCAGAAATTGCCGACTTTCGCAAAATGAATGGGATTCGGGCGCGGGTCGACGCCCTGGTACAAAACCCCTCAGCCGCCGAAGCACTCAGGCCTTGGTACAAGCAATGGTGCAAACGACCCACCTTCAACGATGAATTCCTACCCACTTTCAACCGCCCTAATGTGACCATGGTGGACACCAACGGCAGCGGCGTTGAGCGCGTGACGGCCACCGGCGTGGTCGTCAATGGGGTGGAATATCCCGTGGACTGCCTGATTTTCGCCACCGGTTTTGAGGTGGGCACCGCCTACACCCGCCGCGCCGGATTTGATGTGCTAGGCCGCGATGGTCTGGCGCTATCGGACTATTGGGCGAACGGCATGCGGACTTTCCATGGCTTCTTAAGCCACGGCTTTCCCAACTGCTTCCATATGGGCCTCACCCAAACCGGCCTATCGCCCAATCTCACCTACATGTTGAATTGGCAGGCGATCCACATCAGCCACATCGTGGAGCAAGTGTTAGCGCGCGGCGCCAGCGTGGTGGAAGCCACACCACACGCAGAAGCCAGCTGGGTACACATGGTTGGCCAACCCGGCATGATGTCGGCCTACCTCACCGAGTGCACGCCGGGCTACTACAACGCCGAAGGCAAAGCCGGCCGAGGCGAAGGATTTTTTGAAGGCCACTACCCCAACGGGGCCGTGCAGTTCTTCGATATGCTGACGCAATGGCGGGCGCAAGGCGATCTCGAAGGGTTGGAACTGCGCTAACAGCACGGCGTGGTTTAGACCACCCGCATCGCCTGTGAGGCGGCGCGGGCGGGGCAACGTTACGCACGAAGTCAGTCGCCTCGCCTTTTAGGTGCAGCTAGGCGCGCGGGTCACCTAAGCTCGCCAGAGCGCCGGGGCCGAGGCGCCAAACCGGTCAGTTTGCCGGCCTCGAGCTCCAGCCGGGCGCGCTGGCCCACGCCGCCGGCAAGATCACGGCGAGCGGCCGGGCAAGTCCTAGCCGTCTGTCATGCGAGCGAGGGACGGCCGCGGTTCAATCCTCCAGCGACCCCGGCCGCGGCGAGAAACCGTAAATCTCCTCCTGCTTCGGCACATAGACGCGCATGCTGGTCTTGGCGTTGATGTAGCCGGCGATTTTTTCGAGTTCGCCATGCGCGTGCAGGATTTTAACGTCCCGCGCCAGATTGTTCCCGATATTGGCGCGGAAATTATAGTTGTTGGGCAGGGTCGCGATGCGCAGCCCGCTCTTGATCACGGCGCTCCTGAAGGAAGCCTGGTCCATGCGGAAGCCGACCGCCTGGGCCTTCTCGAAAAGCTCCGACCAGCTTGTCACCATCGCCCGGAAGGCATCGTCCACGCGCGCCACGATAACGCCGGTATTCCACTCGGGCAGCGCCGTGGAGACGGCCGGCAGGAGGTCATAGACCTTCAGCGTCACCGCCTGCGGGCTGAAATATTGCGGCGCCAGCGCAACCGCTATGTCGAAGTCGGCCAGAATGTCGAAGAGTTCATAGACGGGCGAGATGAAGTAGGTGTCCCCGTCGATGAAGAGCGCCTCCCCGAGATCGGTTTGCAGCGTCGCTTCGAATCGTGGCCGGTGCGCATGGGCGGTCGCGGGCAGCACGAAGACCTCGGCAAAAGCCGCGTCGATAGGGCTTTTGGTTTCGGCATAGAGCGTCTCGGTGACGAAGAGCTGCCGGCGAAGGTCGGGCATCTGGGCGGCGCAGGAGCGAGCCGAGGCGAGCGTCTCGGCGAGCCAGCGCTTGTGCGAGCATGCATAGACGACGCCGCGATCGGTCATTCCGCCAGCCCACGCTTCCGCAGGAGCGCCTCGCTGGTCGGCAGCCGGCCGCGGAAGCTCGTGTAGGCTGCGGCCGGATCGCAGCGATAGCCGGCCGAATAGATGAAATCGTAGAGTCGCTTCGCCAGCGCCGGATCGAAGATGTCGCCGGTCTCCCGGAAGGCGGCGAAGGCGTCGGCGTCGAGCACTTCCGACCACAGGTAGGAGTAGTAGCCGGCCGCATAGCCGCCCGAGAAGATATGCCCGAAATGCGGGCTGCGATGCCGCATGGTGATCGCCTCCGGCATATGGATGCGGTCGAGCGTCGCCTTCTCAAGCGCCATCACGTCGGCGGCTGCACCGGCCTGGCCAGCATGCAGGTCGAGATCGACCAGCGCCGAGGAGGTGTATTCCACCGTCGCGAAGCCCTGGTTGAAAGTGCGCGACGACAGCACCTTCTTCAGCAGCGCCTCCGGCATCGGCGCGCCGGTCTCCGAATGGACGGCGAAGCGCGACAGGATCTCCGGCTGCTCCAGCCAGTGCTCGTAAAGCTGCGAGGGCAATTCGACGAAATCGCGCGAGACGCTCGTGCCCGAGATCAGCGGATAGGTGACCTCGGAGAGCAGCCCGTGCAGCGCATGGCCGAATTCGTGGAACAGCGTATGCGCATCGTCGAAGGAGAGTAGCGCCCGCTCGCCCTCCGGCGGCTTGGAAAAATTCATGACGTTGACGACGATCGGCCGGACATTGCCGGTGAGCCGCTGCTGGTCGCGGAACGAGCTCATCCAGGCGCCGCTGCGCTTTGACGAGCGCGCGAAATAGTCGCCGAAGAAGAGGCCGACAGGCTTGCCGTCGGCACCGGTCACCTCGAAGACGCGAACGTCGAGATGATAGGCCGGAAGGTCGAAGCGCTCCTTGAAGGCGAGGCCGAAGAGCCGGTTCGCCGTGTAGAAGGCCGCGTCGATGATCGATTCGAGCTGGAGATAAGGCTTCAGCTCGGCCTCGTCGAAGGCGAAGCGCTGGCTGCGGACCGCCTCGGAATAGTAGCGCCAGTCCCAGGGTGCGATCTTGAAATTGCCGCCCTCGGCTGCGACCAGCGCCTGTAGGTCGGCTTCCTCCACCGCCGCCCGGCGCCGCGCCGGCGCCCACACCGTCTCGAGAAGCTCGCGGGCCGCCCCCGGCGTCTTCGCCATCGTGTCGGCAAGCTTGAAGTCGGCGAAGCTGTCGAAGCCCATCAGCCCGGCGCGCTCGGCGCGCAGTTCGATCATCTCGGCCATGATCGGCCGGTTATCGTTCGGCCCGTCATTCTCGCCGCGCTTCGACCAGGCGGTGAAGGCCTTCTCGCGCAGGTCGCGGCGCTTCGAGAATTGCAGGAAGGGCTCGATGCTGGAACGCGACAGCGTGATGACATGCCTGCCCGCCACGCCGCGCTCTGCCGCCGCCTGCGCCGCAGCCGCGACGACGAAATCGGGCAGGCCGGCGAGATCGGCTTCGCCCTCGAGGATGAGCGTGTAGGCCTTCTCGTCGGCAAGAATATTCTGGCCGAACAGGGTGGCGAGCGTCGCCATGCGTTCGTTGATCTCGGCCAGCCGAGTCTTGCCGGCGGCATTAAGCCCAGCGCCGGCGCGGAGATAGTTGATGTGGTAGCGCTCCAGCACGCGCGCCTGCTCCACATCGAGGCCGAGCGCCGCACGCCGCTCCCAGAGCGAGGCGATGCGCGCGAAGAGCGTTGCATTGAGGCTGATCTCGTTGGAATGCCGGGCGAGCAGCGGCGCGACATCGCGCTCGATCGACTGGATCTCGTCATTGGTGTGCGACCCGGAGAGATTGAAGAAGACGCTGCACACCCGGTTGAGGTTGAAGCCGCTCGTCTCCAGCGCCACGATCGTGTTGTCGAAGGTCGCGGCCGCCGGATGCTCGGCGATCGCATCGGTCTCGGCCCGCTGCTCCGCCATGCCGGTGTCCAGCGCCGGCCGGAAATGCGCGACCTCGATATCCCTGAAGGGCGGCGCGCCGAACGGCCCGGTCCAAGGTTCAAGCAACGGATTTCCGGCGGTCTCTGTCATGTGCGGGTCTCGGTCTGTTGAAGGCAAGGCAAGCTTATAGGGCAATCTATAGGAGGCGCGAGCCTCGCTCGGGATTTCCCGACCGCCCCGGCAACTCTCATCGTTCCCGCCCCGAGCAACCCGACCCCGGGGCGCCTCGTCGTTCGAGGCCGCTCGCCGCACCTGAGCATCAGGCGGAACTCAAGCCGCGCATGAGGGCATCCGAAATCCGCTACCCCTCCGACAGCCGCGCCGCCATGTCCTCCCTCGCGGCATCGAACTGCAGGTCGGCGCCGTCGGCGTAGCGTCTGTCGAAGGGCACGGTCTCATTCGGATCGACCGCATCGACTGCCAGCCGCCTCTCGTCGATGATGACATCGGCAACCGCCAGCACCAGCAGGCTGTCGTCCGCGGATAGGCAGCCTAAACGCTGCCACTTCGAAATCGAGATTGAAAATGCAGCGTTTCGCGCTGACGCCAAGGAACGAAAGGCTTAAATGCCAGCCGGTGATGTCGGGTTTGCAGCGGAACTTCGGGAGCCGATAGTGAGCGCGTGAAACTATCTCGGTACCGCAAGCGGCGCTCGCCGCGTTCTTGCCATGACTTGAATCCTGCTGAGTTGTAGACGGTTGGTGGTTATGCAATGCAGGGTCGGGTTGGTCAGTTCGATGGTTGCGATGACTAAATACTTCGGGCCAGTCTGGATGATGCTTTTTGGCGTTCACCCAGTGCCGCCTAGTCTCCCGTGTTTGTGAATCAGCCTCACTTGTAATGTGCCGTTTTTTTGGCATATAAACATCTATGCGTCTATGCATCGACCAACCCTTGAAGGAGCACACCATGAATTCAGTCCGCTGGAACCTCGCGGTATCCGCTGAAACAGACCAGACGTTGCGCATGTTTCTGGCCAGCCAGGGCGGAGGCAGGAAGGGGGATTTGTCGCGCTTTATCGAGGAAGCGGTGCGGGCGCACATTCTGGAGTTGAGCGCGGAACAGGCCAAAGCCGACAACCAGAGAGTCGGTGAAGGTGATCTTGCCAAAAAGAGGACTGGCACACCAGGAAGACGCGCTACATCAACCATCTGAATACGGTCGATCAGGAGACCCTGCTCGTTTCTCTGTCCGACAAGATCCATAGTGCCAGGTCTATCCTCCGCGACCTCCGAAAGCCCGAGATCGGCGCTTCAGTCTGGGCGCGTTTCAAGAACCCCAAGAAGGATACGCTTTGGTATTATCGCGAACTCGCGGATACCTTTCGGAGATTACGGTCAGGGCAATTGGCAAATCAATTGACAGAGATCGTTGAGGTTCTCGAAAACTCGTAGAATTGGGACGACCCCTTCTGAGTTATCCACAAGAACCTGTGGCCCCATCGACGATGCTGGGGTCATCTACGCAATTTTGTGTGCCGGCCGGCCCGAGCCTCCTTCCCGAGGCAGCACTTGGCTCCACTCTATTGCATGTCGCGATTGGGCTAGGACGGGGGGTGATTCCAAACTTGACCTCTGCCGGCTGCAAGATGTGCTGCTTTTATCAATGGTTTAGCATCCCTCGTTGTGGGGTCGCAGTTGCATGCGATTTGATGTCACTGGTCTTGCGTCACCGTTTGATACGAATAGATGAATTGCTGGTTGGAGCGTCGCTCTGATGCGGATATTGAGCCTGAATATTCGTCACGGGGGCGGCCAGAGGATCGATGCGATAACCGATTACGTAAAAAGCATTGCTCCGAGTGCTGTGGTCCTTACAGAATTCAGAAATGGCCGGAGCGGTGAGCGACTCCGGTTGGCCTTGGCCGGTCTGGGACTCGTGAACCAGTTGACGCCAGACGTTCAGGAGCAACGCACAAACAGCGTGCTAATCGCGGCATCGGTCCCGATCGTTAAGGCACCACTCGTCCCGCCGGCTTCAGATGCTCACCGGATAGTGGCCTGCAGCATTGGCGGTCTCGTTCTTTGCGGGGTCTATTTTGCGCTCCGCGAAGCAAAGATGCCGCTATTCGATTTCCTACTCGAAGGGCCGGCCGAGTTGCGGCATGGAGCCCTTTTGGTCGGCGATTTCAATACGGGATTTCATTTCCTTGACGAAAAAGGCGCAACTTTTATCGGTGCAGATCGTTTTGCTCGGTTGAAGGAGCGCGGGCTGGTGGATCTATGGCGGCGCCAGCACGGAGAGAACGCTCGAGAATATAGTTGGTTTTCGCAAACAGCGGGAAACGGCTTCAGGATCGACCATGCGCTTGCAACCGCAGACGTGGCTCCTCGCATTGTCTCATGCCAGTACGATCACAGTACGCGAGGGACGCTGACTGATCACTCGGCGCTAATCATCGATCTCGAATGAAACTCTGAAGGCCGAGCAAGGTATGGCGCGGTTTACTGCCAATCAGGTCAAGCCGTAGGACCCGAACTTGGGCACGGACTTTTTATGTAAGGGTTCTCAGTGTGTCTGCCCGCGATAAACGCTCGGGTCTGCGCTTCACTCCATTCAAATTGCTCGTGCGTGATTGAGCCACGGGAAAGCTCGTAGATCTGCCAAACTCGGTAGGTGTTGAGCACGTCGGTTTCGCAGTACTAGGCGACCTCTGCGATGCGCCCGTCAGCGACGAACCCTTCGACTTGGCTTCCATCCACCCCGCCGGGCTTTCCATCAAGGCCAAGGACCTTGCTGATGGCGTCTAGACTGACCTTGGCGGTGGGGGTGGGGGTGAAGGATCCAAGAACCTCGCAAAGATCAAGCGCGTCGTCGCTGTACCGGTTGAAGTAGGGGCGGCCGCAGAGGCCAGCCGCAGAGACCCTGTTGACCATCGCGCGGTAGCGCAGGACGGGGAGGTCAAAACTGCTCCCGTTGAAGGTGATTAGCTGGGGATGAAGTTGAGCGATCCGGTCGACACACGAACTGATGAGTTCGCCTTCGGAACGCTCACCCATGTGCGGCGCACCTAGAGCGTCGATGTGCCAGCCCTTTTCTCGGCGCGAAGCGACCAGCGCACCAATGCACGCGATCTTGTGAAGCGGCGCTTTGGGGAATCCGGTTCCCAACGCGGCCCTGACATCCTCAGGCGAAGCGTCCTTCATCCCCAACATTCGGGCGGCTGCATCCACTTCGAGTATGGTCTCAAGGTCCCAGACGATCGCGCTAGCCATGCACCGCCCCCGAGGGTTGTTTGCTCAAATGATGTGGACTGGATCGCCTAAGAATTCTCAAGTGAAATCGAGTTTTTCCTTGCATTAGCGAGCTGGAGTAGCGATACCCATTCCAGCATCAAGAGTGGGGCCATTGCCCTCGCCAACCTGCCTTCCCGGGCAAGGTGGTTCCCGAGAGGGGATGCGGCCTTCGGCAACGAAACGGGTCGCATGAGCGCAACGTCTCCTCGGGAAGCCGATGGAGGTTTTTTTGTGCCAATCGTGGCGAAGCCAGCAGACAGTCGGCCATGTTGGATTGTCAAAGCGACTGCGATGCCGCAAGTGAGAGCACTTGCTGGTGCGGCAGCTGACTGAGATCGTAAAAGGAACACTCGACTAGGTAACGTACTGACCAGAGCGAATTGCATTGCGAGCGAGGCTGACGCCTCCGCCAACCTACCCGACCCGGGCAAGGTGGTTCCGCCGAAAGGCGGCATGCGGCCCTTGATGGCAACCGAGCGGGTCCCGGCATGAAAGTGCGTCAATCCTCCTCCGCCAACTTGAAGGAGGAATTCCATGCCGAGAGCGTCACGCGCCAAACCCGCTGCTACCGTCGACCTTGAGGGAGAGGTTCCTCAGGCAGCTTCGGGGCCTGACGGGCCGTTTAAGCGCTTGGGCCTGCACGACCTGGAAGGGATTACGCCCATCCTATTGGCTGCATTGGCAACGGAAGAGCCGCTGCTGCTGATCGGGGGCTAGGAACTACAACCGCCCCATACGACGGATAGCGAGGCTCGCCGGGGATGGGTTCGAGCACCGTCAAGAGGCCTGACCGCGCCGTACGGCGATTGATCCCCTGAATTTCACTGGACCATGACATGGGCGCGCCATCGAGACCCTTTCCTGCCGAGAAATATCGAGCGTCTGGTGGGCCGGGCGTGAGCGACACCGAGCCGGGTGTCAGGCCAGCTTCGCAGCCATGCGTCAGAGAGAGGTCTGCCGGCAGCCTGCTTCGTGCAAGCCCGGCAACGCTTGTTGCGGCGGCGCTCGGGCGAAGGGTCTGAAGATTGGAGTCGCGGCCTCAGCGCGCCGGTCGAGGTGCTCAAGGATCTTCTTGATCGCGATCGGATCTTCGATGCCCGCAATGCTGTGCAGGGATGCACGAATGCCGCGTGCGCAGGATGCGCAGGAGCGATCAGGCGGTACCGAATATTCCCCTGAGTAGTGAGCGACAACCGCTCAGTCGAGACCGCCGGGCGCGTGATATAAGCGACACAGGCGTTCGAGCTTCTCGCGTTCATGCGCCTCGCTCGCCACCCCGGCATGCAACGAGAACCCAGCGGCTTTCGCGGCAGCGCTGTTGTCGTCTGCTGCGGCGACTGCTGGCACTGTCTGCAAAGTGAACGCCTTGCGCCCCTGATGAGGGCCGAGCGCGATGTGGTAGGTAATCGAATGCCCCAATAGATCATTGAAGGCAGAGACCTCGGCCGGATCCAATATCAGAAAACTGCTCTCAAAATCCCGGACCAGCAGTCCTTGGGCATCGAAAAAAACGACCGGATACATCGGCTCGAGCGGCCGACTCTGCCTAGCGATCGCCTCTGCCATCAGTTTGTCCGACCTGCAGTCAATCAAACCGCCTTGATATACACGCAAATAGTTGGCTTTGTCGTCTGCAGATCCCTTGACCGAACACTAGGACCGATCCGACTCTTGTCTACAAACAGCACCGGCATAATCGCGTTTTGCGCTTCATCGCCTGCTCTTGCTACTCAGCCTCCTTGGCACTTGTCCCATGAGACCAGGACATCTAGAACGGCTGGGTTTCCCCAACAGGCCCGCAGGTGAAATTTGACCCACGAACGTACGGGGCTGGACGCGATCATCTGAGGCACTGCTAAGCTTTCCACGCGCGCCCGTCTCAGTTATCTCCCGTCAGGGTTGCTGAGACAGAATTAAGTCCCGGTAGCGGCAGATAGTGCGCAACGCAGGCAACCAGACGGACCGAAAGGTGGTGTGAATACGCGGTGTCTACACTATTCTGGGTTTGGGTTTGGGTTTGGGTTTGAAAATGCAATGGTCGGCAGGAAAGCCAACACCCGATGGCGCGCCCCGCAAGGCCGGCAACTCAACAGGTGCCTGAAATATGACGCGTGCGACTGACGAACAATTGGACAGGCGGGTGGCAGGCGCAGCGCCATCGCCTGATGCGTGGTCTGCGGGCAAATCCGCCGCTGCGCGCGCGCGACGGCCCCCATTGTGGGCCGTCTGGGGTTTGGTCGCAGGGCAGCTGTGGGCGGTGCCAGCGACGTTCGCGCAAAGCGTCGTCACTCAGGGCGTGGTGGGAGGCTTCACGGCCGCGCAGGAAAACGTCGTGTTTCCCAGCGTTGTTCTCAGCCCCGGATCACCCCCCGCCCTCGTGTTGTTGACTAACCCTCAAACCACGGTCAACTACAGCCTCACCGTGACTTCCGTCACCGGGAGCAACTACAGCAGCGGTGGCCTGGGTGCGTTGTTCCAGGGGTCCGTTACGGGCTTCAGCCTCGAAGGTGGTGGTGCGCAAAGCGATACCTCCGGTTCTTTCCCGACGATGGCGGGGCCAAACGTCACCCTCACCAATTTTGCCTCGTTGGCAGGTAATACCCAGACGGCAGTGCTGCCTTCGGGTGCCGCTTGGGGCTACTCCACCCTAGCAGGCACGATCAACGCCTTCGGGGTGTTGGCGGGTGTCAGTTTGGCCGAAGCGGCGTGGGGAAACGGAAAATCAGATGGTTGGTCTAACGGTGGCCCAGGCGGTGCTGTGACGGCCAACCACGCCGCGGGGTCGCTCAATGTTGCCCCGCCGTCATCAGGTTCTTGGGCCATGTCGGGCCTGCCGTGGCAGCCTTACCTGAGCGGCCTAACCGCCTTTTCGAGCGGCGCTCAGGGTTTGCAAAATAACTCTAACGAGGGCGGCAGCGGCCCAGGGGGTGCGGGCGGCGCGCTGAATGTGACCACCGCCGCAGGCAGCGAAATCAATCTCTACGATGCACCGTCTTCCACGGCACACGGGCCGATCGTGCTCAACGGCATCACGGCCCTGTCGCAGGGCGGGGCCAACGGCTACAACTGCGATCGAGACAACTGCAACAGCATCGGCTTTGTCAACTACGATTTCTATGCTGCCGGGGCCGGCGGGGCGGTGGCGGTAACGCACAATGGCGCGATTATGAGCGTCGGCACCGACGACCTAGGCGACTATGATCTGGTTCAGGGACAGATTGGCATCTCGGCCACCTCGCTCGGCGGATCGCTGGCGTGCCCGGACAATCCTCAGGGGTCTGGGAATGCTGACTGCGAAGTACCGAGTAACACCGGAGCGCCGCAAGCGGGCAGTGCCAGCGCAGTAACGGTGACCCTCGGTTCGACGGGTTCGATTCTCCTCACCGACGGCAGCGCTATCGGAATTTTGGCCGCCAGCAGCGCGGGTGACTCCTCGGATCCCAACTACAACGGCACGACCACCGCCGGCGACGTAGCGGTAACTCTAGACGCGGGCGCGCAGATCAACACAGGCAGCAGCGCGTCCACCTACGCTGCGGGTATCTTGGCGATTAGCACCGGAAGTTCTAGCGTTCTCACGCCGTTCACGGTCCAAACCATTGCGAGTGGTGGCGCGGCGGCACCCGGCAACGTCACGGTTACCAATGATGGCTTAATCGCCACTGCAGGTACTCTGTCGGTGGGTATTGGCGCGTTTAGTGTCGGCGGCGGCGGTATTTTCGCCCAAGCTGATCCGAACAGCGTGAGTAATCTTGGCAGCGCTAGCGGGGGGGGCAGCGCCGGCGCGAAAACTGTCAACGTGAGCAATGCTGGCAGCATTTCCACTCTCGGCGCTTCCGCCTTTGGCATCGTTGCGTTCAGCGGTATGGCCGGCGGGTTGGTCGCGGCAGATGGCAACGCCGTGATCCAAGCCAACGGCGCAGTAACTTCCGGCGTCATTCTGGGAAATTCGTCCAGCAATTCCGCAGGTTCTCCGGGGGGGTCGGTGAACGTCACTAACACCGGCACCCTTAGCACTGGGGATGGGGCGAACGGCGGCGTGATGGCGATCGGCGTGGTGGCGCAAAGTATTGGCGGAGGGGGGGGTAGTGCGGGCGGACGGGGCGCGGTGGCCTTTGTGGGCGACGCAGGCGGCGCAGGCGGTACGGGCGGTGCGGTAAATGTTGCCAATCAAGGCCTCATTACCAGCCAAAATGACGGCGCTATTGGCATCTTGGCGCAAAGCGTGGGCGGCGGTGGCGGCAACGGCGGCAATAGCCGCGGACTCTTCGTGGCGGTGGGTGGCCGCGGGGGCGGCGGCGGCAATGGCGGCACAGTGAGTACGAACCTGCAGGGTCTGGCGGCATCCGACGTAGGGACCATCACGACTGGCGGCGATTTCGCTGCCGGTTTGTTGGCACAAAGCATCGGCGGCGGGGGCGGCAACGGCGGCTACGCCAAGTCGGCTGGGGAGTTTTTCTCCGCCTCGATCGGCGGCAGCGGCGGTAGCGGCGGCGACGGCGGTAGCGTCGACTTCAGTTCCCTCGACTTCGTGCTCACGACCGGCGCCCTCGCCGCCGACAGCGGCGAAGGCTCGCCTGGGGTGTTGTTGCAAAGCGTGGGCGGCGGCGGTGGCAACGGTGGTGCGGCCCTGACTCATAGTGTCGGGGTGGGGTTTTCTGCCGCAATGGCCTTGGGCGGCGGCGGCGGCGATGGCGGGGACGGTGGCACGGTTAACGCCGCCCCGGCGGCGACTGCTTTCACCACCTATGGGGTAGACGCCATCGGCTTGTTGGCCCAGAGCATCGGCGGGGGGGGCGGGAGCGGTGGCTTGGCGCTAGCGAAAGCGCTGGCGATCGCCGCTGATCCCGAACTGCCGAGCGTTACGGCCACTTTCAGCTTGGGTGGCACGGGCGGCTTGGGAGGTTCCGGCGGCGCGGTGTTGTTGTCCGCCCTAACGAGTGCCATTCGGACCTTTGGCGACGGCTCGACGGGCCTTCTGGCGCAGAGTATCGGCGGGGGCGGGGGCAGCGGCGGTGACGCAACGGCTGCCTCCAGCGCAACCGCTACACCTTCGGTCGTCACCTTGAAGGTTGCGGTTGCGCTGGGTGGCAGTGGCAGCGCCGGCGGGGATGGTAGTACGGTAACCGTCGACGTTGAGAGTTCTACCCTGAACACCTCGGGGGCCAACGCTGCCGGCGTACTGGCTCAGTCTATCGGCGGGGGTGGCGGCAACGCGGGTGGCGGTAACGCGACCGTCGCCAGCATTTATGTCCCAAGCGCCAATAATCCCAACCCGCCGCCGCCGCCCACCTCCGGCCCAGCCTTATCCCTTACGACCGGGGTCGGTGGATCTGGCGGGTCTGGCGGCTCTGGCAATACGGTGACGGTGACCCACTACACGGGCAGCAGCACCGCCACGACGGGTTCCGGCTCGCAAGGTATTTTGGCGCAGTCGATCGGCGGTGGGGGCGGTAATGCGGGAGGCGGTGCGGCGGGCGGTAGCGGCGACACCGTGAACGTGAATGTTGCCGTCGGTGGCGCCGGTGGTACCGGCAATGATGGCGGTGGCGTCTGGGTGACCAATCAGGCCGGCGCCTACCTCACCACTGGATTGATCAATTCCAACCACCTGACCTTTGGGGGCGACGCGGTTGGCATCTTCGCGCAATCTATCGGCGGTGGGGGCGGTACGGGCGGGTCTTCTGACGCGGCCGCGGCCATTCCCACCACGCTGGTTGGTGTCGCGCAATATTCTGCGCTCTGGAGTTCCGCTAGTTACGCCGCCGATGTCAGCATCGGCGGCACCGGCGGCGCCAGCGGCAATGGTGGCGTGGTCAACGTTTTAAACGATGGCGGTGTGACGACCTATGCTGCGCGTGCTTACGGCATTCTGGCCCACAGCGTCGGCAGTGGCGGCGGCAGCGGCGGTGAAGCAACCTCTTCTTCCAGCGGCGAAGGCGTTGCCACCAACTTTCAGCTGGGTGGCAAGGGCGGCGGTTCTGGCGATGGCGGTGCGGTTAGCGTGACGACGAACGGCGGCGTGTATACCTATGGGTACGGCGCGCCCGCCGTGGTGGCGCAAAGCGTCGGCGGCGGCGGTGGCGTTGGCGGCTCGGGTTCTACCAGCAACAAGAGCATTTTTTCGGTGGGACTTGCGGTCGATGGGGCCGCGGGAGCCAACGGCGCGGGGGGTAGCGTCATAGTCTCCCAAAGTGGTCTGACCACGACGGCAGGGGACGATGCTTACGGCGTCCTGGCGCAGAGCATTGGCGGTGGCGGCGGTTTGCTCAGCGCAGGTTGCACCAACTCGCTTAACGTTAACCCGCAGGGTTTGTCCGGTTCAGCCTGTCTGGGCAATAACGGTGCTTCGCTCGCGGGTGGTTTTGGCATTGCGACTTCTTCCTTTGAGGTAACCATCGGCGGCGCACCAGACTTGAATACCAGTTCGGTGGGCGGGCCGGTGGCCACCACGGTGCTGGGCGAGATCAGAACCATCGGCGCGCGCGCCTTCGGGGTGGTCGCCCAAAGTATCGGCGGGGGGGGTGGCTTGATGACCAACGCCGCCGGCAACCTGCAGCGCGCGGTCGTGCAAGAGAATCCCGGACAGAGCAACACGTTAGGCGGCACAGTCACGATGCTGCTGGGCGGCAACATTATCACCTACGGTAACGGTGCTTGGGGCGTGTTGGCCCAGAGTATCGGCGGCGGCGGCGGTTTCGTCGGCGACCCCTCGCTCGCGTTGGGCAATTTGTTTGCCAATACTCTCCCCGTTGTGTGCTGCGGCGGAAATACCCATGGTGCCGACGGCGGCGAGCTCGTCATCACGTCGACCGGCAACATCACGACCTCCGGCGTGAACGCGCACGGCATCGTGGCGCAGAGCATTGGCGGTGGGGGTGGCGGCGCGGCGGGTTCTTTGGGGAGCACCTCTGCCCAAGTCGATCTCGGCAACAGTGCGGCCCTCTACGGCTACGGGTCGCCCGTCGTCATCACCGGGCAAGGCGGCGCCATCACGCTCAACCAGCCCGAGGGCACCATCGACACCCAAGGGGCTGGCGCGGTGGCGATACTGGCTCAAAGCAGCGGTAATGAGTCCTTTCAGTCCTCGATCACCTTGACCATTGGCGGCCGCGTGCAGGGCGGTACGGGCGGCTTCAACCTTAGCAGCGGCTCTGGCGCGAGCGGCATTGTGGTGAGCGGCGGTGACTCGATCGCCAATGGCCACGGCAGTGTGCCCAACACGATCAACGTAACCAGTACCGGTTCGATCACCACGGCGGATGGTGTTGAAGGCATGGCGATCTACGCTATCGACGGGCTGACAAATGTCTCCAATGCCGGCACCATCACCGGTAGCGTGGTGCTCGGGGACTCTAACGACCCCGCCAATATGGGCTCCTTCACCAACGCGCTTGGCGCTACCTTTAACGCAGGTTCCATCGTCGTAGTCAGCGATAACTCACTCCATAACGCCGGGAGCCTAGTCGTCACCCGGCCAACCCAAATCACCGGCTCGTTGAAGCAATCCACCACCGGCGAGTTACGCTTGGTCTTTGACAACCTCGTCACCCCAGGGCTGGCGTTGATTAGCGTCTCGGGCCTTGCGCAACTTGCGGGCTCGCTCGTGGCGGACGTCCAACAGCGCCTGCTGCCAGGGACTTTCCCGATGATCACGGCCAATAGTTTTGAGACCGCCGGGTTGAGCGCCCAGGATTCCTTGCTTTTCGACTGGGAGTTCGCCACCGGCAGCAACACACTGACGCTGTCGCCCCAGTCTGACTTCCGGAGCGCCGGCTTGCGCCTTAACGCCAACCACCGCCGGGTGGCGGACTACCTCAGCGCCAGCTGGGCCAATGCCGATCCCGCGCTCGCCCAGCAGTTCGCCTACCTGTCGCATATCCAGACCGAAAAACAGTACGTGAACATCTTGGAGACCTATTCCGGGCGGGTGCTCGCCACCGCTAGCAATGCGCTGACCACTGCTGCACCTGAGGTTTTGGGCAGGATTATCGACTGTCCGTTTGCGCTGAGTGATGGCGCGCTGCTGCTCGATGGTGGTTGTGTATGGGCCCGGGGATCGCGCAGCGATTGGCACGAAACGGCCAGTAACGACACCGTGGACAACACCACCCGCGCAACCACTTGGGCGATCGGCGGCCAGCGGGAATTTTCGTCCGATTGGTATATTGGTGGCTCGGTGACGCAAATCATCAGCGACACCCGTGCGGCGGACAACTTCTCCAGCGACGGCGACAGCGTGCTCGGCAGTGTGGCGGTGAAACACGTTTTAGGTCCCTGGAGTCTCGGCGGCGGACTGACCATGGGGCAGGGTTGGTTCCGTAACAATCGCCGCTTGGAGGCGCCGGCGCTCGATGACATACCGGGCACTAGCGAGTTGCTGCAGAGCGATTCTCGGCTGACTTTGTTCGGTGGCCGGGCGCGCCTCGGCTATGATTTTGACATTCATGGCGGCTATCTACGGGCTCTCAGTGACCTAGACATCACCTATGCCAACGTGCCGGCATTTACGGAATCAGGCTCGGCGGGCAGCATGGCGCTGCGGGTGTTGGATTCCTCGGACCTGCTGCTGACTTTCGCGCCCACGCTCGAGCTTGGGCAGATATTTGCCTTGGGCGGCGGCAAAAATCTGCGGGCGTTCGTGAACCTCGGAGCGCGGGTGTCGGCGTTCCGAGAACGCACGCTCGATCTCCAAGTGAGAGATAGCAACGCGCGCAGCCTAAAGCTCGAAACTACGCTGACCCCGGCAGTCGCGAGCGGTGTCTTTAACGTAGGCGCGCAGGGCTACCAACTCGGCGGCGGGTTTGATTTACTGCTCGAGTATAGCCTGCAGTCTGCGTCGCACCTGTTCACCCAAACCGGGACGCTACGGCTCGCCTATAAGTTCTGAGCGGCGCGGCCCGCGCGGATTAACACCGCGCACAACCGTGTTGTCGTGCCGCGCAAAAAATGCCGGCCTCGGCTGGTTTAGGCAGGGAGCAGCCGCACGCTGCACGGGTCACAAGGCCGCCATGGCGGGCAGCGGTCTTATCGGCGATGTGCCCGTCCCTGAGGGTCGCCAATAAATTTTTACCCACTTTCAACCGCCCCCACGTGACCATGGTAGACACCAACGGCAGCGGCGTTGAGCGCGTGACGGCCACCGGCGTGGTCGTCAATGGGGTGGAATATCCCGTGGACTGCCTGATTTTCGCCACCGGTTTTGAGGTGGGCACCGCCTACACCCGCCGCGCTGGATTTGATGTGCTAGGCCGCGATGGTCTGGCGCTGTCGGACTATTGGGCGAACGGCATGCGGACTTGCCATGGCTTCTTAAGCCACAGCTTCCCCAACTGCTTCCATAATGGCAACCATCTGCTGCTGGCGCACCGGCTGGCGGAGATAGTCGGCGACGACATTCCCGGCAATCGCGTAGAGCCAAGTTTTGAGGGACGCTCGTCCCTCAAAACTGTCGAGCTTGCGCGACGCCCGTAACAGAGTTTCCTGCAGCAAATCTGCCGCGGTCGCCGAGTTGCCCACTTGGTGCTCAAGATGCCGCCGCAGGGGGGCTGAGAACTCGCGGGCGATGGCTTCAAATGCCAGCATTTCGGAACTCAGCAGCACGCCGGCTTGCCGGCCGGTGCCGGCGTACAGCCACCGCTGCCAGCCTTTGCGGTTGCCCCATCTCCCAGCAGCGCGGTCGCGACCTGGAGGACTTTGCTCGCGGGGACCTCCTTTATTTTGTCCGCCAGTTCAATTGCCTCGTGGATCTCCTCGTCGGCCAGTCCAGCCTTACGGGCCTCGGCCACGTGGTATTCAACACAGGGAATGCAGTTGCTGGCGAGCGCGGCGCCCAACGCTACCAACTCGCGATCGCGGAAAGAGAGAGTGCTCATGAGGATGCTCCGGTTATCGTCGAACGGAATAGTTCGTTACTGGGTTAGACGTACGGGCCAACCTAAAAGTTACCGCCGGCAAACCTTACCGCCGTGATCGCCTAAACGCTCAATGTGTCGTCGCGGAACACCCCGCAGCGCGAGGAAACCGGGAAATGCGCCAACGCCGCAGATGCATTACCCGCCCGTTCTGGGGGAAGATGGCGGCCTGCTGCTTTGGATGTTCATGAGCCAGTTCTTTTTGGGCGGCCGCGGGCACTACTCATAAAAGCGGGCATCCGAGCGGGTGTTGAGAAACCGTTTTTGGTCAGAATTGTGCTCAGATACTTCAAATAGGAAACCGTCGCGATGGTCCTCATGATCGACAACTACGACTCCTTCACCTACAACCTCGTCCAGTATTGCGGCGAATTGGGAGAGCGGGTCGAGGTTTGGCGGAACGACGCCATTACCGTGGCAGAAATCCGCGCGCTGCAGCCAGACCACATCATTCTCTCGCCAGGACCCTGCACGCCTAACGAAGCAGGGGTGTCGCTGGCGGTGGTGCGTGAATTGGCGGGGGTGGTGCCCATTCTGGGGGTTTGTTTGGGGCATCAAACGATTGGGCAGGCGTTCGGCGGAAAAATCATCCACGCGCGGGAAGTCATGCACGGCAAAACTTCACTCATCCACCACCGCAACAGCGATCTTTTTCAAGGCCTCGGCAACCCGTACACCGCAACCCGCTATCACTCGCTGGTGATCGAGCAGGCGAGTTTTCCGGCGTGCCTCGAAATCACCGCCTGGACAGCGTTGCCCGACGGGGCGCTAGACGAAATAATGGGCGTGCGGCATCGCGAATTGCCGGTGTACGGTGTGCAATTCCATCCCGAATCCATCCTCACCGAACACGGCCACGCCCTGCTCCAAAATTTCTTTGAACTCAGCCAAACGCGCCGCGCGGCTTAAGAGAACCACCCCATGCCCATCCGCTCTGCCATTAACGCCGCTGTCGCCCGGCGCGATATCCCCTTTGACGA
Source organism: Klebsiella pneumoniae (assembly GCA_945862315.1). Lineage (GTDB taxonomy): Bacteria > Pseudomonadota > Gammaproteobacteria. The sequence continues at coordinate 57,836 of CAMAXW010000003.1, forward strand.
CATGATGGCGGCGGTGCGCCAGATCATGACCGGCGAAACCTCGCCCGCGCAGATTGCAGGGCTCTTGGTCGCGCTCCGCATGAAGGGCGAAACCGTGGATGAAATCACCGCCGCGGCGAGCGTCATGCGGCAACTGTCCGTGAAGGTCACCACCGACTGTCGCCCCTTGATCGACACCTGCGGCACCGGTGGTGACGCCAGCGGCACGTTCAATATTTCCACCGCGGCGGCGTTTGTCGTGGCAGCCGGCGGTGGCTATGTCGCCAAGCATGGCAATCGATCCGTCTCTAGCAGCAGTGGTTCTGCCGACGTCCTAGAAGCGGCCGGCGTGCGCTTGGACCTGTCGCCGGCCGCCATTGCGAATGCCATCCGTGATACGGGTTTTGGCTTCATGTTTGCCCAAGCCCACCATAACGCCACCCGCCATGCGGCAGGTCCGCGCCGGGAACTCGGCATTCGCACCTTGTTTAACGTGCTCGGCCCGCTCACCAACCCCGCGTCTGCGCCGCTGCAGCTAATGGGTTTATTTGACCGCACGTGGCTAGCCCCCATTGCGCAGGTGCTGGCCCGGCTGGGAGTTGAGCGAGCCTTGGTGGTGCATGCTGCCGATGGGCTAGATGAATTTAGCGTCGGCGCGCCGACTGCTGTCGCCGAACTTCATAACGGCCAGATTCGCCACTACGAGTTTGATCCCACCAGCCTCGGCATTACTGGCGCACCGTTGTCGGCCCTGCGGGTCGCCAATGCGACCGAAAGCTTGGCCGTGATTAACCGCGTGTTTACCAACGAGGCGGGCCCCGCCCGCGACATCGTGGCGCTCAATGCCGGCGCCGCCTTGTACCTGTGTGGCTACGCGGAGGACCTGCGAGAAGGCTATGGGTTAGCCGGTGGGCTGATTGCCAGCGGTGCTGCGCGCGAAAGCTTTGCGCGTTACGTGCGTTATTCACAAGCAGCGGAGACCCCCTCGACATGAGCAACGAAACCTCAGCACTCGCGCCCGGGCATGACCTGCTAGCGGAAATCATGGCCCACAAGCGCACCGAAGTTGCGCTGCGCAAGAGCCAGCGGCCCGCAGCAGAACTGGCAGATTTCTGCGCCACATTGCCCCCGCCGCGTGGCTTTGAGCGCGCACTGCGCGCCAAGATCGCGCGCGGTTTGCCGGCCATCATCGCCGAATGCAAGAAAGCCTCGCCATCAAAAGGCGTCATTCGCGAACACTACGTGCCCGCCGAAATTGCCGCCTCCTACGCTGCGGGTGGTGCGGCGTGCCTGTCGGTGCTCACCGACGAGCGTTTTTTTCAGGGTGCTGATGAGCATTTGCGCGCCGCACGGGCCGCCTGCAGCCTGCCTATCCTGCGCAAAGACTTTATGTGTGACCCCTATCAAATTGTGGAGTCGCGCGCGCTAGGCGCCGACTGCGTGCTGTTAATCGTGCGCGCCCTAGAAGACGCCACGTTACAGGAGCTGGCCGACACCGCGCGCCAGTGGGATCTCGATGTGCTGGTAGAAGTGCATGACCGCGAAGAACTGGAACGCGCGTTGCGCCTGCGCTTGCCGCTCGTTGGGATCAACAATCGCGACCTCAAGCGTTTTGTCACGGATATCGAAACCACCGTCGACCTACTCCGCGACATGCCCGCTGATCGGCTGGCGATTTCCGAATCTGGCATCCAAACCCGGGCGCAGGTGGCCCGTCTGCGAAGCCGCCAAGTGAATGCGTTTTTAGTCGGCGAAGCTTTTATGCGGGAGCCAGATCCCGGTGCCCAATTACACGCCTTATTTTTCTGAGCGCTCGGGGTGCCGCCAAGCGGTGAAGCCCAAGCGGTTACCGCCCGGATCGGCGATGGAAAAATGCGCCGCCTCGCGGGGCGTTCCACGCTCGTGAATGCTGGGTGGCGAGGCGTAACGCACCCCAACGTAATTAAGATGATCCACCGCCCGGTGCCAGTCTTCCCAGCCGGTCTCTAACCCAAACTCCATAGGCGTGCCGGTATCCTCAGCAGGTGGTGCACCAGGCCCGCGGTGTACGTAAAGGCGGCAAGTAAAGAAATCGATCACTAAGGCATCGGCGGTTTCGGACAAGACCCCGCAACCCAGGGTCCCGGCGTAAAACAGACGCGCCGCCGGCAAATCGGGGCAGCTCACCGCCAGCCGCAACACCGGACGGCGGGTAAATTCCTCCAGCGGGCCACTACTTCTTTGGTTGACCATAAGTTTTAAAAGCCTCCAGCGCATCGCTCATTTCGGCCGGTGACAACAACACCAAGCGCCCGGTTTGTAGCGCCAGCAAATATTGCCGCGCGAGTTCTTCTACTTCTAGCGTCAAACGCATTGCCGCGTCGAGATCAGCACCCAGCGCAATGAGTCCATGATTCGCCAACAAACAAGCGCCACGCTCGTGCAGCGCCACTACCGCGTAGTCAGACAGCAGTTGGCTGCCAAATCTGGCATAAGGCGCGCAGCGGATGTTGTCGCCACCGCCAACGGCCACCATGTAGTGAAAGGCGGGGATTTCGCTGCGGGTGCACGCCAGCGCGGTGGCGTAAGGCGAATGCACGTGCACGATGGCCTGTATGGCCGGGCGGGCGAGGTAAATATCCCGGTGAAAGCGCCACTCACTGGAAGGCTGCCACGCCTCGCTGAGCACGTCACCGGCGAGCGTCATCTCGACCATCTGGTGTGGCGCCAACCGTGCCGGCACCACGCCAGTGGGCGTAATGAGCAGGCCGTGGGGCGTACGCACGCTGGCGTTACCGGCGGCCGCACGGTTTAGCCCGTCGTTCTCCAATCGCCGCATCGCCGCGTTGAGCGCCGCCCGCTCAACGCAGAAAGAGTTCGTAGGCGACATTGTCCACTTCCTCGACGTAGTCCAGTTTGAGGCCGGCCAGAAACTCCTCGAACCCCGGTGACTGCTCGGCGGGCACTTGCAGTCCCATCAACACCCGACCATAAGCCGCCCCGTGGTTGCGGTAGTGGAACAGGCTGATGTTCCAGCGGTCGCCCACCTGATTCAGAAAATGCAGCAACGCACCCGGGCGCTCGGGGAATTCCACCCGTAGTACCCGCTCGTCCTGCAGCGCGCCGCCATGCCCGCCCACCATGTGACGGACGTGCATTTTAGCGAGCTCGTTGTCCGACATATCTACCGCATTGATGCCCTGCGCCTGCAGACCCTGCAGCAAAGCGGCCTTATCGCCTGCTGCCGGGCGTAGCTGGACACCCGCAAAAACTCGCGCGTTAGTGCTGTCTGAGTAGCGATAGTTGAACTCGGTAATCCCCCGCGTACCAATGGCGTGGCAAAAGCGTCGGAAGCTCCCGGGGCGCTCGGGAATGGTCGCACCCAGCAGCACTTCACGCTTTTCACCCAGTTCTGCCAGCTCGGCGATATGTCGCAGACGATCAAAATTGACGTTGGCACCGCTCAAGATAGCGACCAGCGTCTGCCCGGTCAGACCCTCGCGCGCGACGTACTGCTTGAGACCCGCCATCGCCAAGGCCCCCGCCGGCTCGGCGATCGCGCGCGTATCCTCAAAGATGTCTTTTACGGCCGCACAGATTTCATCGATAGACACGGTGAGCACTTCATCCACGTATTCACGGGCAATCCGAAAAGGCTCCACCCCCGCCTGACGCACGGCCGCGCCATCGGCAAATGTCCCCACGCGCTCCAGCACCACCCGCTCGCCAACCGCTAGTGCGCGCGCCATACACGCTGATTCGGCCGCTTCCACCCCAATGACACGAATACTGGGGTCCAATGCTTTGACGTAGGCTGCGATCCCCGCAATCAGGCCACCGCCGCCTACCGGCACCAACACCGCGTGGATGGGCGCCGTGTGCTGACGCATGATTTCCATGCCCACCGTGCCCTGCCCAGCAATGACCAGGGGATGGTCGTAAGGCGGCACGTAGGTGAGGTCACGCGATTGCGCCAGCGTGTGCGCATGATCGGCGGCTTCATCGTAGTTATTGCCGTGCAGGATAATCTCGGCGTTCATGCGCCGAACGGCGGCAATCTTAATCTCAGGGGTGGTCTTGGGCATGACGATGGTGGCACTCAGACCCAGTTTTTGCGCCGACAGCGCCACGCCCTGCGCGTGATTGCCTGCCGAAGCGGTGATCACGCCCCGCGCCCGCTCGCTCGGCGAGAGCGCCGCCATCATGGTGTACGCGCCGCGTAGCTTGTACGAAAAAACCGGCTGCATATCTTCGCGCTTTAACCACACTGGGTTGTCCAAACGCAGACTCATCAGCGGCAGGAGGTCCAGAGGGGTCTCGCGCGCCACATCGTAAACCGGCGCTTTGAGGATTAATTTCAGGTATTGGTCGAGCATCCGCCTAAGATAACATCGAAGCCTGTATAGGGCCGCCCAGCGCGCAGTGAGGAATCCATGGATCAGAATGAAAAAAAATACCGCGTGGCGCGCGCCGCGCTGGCGTTCGTCCCCGCCAACGCCATTGTGGGCGTTGGCACCGGCAGCACCGCCAACTTTTTCATCGACGCGCTGGGCGAGCAGCGCGCCAGTATCCGCGGCGCGGTGGCCAGTTCCGAGGCCAGCGCCGCCCGCTTGCGCGCGTTGGGAATCACCCTGTTTGATCTCAACGAGGCCGGCGAATTACCGATTTATGTCGATGGTGCCGACGAAACCACGCGCGAGCGTTGTCTGATCAAGGGCGGTGGCGGCGCCTTAACGCGGGAAAAAATTGTGGCCGCGGCCAGCCGCCAATTTGTTTGCGTGGTTGACGACAGCAAGCTGGTGACCCAGTTAGGTCGTTTCCCGCTGCCGGTGGAAGTCATTCCTTTGGCGCTTGCTCAGGTTGCCCGCGCCCTGACCCAATTAGGTGGCAGGCCGGTGCTCCGGGCCGGATTCGTGACCGATAACGGCAATCAGATCCTCGACGTCCACGATTTAATCATCAGCGCGCCGGGCGCCTTGGAGAGCCAAATTAATCAGCTGGTGGGGGTGGTGACCAACGGTTTGTTCGCCAACCGGCCCGCCGACATCGTGCTCATGAGTACCCCGCAGGGGGTTGAGCGCTTCTAAAGGACGCACGCCTCAGGGCAGGTCGCGCGGCGGGTTCCCCACGGGCACCACGGCTTGACTGGGTCCGTCTTCTTCTTCGTCCTCTTCCTTGATGAACAGGCGACAGAACAACAGGCCTAGTTCGTAGAGCAGGCACATGGGAATGGCCATGAGCGTCTGCGAGACCGGATCGGGTGGGGTGAGAATCGCTGCCACGATAAACACCCCAACGATCACATAGGGGCGCTTATTCGACAGCGCGCGGCGGGTCGTGATGCCGGTTTTGACCAGCAAAAAAGTGGCCACCGGGATTTCGAAGGCAGCCCCAAACGCAAAAAACATCACGATGACGAAGTCGAGATATTTTGAGATGTCGGTCATCACCGTCACGCCTTCGGGCGCCGCCGCCGTGAGAAAGCCAAAAATAACCGGGAACACCACGAAATAAGCGAACGCGGTGCCTAAATAAAAGAGGGCAATGGTGGACGCCAACAGCGGCAACGCCAAACGCCGCTCATGCCGATAGAGCCCCGGCCCGACAAACGCCCAAATCTGATAAAAAATGTAGGGCACGCTGAGCATGATGGCCATGAAGCACACCAGCTTGAAAGGCGCCAAAAAAGGTGAGGCGACGTCGGTTGCGATCATCTGCGCGCCAACTTCCGCCATCTTGTCCATCATGGGGCGAGACAGCCACGAATACAGTGGGTTCGCCAGCGGCATCAGCACCAAAACCAGAATGAGCACACACAGGATGGTGCGAATGAGGCGATCGCGTAGCTCCGCCAAATGCGAGAGAAAACTTTGCTCGCGCTGATCTTGACCAGCGTTTGAGTCAGGCAGGGGATCGGTGGCCATGGTGGAGGGTCAGGCCGAGCCCGGGTCCTTGGTATCGGCGGCGGGTGTGGTGTCGCGCGGCGCGCTCGGCGCCTGATCGTTGAAAACGATGCGCTCGCCGGCGGTGTTGCGCAAATCCTGCTGCAGCCGGGTGAATTCAGAGCGCCCCACATCGCGGTCAAACTCGTTGCGCAGTTCGCGCGTGATGCGCTGCGCGCGGCCCAACCACTGGCCGGCCGTGCGCACGAGCTCCGGCAAGCGTTCCGGCCCCACCACCAGCAGCGCCACGAGGCCGATCAACACGATTTCGGTAAAACCGACTTCAAACATGGCGCTGGCGGCTCAGGATTTTGTTTTGTCGGGGGCAGCCGCCGGCTCGGCCTCGATCACTCGATTGTTGTCGCTCGCCTCGGGGTTGGCGTCGTCTTTACCGTCGCGCAGCGCTTTCTTGAAATCGCGAATCCATCCGCCAACGTCGGAACCCAGTCCTTTAATCTTCTTCGTGCCGAACATCAGCCCCACGATGATGAGGATGATGACCAGCTCCTTAATACCGATACCCATGTGAGTTCTCCTGCACGCAGCCCGCAGAGGCTTGCGCAAATGAGTAGATGAACAGCTATTTTTCCTGACGGGAGGCTTTTTCCTCCACCCCTGAGATACCGAACCGGCGACCCAGTTCCGCCAGTACAGATTCATATCCTATGCCGCGCGCCGACAGCGCGACCAGCAGATGAAACCATAAATCCGCCACTTCGTGTATGAGTGCCGCATCGTCGTCGTGACCTGCGGCGATCACGACCTCCGTAGCCTCTTCGCCAATTTTTTTGCGGATGAGATCGAGACCACCGGCATACAGCCGTGCCACATAGGATTTCGCCGGATCCGCGCTCTTCCTTTGTTCCAGAATTAGGGCCAACTGTTGCAAGATTTCTGCGTCTGTCATCATGCCTCCGACGGCCTCAGCCGCGGTAAATTTCGCTCGGAGCTTTGAGAACCGGGTCCACGCTGTGCCAAGCATCCTGCACGTATACCCGGTAGAAGCAGCTCTCACGGCCAGTGTGGCAGGCAATCCCACCCACCTGTTCCACCCGCAAGACAACGGCGTCGCCATCGCAGTCTAAACGCAGCTCCACCAACCGCTGCACGTGCCCGGATTCCTCGCCCTTACGCCATAATTTTTGGCGCGAGCGCGACCAATACACGGCCCGTCCTTCCTGCACCGTCGCGGCCAGCGCTTGGCGATTCATCCACGCGACCGTCAGCACCCGAGCGCTGAGCGCGTCCTGCGCCACTGCCGCAATAAGCCCCTGCCCGTCCCATTTGACCTCGTCCAGCCAGCTCACAGGCGCATCTCGATGCCCGCGCGGGCCAGATGCTGCTTCGCGGCGCCCACCGTATGCTCGCCAAAATGGAAAATACTGGCGGCCAGCACAGCATCCGCGTGCCCTTCCAGGACCCCGGCGACCAAGTGATCTAAATTTCCCACGCCGCCGGAAGCGATGACCGGCACCGAGACGGCGTCAGCGACAGCGCGGGTCAAGGCTAAATCAAAACCATCGCGCGTACCGTCGCGGTCCATGCTGGTTAGCAAAATTTCACCGGCACCGGCGGCCGCCATGCGTGCCGCCCATTCCACCGCATCGAGCCCCGTGGGCTTACGGCCACCATGCGTAAAGACTTCCCAGCGCCCCGGGGCCACCTGACGGGCGTCGACAGCCACCACGATGCATTGCGATCCGTACTTGGTTGCCGCGGCGCACACAAAATCAGGATTAGCCACCGCAGCGGTGTTGATGCCGACTTTATCGGCGCCCGCGCTGAGCATGCGCTGTACGTCGGCCAGCGTGCGGATGCCACCCCCAACGGTCAGCGGAATGAAAACCTGCGCGGCGACGGCTTCGACCACCTGCACCAGCGTGGCGCGCTCCTCGCTGCTGGCGGTGATGTCCAGAAACGTAATTTCATCCGCACCTTGGGCGTCGTAACGCCGGGCGATTTCCACCGGATCACCGGCGTCGCGGATGTCCACAAAGCGCACGCCCTTGACCACGCGGCCGGCGTCGACGTCGAGACAGGGGATGATTCTTTTGGCCAGACCCATAATGGCAGTAGCGCTTTCGGACTCGACTCGGGGCGATGAGAAGGGGTTGCCTGAGCGGGCAAACCCCCGCGGGCTTAGTGTGAACTGAGTTCGTCTGCGAGCTGCTGCGCCGCGCGCAGGTCCAGCGTTCCTTCGTAGATGGCACGTCCGGTGATAGTCCCCGCGATGCCTTCCGATTCCACCGCGCACAACGCGTGGATATCCTCAAGATTGCTCACCCCACCCGAGGCGATAACGGGGATGGTTAAGTGCCGCGCAAACGCCACCGTGGCCTCTAAGTTTAGCCCGCTCAGCATGCCATCGCGGCGGATGTCGGTAAAAATGATCGCTTCCACCCCATCCTGCTCGAACTGTTTGGCCAGATCCGTGGCGTCGTGCCGTGCCAGTTTTGACCAACCCTCGATGGCCACTTTGCCGTCGCGCACATCGAGGCCCACCAAGATATGGCCGGGAAATTCCAGGCACATGTTCTCCACAAAATGGGGGCTGGTCACCGCTTTGGTACCGAGAATAACGTAACGAACACCCGCGCTGAGGTAGCGTTGGATGGTGTCTTCGTCACGAATGCCGCCGCCCACCTCGATGGGCACTTGCGGGAAAGCCGCAGCGATCTCGCCGATGGCCGCAAAGTTGATGGGCTTGCCCTCGATTGCGCCATTGAGGTCAACCAAATGCAGGCGGCGCGCACCAGCCTCCACCCAGCGGGTAGCCATCGCCAAGGGGTCGGAGGAGTAGATGGTATCGTCGGTCATCACGCCCTGTCGCAGGCGTACGCAGTGACCGTCTTTGATATCAATGGCAGGGATGATCAACATGGGGCAGGCGGAACCTAGAGCACCGCTGCTGGCGGTGAATTGTGGAGGGTGACTGGTCTGGTTTCAATTTAATGCGGTTGCCGGTTCGCCGCAAGCTGGGCGCGCTAATGAGCCTCATCCCAGTTCTGTCCAACCCCCACATCCACCACTAAGGCAACCTTAAGGCTGGCGGCCTCGACCATCAGCGTACGCAGCTGCGCCGTGACCGCCGGCACCGCATCGGCATCGACCTCCAGCACCAGTTCATCGTGAACTTGCAGGATAATCTCGGCCGGCACCTGCTCGCCAACCAGCCAGCGGTCGACGTCGATCATCGCTTGTTTAATGATATCCGCCGCGGTTCCCTGCATCGGGGCGTTGATCGCGGTGCGCTCTGCAGCTTGGCGGCGTTGGACATTGCGAGAGTTGATCTCGGGCAGATACAGGCGGCGACCGGCCACGGTTTCCACGTAGGACTGCGCGTGCGCGAGCTCCCGAATTTCGTCCATATAGCGCTTCACGCCGGGATAGCGGGCGAAGTACAACGCCACGTAAGACTGGGCCGCATGGCGCTCAATGTGGAGTTGGCGGGCCAAACCAAACGCCGACATGCCGTAAATCAGCCCAAAGTTAATGGCTTTGGCGGAGCGGCGCTGGTCGTCGGTCACCTGCGCCGGCGCGCAGCCGAAAACCTCTGCGGCCGTGGCCCGATGCACATCCAAGCCTTGCTCGAAAGCGGCCAGCAACCGCTCGTCCCCGGAGAGGTGGGCCATGATCCTCAGCTCAATTTGCGAATAGTCCGCGGCCATCAGCACCCGCCCGGGCGGGGCAATAAAGGCTTGTCGAATGCGTCTGCCCTCCCGTGAACGGATCGGGATGTTTTGCAAATTGGGATCCGAGGATGACAGCCGACCGGTAGCGGCCACCGCTTGGTGATAACTGGTGTGCACGCGGCCGGTTTGGGGATCGATGTCCTGCGGGAGTCGATCGATATACGTCGACTTTAATTTTGACAGCGTGCGATGTTCGACCAGAAGCCGTGGCAGCGGGTAATCGATCGCAAGCTCCTGCAGCACAGATTCCGCCGTGGAGGGCTGTCCGGTAGGGGTTTTTTCGGTAACCGGCAGGCCCAATTTATCAAACAGAATGTGCTGAATCTGTTTGGGTGAACCCATGTTGAAGGTTTCACCCGCCACCGCATAGGCTTCGTTGGCCAGCTCGTGCAGGCGCTTGTTAATCTCCTCGCCCTGCACCCGCAACAGGCTGGCATCCACCAGCACCCCGCGCCGTTCAATGCGTGAGAGCACCGCGACCACCGGCATTTCGAGATCTTGTAGAACACTGATCAGCGGTGGCTGGGCGGCCAGCGCCGCCAACAGCCGGTGGTGGAGCCGCAGGCAGATGTCAGCGTCTTCGGCCGCGTAGGGCCCCGCGGTTTCGAGGGGCACTTGGTTGAACGGAATCTGCTTGGCGCCCTTACCCGCCACGTCCTCGAAAGAAATGGTCGTCACACCCAAATGTTGCATGGCGACCGAATCGAGGTTGTGACGGTTGGCGGTGCTATTGAGCACGTAGCTTTCCAGCATGGTGTCAAAACGCACGCCAGCGAGTTTTATCCCGTGATTGAGCAGCACGTTGCAGTCGTACTTTGCGTGATGACCCACCTTCGCGCGGTTCGGATCCTCCAATAGAGGCTTCAGCCGACCCAACACCACGGCCTCAGAGAGTTGCGTGGGCGCGCCTAAGTAGTCGTGACCAAACGGCACATAAGCAGCCCGTCCAGGCGCCACACAAAACGACACCCCTACCACCCGCGCCTGCAGATAGCGCAGGCTGGTGGTTTCGGTATCAAAGGCAAATAACGCCGCGTTTTCCAGCGTGGCCAGCCAGGCTTCGAAGTGCGCCAGGTCCAGCACGGTTTCGTAGCCCTCGCGGGACAGCGCCACCGGCGCTGGCCCAGACTCCTCGACAGGGGGCGCGGCGCGCTCTTCGGCTTCTAGCCCGCGCAACCAATTTTTAAAACCTAGCTCGCGATAAAGTTCGGCGAGTTCTGCGCGCGCAGGTGGGCCGACGACCAGGGTTTCTAGGGTCCAAGGCAGCGGCAAATCGTCTATCAAGGTGACGAGCTTCTGCGACAGCGCCAAGTTCGGCAAAGTATCCCGCAAATTCTGGCCCACCACGCCGCCAATCTCCCCGGCGTGGCGTTCAATCTCGGCCAAGCTACCGTATTGGGCTAACCATTTGGCAGCTGTTTTGGGGCCCACTTTGGGCACCCCAGGCACGTTGTCCACGGTATCGCCCACCAAGGTGAGGTAATCGATGATCTGCGCGGGTGTCACGCCAAACTTGGCGTGCACGCCCAGCGGATCGAGCGTGGTGTTGTCCATGGTGTTAACCAAGGTGATGTCTTCATTCACCAGTTGCGCGAGATCTTTATCCCCGGTGGAGATCACCACCCGCGCCCCGCGCCGCGCCGCATCCCGCGCCAGCGTACCAATCACGTCATCGGCTTCCGTACCCTCCATGACGAGCCGCGGCCAGCCCAACGCATCGATGAGGCGAAACAGCGCGGGGACTTGGCTGGCGAGTTCAGAGGGCATGGGATCCCGCGTGGCTTTATATTGCGGATACCACTCATCGCGATGGGTTTTGCCGCGCGGGTCGAACACCACCGCAAAATGCTCGCAGGGGTAATCCTCGCGCAGCTTTTTCAGCATAGAAATCACGCCATGAATGGCGCCGGTGGGCTGGCCACTGGCGTTCGCCAAGCCGGGCAGGGCGTGGAAAGCACGGTATAAATAGGAAGATCCATCGACCAGCACCAGCAGTGGTTTTGCCATATCCGTGTGTTTTTTCATCCGCGTGGGGGATTAATAAAGGATGCCACTGATCACCCCGTATACGACGCGATCTGGGTGGCAGCTGATGCTATGCTTGGGCGCATAAAATTCATCATCGCACGTGATTGAGAAACCTCAAATGCGGACTTCGCAGCTACTTCTACTGCTCGCCGGACTAGTCACTTTCCAACTCGCCGTGGCGGGCAATCCTAGCGGCTTGCAGGAGGTCCCGGGAGCAGGGCCGGACCCCATCGGCCCCATGCAAGATGGCCAAGCTATCGAGCCCGACGTCACCATCGTCCAGCGCAAAGACGCCACGGTGCAGGAGTACCGGGTCAACGGCCGCCTGTACATGGTCAAAATCAAACCGATAATAGGCCCTTCCTACTACTTAGTTGACCAAGACGGCGATGGCCGCTTGGAAGCGCGAGTCGGCAATCTGGCCAATCAAAATCCCGTCATCCCCCAATGGGTGATTTTTAGCTGGTAGGCAACTCGCGCAACCCTGATGGCGGTTTATACCCGTGTCAGCCAACACGCCCTGCGCCACTTCCTAGCGCCCTACGAGCTGGGTCGTGTGCTGGCATTCACAGGCATTGCGCAGGGCATCGAGAATTCTAATTTCTACCTGACCACAACCCGTGGTCGCCACATACTCACCGTGTTCGAGCAAATGCCCGGACATCGCCTGCCCTACTACCTTGAGCTCATGGCATTCGCGTCCGCCCGCGGGATTCCCTGCGCGCGCCCACTGCTGGGCCACGGCAACAACCCGCTCGGCGAGCTCTGTGGTAAACCGGCGGCAGTGTTTACGCGACTACCCGGCGCCAGCGTCACTTGCCCCACACTCAACGCCTGCGCGCAGTTAGGCGCCACGCTTGCGCGTCTGCATGTGGCGACAGCGGACTTTGGGCCGCAACAGGCAGACGCCCGTGGGGCGGCGTGGCGTCAGCAAACAGCAGCGGCCGTGCTAGGAAATCTAACGCCCGAAGACGCCCAGCTAGCGCTGCAATCTGTAGCGTGGATGGCCACCGCCCCCCTCGCCGCGCTGCCCACAGGCACGCTGCATGCCGACCTATTTCGCGACAATGTGCTTTTTGACGACACGCAGCTAACCGGCATCGTTGATTTTTATTACGCCTGCCGAGGCCCCTGGCTCTATGACCTTGCCATTGCCGTTATCGACTGGTGTGTGATGGATCGCCCCGCACCGGATCTGCAGGCGGCCCAGAGCCTCATCCGGGCTTACCGGGCAATCCGGCCACTCCAGATGCCGGAGTGCAGCGCGTGGCCGGCGGCTTGGCGGGCGGCAGGTTTGCGTTTCTGGCTGTCGCGTTTGCAAGACGCTTGTTATCCGCGCGCGGGGGAACTCACGTTCACCAAGGATCCGAACGCGTTTCGCCAAATTATTCACTTCGCCCTAGAGCAGCCAACGCTGCTTCGCGCCATGTTGGCATAAGCCCCAAAAGAAAAGCCCCGCAGAGCGGGGCTTTTCAGCAAACGAGACAGGTGCTCGTTTAGTTGTCGCGTACGATCAATTCAACGCGACGATTCTGGGCGCGGCCTTCAGCCGTGTCGTTGGTGGCTATGGGCTTGGACTTGCCATAACCAATCACTGGCGCCAAGTGAGCTGGGTCAACGCCTTTGCTCTCAAGGTAGACCGCCACGGATTTAGCGCGACGCTCGGACAGCTTCTGGTTGTAGGCATCCGAACCAACGGCATCGGTATGGCCCGCCACTTCGACCGTCAGTGCGCCATGCTCCATCATTATTTTGGCGCCTTCATCCAAACGCACTTTGCCAGCATCCATCAGGACGGCGCTGTTGAAAGCGAAGTGAGCGCCTTCTAGGCTCACGATCTTCGAGCCAACTTCGGGCGCGGCCGGCGGCGGCGGCGGCGGCGGCGGCGCAACCTTCGGCGGCGGAGCTGGCGCCGGGGCCGGGGCTACCGGGACTTCCTTCTCGTGGCAGAACATATAACCGGCTGCCGCACCGAGGGCCGCGCCGCCCGCCAACGCGCCTGCGTCGGTGGTATTAGCCGCGCCGCCAACAATGCCAGCACCCGTCACTGCGCCGATCAGCGGGCAGAACACATCGGCCGGTTTGATATTCGAATTGGCGCAGCCGGTTAGGGCAACGCAGAGTGAGAGTGCTAGACCAGTAGTGATTTGGCGATTCATCGCAGAATGTCCCCTTGATTTTAGTTCCAGTAACCGGCGGCCGACGTGGTTTTTCAACAACGACACGTAGCCATTGGGGGAGAATCATAAATGTTTTGTAAGCCTTCGCCAATGCTCACGTTTAATTCGCATTTAGGCAAGGTTGAGGTCGCTCTCCAAAGCCCCGCAGCCACTTACGCCACAACCGTGTGGCGTAAGCGTCAATCGACACTCGCGCTCAAGCTCCTCAGGAGCTCGCGAAAACGCACGATGTCGGTGGTTCGCAGCGCCTTGCCGACAATTTTTCGCAGCGGCGCGACTTCGCTCTCGGTGATGATCTGCTTCACCTCGAGCAAAAGCGACGGGTGCACGCTGAACGCCCGCAAGCCCAAGCCCAACAACAGGCGGGTGTAGCGCGGATCCCCCGCCATTTCGCCGCACATGGCGATGGGGCACTCGGCGGCGTCAGCGTGGCGGATGGCCGTATCGATGAGCCGTACCACACCGGGGTTTAAGGGGTCATATAAATAGCTGACTTCCTCATTCACCCGATCGATGGCCACCGCATATTGAATGAGATCGTTAGTACCGATAGACAAAAAATCGAGCGTGCGGGCAAAACCGTCGGCAAACATGACCGCGGCCGGCACTTCCAGCATGCCGCCGATGGGCATGTCGGGATCATGCGGGATGCCCTGCGCCACATACTCCGCTTGAATGCCCTGAATCAGCCCGCGCATCTGCGCCACTTCATCCACATGCGAGAGCATTGGGATCATCAGTCGGACGCAACCCAGCGCGGAGGCCCGCACAATGGCCCGCAACTGCGGCAGCGCCAACTCGGGTTCTTTCAACCCCAGACGTACGGCGCGCATGCCCAGCGCTGGATTGATGGTGTTCGCGCGCGAGGACACGCTCGCACTGGTTTGCTTATCGGCCCCAATGTCCAAGGTTCTAATGGTGACCGGCTGCTGACGGAAGGCTTCTATTAGGCGTTTGTAGAGCGCGAAATGTTCGGCCTCGCTGGGCACGTCCAGCCGATTCATATAGAGAAACTCGGTGCGGTACAAACCCACGCCACGCGCACCCGCAGCGCGTGCAAGATCAAAATCTGTCTGCAGCTCGACGTTGGCCAGTAGTTCGATGGGCACCCCGTCCAAGGTTACCGCCGGCGCCCGTTTGAGCTTCGCGAGCCTGCTCACGCGTTTTTGCCGGTCATCTCGCCGGGTACGGTAATAGCCGAGGATGAGAGTGTCCGCATCACCCAGCACCACCCCTTCGTCGCCATCGACGATCAGCGGCTCACCGTCGCGTAGGTACTGGCGGGCATGGGGCACACCCACCACCCCTGGCAAGCCCAAACTGCGCGCGATAATGGCGGTATGAGAGGTGGGGCCACCATATTCAGTCACGAAACCCACAATCCCATGCTGCTGCATCAGCAGCGCATCCGCCGGTGACAAATCATCGGCCACTAAAATGAGGCCTTCGAGCGAACCTTCGGCGGACTCGTGTTTGGCCGGCGCATGGTTGAGCAAAATGCGCAAAACCCGGTTGATAACGTGATCCACATCGTCCCGACGGGCCCGCAAATAAGCATCATTCATGCGATCAAACGCACTGACGAGCGCATCACGTTGCAGTTTAAGCGCCCATTCCGCATTACAACGGCGTTCCCGTAGTACACGCTTGGGTTCATCGGTGAGCGTGGGGTCTTCTAACATCAGGAGGTGGGTATCGAGGAAGGCCGCGATATCTGCCGGGGTGTTCGGCGGAATCCGCGCACGCAGCTCGCGCAAACCTTGCTTCGCCTCTTCCACGGCCGCGCTTAAACGTTCGACTTCACCCTCAACATCGGGCTCCGCCACCGCGTATTCGAGCACTTCCAGCGCGTTGCGCTGGACGATATGCGCCGCCCCTAAAGCAATCCCCCGCGAAATACCGCTGCCGTGGAGCGCAATAGTCACTCGGACTCCCCGAACCGGTTGTCGATCAGCGCCGTTAATTCGCTCATGGCCAAGTCTTCCTCGGGGCCGCTCGTGGAGAGTTCCAGCGCCGCGCCTTGCGCCGCCGCCAACATCATCAGCCCCATGATGCTCTTACCGTTAACACGCTGACCGGCTTTAGTCAGGCCAATATCACAAGAGAACTTGCCGGCCGTTTGGACAAACTTGGCCGCGGCGCGAGCATGCAGGCCCAGCCGATTCACGATAAGCACGGAACGGGTGGGCATCGATTAAAACCTAGCTATCACGATGGGTCGCGACTACTTGGCGTAGTGCGCGAAAATGGGTGGCAATTTTTTCGGCGAGATACACCGAACGGTGACGACCACCGGTACAGCC
This sequence comes from Klebsiella pneumoniae, assembly GCA_945862315.1. GTDB lineage: Bacteria > Pseudomonadota > Gammaproteobacteria. Next base: position 73,939 of record CAMAXW010000003.1, read on the forward strand.
AATGGCAATGGTTAAATAGCTGCGATTGTCAGCTTCGAAGCGAGGAATCCATTTGCTCAGAAAACCAATGAGGTCGCTCGCCATGTCGGCCGCCTCCGGCGTGTGCTCAAGAAAATCGCACACCGCCGGATCGCGACCGGTGAGTGGGCGTAACGTTGGGTCCCAATGCGGGTTAGGCAGGCAGCGCACATCGAAGACAAAATCGGCGTCTGGCGGCAAGCCATTCTTAAAGCCGAAGGAACACACCTGCAGCGCTAAAGCACCCGGCTTGCGGTGCGCGATGCGCTCGATGATTTGCGCACGAAATTGGTGAATATGGCTGTGGGTGGTGTCGATGCGCAGATCGGCGCTGGCGATGATGGGTTCGAGCAATTGGCGCTCACGCGCAATGGCTGCGGGCAGCGGTAAATTGCCACTCGACAGGGGGTGGCGACGCCGGGTTTCGCTGAAACGATTGATCAGCGCCTCGTCCGAGGCATCAATAAAAATGAGCTCCACCGTCAGCGCGGTGCTCCGCAACACGGCCAAGATGCCGGGTAACTGGAGGAGATCCGCCTCGCGATTGCGGGCGTCGATCCCCACCGCAACCTGACGATAGTGCGGCAGGTCGCCATCGCCAATAAATTGCGCAAACTCCGCCATGAAACCCGCCGGGAGGTTGTCGACGCAATAGAAACCCGTGTCTTCAAGCGCATGCAGCGCCGTGGTTTTGCCTGCGCCCGACAGCCCCGAGACGATGATAAATCGCCGCGTGGTCATGGTGGTGCGCAGGCGGGTGCCACGTGGGCCAAGGGTTGGGAGATCAGCCCGGTGGACATTTAGATCGGATTGCGCACGAGGGCGTCGCGCGCGTGATGATCGGTGAGTTTTTCCTTGTGCTTGCGCACCTGCCGATCAAGTTTATCGATGAGTAGGTCGATGGCCGCGTACATGTCTTCGTGCTGGCTCTGCGCATGTAGATTGTTCCCCGACACATGGACCGTCGCCTCTACCGTGTGTAACTGCCGTTCAGCGCCTAGCACCACGTGAACATCCACGAGGTGATCGAAATGTCGTTCAATCCGCTGCATCTTCGTGCGGATGTAGGCTTGCACGGCGGCGGAAAGTTCGACGTGGTGACCGGAAATGTTGAGTTGCATTATGAGTCTCCTAGTAGACGAATTAACCTTCAGTTGCTGACTAAACGCCGCCCCGCCAGCATCGCGGAAAGCGGTCCTTAACCCAAGCGTTTACGCTCATTGGAAGGGAGGATTTGCATCCCTTCACGGTATTTTGCCACGGTGCGCCGGGCCACATTGATGCCCTGCTTCAACAACAAGCTCGCGATCACGCTATCGCTCAGCGGTTTATCGTTCGCCTCGCCTGCGACAAGTTTCTTGATCAGCGCACGAATAGCCGTAGAGGAAGCCTCGCCCCCAACACTGGTTGTGACGTGGCTGGAGAAAAAATACTTTAGCTCGAAAATCCCGCGTGGGGTATGCATGTATTTGCGGGTCGTCACGCGGGAAATTGTGGATTCGTGCATGCCGAGCACCTCGGCAATATCGTGCAACACCAAGGGCTTCATGCCTACATCGCCAAACTCCAGAAAAGCTTGTTGACGCTCGATGATCGCCGCCGCCACTTTCAGTAGCGTTTCGCTGCGACTCTGCAGGCTTTTAATAAACCACTTGGCTTCCTGCAAATGGGTCTTGAGCGAGGTGTTCACAGGCCCGTTGTCGGCCCGCCGGATCATATTGGCGTAATGCGGATTAACCCGCACTTGCGGCACGGAATCTGGATTGAGTTCGACTTTCCAGCGGCCACGCGATTTGTGCACAAAGACATCTGGGATGAGATATTCAGGTGCCGGATCGCTGAACTGCGCGCCCGGCTTGGGATTGAGGGTTTGGATCAGCGACATCACCTGCCGCAATTCGTCTTGGGTGAGCTTGGTGCGGCGCATGACGGCGGCAAATTCTCGACCACCCAGCGCCTCCAAGTGGCGCTCGCAAACCTGTTGCGCCTCGGCCAGCCAAGGGGTGTTGGGTGCCAGCTGGCGGAGCTGGAGCAGCAGGCATTCTTTGAGGTCGCGGGACGCAATACCGGCCGGTTCCAGGGCCTGCACCTGTTTGAGCATCGCCTCCACTTCGGCCTCATCCACCTCACCAAAATCTACACTCGCCTGCACGAGGTCGCGAATTTCAGCGATCGAGGCTTCTAGATAACCCGCTTCATTGATCGCATCCACGATCGCCGTGGCGATGGTGAGATCGATGTCAGAGAGCGGCAGCAGGTTGATCTGCCACAGGAGATGGTCGCGGAGCGAGCCGGCCCCCTCGCGGGCGGTTTCGTACTCCCCACCAGCGGCTTCGCCAGAAACACCCGGGCCGCTTTGTGGCAGGGTGCTGTCGTAAATTTCTTCCCACTCGCTGTCGACCGGCAGGTCGTTGGGGATGTCATCGGTGGTAGAGGGGGGGGAGTATTCTTCGGCGCCCTCGGCGCTGCCGAACTCGGCAAAATCCTCGCCACCAAACTCCGGAGAGTCTTCGCTAGCGGGCGGACTAACCCCCTCGCTGGCAAAATCGTAGGTCTCGGAAACCTCTTCCTCAAGCTCCAGCATCATGTTGGAGTCCAGCACCTGCTGTACTTCCAGCTCGAGCTCCATCGACGAGAGCTGCAATAGCCGGATGGCCTGCTGCAGCTGCGGCGTCATGGTCAGATGCTGGCCAATCTTGAGCTGGAGAGATTGCTTCATGAGCAGTGGTCTTTAAGCGCCGCCGGTTATCTTGTTGCGATGCAGTCTAGCGCATTATCCGCCCAGCCCCGGGGCCTATCGGCCAGGACCGGATGCGGCTTACATGGTGAAGTCTTCGCCAAGATAAACTTCCCTCACATGCTCGTCTTGCAAAATATGGTCCGGCGCGCCTTCGGCAATGATGCGGCCATCATTGACGATATACGCCCGGTCGCAAATGCCCAGCGTTTCACGCACGTTATGGTCGGTAATCAGCACCCCGATGCCCAGCTTGCTCAGGTGCTGAATAATGCGCCGGATGTCGCCCACGGAAATGGGGTCAACGCCCGCAAACGGTTCGTCCAACAGAATGAAACGAGGGTCGGACGCCAGTGCCCGGGCAATTTCGACGCGGCGCCGTTCGCCTCCCGACAACGACATGCCGGTGTTTTTGCGGATGTGACCAATGTGGAATTCACCGAGCAAGTCTTCTAAGCGGCGCGCGCGCTGCACTTGGGTCAAGGTGGGCATGGCCTCCAGAATCGCCGCGATGTTTTCTTCTACCGTCAGCTTACGGAAGACCGACGCTTCCTGCGGCAGGTAACCGAGGCCACGCCGGGCGCGCAAATCCATCGGCAAGGCGGACAGATCTTCCTTGTCCAGATGCACCGACCCGCCTTCCATCGGCACCAGACCGATAATCAAATAAAAGCTCGTGGTTTTGCCCGCGCCATTCGGCCCCAACAGGCCAACCACTTCGCCGCTATCCACGCTCAGGCTGACATCTTTCACGACGACTCGCGACTTATAGGCCTTCGACAAATGGCGTACGGCCAGCGTGCTCATGCGCGGCCAACCCGCTGGCGGGGAGGAATGCTCACGGCACCGCCTTAGGCTTGGGTGGAATGATGACTTTAATGCGGCCCGCTGCTGCGTTTTTCGCCGCATCGGTGCCGCCGGTCGCCGGCGCGCCGCGCCCGGTAATAATGCTGCGCTTGGTGTCGTAGTTGATGCGGTAACCCTCGAACAAGCGCGCGCCTTGCGTTAGCCGCGCATCCTTGATGAGCACGAGTTGGTCTTTCTTGGCGTGGTATTCGATTTCTAGCGCGTAGCCTTCGATGTCTTCCTTGCCGCCGTCGGGGGTCTGTTTGAAAAACGCGGACTTGCCATCCACGAACACATCCTCTAACTGCCGCTCCACATCAAAACTTGCGCGCAGCCGGTCGCCCGTCATCCGAATGGAGCCCTGCACCACCACCACATTGCCCAGGTAGGTGGTGCGACCGGATTCATCGTCGAGTTCGGCAAAATCGGCCGTAATCTCCACCGGCTGCTGTGAATCGGTAGACAGCGCCCAGACGCTGGTCGTCGCGGCGAGCAGAAAAACCGCCCCGACCCAGCGTAAATTATTTGCGTTCAATGCGGCTTCTGACACGTTCGCGCAGTTCCACTCGGTTGTGTTCAAAATTGGCCCGCAAACCTTTGGCTTTGGTCACGCTGTTGAGGCTCTTGATCGTCGCTGCATTATCGGTTTCGGCATATTGGACTTTCGGGAAGACGCGCAGTTCGGAGGTGAAGATTTCGAACTCCCGTTCGCCCGCGTCATCCAAACGCCAAATCTCAACCCGCCCGTGTAGCACGATGAGGTCCGCATCGGCTTTGATGGTGCCTCGTTCTGCAACCACCTGCCATGGGCTGGCGCCATCATTATAAATTTCCATACGTGGCCGGGATAATTCTGTCGCGTCGGTGTCCGGGTAGTGATAGACCTCATCGGCCATCAACACGTTTTGCAAATCGCCGTTGCGGTCCATCGTATGCCGCACCATGTCGATGAGATAGTAATCCGGCGCATGCCGGCGCGCGCTGGGCGCGACGGCCGGATCGCGCGTTAGTACCTGCCACACCCAGAAAGATCCCGCACTCAACAACACCGCGAAGACTGCCATCCAAACCGCCCGACCCAGCGCTAAATAACCACGACCCATCGCCATCATCCGGCGTAGCGGGCATATTGCCCCGCGAGCGTGCCTTGGGCGTCCATGATGAATTCGCAAAGCTCGCGCGCCGCCCCGTTGCCACCACCGGCTTGCGTGCAGTAGGCCGCCGCCGCCACGCAGTGCGGATGGCCATCGGCGACACTCACCGGCAGCCCCACGCACTGGAGCACCGCCAGATCGGGGAGATCGTCGCCGACATAACAAATTTCCGCGAGCTCCAGACCTAGGCGTTGGCGCAGGTCATCCAACGCCACGAGTTTGTTTTGCTGGCCTTGGTAGACGTACTCAATGCCCAGTTCTGCCATGCGCGTGGCGACCACCGCCGAATGCCGCCCAGTGATGATACCCACCGCAATGCCGGTGTGTTGCAACATGACCAAACCTTGGCCATCGCGCACATGGAAAACTTTCCATTCCTCGCCTGCGGGCCCCAAAAACAGCTGCCCGTTAGTCAACACGCCATCCACATCGAAAATCACCAGCCGAATGCGGCGCGCCGCGGCTTGCAGAACGGTGGGGTCTAGGGCGCTCACATCACCCTCGCTTTTAATAAGTCATGCATGTTCAGCACACCCACCAGCGTGTGGTCTTGGTCTACCACCAACAGCGCGTTGATCTTGTTTTCCTGCATGATTCGCAAAGCATCAGCGGCGAGCGTATCCGGGTTGATGGTCTTGCAGTGGTTGGTCATCAGCGAACTGACCGGGGCGGTCATGACCTGTAGGCCTTGGTCGAGCGCGCGCCGCAGATCGCCATCGGTAAAAACCCCCAGCACCCGCGAGGCGGCATCCAAAACTGCCGTGAGGCCCAACCCTTTGCGGGTGATTTCCCTCAGCGCATCGGTCAGCGGGGTATCGGCATTTACCCAAGGCATGCGCTCACCCTGATGCATGAGGTCGGCAATCTTCAACAATAAGCGCCGGCCGAGTGCGCCACCAGGGTGCGAGCGGGCGAAGTCTTCTTGGGTAAATCCGCGCGCTTCCAGCAGCGCGACGGCCAGCGCATCACCCATCGCCAGTGCCGCCGTGGTGCTGGAGGTGGGTGCCAAACCCAGCGGACAAGCTTCCTGCGCCACGCCCACGTTGATATGCACATTCGCCGCTTCGGCGAGCGTGGATTGCGGATTGCCGGTCAGGGCAATGAGCGGAACCCCTAAACGTCTTAGCACCGGCACCAGCAGGGTGAGTTCGTCGGTCTCCCCAGAATTTGACAGCGCGAGCACCACGTCCTCAGCGGTGATCATGCCCATATCGCCGTGGCTAGCTTCGCCCGGATGGACAAAAAATGCCGGCGTACCGGTACTCGCTAAGGTGGCGGCAATTTTGCCGCCGATATGACCCGACTTGCCCATCCCCAGCACTATCACCCGGCCGCGACACTTCAGCAGGTAATCGGCGGCGACCACAAAGGCGGCGTCGACGCGGGGCACTAGGTCGGTAATGGCCTGAGCTTCGAGTTTAAGCACCGCTTGGGCGAGCTGGCAGAGTTTCTGCGCGTCGATGGGGTCCAAGTTTACGTCGTCCTTTGAGGCGGAAGCGCTCGGGTCAGTGGCAGGCCGAGCCGGCTAGCGGGCTAATCGTCGATAGCCAACGACGCCGTTGGCTATTAGCGTGTGCGTCTAGTCGGCGCACGGCTCGACGGTATTCGAACGGATTACCGTAGGCAGTGCAAGCTGACCGCGTGCGACACCGGGAGCCGCCCCAACTTGCCGCGCATCTGTCCAGTTTTTAAGGAGATCATTTTGATGAAAGCCATGCTGCTGGCGGCGGGGCGGGGCGAGCGCTTAAGGCCGCTAACCGACCACACCCCGAAGCCGCTCATAGAAGTTGCCGGCAAGCCGCTCATTGTGTGGCAGATCGAACGCCTCGCGCAGGCCGGCATTACCGAGTTAGTGATTAATCTCGCCCACCTCGGCCCACTCATCGAAGCGCGCTTGGGCAATGGCCAAACGTGGGGCGTGCGCATCCAGTACTCCCACGAGCGAGAGGGCGCGCTGGAAGCGGCCGGCGGCCTGCGGTGGGCGCAACCCTTGCTGGGCACACAGCCATTCGTGGTGGCCAATGCCGACATCTGGACAGATTTTGATTTTGCCACGCTGCCCACCACCCTCGCAGGACTTGCCCATCTCGTGCTGGTACCCAACCCTACCCATCACCCACTGGGCGATTTTGGCGTACGTGACACGCAGGTCTATCACCCCGGCACACCCGCGTTCACCTATGCCGGTATTGGGCTATTCAGCCCCGCGCTTTTTGCGTCGATTAGCGCCGGAGAACGCGCGCCCTTAGCCCCACTGTTACGCCAAGCGATGGCCGCCGACGCCGTCAGTGGCGAGCTGTTTACCGGCCGCTGGATAGACGTCGGGACGCCGGAGAGATGGCGCGAGGCCGAGGCCGCAGCCGCTAATTTTGAGGCTCTTAACGGTCAAAAAACCCTTAATTGATATATAAGTCATGATCTTGGTTGCGATTAATGCGATAGATGATTATATTCAGGCTCTAACATCCTCTTAATCCTCTGGTTGACGACGATCCGCTCTGGTTTGTTGCTTTGGCGCGATTGCGCTGATGGGGCAAGCAGCAGTAAATAGTTCTCCCGACGTTCAGGAAAGTCTCCTCCGAGCCCCCATGATTCGCGGAATTTCTCACCTCATCGGTGCGCGCTCGCGCATCTGCCTACTGGCGCTGAGTCTCTCAGCGCTGTCAGCTATGGGCCGTGCGCAAGCCAATGCGCTGCCCGCTGGTGCAGGTCAGGTGCTGCGCGTGGCGGTATTGCCCAACAGTCCCTCGGGCCTGCACACCGCGCAGGCGGCACGCATGATCGAAGACTTTGCCGGCGCGCTCGATCGCCCGGTCGAATGGTCCGTGGTCTCCCGACCCGAAGATTTATTCCAGCGACTCACCCACGGCCAATGCGACCTCGTGGTGGGCTCACTGCCGCAAGAAATGGCTAACAATCCGCAGATCGCGACCACGGCAACCATGGCGACCCAGCGCTATGTGGCCATCGGCCGTTTAGACAATTTGGCCACCAGCCCGCTGCAGTTCCAACACTCGCGAATTGCACTGGCCCTGCGTGCACCGCTGTGGGATTACTTCCGCGATCTGCGCCGGATAGTGCCTGGCATCACCATGGCGCCGCAGGCCAATGACCCCACCGGGCGGGCCTCGCTGGCGCTGGTTGCCAGTGGCGCGTTAGACGTTGCCATCGTCGCACTCGATCCCGATCCCGCCTGGCTCGCTGATTACCCGCGCCTGCGGGTGTTGTTCAATGTAACGGGTGATGAGCCAGTGAGCTGGTTCGTGCGGCGTGAGGACGAGCCGCTGCGGGTGGCGCTGGATGACTTTATCGAGCGTTTCCATACCGCCTACTTCGAGCCCTCGGCCGCGCCGCGCGATTTCGCCGCCATCCAGCGCAGCGGCGTCCTGCGAGTCATCAGCCGGGTTGAACAGCCCAATTATTATATCGACCAGGGCAAGCCCACCGGTTTTGAGTTTGAGTTGGCGCGTGCCTTTGCCGATCGCCACGATCTACGGCTGGAGGTGCTCGTGGCCCGGGACGCCGCGCAGGTCCACGACTGGCTGCGCACCGGCGTTGGGGACCTCGTCACCGCCCGTCTTACGCATGGCAGGACTGCCGCCGCGCCCTATTTTCGGCAGTCACGGCAGTATCACCATACCGCTTTCGCCACCGTGACTCGGCCAGCATTGGTGTTCCACTCACCCAATGAATTGTCGGGGCATACGTTCGCGGCGGCAGAGAATTCCCCTGAGCTGCAAGCGCTGCGCTCCCTACGCGAGCGCTACCCGGGCGTGTCACTGGTGGGAATAGAATCAAATGTGTCGCAATCGGCCCTGCTGCAACGAGTGGCCGAGGGTGTGATCGATGCCACCGTGGTCGCCGGCGAGGACCTTGCGCGACTGGCCGTGGAATACCCCACGCTGCGCATTGGGCCCTCCATTCCGCATGCCGATGATTACCGCTGGACGGCCCGCGCCAACGACGCAGCGCTGCTCGCCGCCGTAGACGAATTTCTCCTCGCCGCCCACGCCGATGGCCTGACCGCCCTGCTGTGCGCCCGTTATTTCGAGCCCTCGATGACCGATCCCCTGGTGGCGGCCGCCGACGCCCGGTTATCGCCCTTCGATGGCATCGTGCGCCGGTATGCGGATCTCTACGGCTTTGACTGGCGGCTCATCGCCGCGCAGATGTATCAGGAGAGCCACTTTAATCCCCGCGCCGTCTCATCCGGCGGTGCCGTTGGCCTAATGCAGTTGCTGCCGAGTACGGCAGAGTCACTCGGTTTTCTGAATCTCAGCCGTCCCGACAGCGCTATCCATGCGGGCGTCAAATACCTCCATACCCTGCGCGATGGGTTCGACGTCGAGGTCCCAGCAGGCGAGCGCACATGGTTCGCCTTGGCGGCCTACAACGTGGGTGTACAGCGGGTGGAAAAAGCGCGCGAACTCGCGCTCCAGCTCAAACTGGATCCCAACCGTTGGTCGGGGAATGTAGAGAAAGCAATGCTCTTACTCGCGCGCACGAATGGGCGCGGTGCCGGCATTTCGCGCTACGGCCAAGCGATCATTTACGTACGGAGTATTCAGTCGCTGTACGGGACTTATCGCAACCTGCTGGCGCTCGCCAGTCTGCGCAGCACGCCGCCAGCCCCACCCGCCTAAACAGCTAATGCGTCAGCCAGCGTAACGGGTGGGATCGGCAAGACTAGCCGCCAAGAAACCCTGTCTGCGCAACCGACACGCATCGCAGCGCCCGCACGCAAAACCTTCTGCGGTGGCCTGATAGCACGACACCGTGAGCGCGTAATCCACGCCCAAAGAAACCCCCAGCGCGATGATTTCAGCCTTGGATAGCTGCAGCAGCGGGGTTTCAATGCGCACCCCTTGCCCACCAATGCCGCGTTTGGTCGCCACATTGGCGAGCGCCGTGAAAGCGTCGATGAACGCCGGACGGCAATCGGGGTAGCCGGAATAATCGAGTGCGTTAACACCCAGATGGATTTCATCCGCCTCCAACACCTCGGCCCAAGCCAGCGCCAAGGACAAAAACACGGTATTGCGTGCCGGCACATAGGTCACGGGGATGGTGTCGGTGGGGGTTTCCGGCACGGGGATAGAGGGATCGGTCAGTGCGGACCCGCCAAACTGGCCGAGATCAACGCTTGCCATGCGTTGCTCACGGACCTGATAAATTTTCGCAATGCGCTGCGCGGCAACGAGTTCTGCCGCGTGCCGCTGTCCATACTGGATGGTGAGCGCGTAGCAATCGCGGCCTTGGGCGGTTGCCGCCGCCAATACGGTGGTGGAATCCAAGCCGCCCGACAGTAGTACCACCGCGCGCGTCACGCGTAGCGTCTCAACATGGCTGGCACCTTAGCGCGGCGTACCACGATCGATTTGCCCAATCCGCTCTTGGGCCAAATGCCCCGCGGCGGAATCGGGATACTTCGCCACGAGATCGGCCAGAACCGCCCGCGCCTCGGTGGGTTTGCCCAGTTTGTCGTAGCTATAGCCAATTTTAAGCATGGCGTGCGACAGCTTGCGACTGGCCGGGTATTGCACGAGCATTTTTTGATACTCCGCGATGGCCGGTGCGTAATCACTCTTGGCGTAATAGGCCTCGGCCAACCAATACTGGGCGTTATCCCCGTATTGGCTATCCGGGTATTGGCCCTGAAAACTGCTGAAGGCGGTAATAGCGCCGTCGTAATCGCCCGCGCGCAGCAGCGCAAAGGCCTCGCGATAAGCAGCCTCCGAGCTCGCGTCATCGGCCGTTGCGGCCGCCCTACCCTGCTCCGCAGTGGCGGCAGGCGCCAGCGGTGCTGCGGCCCCCGTGGCGGGCAGTGGCTTAAGGGTGGCTGGGGGGGCAACTGGGGGCGATGACAATAAACTGTCGCCGGATGCACCCGGAACGACGTCGCTGAACGGCGGCTCGCCCAGCGCCGGTGGCAGCGCGCCACTGGCGCTGGGATCCGGCTGCAGCTGCAAAGTAGATTCCGGCGCCGGCGTGCCGGCCACGCCACCGCCCGGAGTGGGCGCTAGCGTGGGCAGCGGTGGCTGCATACTCGCCGCAGCGCCCTGAGTGGACTGCAGTCGACGGTCCAGATCCGTATACACCGCCGTTAACTGATTGCGCAGTTGCTCCACTTCATAGCCGCGAGTTTCTACTTGGCCACGCAGGCTTTGAACTTCGCGTTTGAGGGCTTCGACCTCGCTCAGCAACTCTAGAATTCCGGCGTTGGTGCCCGCCTTGGTGCCCGTGGTCGCCGCGGGTTGGACCACCAATCTGACCGCCGGCCGATCCGGACCGGGAGCCGCATATTGCGCGAGGGCTGGGTTAAGCGGCGCTAGCGCCGCACCCAGCGCCACGGTGATAAGCAGACTTCGCATCATCGCCTTCTCCGAGAAGTTGGTACTGGGACCAGCGAACTTATGGCTGATAAATAATTTCAGCGCGGCGGTTCAGGCTGTAGGCCTGTTCGTCGTGCCCATCCGCCACCGGCCGTTCTTCGCCATAACTCACGGTGCGAACTTGGCCCGCGGTCGCGCCGAGCAACACTAACTGACGGCGGACGGACAATGCGCGACGTTCGCCTAAGGCTAAGTTGTATTCCCGTGAGCCCTGCTCGTCGGTGTGACCTTCCAGCGTAATCGTCAGCTGGGGATGGCTGGCCAAAAAGGCTGCGTGGGCGGCCACCGCCGGTGCAAAGTCAGCCCGAATATCGCTGCTGTCGTGATCGAAGTACAGCACCCGAACCGCCAACGGGCTGTTTGGGTTGTTGAGTTCGGCCAGGTCGGCGCCTGCACCATTGGCGGCGCCCTTGCTGCGAGCCGCATCAATATCGCTCATCTCACCGTTGCTAATACCCGAATTTGCAACCGGCGCCGCGGGTTTTTTGTTCAAGCTCGAGCACCCCGTGGTAGCGAGTACCGCCACCAAAACCAAGGTCGCTTTTAGGATTGCTCCATTCATCAGTGTCTCCTGTCTATTCGTTTAGATATCCAAAATCGCCCGGCGACCCGCTGCCGCGATCGCTCAAATGCTTTATTGCCGGAAAGGTCCCCACGCCGGCTCGCGCACCGCGCCCTGCTGCAAGGCCAGACGCTGTTTGATGGATCCGTCCACCGACACGGCGGCGAGTTCGGTGCCGCGCCCTGCCATTGTTGCATAGATGATCATGCTGCCGTTTGGCGCAAAGCTCGGTGATTCGTCGAGGTTTGAATCGGTCAGCCGACGCCCGCTGCCGGTCTTTAAGTCCAACAGCGTGATGCGGTAGCCGCCACCCCCGTTGACCATCACTAAATACCGCCCGTCGGGAGAATAACTGGCGCGTGCGTTGTAGTTACCCAGATTGAAAGTGACCCGGCGCGCTTCGCCGCCACTGGGCGCCACCCGGTAAATTTGTGGGCCGCCGCTGCGATCCGAGGTAAACACAATCGCGCTGCCGTCCGGTGCCCAAGAGGCTTCCGTATCGATGGCCTCGCTGGTCGTCACCCGCGTTTGTTGGCCGGAGGCAATATCGACCACATAGATGTCGGGGTTGCCTTCTTGCGAACGCGTCACGGCCAGCCGGCGGCCATCGGGCGAAAATGCCGGTGCGCTATTGATGCCGGCCCCTGAGACCACTTTTTGACGCTGTCCGCTGCGCACGTCCTGCACATACACCGCCGAGTTGCGGTCTTCGAACGACACATAGGCCAGCCGGTTGCCGTCGGGTGACCAGGCGGGCGATAGCAACGGCTGTTTAGAGTCCAGCACGGTCTTCGCATCGTAGCCATCCGCGTCGGCAATTTGCAGCCGATAGGTGCTGCGCTTCGCGTCCAGCCGGTTCACGGTGACGTAGGCGATACGGGTTGAGAAAGCGCCCGGCACGTTCAGCAGTGTCTTGTAAATGATGTCGCTAATCTGATGCGCCGTCAGGCGTAGATTGGCGTTGCTGGCAGGGATCTGAAATCCCGCCAGCTGGGTGCCGGAAAACACATCGAGCAGACGAAACTCCACCGTGTAGGCGCCATCGCCGGTGGCGTTGATGCGGCCCACCACCAGATTATCCATCCCTACCGTGCGCCAATCCTTAAAATTTACCTGGGCGAAATCGGTTGGGCGGGACGGCAAATCGGTGCGCGGCATGGGCTTGAAGCGCCCGCTGCGCGTGAGATCGTTGGCAATGATTTGGCTGATGTCTTCCGGCATCGGCGCCCCCGTCCATTCAAATGGCACGATGGCAATGGGCAGCGCGCCCTCCACGCCTTGGGTAATCCGAATCACCAGCGGGCCGCTTTCAGCCGCCGCACCAACGCACGTCAAACACAGTAAAACTGTTGCGAACCATTTCATCACGGGCCTTCCGAAGGGTCGAATTCGAACTGGATTTCTTTCATCTGCTGAAACAGGCGCGGTTCGTCCGGCACGGGCAGCGGTGAGGCTTTGCGGACCGCAAGCTCTGCCTGACGATCGAAGGTCGGGTTGCCGCTGGATTTCACCACGCGGGCGTCGACCACTTCACCGCCGGGGATCATGCGCACGAGCAGCGTGCACTTCAACCCACTTTTGAAGTCTGGCGCCACAAAATTATTGGAAACCTGGCGCAAAATCGCCGCCGTAAAGCGCGCCAACTGCGACTGGTCTTGGCGACCCTGTGCCGCGGCGGCGAGTTCAGATTCTTCGTTAGCCAGTTCATCGGCCAGCGCCTTGGCTTCCGCCGCCTGGCGCTTAGACTCGGCCAGTTTTTTGGCATCTTCCGCCTTGCGCTTGTCATCGGCCGCCTTTTTCTTAGCGTCCGCCGCTTCTTGTTTCTTTTTCTCCACGGCCTTGGTCTTGGCATCTTCCTGGGCTTTTTGAGCGTCGGCTTGCTTTTTAGCGAGCGTCTGCTTGAGGTCGTCTGCCTTGCGCTTTTCGTCCAGCTTTTTCTGCTCCGCCACCGCCTGCGCTTTTTCTGCGACCAGCTGCTCGCGTTGGGCTTGCAGACGCTGGGCTTCGGCGGCGGTCTCGCGCTTGAGGTTTTCTTTCTCGACTTTCAGTTTTTCTAGCGCTTTCTCTTCATTTTTTTGGCGCTGCTGGCTCTCTTTGACCTGCTGCTCCGCCGCCCGTTGCTTGGCAGTTTCAGCCGCTTTGAGTTTGTTCATTTCACGCGCCACCGCCCCGGCGTCTACCGCCGTGGCTTGCATGACCTGGCTTTCGCCCGCCGGCATCGGCGCCTCGCGGTGGGTGGTCCAGTCCACCCCGACAAACACGATGAGCACCAACAAGACGTGCAGCAGCATGGAGTAATACACGCCGCGGCCCCGACCACTGCTCGGTTTTTCAGCATCCTCGTCACGCGAAATGGATTTCATGGTGGCGCTGGGCTAGGGTTTATTTGCCGGTGGCACGGTCAGCAGGCCCACGCTCGACAGCCCCGCGCCCTGCATCAGTGCCATCACTTGCACCACCCGCCCATAAGGTACGCCGGTGTCCCCGCGCACCAGAAACTGCGTGCCGGGCTTGTACTTATTGATGCCTGCCACGCGGTTAACCAGTGTTGCCTCATCGATGGGCGCTTCTGGTTGGTCGCCCAGATCCACAAACAGTTCGCCAGCGGCATTAATGCTGACAATCACGGGTTCTTTGTCGCCCGGGTCCACTATTTCTGAGGGCGCCTGCGGCAGATCCACTTTGACACCCTGCGTGACCAACGGCGCGGTGATCATAAAAATGATCAACAACACCAGCGTTACATCGATGTAAGGCACCACGTTCATTTCGGCCATCAGCCGTTTGCGGCCACGGCGGCCACCTCGCTGGTTCACATTCGCCATGGCTTAGATGTGCACCTGACGCTGCAGAATGGCGGAAAATTCCTCGAGGAAAATATCGTAGCGGCTGGACAGTCGGTCAATTTCGCTCGAAAAACCGTTATAGAAAATGACCGCGGGGATCGCGGCGAACAGCCCCATGGCGGTTGCAATAAGGGCCTCTGAAATACCCGGTGCCACCATGGCCAGCGTCGCCTGATGGCTATTCGACAAACCGCGGAAGGAATTCATGATGCCCCACACCGTACCAAACAAACCGATGTAGGGACTGACCGAACCCACCGTGGCGAGTATCGGCAGATTAGCCTCCAACGCTTCCAGCTCGCGGCTGAGCGCGATGCGCATTGCGCGCTGCGAACCTTCCAGCACCATCTCCAAGGGTAGCCCTTCTTTTTTGCGCAAACGGGCAAATTCTTTGAAACCCGCTTCAAACATCCGCTGCGTGCCATCAGCCTGCGCACGTTGATTGGAAAGCCGATTAAACAACGCGGTGAGGTCTTCCGCAGCCCAGAATTGGTCTTCAAACTGCTGCGCGGCGCGCTTGGCGTTCAGCAGTTCGCGACGCTTGGAAAACACCAGTCCCCAAGAAACAACCGAAGCCGCCAACAGCGTCAGCATCACAAACTTCACGAGCAAGCTGGCGCCCAGAATGAGGCTCACGATCGACATATCACCTTGCATTAGAAATCCCCAGATAAATGGCAGGCGGCATGCGCACCGGCACCATGCGATGAAAATTGACGCTACCCACTCGGATCTCGCCGTGGCACAACACCGCGCCGTGCTGATCCAGCACGCGTTGCTTGAAATCCACGCTGGCCCAGCCGCAGCGGGCCACCGCACAGGTGGCCATGAGGGCGTCGTTAAAACGGGCCGGGCGCACAAAATCGAGGGTGGCACGGCGCACCACAAACGCAATATTGTGCTCGCGCGCAATGAGGTCTTGTTCAAACCCCAGCGCCCGCAGCCATTCGGTCCGCGCGCGTTCCATGAACTTGATGAAGTTGGCGTGATAGACAATCCCCGCCGCGTCGGTGTCTTCGTAGTACACCCGCAACGGAAAACGAAATTCCGTACCGAGGCTGGTCATTTTGGGAGACCCTCGTCAAATAAATCGAGCGGATGGCCGGTGCTAGGCGGTGGCACCAGACCAAAATGCAACCACGCGGAGCGCGTGGCCATCCGACCGCGTGCGGTCCGCATCAAGTAACCCTGCTGGATCAGGAAGGGTTCGACCACATCTTCAATGGTGCCACGTTCCTCGCCGATCGCCGCCGCGAGGCTGTCCACGCCCACCGGCCCACCGTCGAATTTTTGCAAAATAGTGAGCAGCAAGCGGCGGTCCATATTGTCGAACCCGTTGGCATCCACGCTGAGGAGATCAAGCGCCCGACACGCCACCGAACCGTTCAAGCGGCCATCGGCTTTGACTTCCGCGAAATCGCGCGCACGCCGCAGCAAGCGATTGGCAATGCGCGGCGTACCACGCGCGCGGGTCGCGATTTCGCGGGCGCCCTCGGCGTCGATGGCAACGCCCAAAATTTGCGCGGCACGCGTCACGATGTGCGCCAAGTCGTCTACCGAATAAAACTCTAAGCGCTGGACAATGCCAAAGCGGTCACGCAACGGCGAAGTCAGCAAGCCCGCGCGGGTCGTCGCCCCCACCAACGTAAAGGGCGGCAGATCCAGTTTAATCGCGCGCGCGGCCGGCCCTTCACCAATCATGATGTCGAGCTGAAAATCCTCCATCGCGGGATAGAGTATTTCTTCGACCACCGGACTTAAGCGGTGTATTTCATCGATGAACAGGACATCGCGCGGCTCGAGGTTAGTCAGCAAAGCGGCGAGGTCACCGGGTCGCTCCAACACCGGGCCGGAGGTCTGGCGTAAATTGACCTGCATTTCGTTGGCAACAATATGCGCCAGGGTGGTTTTGCCCAGTCCGGGCGGACCAAAAATCAAAACGTGGTCGAGTGCTTCACCGCGCCGACGCGCCGCACCGATAAAAATTTCCATTTGCTCGCGAACAGCTGGCTGCCCCACGTAGTCCGCCAAGCGGCGCGGACGAATGTCGCCGTCGAGCGTGACGTCTTCTACGCGCGGAGTGGCAGATATGAGGCGATCGTTAGGCATGTCAGCAAGTGGCCGGGATTATGCGGCAGACGGTTAAATAAGGCCTGAACCAAGATCTGTCGTTCATCCGCGCGCGAGCCCGCGCAGCGCTTCGCGTATCAGCATTTCGCTCGATTTGCCGAGGGTGTCGAGAGCGTGCACCAAACGGCTAGCTTCGGGGGGTTTGTAGCCCAACGCGATGAGCCCGCTCACGGCATCGGCAACCTCGTCCCCTCGGGGTGGCGCACCCGGCGTACTCACCAACGGGGCGCTGGTCGGCCAGCCGGCCACCCGGTCGCGCATCTCCACGATGAGGCGTTCGGCGGTTTTTTTGCCCACGCCAGGCAATGCGGTTAAGCGGGTAGCATCGCCACGCGCAACCGCGCCAACAAATTCTTCGACCGACATCCCCGAGAGCACCGCAAGCGCCATTTTGGCGCCCACGCCGCTTACTTTGAGCAGACTCTGAAACAACTCGCGTTCGGCGAGCGTGCCAAAACCGTAGAGGCTGTGGGCGTCTTCGCGCACCGCCAAGTGCGTGTGCAGAATGACTTCCGTGTGTAATTCAGGGAGCGCCCACAAAGTGGACATGGGCACATCGAGTTCATAACCCACGCCATGACATTCCACCAAGATGCGTGGCAAGCGTTTTTCGATGAGTAAACCGCGCAGTCGGCCTATCACAACCAGCGTCCAGCGCGGGCACCGTGCGCGCCCGCCATCAGGGCCAAGGTTTGGCGGGTATGCCCGTGGCAAATGGCCACCGCCAGTGCATCGGCAGCATCCGCACGCAGCGCGCCCTGCAGCGTTAATAACACTTTTACCATGTGTTGCACTTGGTCCTTGGTGGCGTGACCACGCCCCACCACTGCGAGTTTAATTTCATTAGGAGAGTACTCGTACACCGGGACATCGCACATCGCGGCGGCGACGATCGCCACGCCGCGCGCTTGGCCAAGCTTAATCGCGGAATCTGCGTTGCGGCTCATAAAGATTTTCTCGATCGCCACTTCGTCGGGTCGATGCTCGCGAATGACCGCCGTGAGGCCGGCAAAAATCACTCGCAGACGGCCATCGAGCGCCAGTTCCGCCATGTCCAAACAGCCGCTGTCCACGTGGACGCTTTTGTTTTTTTCCATCGCCACCAAGCCGTAGCCGGTCACCCGCGAGCCGGGATCAATACCGAGGATTAGCGTCATTGGGCCCCGCCCGACGGCCGCGCACGCGCCACCAGCACCCACGATGCGGGCAGGGCGCAAGCACCGGCACGGCAGCGCGCTTCACGCATCGTTATTACCTTGAATGAGCAGCTGCTGCGCGGCCGAAAAATCTAATAGCCGTTTGATGGGCAACACCGCGCGGGCGCTGATTTCCGGCGCCACCTGCACTTCGCCCGTCCCGGTGCGCAGCGCGTGCGCCAATTGGCGCAGACCATTCATGGCCATCCACGGACACTGCGCACAACTGCGGCAAGTGGCGCTATGGCCGGCCGTCGGGGCTTCGATGAGCGTCTTGGTGGGTGCCGCCTGCTGCATTTTGTAGAAAATGCCGCGGTCGGTGGCCACGATGAAGTGTTGCGCAGGCAGCGTGCGCACCGCGTTGATGAGTCCCGAGGTGGAACTCACCACGTCCGCCAAGGCGATCACCGAGGGCGGCGACTCAGGGTGCACCAGCACGATGGCGTCGGGGTGTTGCGCGATCAGCTCGGCCAGTTCGCGGCCTTTAAATTCCTCGTGAACGATGCAGGCCCCGTTCCATAACAATAAATCGGCACCGGTCTGGGTGCGAATGTAATCACCCAGATATTTATCGGGTGCCCAGAGTATTTTTTGGCCCTGCGCGTGCAGATGGCGCACGACTGCCAGCGCGCTGCCCGAGGTCACCATCCAATCGGCGCGGGCCTTCACTGCGGCACTGGTATTGGCATAGACCACGACCGTGCGGTCGGGATGGGCGTCACAAAAATCGTTGAAGATCGCCGGCGGGCAGCCCAGATCTAGCGAGCACTCAGCCGCCAAATTGGGCATTAACACGCGTTTTTCGGGATTGAGAATTTTGGCCGTTTCGCCCATGAAGCGCACGCCCGCCACCACCAGCGTTTGCGCCGGATGGTCATGGCCAAAACGGGCCATGTCGAGGGAGTCTGAGACATAGCCGCCGGTGGCTTCGGCCAAGGCTTGCACCGACGCGGCGGTGTAATAGTGCGCCACCAGCACGGCGTTTTCTTGCGCCAAGAGCGTGCGGATTTCCGCACTCAGAGCCGCCTGCTCGGTGGCATCCAGCGTCTCGTGCACGGTTAGCGGGACCGCAAAACCGGGCTGCGGCAAATTAATCGTGCCAGTAATGATATCGGTGGGCATTAGGGCGTCCTGAGTTGGCCGGCGGGCGGGCGGCGAAACTTGTCTCCCCACTCGCCGGATACACGTGGGGGCTGGGGCGCTAGCGTGCCGCGTCTGCTACACAGCCCACCCCCGCCGCCACAGGTAGGCGAGGTGCTCAAGTCTGCGCGGGCGGCGCTCCCTCAGCGCGCCGCAGGCGAATACCCAGCTCACGCAATTGCGCTTCGCCCACCGGCGTGGGGGCGGAGGTCAGCGGACAACTGGCGGTTTGCGTCTTGGGGAAAGCGATGACTTCGCGAATCGAGCGCTCGCCGGCCATCAACATCACCAAGCGGTCGAGACCAAAGGCAATGCCGCCGTGCGGTGGGGCGCCAAACTGCAAGGCGTCCAACAGAAAGCCAAATTTTTCGCGGGCTTCTTCTTCTGCAATCCCGAGCAGGCCGAAAACCTCAGACTGCATTTGCTGGTGATGGATACGAATTGAGCCGCCGCCCACTTCACTGCCGTTTAACACCATATCGTAGGCGCGCGAGAGGGCGGTGCCAGGATTGGCCACCAGCTGTGCTGCGTCCAAATGGGGTGCGGTGAACGGATGATGGAGCGCCACCCAGCGCTTGGCGTCGGCGTCCCAGTCGAACATCGGGAAATCCACCACCCAAATAGGCCGCCAGGCAGCCGCCACCAAGCCCAAATCTGCCGCGACTTTATCGCGCAATGCGCCCAACGCGGCATTGACCACCTTGGCGCTATCCGCGCCAAAGAAAATAAGGTCGCCGGTGAGCGCACCCGTGCGCTCCATGATGGCCGTGACCACCGCATCAGGCAGAAATTTGAGGATGGGCGACTGCAGGCCTTCACGACCGGCGGCAGCGTCGTTCACTTTGATATAAGCCAAGCCCTTGGCGCCATAAATGGCCACGAACTCGGTGTAGGCGTCGATTTGGCTACGCGAGAGCGCGTTACCGCCCGGTGCACGCAGGGCGGCAATGCGGCACTCCGGATTGTTAGCCGCCGCTGCAAACACTTTGAACTCGATGTCGCGCATCACATCGGCCAATTCCACCAGCTCCAGCGGATTGCGCATGTCCGGGCGATCGCTGCCAAAACGGTGCATCGCATCGGCGTAGGTGATGCGCGGGAATGGATTAGGCAGCGCCACCTCCAGCACTTCTTTAAACAGCTCGCGAATCATTTGCTCCATCAGCGTGGTGACGGCGAGTTCGTCCACGAAAGACATTTCGATATCGAGCTGGGTGAACTCCGGCTGGCGATCGGCGCGCAGGTCTTCGTCGCGAAAGCAGCGGACAATTTGATAGTAGCGATCGAAGCCCGCCACCATCAGTAACTGTTTGAACAGCTGCGGGGATTGCGGCAGGGCGAAAAACTTACCGTTGTGCACGCGGCTGGGCACGAGGTAGTCGCGCGCGCCTTCGGGCGTGGCTTTGGTGAGCACCGGGGTTTCGATATCCAGAAAGCCGGCTTCGTCGAGAAAACGTCGAAAATACCGCGCGACGCGCGCGCGCAGCAGGAGGTTTTCGCGCATGCGCGTGGTGCGCAGGTCGATGTAGCGAAAACGGAGCCGGGTTTCTTCCTGCACGTTGGGGTCATCTAACTGAAACGGCGGGGTTTGCGCGGTGTTGAGGATTTCGAGTTCCCGCACCAGCACTTCAACCCGCCCGGTGCCCAAATTAGGGTTGATCGTACCGCTCGGGCGGTGGCGCACTTTGGCCCGGGCCAGCAGCACATATTCGCTGCGCGCCCGTTCGGCCAGCGCAAAAGCCGCCGGGGTATCAGGATCGATAACGATTTGCAGCACCCCCGCGCGGTCGCGCAGGTCGATAAAAATGACCCCGCCATGGTCGCGACGATGATGTACCCAACCGCACACGGTCACTTCTTGATCGATTAGCTGCTCGGTGACGTCACCACAATAATGAGTACGCATAGGGGTTCGACTTTTCTGCTGGGGAGTGCTGCGGGGCCGGCCGGAGCGCACGAAGTGCGTCCTACGCCGGCGGCATGATACGACCCGATCAGAACCTGCTGCAATGCCGCAGGCTATTGAATCCGGCCGAGATTCGTCGACTTCAGGCGGCCGCGCCGCTGCTATCCGAAGACTTGGTCTCCGCGGGCTTGGCCGGCTCGCTGGCGGTGCTCGGCGTTTTCGCCGTCTCGGTAGTGCTGGTCGTGCTGGACGCGCTGCTCGAATCGTCGCTCTTGGCGGCCGTCTTGCCCTTGTCGCGGAAGTCGGTCACATACCAGCCGGTACCTTTAAGCGCAAAACCCACAGCGGAGATTTGCCGAGCAAGCTCCGGTTGGCTGCATTTGGGGCAGTCCTTGAGAGAGTCTTCGGACATGCGCTGCACAACATCGAGTTTGTGCCCGCAGGCGCTACAGAGATAAGAATAGGTTGGCATGGTGGTCTCAATGTCGGGGATGAAAGTTGAACGCTACCTTGCAAGATGAAGGCCGTGGACAGGATTTTCAAGCTAGGCGCGCGCCAGCGCCAGCGCTGTGTGCAGCGAGGATGGGTTCCGCGGTGTGCCCAGACACCGTTAGTGAGCGCCAACCCTTAATTTTTTCGCGCCAAGACCTCTGCATCGCAGGCCCCAATGGAACTGGCGTGACGGACGCATGACGGGGGTCGCCCAGAACAACGGGCACCTAAACAGCCCATGCGGGCTCTTTGGAGGGCAAGTCAGATGCGGACACCGGCGCGCGTCGCGGCTAATTTGGGATGGCGAATTGCCATTGTTTATACCCAAAAATCGAAGTAGGCACTCGCACCAACTAGCGGCAAGCGCCGCCCACTCACGCCCGCACGGGTCGCCGGCGCAACGCCGTCATCGCGATTCCCACCTCACGCAGGGCACGAATCTACTCCCCGTTTAGAATTAACCTGCTCAGTTAGCTTGGTCTGCCCAGAGGGATTCGCTATCATCCGCCCTCCCCGAGTTTAGCCTTTCCCAAAAAGGCGGCAATTCCCCGCGCGCCGTTAGCTCAGCTGGTAGAGCACCGGACTTTTAATCCGAGGGTCGTAGGTTCGAATCCTACACGGCGCACCATTAAATCAAAGACTTAAAAAATCCCGCAGCCTCTGCGCACGCGCCTTGCTGCTTGCGCGTAGGCGCCGTGTCGGCACCGTGCGTCGATCGCCTAGGTCGACGGAGAACCCAGGCCGGGGTTGGCAGACGTCTCCTGCCCGTCACGCAACGCCGCCAATATCCCACCGACACGGCCGAGTACTCCCAAATGTTCTAAACGAGCCCCGCGCTGCAACCCTCTGCGAAGGTGCTCGGTCAAATCACGGATTGGGCGATCCCACTAGGCATTTCCAAAAAACCTAGCTCCCCCGAGTATTTTTGTGATTTGAAAATGGCGTGCGCGCTGGCTTGCCAGCGATGGGCGTCGCCGGCATCCGGGCGCGCAAATAAGCGCACCGGCTGATCATTAGCCAACTGCCAAAACGCAGCCCTCTCATCGCTAACAGCGAATTTCGCACACGAGCCGCGATCTTTACCTCATCGATCGTCGCCTACCGGATCAGCAGAGGATCGTGAAGGCACTGCCTACCAAAGCCGATGGTTTTTTTTTGCCGTCGGGCGAAAACGGCTTGCAGCAGATGGCGCGTAACCGAGAACGTCATTTGGGGACACCCACCGGCGTTTGGGGACACCCACCATTTCGACCTGGTGGAAATCGGGGACACCCACCATTTCGACCCCGCGTCGGTCGGGCGCGTCGTTCCGACCTCAATTCGGGGACACCCACTAATTCGGGGACACCCACGGAAATCTGGAAATCGGGGACACCCACCGAACGAGCCCTCATTCTGGCGGCGTGAGCCCTCGTTCGGGGACACCCACCATTTCGACCCCGCGTCGGTCGGGCGCGTCGTTCCGACCTCAATTCGGGGACACCCACCCGGCTGTCCCATTGCGCCCTTACAGCCCTGAAAGGGCGGCATGTGATAGCCCAGGGCAACGCCCTGGGTTCATTGCACCAATGATTTCCCCGCCCTGAAGGGGCGGCATAATCGGCGCGGACAAACTGGCGAGGGGTGCGGTTGTGCCGCCATCTCAGGGCTGCAGGCCTTTTGGGGGGACGCGTTACCCGCGCTCACTCACCCTGCTACCATCCCGCCCACCACCTCCGGAGCGCCCCAACCTATGTCACTTCGTCCTTATCGCGGCCAATGGCCGCAGCTTGGCGAGCGGGTCTATATCGATGCGGCGGCGGTGGTTATTGGCGATGTGGTGTTGGGCGCGGACAGTTCGGTGTGGCCCATGGCGGTGATTCGGGGTGACGTGGCGCCCATTCGGGTCGGTGCGCGGACCAGCGTGCAGGATGGCGTGGTGCTACACGTGACCCACGATGGGCCTTACAACCCCGGCGGGCGTGGTTTGTTGATTGGTGAGGACGTCACCATCGGCCATCGTGCGGTACTGCACGCCTGCACCGTGGGCGCGGCGTGCTTGATTGGGATGAGCGCCACCCTACTCGACGGCGTGGTGGTGGAGGATGAAGTCATCGTCGCCGCGGGCGCGCTAGTGCCGCCCGGCAAGCAACTGCCCACCCGCACGCTGTGGGCGGGCAACCCGGCGCGCCAAATCCGCACCCTCAGCGCCGAGCAGGCCGCGCAGCTGCGCTACAGCGCACATCACTATGTGAAAATTAAGGATGAATATTTAGCGGCCACCACGCCGCAGCCCCGCTAACCGCCAGCCCGGAAGCGTGAGGCTATGCTGCACTGCGGCCGCCGCGCCCGTGCCTATCACGGCCACGAGTCGCGGGCGTCCTACCCCGCCACCCGCCTTGGCTCAGGGATAGGCGATGCTCAAACCTTCGGCAATTAACGCGGGCTGCGTGCTGCCCTCAATCTCAATGGTGTTCTCGAAGGTGAGGCGGATACCTTGGTCTTTCACCTCATCAGCGGCCAGTAGCTTCTGGCGCAGCCGCACGCGCGCGCCCACCGGCACCGGGGCGGTGAAACGCAATTTGTTGAGCCCGTAATTAAGTCCACGGCTGCGCTTTTCAATTTTCCAGATAGCCGCACTCAGGCGTGGGATCAGCGATAGCGTGAGGAAACCGTGAGCGATGGTCTTGCCGCCGGGCATTTCGGCCTTCGCCCGCGCAACATCCACGTGTATCCACTGGTGGTCGCCGGTGGCCTCGGCAAATTTGTCGATCGTGGCTTGGTCAATGGTCACCCATTCGGACGCGCCGAAGTCTTCGCCGAGATGGTTCTGCATGTCTTTGGGGGTGTCGATAACGCGCATACGGTTACTCCTGAGATAGGTTGGTTCAGGGGGTGATGGTAGCGCACGCGCAAGGTTTGGCGAGCCGTGGAGCGCACGCGGCGGCGCATGTCACGTGGGTAAACAGTTGATCCGGGCGGTGCGTGTTGAGCGCGCCACCCGGATCGGTCGCGCCTAGTGTGGTCGACGAACGGCCGAAGCGTCGGTGGCGTCGTCGTCTGCCCAGTCGTCGTCGTCATCTTCCGAGAGCATATCGAGGACTTCGGTCGCGGCCTCGAGAATTTCCGGATCAGCACTCGCCAGATGCAATTCCAAAATGGCCATCACAATCTCTGGGCTGGGCGCCAACATAGGCAACGCGCCGAGCGCGGCCAACACGAAGAGTTTGTCGGCCTGCTGGTCTTTAAGGATTGCCTGCACATGCGGCCACGCCATTTGCAGTTCTTGCTCGCCCGCAGCCCCAATGGCCTCTAGGCGTTGGTGCTCGTCTTTGCTGGTCAGAGCAGCCAAGATTTCATCTTCGAAACCCGTGATAAACCGCATGCAAAATAGTGCCGTGAGCTTCCAATCGTTGGACGCGTCGGCGTACGCGGCGCGCACGGCCCCGGCATGCCAGTCTTGCGGTGCATGGGCGAGGGTCTCAAGACAGCTGCGGCGGACTTCGTCGGGGGCGTTTTTGTCGTCGAATACCGCCCGCAGAGCGGCCTTCGCGCTATTCACAGCCTCCGGTGTGCACGGCAAGCCATCATCGTCCAAGCCTTGCGCCAAACCATCGAGGTCGGCCAGCTCAAACGCCGGCCCGAGCGCGATGGCGGCGCTGCTGCGCAGCTCCGGGGACTCGGCTGGATTGCCGGCCACACCGGAAAGCGCGCCCATCATGAGGTCGTTGATGCCGGGATATTCTTGCGCCAAATGCGCCGCCAGCAGGCGGTCGTCGGCATGCGCGGTACGGTCCGTGATAACCCTGACGATTTCCGCTCCCGCGGAATCAGGCCACTCGTAGGACGGAATTTGTTCGAGATCTGAAAGACTCATGGTGACCCACCTTCTTGAAAACGTAGCGAGGAAGCGCAGGCCTAAGGCCTGATCGGGCGGGTATGGTAATCGAAGTGATCCGTGGGTTCGATTACAACGACGCAAACAGCCGTCGGTACCCGCCGCCCCGGCACCTGCCCGCAACTGCCCACGGGCGGCCTAAGCGCCGGCCTAAGCGAAAGAAAAACCCTTCGGCAGGGGCACAAACAGCAAGCGCACCGCGCCACCAATACAGCGTGTGCGATGGCCGCGCCCGCTGGTGTCGGCTGGCAAAAAGACCTCTCCTGCAGCCCACCGCCGGCATGCCCCGTCCGTCGTCTCTACTTCTAGCACGCCCGTTAATACCACCACCACTTGGCGGGTGGGCGCGTTGTGCCAGTCTTGGTCCATCCCTGCGGGTAGCTCGACAAACTGGGCAGCGGGCGAAACATAGGGCTGCGACTGCCTCAGCGTGTGGCCAAAGGCGTCGTGGCGCTCCAGCCCAAAGGGAATTTCAACCTCGGCAAACTGGCTCTCGCCGGTGGCTGTGGTAATAAATGTTGTGATTTTCATGGGCGTGGCCTCGCGCTTATGGGTACAAAAACGGAACCTCGGGCGGCGGCTAGAACAGCGGACCTCACGCGTACCGCCCCCAAATCCACGAACGCGTTGGCCTAGTTTCAAACAATACACGGGTCTGCCCTGCATTCGCAGAGAAAAATAAAGCGCGCCAGACTCCATAGGCTTGCGCAACACCCGGTGTCGGTCGCCACGCACAGCGCGTGACGCGTGGCCCCACCCCGCGGCGCGCCGGTATCGGCCCATTTATCGCGTGGCTACGGCTTAGCCGCCCCCTGGGATTTCTCACGCGTGCCTTATGGGCAACACGCCACCCTGCGGCTTTGGGGTGGTGGCGATGGGTGATGCAGCCCAGCCGCCATGGTTCGGCAAGCCAGTATCTGACTCGCCTAATTATGAAAGGATGACTGCGATGAACAAAACATGCGGTGGGGATAAGTGCGAAAAACATCAGCGGGGCAGATAGCCTCCGCCACGCGGCGGCTGGCTAATCTCAACGATTGTTGGCGTGAAAATTTATCAATCGAGTCTGACCCCATCGATAGCTTTGACCCCATCGATAGCTTAGATAATGGATGACCTGACCCCGTCGATACCATAGCGATGAACCTACGCGCCCTGCCCCAAATAGGCGAACGCGTTGGCTTTGATCAAGCAATACACCGGCGTGCCCTTGGCCAGCGCCAAATCGCTCACCGCGCGCGCGCTGACCTCGGCGATGAGCGGCAAACCGGCGTCTATTTCTACCAAGAGCCGGTTGGCGAGCGGGGTAATGCGGGTAATGACGCCGGGCAACTGGTTTTGAATCGTGGTGTGTGCGGCGGGACACAGCGCCAAGGCGATGTTTTCGGCACGCACGGCGACATGTGCCGTGGCGCCCGGCGCGAGCTGCGCCAGCGGCAATAGGAATAGCTGCGCGCCGTGGCGGGCGCTCGTCGAGCCCAGCAAGGTGTCGTTACTCACCACCTCTAAGGACAACACATTTTGCAGTCCCAGTGCGTGAGCCAGCGCCAGCACTCGGTCTTCGTGAATGATTTCGCTAAACCGTCCATGGCCAATGATCCGCCCAGCGTCCATCACCGCGAGGTTGGGGGTGAGGTGCAGAATTTCGTTAATCGCATGCGAGACATAAATCATCGGGAGTTTGAAGTCTTCTTTCACCCGCCGCAGAAACGGCAAAATTTGCTGCTTCATGCCCTCGTCTAGGGCGGCGAGTGGCTCGTCCAACAGCAGCAGTTGGGGCGCTGCCAGCAACGCACGGCCCAGTGCCACGCGCTGCCGTTCGCCGCCCGACAGCGACTGCACTCGGCGCGATAATAGCCCGCTGAGCGCGAGCACCTCGACCACGTGCTCGAAACTCGGCCCACCCGTTGCGCGTCGCGACAAACCAAAGCGCAGATTCGCCGTCACGCCCAGATGCGGCAGCAGCCGCCCATCCTGAAACACCACTCCAATACGGCGTCGATGCGGTGGCCAATTCACGCCAGTGGCGGCGTCAAACAGGGTCTCGCCGGCTAGCGTAATGTGCCCCTCTTGGGGACGTTGGAGGCCAGCCAGAACCGCCAGCAGCGTACTTTTGCCCGATCCTGAGGGCCCAAAAAGCCCCGTGACACCGGCGTCGCACCGCAAGGCGGCGTTCAGCGTAAAGCCGCCCTGAGTGAGTGTTACCGAAAATTCCAACATGGCTCAGGGCAAACCCAAACGCCGTCGTGCACGGCGCTCAAACACATCGCTGGCCAGCAACGCTGCCAGCGCCAGACCCAACGATAAACACGCCAACCGCAGCGCCGGGCCTTCGCCGCCGGGTTGCTGCGTAGCCGAATAAATCGCGAGCGGCAGCGTTTGGGTTTCGCCGGCGATATTGCCGACAAAAGTAATGGTGGCGCCAAACTCCCCCAGACTGCGAGTAAACGCCAACACCATGCCGGTGAGCACCCCCGGCCACGCCAATGGCAACGTCACATGGGTAAAGATCCGCCAAGGTGCAGCACCCAAAGTGGCCGCCGCCTGCTCGTAACGAAGGTCGATGAGCTCGATGGACAGGCGCACCGCCCGCACCATCAAGGGCAAGCCCATGACCGCTGAGGCCACCACCGCCCCTTTCCAGTTAAACGCGAGCGACAGCCCAAAAGTCCGATAAAGCCAACCACCCACCACGCCCTGCTGACCGAGCAGCAACAGCAGCAAATACCCGGGCACGACCGGCGGCAGCACTAACGGCAGGTGGACTAGGCCATCGACCAGCGCCCGGCCTGGAAACTGCCGTCGCGCCAATAACCAGCCGAGCGCCAAGGCTGGCGCGCTCACCAGCAACAGGCAGCTGGTGGCTACTTTCAGCGAGAGCAGCACCGCCGCCAGCTCCCCGGGATTAAGGGCGGAAAACAAGTGGCTCAGGCAGGCCGCAGCCTGCCATCCAGAACAGTTGCCACCCCTACTAGCACCGCCTTACGCCACCGCGCCGGCGGCACGCAGGGCCGCAATCTCGCTGGCCGAACACCCACTGGCCGCTAGCAGTTCATCGGTGTGCTCGCCCAGCGCCGGCGCGGGCCGCCGAATCCCATTGGGCTCACCGTCAAAAATAGCGGCTGGCCGCGCTTGCCGCATCCGGCCTGCACGCGGGTCTTCGTACTCGAACACGCTGTTACGATGGGTGACCCGTTCATCGGCAATCACCTCATCGAGTGAATTAACGCGGGCGCAAGGCACGCCCTCGTGGTCCATCCGCGCAACAACCTCTGCGGTGCTCAAGTGCTGCGAAGCCTGCGCAAATTCTGCAAACAGCTCTGCATAGCGCGCAAAACGATCGCTCAGGGTTCGGAAGCGCGGGTCGTCAAACAGAGGTTCAATACCGAGGCCACGGCACGCGCCCTTAAATTCTGTATCGCCCACCACGATGAGGGCCACGAAGCCCTCGAGAGTGGGTAGCAGGCGGTAAAAATCTGAAATCAGCGGCTTGCGCGTCACGCCTTCCTCGCCCACAAAACTGTGGTTCCAAAATACTTCTGGCCACAAAAACTGGAGGCTGGCATCCAGCATGGAGAGCTCCACGTGATGGCCACTCACCAAGCCACGCGCACGCGCCAACAAAGCCGCGCTGATGGCTTGGGAGGCCGTGAGCGCGGCTACTTTATCGCTGGCGATGGTGCGCACTAGCGCCGGATCACCACCCGCACCCTGGGCTGCGGCAAAACCCGCGACCGACTGGATAATCGGATCGTAAACCCGCTGATGCGCCGCCGGGCCGGTGCTACCGAAGCCAGAAATGGAGAGGTAGATCAGCGTGGGGTTTTCCGCATGCAAAGCCTCATAACCAAAGCCGTAACGATCGAGCGCACCGGGCCGCGAGTTCTGCACAAACACATCTGCCGTGCGAATCAGTCGCAGCAGGGGTTCGCGCAGCAGCGGGTTTTTTAGGTCCACCGCCATGGAACGTTTATTGCGATTGAGCTGCGCGTTGTAGGCGCTAACCCCGCCCCGGGTGCCGCCCACGTGGCGCGAGGGATCGCCACTTCCGATAGTTTCCAGCCGGATAACATCCGCGCCTTGGTCGGCCAGAATGCCGGTGGCCAGCGGCCCGGAGGCATTGGTCGTGACTTCAATGATGCGAATGCCGTGCAATGGCTCCATGTGACTGCTCCCCGAAGACGATGATTTTAAGTGTGGTGGCTGCACGCACTATAAGCCCTCGCGCGCCGCTTGCTCACTGCCCAGCACCACCGGGTGCCACCGCCATGATCCGTAACTGCCGCACCCATTAGTTGCGGCCTAGACGGCGCCCTCGGCGACGCGCACCGGCGCCCCTCGCCGTGGGCGTGGTGTGCGCACGCATTCACCGTGCGTGGGTGCAATGGACATCCGTCTTCATCGGCGACATCCCGCCAGCAGGTAGCGCCCGCGCGACCCGGAGCGCGCGACCGATGAGCAAAGCTGCTGCGCCTAAGTACCTCCTTCTGAGCCATCCGTGCGGGTCTTTAGCTGTTTGATGCGCACTTGCGCGCACCACGCGTGTTGTGAGGCATTTAAAGCGCCGCGCAAACGCGCTGCCCAGTTGCTCACACACCCGTCACATTAGCCGGTAACCCTAGGCACGGCTGGCTTACGGTGGGTGGTCCGAAATCCTCGGGCACCGTGCCGCGGCCGCGCGGTGATCTGGCAATGAATCCCTCTGGGCAGCCCTAATAGAGTCAATGAGCATGAACAAAAAATTTTTACTGTCCGCGGCAATTTGTGCCGCAGGCTGGGTGCAAAGTGCCGCGGCCATCAGCAATCTGGAACTCATCGCCGTCGGTAGCTTGGGCGGTACCAACGACCTCTCGGGGCTGACTGGCAACCTCGAAAATGGTCTCGCCAAATCGATCTTGGGCGGCGTGGGGTCGGGTCTCGCCTACGCAGGCAACAATCTCTTTTTGGCCACCCCAGATCGTGGCCCCAATGCCACACCCTGGAACAGCGCGTTAGAAGACACCACCTCCTACATCTCGCGATTTCACACCATCAGCATGAATCTGTCGGCGAGCCCGAGCGGTAGCTTTGCCTACACGCTGGTGCCCACCTTGCAGGCCACCACCAAGCTCTACAGCCCCACGGCGTTGGTTTACGGTACGGTCGGCTCGGGCACCGTGAGCGGCACGCCCAGCGAAAACAGCGTGGGGGTGAACTACTTCACCGGGCGCTCGGACGGCTACGACGCTAGCCAAAACTCCGTCTCCCCCAACAACGGGCGCTTTGATCCCGAGGCCATTCGGATGTCCAACGATGGCTCGAAAGTCTATGTGAGCGACGAATACGGCGCCTACCTCTACGAGTTCGACAAAGCTACCGGCGCGCGCACCCGCGCCTTTGCGCTGCCCGGCAATTTGGCGGTTGCAACGCAGGGTCCCACCACGGCCTCAGAAGGATCACCGACCAACACCACTGGCCGGGTCGCCAATAAAGGCATGGAAGGGCTGGCCATTACGCCGGACGGCAGCAAGCTCATCGGCGTCATGCAGGCCCCACTACTGCAGGACACCAACAAAAACGTCCGCATCGTCACCGTGGATATCGCCAGCGGCACAACGCACGAATACGCCTACCAGCTCACCACCGGCAGCGGGATTAGCGAAATCCTCGCGATCAACAACGATGAGTTCTTGCTAGATGAACGCGATGGCAAAGGCTTGGGCGATGGCACTAGCGCCGTGGTTAAACAGCTTTTTAAAATCAACCTCAGCGGCGCGACCGATGTGACCAGCATGGCCGGTGATCTTGCCGCGCAGAAAGTGACCAAATCGCTATTCCTCGATGTGAAAGCCGCGCTCAATGCAAAAGGGATCACGAGCGCCCAAGTGCCCGCAAAAATGGAAGCCATGGCGTGGGGCGCAGATATCATCGACAGCGGCGAGCTCTTCCACACTTTGTATCTCGCCAACGACAATGACTTTGTGCCCGGCATCGCCGGGGCGAATAATTTTTATGTCTTTGCGGTCAAGGCGAGCGCACTGCCCAGCTTTCAAGCGCAGGCAGTGCCCCTGCCCGCGGCAGCTTTCCTGATGGCCCCGGCGCTGGCCGGGATGGTCGGCCTGCGGCGTCGACGCCGCGCCTAAGGCCTAGGCCCACTCTCCCGCACATCTTGCGCGGGAGAGACTTCCCAGCCCTCGCGGCCTTAATATTCTCTCTCGTGCGGCTATTCACACGCACCCTGCGCTAGGTATCCAAGCCTTTTGGGGCCGCCGACCGCGCAGGTAGCCTACTGCCGCCGGAGGAATGAAGCCGTGCCAAGTCTCAGCGACATGAGCTGGTTTAAAAACGAATTTGCGGCGCGGACCGCCACCGCGCTCGTCAATACGCCCTTCAGCATGGATTTCATCACCGCGCTGGCGTGTCAGGAAACCGGCTTGGTGTGGTCGGTGCTACGCCGCCGCCCCGAGTTGTCCACGGCGGAAATTCTGGCGCTGTGCGTCGGTGACACCGTTGAGCGGGGCCGGCGTGCTTTCCCGCAGACCAAGGCCGCCTTGCTCGCCCATCCCAACGGCGCGGCGATGTTTGCGCAGGCCCGCGCCGCGCTGGTGGCCTTGGCCCGCTACCTCCCCGCTTACCAGAAAGTGGCCCAACAGCCCGCCAAGTTCTGCCATGGCTTTGGCATTTTTCAACGCGATCTCCAGCATTTTGAGCACGATCCGGCGTATTTTCTGGCGCACCACTACGCAGACTTTGACCTCGCCCTCGTGCAGGCACTGGCGGTGCTCCAAGCGGCGTTGCGGCGCCTCGGCTGGCAGCACCAAACCCATCTCAGCGATGACGAACAGGCGGCGGTGGCGATTGTTTACAACAGTGGGCGCTACGTCCCCCGCTTGGGTTTACGGCAAGGCTGGTTTGATGGCCAGCGTTATTACGGCGAGCTAATTTTCGATTTTTTGCGGCGCGCGCACACCCTCAGCGACCCCGCCAACCCGCCCAGCTTGGCCCCACCGCAGAACGGTCATGCCGCGTTGCCAGCACCGAGTCCAGCGGCCGCCACCGGCCGCCACTATCGGGTGGCGCCAACCACGGCGTGGCTAAACTTGCGGCGCGAGCCGCGCATCGACGACGCCCACCCGCAACGCAACGTGCTGGCACGGCTACCGGCAGGTCAGTGGGTACAGGCGCTGAGCGCCGTCGCGCGCAATGGCTTTCTGGAAATAGAGGTGTTGCTGTCGGGTGCGCGCTACCACGGTTTTGCAGCCCGCAATTTTTTGCGCCCGGCCCCGGCCCCAACTGAGCTGGCAACCCCACCCCCGCGGGCTGGCGTCCCGGCGGCACAACTGCCGGCGCCAGCCGACGGCGCTACCCGCCGGGGCGCGCTGGCTGGGCCGTTTTCGCTCAACGAGCCAGGGCAACCGGGGCGCGTTGGCGATACCCCGGCGCGCTTGCGCGCTTCGCTGGCCGCCATCGTGGCATGGCTCGCCGTGGATAACCCCGCGCACGCCCGCTATGCACCCCGTGCGGGAGCCAGTTTTGCCGCCGTGTACGCCCACGATTACTGTCATCTGGCGGGCGTTTATTTGCCCCACGTGTGGTGGACGGCAGCCGCCCTAGCCCGTCTAAAAAACGGCGAAGTGCTGGCCCCGTCAGCCGGTCTAACCGTGGCAGAAGTATCGGTGAACGAGATTTTTTGCTGGCTGCGCGAGTATGGGCCGGACTTTGGCTGGCGCCGCACTAGCACCCTGGACAAGCTCCAGCGCGAAGTAAACCAAGGGGCCGTGGGTTTGCTCATTACTCATCGCGAGGCGGCTGGGCGCGACGGTCAGATGGTGGTTATCGTGCCGGAATCTGCCACCCAAGGTGCCCGGCGTGACGCCACCGGCGTGGTCACCGCACCGCTGGAGAGCGGGGCCGGGCGGGTGAATTATCGCGCGCGGGTCGCACCGCGCGCTTGGTGGACACTGCCAACGTTTGGCGAATGGGCCTACTGGCTACACGCCTGAGGTCGCACGTTAGGGCGCCAACGCCACTTTGCCCGTGCGCAGTTGGGCATTGAGTGCGGGCAGACCCACACGCCCAATCTCCGTGTCTACCGCGGTGCGCAGGGTGGAGACGATGCTCACGCCATCGATCACGGCATCGAAGACTTTCCACTGCCCGTCCCGCTCGATCACCCGATAGTCCACGCTAGCCGCCCCCTTACCCTCACGCATCACCCGCGTGCGCACAGTCATGCGCCCAGCCGTATTACCCAGCGGCACCGCCGAGAGGTAGTCCACGGTGGCGTCTTGATAGTCCATTACGTGCGCAGAATAAGTCCGCAGCAGCATTTGCCGGTAGGCGGCAATGAATTCCGCGCGCTGGGCGGCGTCTGCATCACCCCAGTGACGACCCAAAATCAGCCGTCCGGAGTAATTTAAATCCATGTTCGGTACGACATCTTGCTCCACTAAGGCCGTGGCCCGCGCGGTGGCGTCCTGGCCCTCAGCCAGCGGCGCCTGCAGACCGGTGCGCAGCGCCTCCACCGTGGTTCGGACCAGGGTTAGGGCGGCGTCCGACGTGTCGGCTTGTACCGACACCATTAGCGACAAGCACAGCGCCAACGGCGTTATCACACGGGATAGAAAGAAAGCCATGAGTTTACTGATCCTAGGATAAGAGGCGATTTGGGCCGCTAGTATCGGCCAAAGGTGCAGTGCCGCACCACCCGCGCGTGCGCGACCGGCGAGCTTTCTTCGCACCGTTGGTGAAGCCCACTCGGATAGGCCGCTGAGGCGGCACAAGCGCCGCCTAGGGTGCTACCCCGTCACCGCGCGACGTGGTTTATCCGCGCGACAAGTGGGACGGCCATTGTTGGTAGCACGCGGCACGCCGACGTCGATCCCGGTAGGTGGGCGCCACGCCATTGCTGCGATTGGTCTGGATAAGATCCAGATCCACCGAACCGCGCAAAACCATTTCTACATTGGTAGCGGCCTCGGCCACCACCCCGTTGGGTGCCGACCACGGCGTGTCGCAGGGCGAGAGTATGGAGCTGCGAGTCCAGCCATTGGGTAGGGGGCCTTGCGGCAGGTCGCCACCGGTGGCGCAATGGACAAAATACAGTTGGTTTTCGATGCAGCGCGCGTGGGCGCTGTGGCGTACCCGCCAGAAACCATATTCCGAGAAGGTAAAGGAGGGGCACAGAATAATTTCTGCTCCCTGCTCGGCCAGCGTCGCCGCGCACTCAGGAATTTCTGCTTCGTAGCACACGTTCAAACCCACCCGCGCAAACGGCAGGGTGAAGGCTTCCATACGGTCGCCTTCGCCGGTCGACCATTGCGCCTCGGCGGGAAAAATATGCGTTTTATCGTGCATGTGGATCAGACCGTTGGGGCCATACACATAGGCCACATTGAGATAGCCCCCGGCTTTTTTCTCCAGATGCGAGCCCGCCACAATGTGCTGGCCACGGGCGCGCGCCTCATAGGCGAAGAACTCGCGATAGGCATTGGTATAGCGATCAACGGCGACCAAGTCGGCGAGCGGGCGATTGCGCCAGTCTTCCAGCGTGGTAAATAACGCCAAGGTGAAAAGCTCGGGGAACAACACCAAATCCGCGCCTTGGGCTTGATCGAGCAAATTCACCACTTGCGCGGCGAAAGCATCAAAGTTCGCCACTGGCTTGATGACAAACTGGCACACGGCAATGGAAACGGAACGCGTCATGGTCGGATCCTCTGTAGTTAGGCACTAATAAGCTATTGTTAACGCGTGAGGACGCGGCAAGCAATCATAAGCCGCCGACTGCATCCCCTAAGCGTCGTCAAAAAAGAGGAATCTCCAGCATGGGACAGAAAGATATACAGGTTTGCTTCAATGTTCATTTCGACGCCGTCTCCCTGTGGTTGGGGTCTTTCGGTGGCGAGGACTCTCCTTGCGACATCTCACGCGGCGTCCACGCCGGGAAAGTCGGCACACCGCGTTTACTCGATCTTTTTGATAAATACGGCATCACCACCACGTGGAATATCACGGGCCATTCGATCGAGAGTTTCCCGAAAGAATCCCAGCTGGTCGCAGCGGCGGGCCACGAGTTGGGCCTGCACGGTTACGCCCACGAGAACCCCTTGGCGATGTCGAAAGAACAAGAAAGTGCGGTACTCAACAAGACTTTCGATTTGGTGGTCGAACTGTGCGGCCGCGCCCCCAAGGGCTACTCCGCGCCGTGGTGGGAATTAAGCCGCAACACCATCGAGCTGCTGCTCGCGAAAGGCATTGAATACGACCACAGCCTGATGGAAAACGATCACTCGCCGTATTACCTGCGGGGCGGGGACAAGTGGAGCAAAATCGACTACACCAAACCGGCGGAGAGCTGGATGAAACCCTGGCAGCCGGGCCCGCTGACCAGCCTGCTGGAAATCCCCTGCAGCTGGTATTTGGACGATGCGCCACCGGTCATGTTCGTCAAAAAATTTCCCAACAGCCACGGCTGGGTGCCGCCGCGCGACTTGGGTCAGATGTGGCAGGACCAATTTGACTGGGTGTATCGCAACCTCGACTACGGCGTCTTTAACGCCTGCCTGCATCCGGATGCGAGCGGTCACCCGCAAATGTTGATGATGCTCGAACGCTTGATCGACCACATGCGCCATCACGAGGGCGTACGTTTTGTCACCCTCAATACCATTTGTCAGGAATTTAAGACAAAAAATCCCCTGCCGGCCGCAGGCGCGCACCCAGCTGGTTAAACGCCGCCAACGACGCACCGAGGGTCTCGTGACTGAGACCCTCGGTGATAAACACCAAACGCGAACGGCGGTCGGCGTCGGGCCACGCCGCCAAATGAAAAGGCGGGTGCACCAGATGCTGCACACCGTTGATCACCACCGGCGTGGCGCTACCTGCCACGTTCAAAATCCCCTTCACCCGTAACACCCGATTGCCATGCACGTGCAGGAGCATCGTCAGCCACACCCCAAAGGCAATCCAGTCCAAAGGCTGGTCTAAGGTGACACTAAAACTGGCAAAAGCTTGCAGGTGAGCCGTGGCGGCAGGCGCCGCGTGGGTATCCGCCGGGCCCGGCGGGGCCAGCCAGCGCAACACCTCCTCGCCGCGCAGAGTGGGATCGTAAACATCGCCGTTCACCAACACCCCGGCATCGCTCGGCGCGGCAAACTGCGCGCCGGGATTGATCGCTCGCAGCTGCTGCTCGAGGGCGACTAAGGCTGCGGGGGAGACCAGATCGCGCTTGGTGATAATGAATTGATCGGCCAACGCGGCCTGCTTTAAGGCTTCCTCACGCAGCCGCAAATCTTGGGGGCCATGTCGTGCATCGACGACGGTCACCACCGTGCCCAAACGGTAGTGATGGCGCAATTCGGGATCGTTCAATAAGGTGGCCAAAATAGGCGCGGGATCGGCCACCCCGGTGGTTTCGATCACCAGGCGCGTGAAGGCGGGAATGTCGCCGGCCAAGCGGCGCGCATCGAGATTAAGGATCGCGGTGGTTAAATCCTCACGAATACTGCAGCAAACGCACCCGTTGGCGAGCAGCACCGGGCTGCCGTCCATCGGCTCCACCAATTGGTGATCCAGCCCAATCTCACCAAACTCATTGATGAGCACGGCGCAGTTGCGTAGACGCTCATCGCGCAGCCAAGCGTTGAGGAGGGTGGTCTTGCCACTGCCCAAAAAGCCCGTGAGCACCACCAGCGGAATGGCCTCGCGATAGCTCATGCGCCGGGCGGCGTGGCGAGCGCTGTTAACAGCCCGGGCAGCAAGGGGTCCACGGGGCGACCGGCGATATTCTCGACCACCTGCCAAACTTGCGGCAAAGACGCCACGAGTTCGCTACGGCCCCGTTGGCTGCGCACGATGTACTCGCCGCCGCCCCAATCTTCCACCGTGCAGCCAAAATGAGCGACCACCACATTGATGAGACTCACCCGGTGGCGCCGGGCCAGCCGGCGTTCTCGGTCGTCCAGCTCAACACCTTGTGCAGCGTCCGAGGCGGCATCTGTCCAATGCGGTAGGCCCGCAAAAACTGCGCAAAAACCGCACATTCGCGCTTATTGGCCGAGGGCGGCGTTGACGCGCGGCATGACTTCTTCGGCCATGAGCTGCATCGAGCGGCGTGCCAGCACCGGATCCGCCCAATCGTGACCGGCATACACCAACGTGCCGAAATCACCCACGCGTTCGCGCAGCGCCAAAATTTGTTCGGCGACCTGGGTGGGCGTGCCACACAGCACCAAAGTATCCAGCACGAACTCCAGCGTAATCGCGGCGTCGGGCTGGTCGGGCGAGGTTTTAAACAGTTCGGGACGACCGTTGCCGATGAGTTTGCGCATCAGGCTGCGGTAGTAGTGCCCGTAGGGTCCTTGCGCGCTACGCGCATAGGCACGCGCCTCGGCCTCACTATCGGCCACAAAAATACTGCGGGCCACGCGCCAGTCGCGCGGGTTAGCGGTACGGCCACCCAAGGCGGCACCTTCGAGCATTTTTTGCCAGTGGGTAGCCACCCAACCGGGTTGTAGAAAATTAGCCGAAATGATGGACCAGCCGTGCCGCGCGGCATGCGTGACGGAGTCAGAATTGGGCGACATACAGGCCACGGCGATGGGCGGATGTGGCAGCTGGAAAGGCTTGAGGATCACGCCCTGACCTATCTCCAGGTCGAGCGTGCGCGCGGTGGAGATACGCCAAAATTCGCCCTCAATATCGTAAGGGGCTTCGCCCGCCCAAATCGCCAACACCTGGGCAATGGCTTCGTTGGCCATCGCCTTGCGGTCGCGATCCAGCGTGCCAAAAACCTCGGCGTCCGAGCGCAAGCCGCCGGGGCTAATCCCCAAAATAAAGCGCCCGTCGCACATGTGGTCCACCATCGCCACCTGCGCGGCAATGGCCGCCGGGTGGGCGTTGGGCAAATTGATGGTGCCCGTGCCCAGCCTAATTTGGCGGGTCTCGTAGGCTAGGCTCGCCAAAAAAGTCAGCGAGGAGGTGATGGTTTCGGCCAAGTCGGTCACGTGCTCACCCACGAAAGCCTCGGCGTAGCCCAATTCGTCAGCGAGCAAAAAGGCTGCCCGATCCTCGCGCAGGGTTTGGCGGTAATCGCGCCCTAAGGGGTGAATGGGCATCGTAAAAAAACTGAGCTGCATGAGTTGTCTACCTAAGCAGGGCACCCGGCAGGGGCGCCATGAGCGATTAACCAACGCGGGGGTGTGGGCCCGTGTTGGGAGAACATAGAGGGGCTCGCGGGACGCCCCTTAGCGCGGTGCCACCTCGCGCAGAAAACGCAGCATCTGAGCGGTGGTTTGCGCGGGTTTCTCAACCTGCACCCAATGGCCCGCGTCCGCGATAAGTTCGCTGAAGCGCAGATCTTCAAAAGACTCCGCAAACCACGACGCCCAAGTGGGGTCGTAGCGCAGCACATTGTCCTCACGACCGGCCAGAAAAGCCGCCGGCTGGGTAAAGCGTCGGCCTTCTAGCTCGGGCGTTAGCGCGTTCATGGTGGGCAAATTTCGGTACAAATTGCAGGGCCCGCGAAAGCCGCTCACCGTGTACTGGGCGACGTAATAGGCGAGGTCGGCCTCACTCAGCCACGCGGGTAGCGTGGTTGGACGGGGCAACACATCGAGAAAACGCGCGCTGCGCGGGTGCTCTAGCTGTGCTATCCAACTGCCGGCCGGCGCATCGGCAGAAAGCCCAAAATAGATGCGCGATAAACTGTCGCGCAAGTCGTGCTCCAGCTCGACTTCAATCACACCGGGGGTCTGGAAATAGCGGATATACCAAAAACGATCATCCATCCCCGGGGGATCGAGGGTGGCGCCTCCCGCCCGCCAAAACGGCACGGAAAGCCCCATCACCGAGCGGCAACTGTCCGGGTGGAGCAGGGCTGTGTTCCAGGCAATGAGGCAGCCCCAATCGTGACCGATGAGATTGAATTGCGCATAGCCCAGCGCCTGCGCCAAACCCACCACGTCGGCGGCCATTGTGCGGATGTTGTAGGCGTCAATCTCGAGCGGGCGGGAGCTGCCGCCAAAACCGCGCAAGTCGGGCACCGCCACGCGATAGCCCGCCGCCACCAGTGGCGCAATTTGGTGCCGCCACAAGTACCAGCACTGTGGCCAGCCGTGGAGCAAAATAACCAACGGCCCCTCACCCGCAACGACCGTCCGCAAGGTCACGCCGTTGGTGTTAATCATCTGGAAATCAGGTTCTTGCATGGTCGTAAAATCCTGGCGTCGGGAAGTCAGTAAGAGGCGGCAGTCGGCACGCCGGTCGCGCGTGGCGGCCGGTCGCGTTGCTTGAGCACACGTTTGAATTCATCGGGATCGTAACCGGCGATCTGGTTTCCATCGATAAAGGTCACCGGCACACCCACCACGCCGGACTGCCGATGGCGAGCCGCGCCCACCGCCGATCGCTCGATATCGTATTCGCACCACACTACCGCGTGGCGGGCAAAAAACTGACGGGTGCGGGCGCAATAAGAGCACCAGGAGGTGCTCAGCATCACCACCGTGGTCGCCGGTGGGGCGGCGCCCTCGGCGCAATAAATCGCTTTGCTCGGCGCAGGATTAGCATTCCGAAAAAGCACGGCCATCGCGATGAACACGGCGGCTAGCAGCCACAAATTGCGCGACCTCAACGCACGAGACATCAGGGTTGCCAACGGTAAAGATCGAGCTTCACCCGCCCCGTCAAATCAAAAGCCACTCCTTCGGCGGCCAGTAAATCACGCTGTTGGCTGCCGCCCGGGGAGTGCCGCGCACTGATAAAACCAGCCGCGTTGATCACCCGCTGCCAAGGAACGCTGGCGCCGGCGGCCAAGGCCGCCAAGGCGTAGCCCACCTGCCGCGGGCCGGTTGGCCCCGGTACGCCGGCCAGTTGGGCAATTTGCCCATAGGTCGCCACCCGCCCCGCAGGGATCGCATTGACCACCTGCCACACACGTTGATTACGGTTAGCCGACACGGCGGGCAAAGGGCTGTGCGTTCAGCGCGTGAGGAAGGCGGTGAGCGCGGCGTTGAAGGCCGCCGGTTGCTCAATATTGAACAAATGCTGGGAGTCTGGAATCACCACCAAGCGCGAACCCGTAATGCGCTGGTGGATAAATTCGGCAGCCGACACCGGCGTGCCGGGGTCGTCCGCGCCAACCATCACCTGGGTGGGCACTTGGATAGTGGTAATGCTTTCGCGTTGATCCATGTCCCGGATGGCCGCACCACAAGCGGCATAACCGGCGACAGGGGTGCTCAGAATGCCGGCGCGGATCCGTGCCACTTCAAGCGGCAAACCTTGCAGTGAGGCAGCGGTGAACCAGCGACTGAGCGTGCCCTCGACCACCGCGGCCATGCCGCCGTTGGTGACCGCCGCAATGCGCTCGTCCCAAGTAGCGGGCGGGCCGGTGTAGGCCGTGGTGGCGCACAGCACGAGCGAGTGCAAACGCGCGGCGTGATGGGTGCCCAACCACTGCCCAATCATGCCACCCAGCGACAACCCGCAAAAATGCACTTGGTCGATCGCCAGCGCATCCAATAGTTGGATAGCGTCTTGCCCCAGTTGAGCCAGCGAATAAGGCCCCGCCGGGACCGCGGATGCGCCGTGCCCACGGGTGTCATAGCGCAACACCCGAAACCCGGCCGCCAGCAGCGCGGGCACTTGCGGCTCCCACAGATTCAACGCACTGCTCAGTGAATTAGACAGCATCACTATCGGCGCAGCGGTGTCCCCATCAAATTGATAGTGCAGCTGCACGGACGGGAGGTTCACACGGGGCATGAGGATACTCCGGCGCAGTTACGCGCGTTGCTTGAGCAAATCGCGGATTTCCGCCAGCAGCACTTCTTGTTCTGACGGGGGCGGTGCTTCAGCGGGTGGCGCTGGCTGTTCGCGCTGCAGGTTATTGAGCGTCCTCACCAGCAGAAAAATGGCCACGGCGATGATAAAAAAATCGACGCACGCTTGCACAAAACTGCCGTAATTCAGCGTGACCGGGGGGATGTCGCCAACGCCTTCTACGAGCACATATTTGAGGCTCGAAAAATTAGCGCCGCCCATCACCACCCCCAACGAGGGCATGATCACATCGGCCACCGCCGAGGACACTATTTTGCCAAAGGCCCCGCCGATCACCACGCCCACCGCGAGGTCGATCACATTACCGCGGAGGGCGAATGCTTTAAATTCCTGCAAAAAACTCATGATTTTTCTCCGAA
Organism: Klebsiella pneumoniae; assembly: GCA_945862315.1. Lineage (GTDB taxonomy): Bacteria > Pseudomonadota > Gammaproteobacteria. The sequence goes on from CAMAXW010000003.1 coordinate 115,422, forward strand.
AATTGGTTTAAAGGGTTATCGCGGCACGTGCCGTCGTTGCGCGCTCCAGTCTTGATGATTCAAGACCTCACCGTCAGCCCGCACTCGGGCAATGGCGGAGAAATCGAGTTCTGTATACAGCCATTCTGCGCAGTGTGGCTTGCCCGCAGCCAAGATCCCGTTGGCCGTAAAACCCTGGTCGGCCGGCGCGTAAAAAGCCGCCACGCCCACATTGGTATCGACCGCTTCAGACCAAGCGCACTCACCAACCAGCGTAGCTTGCACCACGTAGCATTGGTTCTCTAGCGCACGTGCCTGACAGCCAATTTTGACGCGATGGAACCCGGCCAGCGTGTCGGTACAGCTAGGCACCAGAATAATATCTGCACCTTGCTCCACTTGCCGGCGCGCAAACAGCGGGAACTCGCAGTCGTAGCACACGTTGACGGCCACCTTACCGAAATCGGTCACAAAAACATTCAGCCCCGAGCCACCAGAAATATGCCAACGCTCTTTCTCGAAGCGCGTCATCTGCAGTTTTTCCTGAAACTCGCAGTGCCCGTTAGGCCAGAAAAAATACGAGCGGTTGTAGTAGGCGTCGTCCTCGTGCACTGGGAAGCTGCCAGCACAAATATACACGTGGTATTTCTGCGCCATGTCGCGAAACAAGCCCAAAAAAGCGCCCAGCGAGTGACCGATTTTTTCTAGCGTAAGCGGCAGTGAAGAATAGATCGCCGCGCCAAACATCGAACTGATCTCAAGGCTGAAATATTCCGGGAACACCAACAGCCGCGCGTGCTGGTGGGCGGCTTCGGCCACCCATTTTTCGATGTGCGTGGCATAACTTGGCCAGTCGCTAAAAAACCCCACGGGATACTGTGCCGCGGCCACTTTGAGTCGCTCGTTGCTCATAACATTTTTTCCCGAAACACCATCGATTTCACCGTTGGCGCTGGCTCATCGAGATCCTGCCACTCAAAACTGGCGACCAAATCGGGCCGCGGCAAATAACCAAAATGGTCCCAGACCGCGTCGAGTGAAACATAGCCTGCGGGACGCCGAGGGTGGTCGGGCGGGCGTACCACCGCGCACATCGAGATGCGATCGAAGCGGCCGAGACTGCGTGCGTAATCTTCGCGCGCCGCCATAAACTGGCGGTACACACCACGCCGCCGATAGGCCGGCTGCAGCACACTTTCGCCGCAGTAAAACACCCGCGCCGGATCGATCCCGGCCGCGATAAACGGCGCTTTAACGGCCTCGGTTTCAAACGCCAGCGGCAGCGCGGTAGCCATCCCCACCACCGCGTCCCCACACAGCGCGAGCACCAACAAACTCTCGGGACACTGCAGGTAGGTGCGAACGTAAGTCGTCTCAGAGGCGAGATTACCTGCATAAAGATAGGGGTACTGGCGAAAAATCTCGAGCCGCAAGCGCGCCAGATCACTCAGCCGCGCGGCCAGTGCGGGGGCCGCACCGGTCAATATCTGGAGCGTAATATCCCCAGACATCAGGCGCTGACCTGGGCGAGCCAGTCGGTCAGGTTGTAGTAATTACTGACCCGCGTGATCAAACCCTCCCGCACCTCGAAAAACGCCCCCGCCGGCAAAGAGTAGCGCTGCCCGCGCGCAGGTGGCAGTGGCTCATCGGTCAGCAGATAGTGGCCCAGCACGCAAAACTCGGCGGCGGCACGCGTGCCATCCTCGCTTGCCATCACTTGCAGATCGGTGAGTTCTTCGCGATAGCAGCGGTTCATGTGGGTCATGAAAATAGCAAAGCGTGCCCGGCCGATCTCGCGCTGACCCTGATTGATGTCGTGCGCCACCTCCGGCGCGAGCAAACCCAAGAAGGTGCTCATGTCGCCGGCGTTAAAGGCCGCGTAGTAACGCTGAATAAGGGTGATCGTGGCCTGCCGCATGCTTGGCTCCTAAAGCTCGTGGACCGCTACCGGCGGCGCGGTATAGAAAAGTCTCAGGCTTGTGTTCCGCCCCAACGCACCGCAGGTGCGCTACCCGGCCAACGCGCTCAGACCAGGCAAAGCCTTAAAGCCCGTCCAGCGCGCGCATCATCGCCGCGGTTTCACGCACTTCGCTGTGCGCATCTTGAGCCAATTCGGCAATGACACTGGCGCGGTCTGCCGAGGTGCGGTTCTGACTGAGTTTAAACTTACCCACGCACGCCGCCACCGTGAGTTCAAACCCGGTGATCCCGCCGAGGAGCTGGCTATAAACGGGTGACTGCTCAAAATCCCCCAGCCCGGCTGGCCCCTCATAAACGCGCGAAAGATCGGCCACCAGCTGCGCGGTGCTGGCGGCATCCAGCGTCCGCACCGGCCCGCTGGCGTGCACCGCAGCGTAATTCCAAGTCGGCACATTGGGCTGCGCGTACCAGCGCGGCGAGACATACGCGTGTGGCCCGTGAAAGACCACGCTGGCCGCCGCCACCCGCCTCAGCGCGTCCGTCAGCGGGTTAGCGCGGGCCAGATGAAACCGCAGACTCGTGGCATCGGCCGCCAGCAGCACCGGGACGTGATTGATCAGCGGCAGCCCTGCTTCTACCGCCACCAGCAGCACAAAAGGATGCGCCCGCATAAACGCCTCCTGCTCGGCGCGGGGCGCGGCAAAGTGCGCGGGCAAATATAGGCTGGGGGTGTCCATGATGGCGGGTGGCGTTCAGTCGTCCGTGACGAGGTGTTCAACGCGGGTGTTCTCGATCCGCCCGCCGGCATTGGTGCGCGCAACACAGGAAAAAACTTCGCGATGGAAGGTGTACACCACTTTGGTGGCGGTGACGCCCGCCGCATCGCCCTGGACTTCCTTCACCGTATAGCCCGCACCACGCGCCAGTTGGGAAAAATCCTCGGCCGAGGTGCCGGCGTTTATCGCGGCACAGAAATCGGTGATGCCTTGCTCCGCGTGCACGGCTCGCCACTCGGTGTACGCGGTCGCTGCGATGAGAGCCAAAATTGGGGTGCCGATCATCGAGAAAACACGCCGGTTCATGGTGCGCAACGCCGGGCAATAAAGTCCTCTAGCGCGCTCGCCACGGCCGTGCGTCCGCTGCCGGTGAGAATGCTGTAGTGATTGGTGTCGGCAATAATTTGGTGCTCCAACTGGGGCAAGCGCGCGCATTTATCCGCCACCGCCGCGGCCGGCATCAGGGGTTGCGCTTGATTGAGCAAACCGCGGGGTGCGGTGAGCAGCAGCATGGGCTGGCGCACCCGATCGATGAGCGTGGACAGGGTAGGCGCCATCAGCGCATGGGCATCCGCGCTGACCGCCTCAGCATTCACCCGCGAGCGCATGACGGGCGGTGTACCGATGAGGTCGTAGTCGGCATAGGCTGCCATCTCGGCGTTCCAAGCGCCGGGATCCTGAAACGAGGGATGCGCTTGCCAAAATTGATGGTAGGCGGCGCGGTCGGCAAAGCGCATGTCCAAGCGCGCCAGCGCTGGGCCGAGGACCGTTTTGATCATCTGCTCCGGGGTTTGTTCGGCGCGCCGTGGCAGCGCAATGCCGCCATCTACCAGCACCAAGCCGCGCACCCGCTCGGGATAGGCCAACGCAAATTCCAGCGCTAAATAAGCACCCAGCGAATGCCCCACCAACACCACGTTGGCGAGCTCAAAATGATCCAGCGTGGCGTGCAGGTCGGCCACATGGGTGGCAAAGCCATAGGGGCCGGGGAGTTCGTGATTAGCCCCTCGCCCGCGCAAATCTGGCGCTATCACCCGGTGGTCGGCAACCAAATTATCGATAATCGAGGGCCACGCCAGATGCGAGGCGGTAATGCCGTGGATGGCCAGCAACGGCGCGGCGGCGCCCGGCCAGTGGCCAACGGTGTAATCGCCGCCTGCAACCGGCAGGCGTTCGAGGTGTTTTTCACGGGCCATCTCAAAAAATCTCCGCGTGCGGGAGCGCCGAGTGTAGCGAGGCGCCGACCTCCTCGCGATAGCCGCGCCCGCAGCGCTTGTCGATAATGCCGCCATGACGACCAAAACCTTACTCCTCGTGACCCACAGCCAGACCGGCACCACCCGCCAAATGCTGGCAGCGGTGCTGCGCGGGATTAGCGCCGCCGAGGAAGAAGGTCTAACGGTGGTGGTGCGCGATGCGCTGGTTGCCACGGCCGCCGAGGTCTTGAGCGCGCAAGGGGTATTGCTCGGCACCCCGGAGAATTTTGGTTACATGTCGGGCGGGCTAAAATATTTTTTTGATCGCATTTATCAACCCTGTCTGGAACACACCCAAGGGCTGCCTTATGGGTTGTTCATCCGTGCCGGCAACGATGGCCGGGGCGCGCTGGCCAGCATCGAGCGCATCGTGACCGGCTTACGTTGGCGGGCGATCGCCCCGCCCGTGTTAATGGTGGGGGAAGCTGCGGCAAGCCAGTTACTGGCCTGCGAAGAACTGGGTCAGACCATGGCGGTGGGGCTCGCGGCAGGCATTTTTTAAGGTGCTGCAAAGACCCCGCCCGCGAACGCGGTGGCCAATCATCTGGCGCCGCGTTTAACGGCGGCGCTCAACGCCAATTTCAGCACCGTCGGCGCGACGCATATCCGGGTGCTCAAACAGCGCCGGATCAGCCAGAAAATCGGCCATGAAAGGCAGGCTATCTGCGCCCCAGAATAATGCTTCGCGCACCCGGAACGTGGGCACGCCCCACACCCCGACGGCGCAGGCCTCGGCGGTTTGGGCGGTGAGGGCCGCTTTCACCGCGGGGTCGTCAATGAGCGGGGTATCCGCCGCCACGCCCAAGCGTTCGCACAGCGCCGGCCATTCCAAGTCCGGATCGCGCCCTTCGCCCCAAATGAAATCAAACGCACTCTCCACGGCGGCGCGCGGCGCACCCAGGCCCGTGAGCAAGCGCAGCACTTTGAGCGGATTAAACGGGTGGCGCGGCGGCATTTGGAAAGCGATGCCCAAGGTGCGAGCGCTCCAGACACATTGGCGATAGGTGTGCGTGCGCTTGGCCGGCAATTCCGCCGGCCCCTTGGTGCCCCAGTGCTTGAGCAAGCCGGCAAACAGCACGGGGCGGTAGTGGAGGGTCAGTCCGGCAGGCAGTTGCGCAAATTGCTTGAGATGGAGATAGGCATAAGGCGAAATGACGTCGAAATACCAAACCGCGTGAGTGGTGTTCAGGGGGAGACTCCCGGCGGCGCGGCCGGGCGCGCCAACAATTGACCGGCGTAAGGAATGAAGGCGGCCAGCACCACGGCGGCCAGCAGCGCCAGCCCGGCAACCGCACCGAAGAGGCTAGGCAAGGCGAAGGTATCGTAGAGGCTCGCCGCCCGTCCACCCAGATAATTGCCCACTGCGCTGGCCAAAAACCACACCCCCATGGTGAGGCTAGCAATCTGCGCCGGGGCCAGCCGACTGATCGCGCTGAGTCCCACCGGGCTTAGGCAAAGCTCGCCCAAGGTGTGCAAAAAATAGGTGGCGCACAGCCACCAGGGGCTGACTTTCACGCCGGTGGCCGCCAGTTGGGCCGCCAAAATCAACACGCCAAAGCCCGCCGCCACCAGCACCAGACCCAACGTGAATTTCACCATGCTGGCCGGATTACGCGCGCCCAAGCGGGTCCAGCCCCAAGCGAACAACGGGCTTAGAAGGATGATCAGCAGCGGGTTGAGCGCCAAAAAATAGGTGGCGGGGAAAGCCTCCTGCCCCCATTGCAGGTTGGTGTTACGCGCGGCAAATAAAGTGAGGGTCGAGCCGGCTTGCTCAAACAGCGACCAAAACACGCTCGCCGCGACAAACAACAACACGATCACCCCCAACTGCCCGCGCTCTTGGCGGGTCCAGTGGGACGCGCGCAGCACCGTGAGAAAAAACCCGGCGGCAACTACCAGTAACAACCCACCAAACGCGTTGCTCAGACCGCTCACCGACAACCACTCGCCAGACGCCGCCAGCAGCACCGCCGCACCAACCAACAAGGCGCCACCCAGCCCGTAGTAAAGCCGATAGCGCGCGCTGGCATCGGCGGGCCGCTGGGGCTTTAAGGCCGCCACGGGCAACCGAGCCCCACCGCGCATAAATTGCAGCAGGCCGCAGGCCATGCCAAGCGCCGCCGCGCCAAAGCCCCAATGCCACGCGAGTTCGGGTGCCAGACCCAGCGCCCGCAGCCAGCCCCGCGCCGCCTCGCTCAAAGCCAACCAGCCACACACTAGGGGGGCGAGCAAGGCCCCTAAGTTGATCCCCATGTAATACAACGAGTAGCCCGCATCACGACGCACATCGCCCGCGGCGTACAACTCACCCACTAGGCTGCTAATGCTGGGTTTGAGCAAACCCGTGCCGCCCACCACCAGCCCAAGACCCACCCAAAAAGTGTCGGCGAGCGGTACGGCCAAACACACGTGGCCGGCCAAAATCAGCGCACCACCCCAAGCCGTGGCGCGCCGCGTGCCTAAAAAACAGTCGGCCAGCCAGCCGCCCGGCAAGCACACCAGATACACGCTGCCAACGTAGAGTCCATAAATAGCCCCGGCGCGCGCGGTGTCGTAACCCAAGCCGCCTGCCGCACGGGGTGCCGTCATGTAGAGAATCAGCAGCCCGCGCATGCCGTAATAGCTAAAACGCTCCCACATCTCCGTGAAGAAAAGCGTCGCCAAGCCAGCGGGGTGGCCCCAGAACGTGCGTTCAGTCATGGATTGGCAGTAGGCGACAGCGAAGGGTGAACAAGGGCCGTTCCTCGACGTGGGTGGACTGCCTGCAAAAGTAGCAGCCAGCGCCGCTGCACGCACTCGGGGATGACGCCCAACAGCGGCTTGGCTTACAGTGCGGGTTCATCTGTAAAACAAAGTTTCCGAGGAGCGCCCCCATGATCGACGCCGTTATTGTCTCCACCGCCCGCACCCCACTTTGCAAGAGCTGGAAGGGCGCCTTCAACATGACCCACGGCGCCACTCTGGGTGGCCATGTCATCGCGGCGGCCGTCACGCGGGCCGGCATCGAAGCCGGTGAAGTGGACGATGTGATCCTGGGTTGCGCCAATCCAGAAGGCGCCACCGGTGGCGACATCGCCCGCCAAGCCGCGCTGCGTGCCGGCATGCCGGTGACCGTCTCGGGCATGACCATCAACCGCTTCTGCTCCTCGGGCCTGCAGGCCGTGGCCTTGGCCGCGCAGCGAATCTTAACCGGTGAGGCGGAGTGCTACATCGCCGGTGGTGTGGAATCCATCTCCTGCGTGCAGAACGAAAAAAATCAGCATATGGCCCAGGACGAATGGCTGATGGAGCACAAGCCAACGGTGTATTGGTCCATGTTACAAACCGCCGAGAACGTGGCCAGCCGCTACAAAATTGGCCGCGAACCCCAAGACCGCTTCGGGGCAGAGAGCCAGCAAAAAGCCGCCAAAGCCCGCAGCGAAGGCAAATTTAAGGACGAAATCGCGCCCATCACCACCCAAATGAAAGTGGTCGATAAGGCCACTGGCGCGCACGCCGTGCGCGAAATCACCACCACTGACGACGAAGGCATTCGCGCCGACACCACCTACGAAGGGGTGTCCATGATCAAGCCCGCGATGGAAGGCGGCTGCGTCGCAGCGGGCAACGCCAGCCAGTACTCGGATGGGGCGGCCGTGCAAGTGGTCATGAGTTCGGCCATGGCGGCCCGCAAGGGCCTCTCGCCGATGGGTATTTTTCGCGGCTTCGCCGTCGCCGGCTGCGAACCCGACGAAATGGGCATTGGCCCGGTGTTCGCGGTGCCGAAGCTGCTCAAGCAAACCGGCGTGAACATCCAGGACATCGGCCTGTGGGAACTCAATGAAGCCTTTGCTGTGCAGGTACTCTACTGCCGGGATACGCTGGGCATCCCCAGCGATCGCCTCAACGTCAACGGCGGCGCCATCGCCGTGGGCCATCCTTACGGCATGACCGGCAGCCGACTCATTGGGCATGCGCTCATTGAAGGCCGTCGGCGCGGCGTGAAATATGTGGTGGTCACGATGTGCGTGGGTTCGGGCATGGGCGCGGCCGGTTTGTTCGAAGTCTGCTGAACACCGTTTAGCGCGATAGGCCAACGCCGGCAGTGCTGGCGTTGGCCTGCTAGCCAGCCCCCGTCTGGGGGATGATGGTGCCCAAAACCCAAAGATGTTCTCGCCCTAGCGCACAGGCAACGCGCGCCAGGGTGCTTAACGCTAGACCATCAACACCGTCGAGCCCGTGGTTTTGCGGGCTTCCAGATCGCGCATCGCCTGCGCCGCGTCGCGCAGCGCGTAGGTCTGGTTGATCGAAATTTTCACCGCGCCGCTGGCCACCACATCAAACAAGTCTTGGGCCGTCGCCTCTAAATCCGCGCGCTTGGCGGTATAAGAAAACAACGTCGGGCGGGTGATGAACAACGATCCTTTGGCGGCCAACTGCCCCAAATCGAACGGCGGCACCGGCCCCGAGGCCTGCCCAAACAGCACCATCGTCCCCATTGGGGCCAGACAGTCGAGGGACTTGGCGAAGGTATCGACACCCACCGAGTCATAGACCACCGGCACTTTCTGTCCGTTGGTGATGTCTAGCAGCCGGCTTTGAAAATCCTCACGGGTGTACACAATGGTATGCGTACAACCGTTGGCGCGGGCCAGGGCTGCTTTTTCGTCGGAGCTCACGGTACCCACCACGGTGGCGCCCAAGTGCTGCGCCCACTGGCACAAAATGAGCCCCACACCGCCGGCTGCCGCGTGCACCAGCAGGGTGTCGCCGGGTTGCACGCGATAGGTTCGACGCAATAAATACTGCACCGTCATGCCTTGGAGCATCATGGCCGCCGCCTGCGCATCGCTGATCCCCGCGGGAATCTTGACCACCCGGTCGGCCGGCATCAAACGCGCTTCGGCATAGGCACCCAAGGGCCCGGCGGCATAGGCCACACGGTCCCCTACCACTAAGTCTGTCACCCCCGCGCCCACGGCTTCCACCACCCCTGCCGCTTCAAGGCCAGGCGTGAACGGGCCGGGCGCGCTGTACAAGCCGGTGCGGTAATACACGTCGATGTAATTCAAACCCACACAGGTTTGCGCGATGCGAATTTCGCCCGCGCCGGGTGCCCCCACAACCACAGGTTCCCAGCGCAGCACTTCTGGGCCGCCGGGTGCATGGATACGAATGGCGTGAGTCATGGCGAAATCTCCAGTGATTGAACGATGTTTAAGGGTCGCTAGGGTTAGGGCCGAGGGTCAGCCACACGCGATCTTGCACGCCAACGCGGCCGCCGCACAGCACGCGGGCGGTCATGCCGCCATGGCCGCGCATGGCGTTATAGCCACCCGCTCCGAGTTCGCGTTCCATTTTTGAGCAAGGGTCGCAAGGACCCGTGAGTTCTAACACGACCGTGGGGCCTATGTGCAGGTGGACAATTTGGTCGCGGAATGGCGAGCGTCCGGCCAGCAGATTAAGGCCCGAGACCACCAGATTACGGCGCAAAATGGCCGGATCGAGCGTTGGGTGCCCGCTCCAGGCGGCGATGAGCGGCAGGTGCTCGGCTTGAATCAGCGTCACTTGCCGTTTGGCGTTGGGGTTGCGCGGCGGGCGGCTGGCGGTGCGGTCGCCCTCCAGCCCGCGTCCGGGCAACGCCATCGCCGCTTCTACCGACAAGGCCGGTTGGTCGCGGGCCGGGCGTAAAAAAATAAGCTCTAAGCGACCGGCGTGGGTGAAGGTTCCTAAGAGGGTGCGTAAGTCCATCGGCAAATGCTGCTGCTGCGCGGGGCCCTAGGCCAGCCAAGTGCCGCGGGAGTTGCAGCGGGTTAGCACCGCCCCGCCTGAGCGCCGGCCCGGGCGGGCCATCAGCCGGGTAGACAGTGCGTGCCCGCAGCCGACATCGGCCACGCTGGCGCCGGCGGTTA
>CAMAXW010000004.1 GCA_945862315.1 Klebsiella pneumoniae
CCTGCGACCTGCGCCGGGTGGCGTGTGAGGGTTCGCTGAAGACACCACGCTGGGGGTCGCGGGGACTCTGGAATATAGTGGCCGACTGAAACAAAGCCTAACCATACGAGGGACAAGCCATGGCCTCATCCGCCCACACCCGGCCGCTCAGCGAGATAGAAATTCGCGTCAAGGCGTTGGAATCGCTACTCGTTGAAAAAGGGCTCGTTGACCCCGCAGCGGTCGATGCTTTAATCGACACCTACGAACACAAAGTGGGCCCGCGTAACGGCGCGCGGGTAGTGGCGCGCGCGTGGGTTGATGCGCCCTACAAACAACGTCTGCTGAGTGATGGGACGACGGCGATTGCTGAACTGGGTTATTCCGGGCTGCAGGGCGAAGATCTGGTGGTCGTAGAAAACACGCCCGAGGTGCACAACGTGCTGGTGTGTACGCTGTGCTCTTGTTACCCGTGGCCCACCTTGGGCTTGCCGCCGGTGTGGTATAAGTCGGCGCCCTATCGATCGCGGGTGGTGGTCGATCCGCGCAGCGTGCTGCGGGAGTTCGGCTTGGAATTACCCGCCAGCGCGGAAGTGCGGGTATGGGACAGCACCTCGGAAGTGCGCTACCTCGTGCTGCCCGAGCGCCCCGCCGGCACCGAACATCTCACGGAAGAACAACTGGCAGCTCTGGTCACGCGCGACGCGATGATCGGGGTGGCTAAAGTCACCTCTTAAAGGAGCGCCCAATGAACGGTGTACATGATCTTGGTGGGCTGGATGGGATGGGCCCGGTGAACCCGGAAAAAGACGAACCGGTTTTCCATGCGGAATGGGAAAAACGCGTTTTTGGGCTGTTTTTACCGGTGTTTGCCTGTGGTTTCTACAACATTGATCAATTTCGCCACGCGATCGAACGCATGGGTGCCACCGCTTACCTCAACACCAGCTACTACGAGCATTGGTTGCACGCCTATGAGACTTTGCTCGTGGAAAAGGGTGCCTTAACCGCCGAGGAACTGGCGGCGCGTCAGCGGCAAATTGCAGCGGAGGTGGCGTAATGGCGATCACAGCAGAACAAGCGCTGGGTGCGGTGGCCGCCGGGGCGAGTGCCCGCGTCGATGCGAACGTCGAAGCCCTTTTTAAGGTGGGTGACCGGGTTCGTGCACGCAATATTAATCCCCGCACCCACACCCGGATGCCGCGTTATCTGCATGGCTGCGAGGGCGTGGTGGAACGCGATTTTGGCGTATTCGCCTTTCCCGATTCCCATGCTCATGGCCAAGGCGACCAAGCCCAGCACGTCTACAGTGTGCGTTTCAGCGCCAAGGATGTCTGGGGTCGCGAGGGCGGTGAGCGCGACTTCCTGCTCGTGGATATGTGGGACCAATATTTGGACATCGTTTCGTGACAGCCGCGGCCAGCGCGCCGTCGCGGCCCAACTTTGCCGCCTCGCCGGGCATCCCCAAAGACGACGATGGGGTGGTGTTTGCGGCCCCTTGGGAAGCGAAAGCGTTTGCGCTGGTCATCGAGCTACAGCAACGCGGCGGTTTCCACTGGCAGGAATGGGTGACGGCGCTGAGCAGCGAAATTGCCGCGGATGCCGCCGACACACCGTATTACGAATTGTGGCTCGCCGCGGCCGAAAAACTCATCCAGAGTAAAGGGCTGGTGACGAGCCAAGCGTTGGCCAGCACGCAGCTCGCGTTGCGTGCGGCGCAATCTGCCGACGACCACGACCACGACCACGACCACGACCACGGCCACGATCACGGCCACGATCACGGCCACGATCACGGCCACGACCACGACCACGACGCGCACTAGCGGCGCGCCCACCAGCCAGCGAGGCTAGCCTCGCTGGCCGGCCCTAGCAGCCTTAACTCTCTACCTCTCTGGCGGCGCTCAAAGCACGCGCCTGTGCGCATAGGGCCTAGGTATCCTGACCCCTGTCATACCGGCCGCGAGCCAGCCATTTGCTCAAGCAAAAGGCCGCCGCGAGATGCGCCCCCCGCGCACCGCTAGACCCACCCTCGGCGCCGCCCGCTTAGGTGTTGTAGCGCAACCTGGTGCCATGCTCTAAGGCGAGCGTCATCTCGGCGGCGCTGACGGCTTGCGGCAGGTAACAACCCGAAATGAAGGCCTGCGCGAAGCTTGCGCCCTCCAAATTAGTGGTACGTAAATCGATGCCGCGTAAGTCAGAAGAGCGGAAGTAACAGTCGCTCAAGTCGAGTCCCGAGGCATCTAGTTCGCGCAGGTCGAGGCGGCTTAAATCGCACCCGGTCAGGTCACAGGTTTCGCCCGCCAGCTTGCGCTGATTGAATTCCGCTATCTCGCCCATGCGCAAGGTTAAGTACATGGAATTCTCTGACATCCGTGGTTTAGTCAAGGTAGTACCCCCCAATTAATTATTTGATATCCCCCCACGATAGCGGCCGCGACACCCGTTCACCGCACTACCTTGCCGGACCTGTTTGTTCGGCGCGGGTTAATGGGCCCGGTGCAGGTTGATCAAATCCTGCATCGAGATGGTCCCGATCACCGCCAAGTCGGCGTCGAGGAGTTCGTATAAAACGCCCTCACCCCGAATGCTAAACGCAATGATGACATCCTGATCCCCGCCCCCTTCCCGATGGGGCTCGGCGCTGGGTGGGCTGGCGGTGAGACTGCCCACTGGGCGGATTTCTTTCAGCGCACCATCAGGGTGATAGAGCCGATGTTCACCTTGCACCACAAAAGTGTTGTTGTAGGCCAGATGACGGTGGAGCACGATTTGCTCATTGGCTGAGAACTTGAACAACACCTCGGCGATGTGGTTTTTTTCGTCGACATGGAGAATGGAAAAACGCAGATGTTCGAAGTCGCCCAGCCGTTGCCAGTCGATATTGCGATCGTCAAAAGTGTAAGCGTGCATGCGGAATGTCCTTTTCGTTAACGTGCTTTCTTAGGACCAGGCCGGCGGCGTTGGGGGCCGCGGCCGTGGGCGAAAACTGTCTTCCAGAACTCGGCAGCGCGCCGGGTTCAGGTGGGCCGGATCATCTCAAAAACCTTGCCTAGGGTGCCGTAGTTTAGGTAGCCCATGCGGGTCAGCGGGACCATTAGACGCTCGTCGATGCGGCCCTCGTGGATCACCTCATCCGCAATGTGGATGCCCACCACCTCGCCAATCACCACATGGCTTTCTCGCCCGTCAGCGCTCTTCGGCAGGTGCACAAACTGGTAGACCCGACATTCGAGCGCCGCCTTGGCGCTCGCCACTCGAGGTGGCCGCACCCGTTCGCAGGGCAGGCTGGCAACGCCACAGGCGGCGAACTCATCCACGCCCCGCGGGAAGGGTTGTGAGGTGGCGTTCATCGCGAGGCCATCGGCCTCGCATACCAGACTGACCACGAACTCGGGCACGTCGGCCAAATTTTTCCAGGTGTCTTTGCTTTGGCCGGGGCCCGGGGCGTTGGCGGAAAACATGACAAACGGCGGGTCGGCGGACACTGCGTTGAAATATGAATACGGCGCCAGGTTCGCCACGCCGTTGGCGTCGAGCGTGCTGATCCAGCCGATAGGGCGCGGCATGACCAAGGCGTTAAAGGGATTGTGCGTTAGGGGGGCGGGACGCATGCCCTGTGCGGTGTCGAAATACATGCCAAATTACCTGCAGTGAAAGCCCGAGCCACCATAGGCGGCAAGCTGCCGAGGTGTCAAAGCCCGATTGCCTCGCTTTGGGGATCGGGCTACCGTTGCCCACCAGCCAGGAGATCTCCACACCATGAAAATGCCTTATTGGACCGCCCTCGTGCTGCTCCCCTACCTCCCCATGGCCGGCGCTGCAGATATTGATCTACCCGAAATTTCGCTGGTCGACGAAGCGGTGGTGGGCGAGCTGCCGGCGCCGCAGGTCGGGAGTTTTCAGGAGTTTGTGGGGCGCGTGGGCTCGGTGGACTGTCAGCGTTGGGAGGTGAGCGCCACCAATGAGAACGGCTATTTAGTGAGCCGCTGCCAGGGATTCCAATCGTTTCTGAGTGTGGCGGGCGGTTACAACCTCACCAAAATGGTGGGCCCGGATGGCCAACCCTTGGTGATTTTCGAGCCCTACTATCCGGCGGTGCAGTTCCCACTCGCGCTGAATAAAACGTGGGATGCGGACTACACCGGTTTTCTCGCGGTAGCCGGACTGCGCTGGACCGGTCATTTGAAATGCACCGTGGCGGAGTACGCGCCGGTCAAAGTGGCCGCCGGCACGCTAGATGCCTTCCGTATTGAGTGCTACGACCACCAAAAGGCCGGCATGTTAGAGACCGGCGCCAACACCACCGTGTGGTATGCCCCGCAAGTGCCCGGGGTGGTCAAAAGCATCAACCGGGTGGATACACGCTGGGATAGCGAACTGCAGGACTACGGCCCGCGCTGAGCGGCGACCACCCATGGAAACGGCGGAAGTTCCTGCGGGGTGGCTAGCGCTGCTCGATGCACCCAAACGCTGGTGGGCGACGTGCGCGGGGATCGTCTTGCTGGCGTTAGTGGTGTGTGTGCCGGCGCTGGAACAGGTGCCGCTGGAATCCCACGAAGTTTTTGTCGTGCAGACCACCCGCGAAATGGCAGCGCGCGGCGATTGGCTGTTGCCCTATTTCAACAACGCGCCACGTCTTAAAAAACCACCGCTCAATTATTGGCTAACCGGCCTCGTGGCCGGCCTCGACGGCAGCCTGCCAGAGGTCCGGGCTTGGCACGCGCGCGCGGTATCCGCTGCGGCGGCGGTGGGCATGGTGGTGTTAACCCTGATGTTAGGTGCCGCGTTGTTTGATCGCATCACCGCAGCCGTCGCTGGGCTGGTGATGGCCGGCAGCGCCGGCGTGTTTACCTTTGCGCACGCAGCCCGCCCCGACATGCTCTACGCTTTTTGTACCAGCGGGGTGTTGGTCGCGGCCATCGTGCAGTTACGACGGCCGCCAATTGCGGGGCAACGCGACTGGCCGGGTGCGGTGTGGGTGTGGCTGGCGGTGGCGGCAGCAACGCTGTGCAAAGGCCCACAACTGCCGGTGCTGGCGCTCTTAGGCGTGTTTGCGCAGGCGGCTATCGTGAGCCGCAGTTGGCGAGTGCCAGCGCGCGCGCTGCATCTGTTGCCGGGGCTGCTGGGCGTGACCGCGCTCTGCGGGAGTTGGTGGCTGGTACTGTCTGTGCGGGTAGATTTCTCACAATTGGCGGGCAGCCAGCTCGCCGGCTCGCTCTTGTTGCCGCAGTTTGCGCGCTGGGGCGATGCCTACTATTTCTACCGGCCCTTACAGCTACTGGTGCCGTGGTTGCCGCTGGCCGTGCCGGGCGTGTTGTTGTTTGGCTTGCGCGAGGTGCGCCGCGGTACCGGCTGGTTGTGGTGGCCGCTCGTGGTTGCGTGCGTGGGCTTATCGTTGGGGCGGCAATATCGCTATTTTTATTTATTAGCGATGCTGCTGCCCTTGGTGCTGCTGGTGTCGCGTGCGGTGGTGGTGGCGCTAGCCGCTACCACGCAGCGCTCTGCCCGCCCGCTCGTGTGGCTGGTCTTGGCCCTGCAACTGCTGACCAGCGTGGCCGGTGCCGGTTGGCTATTGGTTAAAAGCGGTCAGTCGGGCTGGCTGACCCCCGTTGTACTCTCGCTGGCGGTGGGTCTGGTTTTGGCCGGTGGGCTCTTTGCGCGACTGCGTGAGGGTGAGCCACGTTTGGCGGCGTTAGTGGCCTTGGGTATTTTTAACGTGAGTTTGTGGCCGGGCGCCGGCCTCTCGGGCGTGCTGTGGTCCAAAGACCGCTACGCGGACGCGCGTTTGGCGAGCGCTGCGGCGCAAGCGGCCACGGGTGCCACGCCGCTGGCAACTTTTGGGGTCAGCCCAACGCTGATGGTCTACGCGGCCAATCGCCACGTGCCGATGCTGGCCAGCGAACGCGAGGTGCTAGGCGCGTTGGCGCGCTCGCCGACCGGCAGTCTGGTTTTGGTTGCGCCTAGCGACCGCCCCTTGCACTTGCCCGCGGGAGTTAGCATCAGCCAGATCAGCCAAGTGCGCGCCGGTGGTCACCAAAATGTGCTGTTGGTCTTGCACACCGCGCCACCACTCCCGGCACAACCCACGCCATGAGTCGCGCTTTTGTTAAGGAAACCGATACGCAGGATGATCTCCCGCCCGGGCGTCGGGCCCCGCGTCAGCAGCCCTGCTACATCACGCGGGATGGCTACAACGCCGCCATGTGCGAGCACGCGCAACTCGCTCGCCAGCTGGGTGGACGTCGCCTAGAAGACCTCGAGTTTGATGCCCGGGAGGAATTTCGCCGGCAACGTGCGCGCTGGCACGAACTCGCCGATCTGCTGGCGGCCGTGTTGCCGGTCGACCCTGTTGCGCAGCCGGCCGACGAAGTGCGTTTTGGCGCCACCGTGACCCTCACCAATGCTACCGGCGAAGAGCAAACCGTCACCTTAGTCGGTGAAGATGAAATGGCACTGCGCGCAGGACGCGTGAGTTGGCGCTCGCCGTTGGGGCAAGCCGTGTTGGGTGCCTGCCTGGGCGAAGAAATTGTGTGCCCCAGGCCGGCCGGCGCAGTGCGGCTCACCGTGAGTGCCATTGTTTATCTCGCAGCACCCTGAGCCGTGAGCGATAGGCCGCCTTTGGTTTGGCGTCCGAAAAAATTGGACCATGACCGCGCCGATATGGCCGGTGTGAACAGCGATACGCGCACCAGCTTTCTATTGAGTTATCGCGACCCGCCGCCCAACATAAGAGCACCCGCCGTGGGAATCTTGCGGGGATGCCCGAGGTCCCGGCGGTGGGCATTATCCGGCGGCCGCCATGCCAATCGCGGCCTTTCATCAGGCGCCAAATGCGCGCTAATTCTGGAGAATCACGCTTGAAAATCGCCCGCTTCGTTTATCAGGAACGCACGTGTTTAGGGTTGGTGACACCCGCTGGAGATGCTTGCGAAATTTTGGCCATCGAAGCCGCGGGTGGCGATTTAATGATCGCCCTCATCGAGCGCTTGCTGGCCGGTGAACAACCTGTCACCACCGGTGTTAGCGTGCCGGTGAGCGCTGTGCGCTGGTTGCCGCCCATCGCCAACCCCAGCAAAAATGTGCTGTGCGTCGGCAAAAACTACGCGGCTCACGCGGCAGAGTTTGCCCGCAGCGGCTACGACGGTGCCACCGCCAAGCCCAGCGATTACATTCCTGAGTCACCCATTATTTTTTCCAAAGCAGCCTGTTGTCTCAACGGTGCGCACGCCGACATTCAGGTCCCTTGGGCGATTACCCAAGAAGTCGATTACGAAGCCGAACTCGGGGTGATTATCGGCCGTGGCGGGCGCAGCATTGCGCGTGCCAATGCGTATGCCCACGTTTTTGGCTATACGGTGATCAACGATGTGACCGCGCGCGACGCGCAGGCCCGGCATAAACAGTGGCTGCTGGGAAAATCGATCGATACCTTTTGTCCCATCGGGCCGTGGCTAGTCACGGCCGACGAAGTGGACCCCGAAAATCTCGAAGTGCGTTGTTGGGTGAATGAAGAATTACGCCAGCATGCCAACACCCGCGATCTCATTTTTGACATTCCCACGATCATCGAAACCATTTCTGCCAGCATGACGCTCATGCCCGGCGACATCATTGCCACCGGTACGCCCGCCGGCGTGGGGATTGGTTTCAAGCCGCCCAAATTTCTCAAAACGGGTGACGTGGTGCGCATCGATATTGCGGGTATCGGTGAACTTCGTAACACCGTGCGCTAAATAGGAGCCGACCCACATGCAATATCTCATCAACGGCAGACAGATGGTGGTGGACAGCTACGGTGCTGGCGCGGCACTGCTGTTGGTGCACGGACTGGGTGGTACGGCCAACAGTTGGTTCCCGGTGGTGGCGGCGTTCGCTGGCAGCCGGCGGGTGATCGTGCCGGATTTGCCGGGCGCGGGTCGCTCGGGGCCCAATCCAGACGTCTCCATCGATAGTCTGGTGAACGATCTGCTGGGCTTGCTCGATGCCTTGGACATTCCTTGTGCGCAGGTGGTGGGCCATTCCATGGGGACGGTGATTTGTCAGCATTTGGCCGCGCGCGCGCCGCACCGGGTGTTAGATTTAGTTTTGTTGGGACCTCTGGCCGAGCCGCCGGCCGCGGCTAGACCGGCGTTGCGTGCCCGCGCGGAGGCTGCCCTCAACCAGGGCCTCGAAGGCATTGCCGATACGGTGTGCGAACGCGGCCTCGCCGCGACCACCCGCGCGCGGCAGCCCGTGGTGACCGGCTTTGTGCGCGAGCTCATCGTGCGACAGTCACCGGCGGGCTATGCCGCGCATTGTCTGGCGCTCGCCGCCGCCGTCAAAGCGGATCCCACCCTCATCCAGTGCCGCACCTTGCTGCTGGCGGGGCACGAAGACACCACTTCACCCCCGGCCTCGGTGGTCGAGTTGGCGGCATCCCTGCCACAAGCGACCCATATTGAGCTGGCGGACTGTGGACATTGGACGGCGCTGGAGCAACCCGCCGCGGTGGTCGCTGCGATGCAAGCTTTTTACGCCGAGTAAGCGCGGCCACCTGGTGTCGTAACCGGCGGCCGCATTGGCGCGCCATTTTTAAGGGGAACGTCGATGACCGCCTATCTGTTCACCAATGTGAAAATATTTGAAGGGACCAAGCCCAAGCTCGAAGCGGGTGAAGTGCTGGTTGAGGGTAACCGTATCACCGCCGTGGCGCGGGGGCGCCAAACCATCGGCCACGAACGTGCGGGGGACGTGATCGATGGGGGTGGCGCCACCCTCATGCCGGGGCTTATCAACCCACACTGCCATTTCACTTACAGCAACGCGGTCAGTCTGGCCGACATCACGGCCCTCCCGGTTGAAGAAAACCTGCTGGTGGCCATTCGCAACGCTCGCACCTATCTCGATTATGGTTTCACTGCGGTGATCGGTATGGCCTCGGCTAAACCCCGCCTAGAACTGGTGGTCCGCAATGCGGTCAACAAGGGCGAGTTTCCGGGGCCGCGTATCCGTGCTTGCACGCCGGAATATACCGTCAGTGGCGGCGTCGGGGACGACTCCCGGCTGGACCGCTTTGTGCCCTCGATTGGTTTGGTGTGCAATGGGGCCGAGGAATTTCGGCGGTCGGTTCGGCAACTCATCCGCGAAGGCGTGGATCTGGTGAAGTTCAATAACGCGGGTGACAGCTTCACCTTCGGCCGGGTGGGTGGTGAGTGCAATCCGATGACGGACGACGAAGTCCGCGCTATCTGCGAGACCACGCTCAATCTTGGCAAGCGCTTGGCCGCCCATGCCCACGCTGATGGTGGCGTACGCCAGTGCATCAAATATGGCGTGGAGTTTATTAATCACGCGACGTTTTCCTCGGCTGCCACCATCGAACTGCTCGCCAAACACGCTGCGCGTCACTATGTGATTCCCGCGATTGCGGCGCGTTACAACACCACCTATGAAGCGCAGGCGTGGGGTATTACCGAAGAAATCGCCACCCAAATTGGCAACAAACGGGAATTGGAAGTGGGCAGCGCGAACATGGCCAAGATGCACCGGGCCGGGATTAAAGTGCTGCCGTTCGGTGATTATGGCTTTGCTTGGATCCCTATTGGTCAGGATTGCCGCGACCTCGAGCATTTAGTGAATTTGTTCGGCTTTGAGCCCTGGGAAGCGCTGCGCGCCGCGACCGCTTACGGCGGCGAAGCTTGGGCGGGTAACAGCGGGGAGCTGTTAGGCCGGATCAAACCCGGCTATTGGGCCGATTTGTTGTTGGTTGATGGGGACCCACTCCGGGATTTGTCGCTGTTACGTGACCGTGAGCGCATCACCCACGTGATGAAAGACGGGGAATTTTATCGCCGCTCCACGCTGGTGGTCTGAGTTAATCGACGAAAAATAAGCAGGGAGACGGTATGAAAATTCTCGAAGGCATTCGCGTACTCGATTTCACGCAATATTTGGCCGGCCCCACCGTGACCCGTTTAATGGCGGAAATGGGCGCCGAGATTATCAAAATCGAAACCGCGCCGGGCGGGGATCCGTCCCGCGAACTGCCCTTCGTGATCGATGGGCGCAGCGGTTATTTTGTGCAGCAGAATCGCGGCAAGCAGAGCTTGTGCCTAGATTTGCGCAAAGACGAAAGCCTTGCCATCGTGCGCGAATTGGTGGGCCAAGTGGATGTGGTGGTGGAGAATTTTGGCCCGGGCGTTATGGAAAAACGGGGGTTGGCGTGGCCGGACTTGCAGAAAATTAATCCGCGTCTGCTGATGGCTTCAATTTCTGCTTATGGTCGCGATAGCCCGCTGTCGCACAAGACCGGCTACGACTGGGTGGCGCAGGCCTTCTCCGGGATCATGCACATGACGGGGCACCCAGACGGGCCGCCGCTGCCGGCGGGATTGAGCATCGCGGATGTCTCCACAGGGGTCCATGCGTTTGCGGCGATTGGCTATGCGTTGTTTCATCGCGAGCGCACGGGGCTTGGGCAGTGGATGGATATCGCCATGATCGACGCCATGTTTCACGCCTTCGAAATTCCGATCCAAGGTCACACGCTCACCAAAGGGGCTTATGTTCCGCACCGTTCGGGCCCGCATCATCCGCTGGTGGCGCCGTTTGGTATTTTCAAGGGACCCACCGGGTATCTCGTCATTCTCGCCCTGCAACTGCAATGGCGAGGTCTGTGCGAGGCGATGGGGCGGCTCGATCTCGAACACGATCCGCGCTACCTCACGCTGGCGCTGCGCGCGGCCAATCAAGGGGAACTCACGCCGCTGATTGAAGCGTGGGTGGCGACCTTCCCTACCACCCAAGCGGTGCTCGAAGTGCTGGAACAACACCGCGTGCCGTCCGCGCCGGTGCTGAGTCCAGCGGATGCCATCAACCACCCCTATTTCAAGGCGCGCGGCACGGTTCGCACCATTAACGATCCCCTACTGGGCGAATTTTGCATCCCCGGTTTCCCGCTGCGTTTTTCCGTACAGCCCGAATTGCCAGACCTCGTGGCACCCCTGCTAGGGCAACACAACGCGGCGGTGTTATCCGGCATTCTGGGTTATTCAGCGGCACAGATTGCGGCGCTGGCCGCCAGTGGCGTACTGGTGCAGGGCGAGCGTTAATAAAATCATGGCGCGTTTTAGAGGTATCTCCAGATGGGTGTGATGATCGAGGGTAACTGGCACGACCAGTGGTACGACACGGCTAACAACGGCGGACGCTTTGTGCGTCCGGACTCACAGTTTCGTCATTGGGTTACCCCCGAGGGACAGGCGGGCCCGACCGGTGAGGCGGGGTTCCGCGCTGAAGTAGGGCGCTATCATCTGTATGTGTCACTGGCCTGTCCTTGGGCCCAGCGCACGCTGATCTATCGCCAGCTAAAAGGCTTGGAGACCGCGATTACGCTGTCGGTGGTGCACTGGCGCATGCTGGAGCATGGCTGGAATTTTGCCCCAGGCCCCGGGGTGATCAGTGATCCGCTGCACAGCGCAGACTATCTCTACGAGGTCTACCGGGCCGCCGACCCGCACTATTCGGGGCGGGTCACCGTGCCGGTGCTCTGGGACCGGCAGACCCATAGAATTGTCAACAATGAGTCTTCCGATATCATCCGTATGTTCAACACGGCCTTCGATGGCGTGGGTGCGACGCCGGGTGATTTTTATCCCGTCGCGCTGCGCCCCGCGATTGATGCGCTGAACGCGCGCATTTACGACACCCTCAACAATGGGGTTTATCGCGCAGGTTTTGCGACCACACAGAGTGCCTATGAGGAAGCCGTGCGGGCGTTGTTTGCCACCTTGGATGTGCTGGAAGCACAACTGGGCGTGACGCGTTATCTGGTGGGCGATGTCCCCACGGAAGCAGATTGGCGCGTGCTACCCACCCTGCTGCGGTTCGATGCGGTTTATGTCGGGCACTTCAAGTGCAATTTGCGGCGTTTGGTCGACTACCCCAACTTGTGGGCCTACACCCGCGATCTCTATCAATTGCCCGGAGTGGCGCAGACCTTCAACCTCGAACACGCCAAGCGCCACTATTTTGAAAGTCATGCGGTGATCAACCCCAGCGGTATCGTGCCGCTGGGGCCGTTGCTCGATTTTCAGGCCCCGCATGGGCGTGGGCATGGCATTTGACCACCGCCAGTTAGGCTGCCGGACGCAGCCTAGCGCCGTGTTTGGGTGGCGCTCGCGGTGGGTTAGTGGAGAGGGTTGAAATGGGCAGATGCCTAGGCGATGCTGAGCGGCTCTGAGCCCATCCCCACAGCGCCTCAATGAATCCTCCATGCTCGAGACTTTCCTAACGCATCTCCAAGGCCCGCTGCTCTCGCTGTGGGGGCCTTTTGTTATTTTGGTTTTATGCGGTTTAGGCCTGCCCATACCCGAGGACTTGATCCTGCTGGTGGCAGGCGCATTGGCCCACATTGAAGATCGCTCTTGGCTGGCAGTCAGCATCATCATGTATGTCGCGGTTCTCGCCGGGGACACGCTGATTTTTATGGGGGGACGGCACTTGGGCGGACGGTTGCTGGAGTCCACGCTGGCGCGGCAGTTTTTCCCTCCCGAGAAACGCCTGCGGGTGGAGCAGTTCTACGCGCGACACGGTGCCAAGGGCCTGTTTCTGGCGCGCTTTCTGCCGGGTTTGCGCAGTTTGGTTTTTTTCTCGGCAGGCTCGCTGGGCGTGCCGTTGCTCACTTTTCTGTTACTAGACGGTTTGGCCGCGTTATTGAGCGTGCCGGTTTTCGTGGGCCTAGGGTATTGGCTATGGGCACGTTATGGGCACGATTTGGCGCAGTTCAGTGCCGTCTTGGAGCAAGTCCACGATTGGTCTTTGGGGTTGGTTGCCATGGCCGTGCTGGTGGTGCTTTGCTTAGTGTGGCGTAGGGTGCGAGCGGGTCGCTAAAACCTGCGGATCCAGCGTGATGGCTATTGGCCCGCGTACCCGCCACGCGCCGCTCAGCCGTGGGAGTCGCTCCCAGAGGCGTCCTCGTTTAGGCTCATCGCTATGCCTGTCGTCTGATGGGCTAGAGCTGTGGGTCTTTTCATTCCTCGGGAGCGCTGCACATGATTTTTGCCGAATACAGTCACTACGATGGTTTAGGTCTTGCCGACTTGGTACGCCGTGGCGAGGTCTCGCCAACGGATTTGGTTGATAGCGCCATCGATGCCATCGAGCGACTCAATCCGCAGGTCAATTGTGTGGTTCAACAGTTGCGCGACATGGCTAACACGCAGATCAAGGCGGGGTTGTCGTTTGGGCCGTTTCGCGGCGTGCCGTTCTTGGTAAAAGAATTCGGGATGCACTTCAAAGGGATGCGCAGCAGTGCGGGATCGCGCTTGGCTGAAGGCGCGCAGATGGGCAACGACACCGAACTCATGCAACGCTGCCGCGCGGCAGGATTGGTCACGGTGGGGACTACAACCACTCCCGAAATGGCGTTCAACGCGAGCTCAGAAAGTGTCCTGTATGGACCGACTCGCAATCCTTGGCATCTCGACTATTCGGCCGGGGGATCTTCGGGGGGCGCGGGTGCTGCGGTGGGTTCTGGCATGGTGCCGATTGCGCATGCTAACGACGGTGGGGGCTCTATTCGTATCCCCGCCGCCTGCAACGGACTCGTTGGGATGAAGCCTACCCGCGGGCGCACGCCCACCGGACCGGATGCGGGCTTATTCTTGTGGGGTATGGCCGTCGAGTTTGCCGAAACCCGCACGATTCGTGACTCCGCCGCACTGCTCGACGCCTTGGCCGGACCAGACGATGGCTACTTCTACACCGCCACGCCGCCGCGGCGCGGCTTTCTGGCCGCCGCCATGACGCCCCCCGGGAAGCTGCGCATTGGGGTGGTTGATCGACTCCCCGGCGCGGCCCCCATCACCCGCGAGGTTCGCGCCCGACTTAACGCCACCCGTGCGCTGTTGGTGGAACTGGGACACGAATGCAGCTCGGTACGGGTGAATTACGACGCCGAGCGCTATAACGAGTCCTCGGTGCGCTTGTGGGCGGCCACTTTGGGCTACTTCATGGAGCAATTTGCGGCCGCTACCGGGCGCAAAATTGGGCCCAAAACCGTGGAGGCGGTGACCTTGGATGTCTACCGCTATGCGCAGTCTCTGAAAGCCATCCAAATGGAAGAGGCGATGGCTTGGCAAAATCTAGCCAGCCGCGCGGTAGGCACGGTGATGCGTGACTACGATGTGTTGCTCACGCCGGGTCTGGCCCGGGATGTGGCCAAGCTCGGGGAGCTCGACCAAAACGCGGCCGGTGTGGATGTCCACAGATGGTGGCAACAGATCATCCAAGAGTATTCGGCGTTCACGGCGTTGTTTAATACCACCGGACAACCAGCGCTCATGTTGCCGCTCTGGCAGAGCAAGGCGGGATTGCCTTTGGCCATGCAGTTCGTGGGGCGGCTGGGTGATGAAGAAACGCTATACAGTTTGGGCGGGCAACTTGAATTAGCCCTGCCGTGGGTGGGGCGTCGGGCAGCGCGCTATGCCTGATCCTTTTGGTGGGTCGCGCGAGCACGCGTCGCCGCGCGATACCCGCAGCGACAGGCGACATCCGTCGGGTCAAAGATGGCGTGCTTGCGTGTGGTCGAAATAACAGTGGTGAACTCTGTGTTGCAAATGAGAATCTATATCATTAGCATTACAACCAACTGATTAGGAGTCTCTTATGAATGCCACCATGAACGCCAACCGCCCCGTGATTCGTCGCTGGGCTGGCCGCCTTTTAGCGCTGTCGGTGCTGCTGTCCGGCACGGCGACGGCCAGCGAACCCGTCATCGAATTGCTGATTCGGAACCACCAATTTGAGCCCGCCGTGGTGAAAATTCCGGCCCAGACCAAAGTAAAAATGGTCATCAAAAATCTCGATCCAACGCCCGAGGAATTCGAGAGCCATTCGCTCAAACGCGAGAAGATTATTCCGGGCAACGGTACCGCCACCTTGTTCATTGGGCCGTTGGCGCCGGGTAGTTATGCTTTTGTGGGGGAATTTAACGAAGCGACCGCCAAGGGCGAAGTGGTGGTGGAATGAACGACGGCGCGGCGATTGAGCGTGGTCAGCGAGGAGAGAAAACATGTTAGGTGTGGCGTTAATTTTCTTTCGTGAGGTCCTGGAAGCCGCGCTGATCGTTGGGATCATGGCCGCTGCTACCCGTGAAGTGGCGGGGCGGAGTCGCTGGATACTCGCCGGTTTGGGGGCGGGCTTAGCCGGCGCTTGCCTGTTGGCGGTGTTTGCCGAGCGTTTGGCCAGCGCCGCGGCGGGGATGGGGCAGGAGCTATTTAACGCGGGTGTGTTGTTGACGGCAGTCGCGATGCTGGGCTGGCACACGCTGTGGATGGCGCGCCATGGGCGTGAGTTAGCGCGCACCACGGGGAATATTGGCGCGGACGTCGCTGCTGGTCGGCGGCCGCTGTACGCCGTGGCGGTGGTGATCGGCTTGGCGGTGTTGCGCGAAGGCTCGGAAGTGGTGTTGTTTCTCTCGGGTCTGGTGGCGTCTGGCGCAACCGATCAGCGCAGTCTGCTGCTGGGTGCGGCGGCGGGCATTAGCGCGGGTCTGCTGGTGGGTGTTGGCCTGGCGCGTGGCCTGCGGATCATCCCAATGCGCCATTTATTTAGTGTCACTACGGTGTTGCTCGCACTGCTGGCGGCCGGCATGGCGGCGCGCGCAGTCGCGTTTTTGTGTCAAGCAGGCTATTTCAGTGAATTCACCCAGACCGCTTGGGACACCTCGGCGTGGGCTGCCGACGGCAGCGCGCTGGGGCAGGTTCTCAATGCCCTGATTGGTTACACCGCAGTCCCCATGGTCATTCAAGTAGCGGCTTATGCGGCCACACTGGGCTTGCTGACCGTGGCGGCGGCACTCAGTCGCGGCCCGACACCCGGTGCCCCAGCCCGGCGGCTGGGGCTGGCGCTGGGCTTGCTATGCCTAGTCGGGATGGCAAACCCAAGCAACGTCCAAGCAGAGCTTCAGGTCTATTCCCCGTATGTCGAAGCGGGGGAGTGGGAATTTGAATTTGGGGGGCATCGCAACGTGGATGACGACCCCGCTGTGGACGACGCTCACAGCTTGCTCTATGAGGTGGGTTACAGCCCCACCGCACGCTGGCATACCGCCGTGGGCTTGAAGAGACCGAGGGCGAGCCTGAGCAAGGCAATGTCCTGACGGAGTTTCAGTGGGAGAACATTTTTCAGCTCACCGAAGCGGGTCAGTATTGGCTGGACCTCGGCGCGTATGTTGAATATGCCAAGGGCTTGGAGCATGGCGACGACCATGCGCTGGAATGGAAGGTGCTGCTCGAAAAAAGCGTGGGTCCATGGGTCGCCGTGGTCAACCCCATTTTCGCCAAGCCCTTCGGCGAGGATGCTGGTGGGGTGGAATTCGAATACGCCTGGGGCACCTACTACCGTTGGATGCCGCTGCTGGAGCCGGGTTTTGAAGCCTATGGCGGGGTGGGCGAAATAACTAACGCGCAGCCCTTGGCGCAGCAGGAGCATTTACTGGGTCCTGATGTGCGAGGAGTTCTTACTTTTGTTAATGCGGGGCGGCTCAATTACAACTTGGGCTATCTGTTTGGCCTGACCGAGGGCGCGCCCGACGGTGTGTTTAAATTTGAACTCGAGTACGAAGTGCATTTTTGAGCGTTTTGAACAACCCGCCACTCGCTTCGGTATAGACCACCGGCCAGTGCTGCTGGGCTGCGGAGTGGGACGGCTGGCGGGGATGTTTTCCAGACCCGGCAATTGTCGTGACGCACGGGATGCCGCGCCGGGCCAGTGCCCGTAAACCCGTTATATTTCGCTCTTGCGTTACCGGCTGCGACCGGCATTTTTGAACCCCTTAAAGCCGCTTGCTGCGCGCTGGCGCTGATGACTGGTTTTCTCGAAGTCGGCGCGTGCGAACGCCTCCCGCACCGCCTGTTTTTCCCTGCCCAAAACGCGGCAGTTACCAACACCACACTAATGGCGCGCGGGTTTAGTCAGCGCCCCGGCACAACCTCGCCACGTTGGCGTGGAAGCGGCGCAGATGATGTTCTTGACGGCCAAAGACCAGTTGCTCGTTGGCGCCGGACGCCACGCCCAGCTGAATTTGTTCAGAGATATACAAGTCTTCCGCGCCGAAAACCCCGCCGTCGATCATGGCGAAAGTTCGCTCCCAATGCGCAGTTTCCTTTTCGTCACGTGGTGCGTGCGGCGTAAACAGCGTGTGGACGAACAGGATTTCGCTAGGAGAAATGGGGAACATGCCCATGTGGCTGGTGGCGTCCGGGTGATAAATCAGCAGGGAATTGGGAAATATTGCGTGGGTAAGCGTGGCATGCTGGCGCAGATCCCACTGGGTGGGCGGGAGCGCGAGCGCTTCGGGAAGTCGGTCGCGCGCGACTAAAATTCGCGTGTGCAGCCCCACGCCTTCGCCCGCCGGATTGATGTCCGGGAAAAACGGCGCAATGGTCGGCGCATGCAGCCGCTGGATGTGATAGGTCTCCTGAAAAGCATCCATCATGAGCTTCCAGTTAGTCGTGCGCCGGCGGGCGTGTTGGCGAAAAACATGGTGGTTTTCGAAGCCAAATCCGCTGAGGTCATCGTCTATGCCACCCAGGAATGCCGGTACGTCGATCGCCGTTTGGGCAGGGTCAAGGATGGCCCAAATCAGACCGTGCCGCACTTGACTGGGTAGGCGTCGCAAGCCGTGAGTGGCCAAATTCAGTGTGGGGAAAGCCTCGGCTTTGGGCACCGCCCGTAGGGTGCCGTTGAGTTCGTAGGTCCAGGCGTGATACGGGCAAGACAAGCCGCTGTGCCGACAAACCTCGCCTTCGCCGGCGATCAGGCGTGCGCCACGGTGCCGGCACACGTTGAGTAGCACGTGAATTTCGCCGTGGCGGTCGCGGGTCAACAGCAGCGGCAGCCCCAACAAATCACGTGCCAACACGCTGCCGGGCTCGCGCAATTGGTCGGCATGTCCCAGACACAGCGGGAGGCGTCGAAAAATCTGCGATTTCTCACGCTCGAGGATGGCGGGGTCGCAGTACACGGCGGGATCTAGACGGCTGTCCTGCGCGTCCCATTCCGGGCTCTCGCGGTGGTCCATATCTCTCAGTAATCGCTCAAACAGGCGGGTCAGCGGCGCATTGAGGGGGGTAAGCGGTGTGCGGGGCGTCGCGTTATTCATACAGGACCTGCTCGGGGGTAAAGCGATGACCACAAGGTGGCCATGGCGTTGAAACATGCCCAGAGCGTGACCGGCACCCGCCGGCTTGTAAATGCTTAGGGCCTGAGCATTCAGTCACGAGGTTTATTAACCGCCGCGCCGCTCACGCCCTTAAATCCAGTAGCAGCAACCTCGGGGCGATGGCACTTGCCACTGGCTGTGAGCGAGTAGAGCTGCTGGCCCGCGAAGGGCAGCTAAGTGCCGCCGCGGACCATCTTGGCGAACTAGAAGCCGAGATGGCCCGCGTGGCTCAGGCGTTGCGGACGGCCTTAAAAGATCGACCCAGCGGATCCGCGGTGGGGTGACAGGCTGGCCGCCAGCCCCACCGCGGCACTGCCCGCGCGCTAACCCTCACCCCGCGCCGGGCTTGGGGTGCGGGTCACAGGAGGTAGAAGTCCAGCACCGCGGCAACGCAGTCGTTCTGTAGATGAATCGTTTTACGCGTGATTTCCCAGCGCTGATCCACCCGCGCTAGCGTGACCTCACAGTGGCCGAAATGCACCCGTTGTAGGCTGGTGCGCGGCTCATAGATTTGCACCATCCAACTGGCCTGCGCGGTGATGGCGTCCCCGTTGCGCGGGCCCAGCGCCACGTTAGTGACAAAGTGTGTGGTGCGCGGTAGGGGCAGGGTGGTCACCGATTGGCGCGAGCGTACCCGCATCACCCGCTCTTCCAAACCCACTCGCTGCGGGTGATAAATCAACGAGACCTCGCGCTCGGGATCGGCGGTTTCCTCCCCTTCGTTGCGCCACGCCGGCACCCAATACACCGCGTCGACCGCATAGAGCGCCAGCCATGCGCTCCAGTCGCGTTGGTCTAGCAGGCGGCCTTCGTGGATGAGTAGCTCGGTTGCGATGCGCAGGTTTTCCGCGTTGTTCATCCTTAAGACCCTCTCGACATCAAGCGCAGCCACTCGCGATGGCCCGCGTGAAAACAGGATTCATCGCCAAATTCCAGCGTGCCGTAAGCCCCGTCAGCCGCGCGCAGCCCGAGTTCTGCGGCGTAGTGGGGTAGTTGATCAGGACGCGCGCCTAACCCGCGCGCGTAGCCCTGAGACCCGGCACCCTGTGCGGCACCCGCATAACCCGCCTGACAAAACGCGTACATGACGTTGTCGTCGGCGGTGGCCAGCCCGCTGGGGTTGAAGAACTCTTCGTACTGCCGGATACGAAAGCTCCGTGCGGCGTTGCTTTCCCCGATGGGGGCTAGGCAATTTGAGACCATGCGTGTTTTATCGACGGCGAGCGGCTGCCAAACCCGCAACTGTAAAGACTGAATATCCACAATTTGCAGATTGGGAAAAATGGTGAGATTGCGCTGCCGCAGCAGCCATTTTGTGCGCGTGGCGCCTTGGAGGGCGCGCACTTGGGCAAACAGCGCGGGATCTCTGGGTAAGGGGCGACGCTCCGCGCCTTGTCCGGGAATGCCGACCGACCAAGTCACGGCGTGGCCGTAAGGAAAACTGTAGGAGCCTTGGGCTTGGGGATCGGGATCTTGCAAATCGGTCGGCAGGTCGGGCGGCAACGGCGGCGGCGGCCGCTGGCGCAGGATTTGGACAAAAGAGCTGTGGGTGGCAGCAAAATGATAAAAATCCAAACCATTCTCGAACTGAAATTTCCAGTTGGCATCGAAGGTGTAAGACACCGTGCCGGGCACGTATTCCAAACCGTTCGGCCCTTGGTCAGCGACTAAATCTAAAAATATGCGGGCCTCGCCCAAATGCTCCTCGAGGGTCGGCACGTCGTTGGACAGGCTGGCAAAAATAAAACCGCGGTAGCTAGCGATGCGCGCGACCGGCAATAGGTCGTGGGTGTCATCCACAAAGTTAGCCGGGTACTGGCCGGCCGCCGCACCGGTGATGCCGAGATTGCGTCCGGCGCTGCTGTACTGCCAGCCGTGATAGTGGCAAACATGGACCCGCTGGTTGCCTTTGCGCAGCGGGCACAACAGGGTGCCGCGGTGACGACAACTGTTGATGAGGCCACGCAGTGTGCCGTCGCCAGCACGGGCAAGGAGGATCGGCACGCGGCCAATTTGGGTGGTGACAAAATCATGGGGCTGCGCAATGTCGCTCTCTATGCCCACGAAGACCCAGGTGCTTTCAAAAATACGCGCCATTTCTAGGTCGAATAAAGCGGGGTTCAGAAACGCCTCGTGGCGCACGCGGAACACGCCATCGTGGGGACGGTCGTCGATAAAATCCTGTGGGTTTAAAGTTTCAGCGGCAGCGAAGGTCATCGTGAGTCTCTCCCGTGGCAAGCCCGGCGGGCTGCCACATTTGGGCGTTTGCGGCGCTCATGGCGCGCTGATTTCCTGGATAAACGTAGCGGATTCCATCACCCGGCCAAAATACGGCAGCAGCACGCGCAGGGTGGCTTCGCTGTAATCACCGAGCAGGCGGTCCGTACAGTCAGCCAAAACCACGACGCCGTATTCCCGTTCGCTGGCGCTGCGCGCGGTCATTTCGATGCCGAAATTGGTGGCCAATCCGGCGAGAACTAGGACGTGCCGATTTAGGTTGCGCAGCAGGGTTTCAAATTCGCTACAGGTAAAAGGATCTACTTTGGCGTTGTCGATTTCAAATTCCGGGGCCCCCGGACGCGGCTTGAACGCTTCTAGTGTGGCGGCACCCCAAGTGCCGCGAACGGCCATATTGTGTTCCGGCAGACCGAGCACACGGCCCGAACCGCGCAGATAACCACCGCGGCGCTCGGCGAGTTCCGGATGGCCGGGCCTAAAAGTTTCATTGTGATAAATGATGGGAACGCCGTGGGCGCGACACGCGCCGATCACCGCGCCAATCCGCGCTCGGGTGTCTGGGTAGGGTAGTGTGTCGCGGGTAAACGCGTAGCCCGCACCTGCGGGGTCCCAAAAATCGTTCTGGAGATGGGTGATGACCAGCACGATGTCGTTAACTGGGACGGGCGGAAAGTGCTCAGACATGGAAGCTCCCTGCGGCAATATGGTGGGGGATAGTCTATGCGCCCCGCGTCCCTAACTTCACCCCCGACTAGCGAAATAACGGGTCCTTGGGTCGTTCTGCAACGGCCAGTGATCTCGGCGCTGGACACTCGGCCCGTGCGCTGGTCATGCTGGGGCTCGCACTGGCTTTCAAAATTTTAAATGTTCCAGAGGACCGCTATGCCCACGCGCCGACAATTTTTGGAAAAAATCGCCGCGGTCGGGGGCTTTAGCGCCGCTTATGCCTCAATGCGTGCGCTCGGGATGACGGGAGAATCTGCAGGAACCGGCGCGCCGCTACGGGTTGCCACGGCTGCACCCGGCACCCGGGTGGCTATTCTAGGGGCGGGCATGGCCGGGCTGGTCAGCGCTTGGGAGCTGCGCCAAGCGGGCTACAAAGTGACGATTTTGGAAGCGCGCGACCGGGTTGGCGGGCGCAACTGGACGGTCCGGCGCGGTACGCGCATCGAGATGACCGATGGCACGGTGCAGACCTGCCACTACGAAAAAAATGAGTATTTCAACGCGGGCCCAGCCCGCATACCCAGCCACCATCAGGCGGTGCTCGGGTACTGCCGCCGTTTTGGGGTGGCCTTGGAAACCGAAGTCAATCTGTGTCGCAGCGCCTTCATGCGCACGGAGAAGGTGCACGGGGGACAGCCCTTTCGCATTAGCCAAGCGATGAGCGATACCCGCGGCCACATGACTGAGCTCCTCACCAAGGCGATTAATCGCGGGCGCTTGGATGACCAACTCAGCTTGGATGATCGCGACCGCATGGTCGCTTTTCTGCGCATTTACGGCGATTTGAACCACGACGGCGAGTATCGCGGTTCCACCCGCGCCGGCTATAAAGTTACCCCCGGTGCGGCCGACCGCAAAGGTGTCGCGCTCGATCCGTTATCCATGCACGAGCTATTGGATGCCGATTTATGGATCGCCGTGTTGTTCGACGAATTCGTGGATTGGCACGCCACTATGCTCCAACCCGTCGGCGGTATGGACCGTATTCCCAACGCTTTTGAAACCCGCCTAGGGGCTGTCATTAAACGTGCGCAAGCGGTGCAGTCGGTCCAACACACCGCACGCGGGGTGCGCATCGTCCACCGCGACACCCACACCGGCGTGCTCCATAACCTCGATGCGGACTACGTTATTTGCACGCTGCCCTTTAATATTTTGGCAGGCATCGAGAACGATTTTGCCGCTCCGGTGCAGACCGCTTTGCAAAGAATCAAATATGACCATTCGCTAAAAATTGCGTTTGAAGCCCCCCGTTTTTGGGAGGACCAGCACATTTACGGCGGCATTTCTTATGTCAAAAACGATACCGGTCTGGTGTGGTATCCCAGCCATGATTTCCACGCACCACGCGGCATTGTGTTGGGCGCCTATGCCAATGGCGAGGCGGCTAAACGCCTGGGAGCCTTGCCGCTGGCGGCACGCATCGCCGCGGCGCGGGCGTCCATTGAACAAGTCCACCCTGGGTGCTCCGAGTCGTTGGAGCACGGGTTAAATGTCACTTGGGCGCAAATCCCCTACAGCCTTGGGCCGTGGGTGTTGCCATGGGACGGCGCCGAAGGTAACACTGAGGAGGACTTCAAACTGCTCAACCAGCCCGCGGGCCGGGTTTATTTTGCGAGCGCCAATCTCAGCCAAATGCCCGGCTGGCAAGAAGGCGCCGTGTTGTCAGCGCACCGTGCGGTCGAAATGCTCGCCGCACGGGCGCACTCAGCCCTAACCTAACTCCGCATAGGAAACCCAATGCTTCAAAATAAATCGACTCGAATCGCCGCACTCAGTCTGGGACTGTTGCTCACCGTGGGTGCCGCCAGCCCGTTGTGCGCGGCTGATGTGTTGCGCACCCCGCTACCCGATGGCAATCCCTTTCCCATCTCCTTGGCGGTGACGGTGCGCGGGGATCTCGACACCGCGTATGTGAGTGGCGCATTGCCCAAAGTCATCGACACAAAAGCCCCCAAGGGCAGCGTTGCTGCTTATGGCAACACCGAGGCTCAAACGCTCAGCACGTTGGAATCCATCAAGACGACTTTGTCGGGGCTGGGCCTGGGCATGGGGGATATCGTCAAGATGACGGTGTTCATGGTGGCCGACTCCACACAAGAAAATAAACTCGACTTCGCCGGCATGATGGCCAGTTACAAAAAGTTTTTTGGCACCGAGGAACAACCCAATAAGCCGGCCCGCAGTACCGTCCAGGTTGCCGCCCTGGTGGCGCCGGGTGCCTTGGTGGAAATTGAGGTGATTGCGGTGAAGCCTCGCTAAGCGCGCTGTGCTGGCGCGCCCGCTGGTGGCTTAGTGAAAGCTCACCGGCAGGCTCGCGAGCACCCGAAAAAACGAATGGGACCACGCCAGCTGCCCCGCGCGGATTTCCAGCCCGGCGGTGCGTTGCGCGAACTGGCCAATGGCGTGCCGCGCTTCCATTCTGGCCAACTGGCTGCCCAGACAGAAATGGACTCCGCCGCCAAAAGCGAGATGGTCCACGTTGGTACGCTGAATATTGAAGGTGTCGGGGTCGTCAAAGTGTCGGGGGTCATGGTTACCCGATGCCAGCATCAGCCACAACACCGCCTGCGCCGGCAACACGGTGCCGGCGAGTTCATAGGGTGCTTTGAGTACCCGCCAGTTGAACAGGATCGGGGTGTCGTAGCGGAGGCACTCCTCGACGGCCGGCTGGATCAAACCCGGATCGGCGCGCAGTAACGCGAGTTGTTGGGGGTGGTCCAGAAACGCGCGCAGCCCATTGCCAATCAGGCCGATGGTGGTTTCGTAGCCAGCAATAATAATGCCGATGGCCTGGATGATGAGTTCGCCATCGCGCAGTTTGTCGCCCTGTTCCTCGGCCCGGATCAGCGCGCTGATAAGGTCATCGCCTAGCCGCTGCCGCCGCTCGCGCACCAGCACCTCAAAATAATCAGCCATTGCGTGCCCCGCGTCGCGCGTACGCTGCTGGACCTCGGGGGGCAAAAAACGCGCAAAGAAGGCATTGGTGCGCGCGGCGGTCCACTCGTTAAACAAGTCGCGATCTTGCAATGGCACGCCCATTATCCGGCACATCATGCGGGAGGGAACGTGGTGGGCAAGGTCTCCCACGATTTCCATGCCGCCCTGTTTGAGCGCTTGGTCCATGGCCTGGGTGACCGACTGTTCTACCTCTGCCTCCATTTGGCGCGCGGTGTTGTGACCGAGGGATTGCATCGCCAAACGCCGTAGGCGCACGTGCTCTGGACCGTCTTGGTTGAGCATGAATTCTAAGAAGCTGCCGCGGGTGTCTTCCGGGTCAAAATTGGGCGCCGTGCCGTCGGCCAACGTCATACTCGTTTGGGCTTTTTTAAAAATGGCCGAGATGTCGTCATGGCGACTAATCCGCCACGTCCCGACCGGCGTGAGGTTCACCGGGTGGCGTTCGCGCAGTTGGTTGAGTGCGGGATAGGGGTTGTCTCGGAAGTCCGGCGCAAAAGGATCCGCACCTGCCCAGTCACCGGCCGCGTGCGCGCGGTTGTCATCAGGTTGTTTGCTCATTCTTGTTCTCCCCTTGGCGGTGTGGCGTATTTCTTCGGTTGGTAAGGGGTCAGGTCGCGCGTTTTTCACGGGTGGTGCGCGCCCGGCAATGAGTGCTATCTGCTGAGCGCCAGCGCGAGCCGGATCTGCTGAGTAGCGGACACCTAAAGATTTCCCCAGTCCGGCGTCTTGCAAGAGCGCAGCGAAGCGTTGCGATGCGGCAACATCGTGGATGCGCGGCAGGCGTGCCGAACTCAACGTGAGATTGGGATAGCGTGCCAAGAGCGCGGTCATTTGCTGCTGCGCCGCTTTTATTTCGCCGCTCGCCGCCTGTAGCGCGATCAGCACCAACACATTGCGCGGCACCTCTGGAGTCTCTTCACAGAGGCTGGTCGCAAGCAGTTTTCCTGCCGCCAGATCACCAACCATCCAGTGCGCTACCGCCAGTTCTCGCCGCCAGCGCGGGTGGCTTGCGTCCTCCGCGCCGGCAGCCATGGCGTTGCGTAGCGGGCTTAGGCCGATGTCGGCCGATCCCAGATGAATGTCGCAAATGGCGAGCAGTGCTAAGGCCGGCGCGAAGTGGCCGTTTTGCGCCAAGGCTTCGCTGGCCAGTTGCCGGGCGAGGTGAAAATCGCCCTGCACATCCTGCGCCACGAGCGCCTTCACCGTGCGCGCAACATAACTACGCGGATCCAGTGCCACTCCCCGATTAGCCTGTACTAGCATTTCTGCGCTGGCGTGCGGGGTCAAGGCTAGGGGTTCGTATTCCGCCACCCGAAACAACGCAAAGCCCAACAGGCTGTGGGCCATTGCGTTATCAGGGTCGCGCGCAACCGCGGCGCGCAAACTTGTTACCGCGAGTCCACTGCGCTCTAAGGCGGCGACATGGAAAATGCCGGCGGCCTTGTTTAAGAGTTCTGGCACGCTGAGGTTGGCATCCTCGGTGTCGCGCAGTTGGCTGAATAACACCATTTTGATGCGGCTGCGGATGGATCCGGTGACGGACAGCACGATGGCATCTTCGAGACCAAACAAATCTTCTAGTTGGCGGTCGAACCGTTCGGCCCAGAGCTTGGTCGACGTGCTGCATTCCACGAGAGTGAAAGATAGCCACAACCGGTTGCCAGCAGACTGAATAGCGCCTTGTACGACAAAGTCGGTATTCCCGGCATCTGCAGACAGGACCGTGATAGCCGAATTACGCACTAGCGCGCCGTCGATCTCCGCTCTTATGCCCTCGGCAATGGCTTTAACGTTGTCATTGTCGCTGAGGACCCGAAAAGGCTCGACGTGAATATGTGGTGGGTGCCGATGGCTGGCCCGCGGCGGTGCGCTTGCGGCGTGGCTAAGCGTGGTCTGGCTGGGCATGGACGCTATGTTGGGTGGGGTGCGGCGTAAGCGTTCGGGGGTCATTTCGAGCGCCCAAGCGACCAGCAGCGTGAGCGGGAAACCTGCGGCCAGACTCAGAAACAGAGCAGGGTTCAGCCATTTTGGCAGGTCGAATGCATCGACCAGCGCTGGAAAAACTTGCACCAGCCCGAACGCTACGGCGCAGTAAATACCCCCAATTTTAATGACGTTGCGGCGTTTTAATTCTTCAATGAAGCTCACCAATCCCCCTGAGAAAATCGTGGTCTGAGCGAATTCGGTAGATGCTAAGTAGCATAGGGTTGCGGTCGCGGCCAGTCCCGCGGCGGTGCGTAACATAAAGCTCAACGCTGGTGGTGGCCTGAACTAACCAGCTGCGATAACGCGAAGTGGCTAACATTGGGCCCAGCGAATTTCGCTGCAGGTCGCCGCCAGTCAACCGCTAGGGGCGACGCCTTGGCGCGCGACGCCGGGGGCGCGCGGGGCGATGGCAGACAAATGCACTGTCCGTCATTGTTGAGCGCGATAAAACCGCCCAAAAAAAATAAAGTTGTTTAAGGTAGCCGACACACCCGCGGCAGGCTCCTGCCGGGGCCGGCCGAAGCACCGTCATCCGGGGAAATTATGCGCAAACAAATTCACATGAATGCCTTCACGCAGTGCTGTATTGGGCACCATTCCATCGGGCAGTGGAAACACCCGCTAGACCGGCCCTTGGATGGCTATCGCAGCGTCCATTATTGGCAGGATTTGGCGCGTATTCTGGAAGCGGGTTTTTTTGACACCCTGTTTCTAGCGGACGTACACGGCACCTACAGTGTCTATCGTGGCTCGCGTGACGCGGCGGTGCGCCACGGCACGCAATTCCCGAGCAACGACCCTACGCTCGTGATCTCGGCGATGGCCGCCGCCACCCGCCACTTGGGCTTTGCCAGTACTTTTAGCACGACTTATTTTCCGCCTTATCACACCGCCAAGCTGTTCTCCACGCTCGACCATCTCACTGATGGGCGCGTGGCCTGGAATATCGTCACCTCCTATCTGGCGGACGCCAATGCCAACTTTGGTCTGAGCGAGATGATGCCCCACGACCAGCGCTATGAGCGTGCCGACGAATATATGGCCGTGTGCTATCAGCTGTGGGAGCACTCGTGGGAGGAAGATGCGATGGTGCGTGACCACGCGACGGATACGCTGATCGACCCCAGCAAAGTGCATGAAATTAATTTCAAGGGGCAATACTTCAACGTGCCGGGGCCGCATATGTGCGAACCCTCACCGCAACGCACGCCGGTGTTATATCAAGCCGGTGCGTCTGGCCGGGGTTTGCGTTTTGCGGCCCGGCATGCCGAAGCCATCTTTGCGATGGATCCCACTATCCCAGCCTGCCGGGCCGCCATTGAGCGTCTGACGCAAGCCTTGCAGGCGGAGGGTCGGCAACGAGAGGAGGTTAAATATTTCCCCGGCATCACCGTGATTGTGGCCCCCACCGACGCTGAGGCGCAGTTGAAACTCGAGACCTGTCAACAATATGGCAGCCCGGAAGGATCGCTAGCTTTGTACTGTGGCTGGGTCGGCATTGATCTAGCCCAGCTTGACTCAGGCAAAGCCCTCAAAGACATGAAAACCGACGCCATTCAAAGTGCATTGGCTACTTTCTCCCTCATTGATGCCGACCGAGAATGGTCGCTCGCTGAAATCGCCGATTATCTCGCGACCGGCAGCCTCATGCCCAAGATCGTCGGCAACCCGCAGACCGTCGCCGACGAACTAGAGCGCTGGATGGACGAAACCGGTTGCGATGGCTTCAACCTAGTACCCGTGACGCAGCCGCAGGGTTTTGCAGATTTCGCCGATTTGGTGGTGCCAGAATTGCAGCGCCGCGGCCGGATGCGCACACACTATGAAGGCGAGACGCTGCGCGAACACTATTTCGGGGTGGGGAAGTCGCGGCTGAATCCACAGCATTATGCTTATCGTAGTTTGCCACCGTGGAAGCGTGGGGAGTCGCCCGCGGACTAGACCCCGCAGTGGGATCACGGCGCTGGCGCCCCCCGACTGCGGCCGGGGCGCCGCGCTCACACCGCGCGCGACACTGAAAATTTATCTGTGCCGTGCAGCCCACGCGCGAACCCGCCATCAGGGTCGGCGGAACGCGGCCCCTGGATGGCGGGGCGAGAGCCTCGGGTGGCCAAAAATTTTCTGGCGCAACGGGCCCGGGCGGTACTCGGTCTGCATCAAGCCGCGACGTTTCAGGATCGGCGCCACGCCCTCAATGAAATCCACGAAAGTCCCGGGCGTGGTGGTGTACACCAGATTGAAGCCATCCACCCCCGACTCGCCGAGCGCCGTGAGCCGGTCCGCAATTTGCTCGGCGCTGCCCACCATCCATTGGCCGCTCAACTGCTGGCGCGCTAAATCGCCGAAGGTCAAACGCCCGTCCGGCGCGCGCGCGGCGGCGGTCTTCAAGAAGCCCAAGACCCCGTTGAATTCGAAGTCGGCGATGGGTTGGGCGGGATCAAAGGCACTGAGGTCGGCACCCAAATGCCCGCTCAGGTGGGCCAGTCCTCCGTCCAAAGACAGCTGCCCGCGCAGATCCTCGGCCTTTGCGTGGGCTTCAGCCTCGGTCCCGCCGATCACTAAGGACACCGCAAGACACATTTTGATGTCCTCCGCGCGACGTCCATAACGGGCCGCACGCGCCCGGATGTCGGCCATTAACTCGCTGCGTCCACTGCCAGCGATGAACACGCATTCGGCGTGGCGGGCAGCAAACTCACGGCCGCGCTCGGAAGATCCCGCCTGAAACAGCAACGGCGTGCGCTGGGGTGAGGGTTCGCACAGATGCGGGCCGGGGACCTCGTAGTAGGGGCCGCGATGGTTGATGAGGTGCACCTTACTGGGGTCGGCGTACACCCCACGCACCCGATCGCGAACCACCGCGTTGTCTTCCCAACTCGCTTCCCAGAGCTTGTAGAGGACCTCCAGGTAATCGTCGCCGCGCGCATAGCGCTCGTCGTGGGGCGGCAACTCCCCGAAGCCAAGATTGCGCGCGGCGTTCGGCAGGTAAGAGGTCACCACGTTCCAGGCCAGGCGACCTTGGGTGAGGTGGTCGAGGGTTGAGGCGCGACGCGCGAAGTTAAACGGGTGTTCGGCAAAAATAGAACCGGTGTAGGCGAAGCCCAGATGCTCGGTGGCGTGTGCCATTGCCGGAATGAGCAAGCTGGGATCGTTGACGGGGATCTGCATTCCCTCGCGAATTGCGGTCTCCGGGCCCCCTTTATAAATGTCGTAGACCCCGACCACATCGGCCAAGAATAACGAATCAAACTTGGCCTGCTCGAGAAGTCTTGCCAGTTCCACCCAAGGCTCGAGTGAGGTGTAGTCCAGTTGGCGAGAGGTGGCGTCGCGCCACAGACCATGATGAATATGCGAAACGCAGTTCATCGAAAAAGCATTGAACAGTAGTCGCCGCGTTGGCGTCATGAGAGACAGTCGCGGCGGGGGGTGGCCCAGTGAGTCATAGGTGATGCTGCCTTGTGTGAACTCGGGTCGGGGTGGCCCCTACCGCACTGGGGACAGTGGGTGGCCGCGGGCGGCACGGGCTTGGCCACGCGTCCCTGCCACAGCTGCCGTTCTACCGCACTTTTATCGCCCAGCCGCGCGTTGCCGGCTACTCCTCCAGCAGGCTGCGCAGCATCCAAGCGGTTTTTTCATGGACGTCCAGACGTTGGGTGAGGAGGTCCATGGTGGGTTGGTCGCGAGCCCGCTCGACCACGCTGAACAGGGCGCGTGCGGTGCGCGCGGTAGCCTCTTGGGCGCGCACCAGATGGCTCACCATCTCCAAAGCCTTGGGCACCCCCGCCACTTCTTGTACCGAGGCCAAGGTGACAAATTCCTGGTAAGTGCCTGGCGCTGGAAAGCCCAGCGCGCGAATCCGTTCCGCGATGAGATCCAACGCAGTCCATTGCTCGGTGTATTGGCCCATGAACATGAGATGCAGGGTGTTGAACATTGGGCCAGTCACGTTCCAATGAAAATTATGCGTCATCAAATACAGGGTGTAGCTGTCGGCGAGCAGCCCCGCCAAGCCAGCAGCGATGTCGCGGCGGGCAGCCGCAGGGATCCCGATGTCGATAACCATGGCGGGCGATTTACGCGTGGCGGGGGATTTTTTTTTGGCGGGCATAGGATGAGAAATCCGGCTAGGGGTGCCTCTCGGCCGCGGCGCGGCCTTGCTGCACAGGGTGGTTGAAGACACAACATATCCCAACAGTGCGACGGGCTCCAGCGACAGGGCGCGCGGGTGCAGGGAGTTGGGCCAAGTTTTGCTCGACCCGGCCCTGCAGCGGGGCAGACTCCGCACCAGCCTGAAAGGCCCCACGCCGTCTTGCAGGGACGTCGTCTGAGCAGTCCGGGACTGAGCAGTCCGATCAGTCCGCGAGCAGTCCGGGACACCCGCGGGCAGCCCGGGACGCGAGCAGCCCGGGACACCCACTTTCGGGCGCGAGCAGCCCGGGACACCCACTTTCGGGCGAGCAGTCCGGGCGCGAGCAGTCCGCGCGAGCAGTCCGGGACACCCACTTTCCCGCTGCGCAGCAGTTCGGGACACCCACTTTCCGATAGCAGCAGTTCGGGACACCCACTTTCCGAAAAAAAGAATCCCGGCAACCCAGTGGGTGTTCTCGATTTTTCATTCCCGGCGTCCTCGATTTCCAGAAATATAGAGTCTCAGTCCGGCAGTCTCAGTCCGGGACACCCACTCAGTCCGGGAGGCACTCAGTCCGGGACACCCACGTTCACGCCGGCAATATAGTGGGCGCCGGCTAGTGGGTGTCCTCGATTTCTGTCCGGGACACCCACTTTCCGAAAAAAAAGAATCCCGACAGCCCACGTCCGTGCCGGCAGTGCCGGCAACCTAGTGGGTGTCCTCGATTCCGATCCTCGATTTCCGCGGCAATAGTCCGGGACACCCACTTGCGCGCCGGCAACCTAGTGGGTGTCCTCGATTTCACTGCTTAGTGGGTGTCCTCGATTTCACTCGATTTCAACTCGCTGGATTTCACTGCGCCATCCGAAAAATAGTGGGTGTCCTCGATTTGCCCATCTCCTTTTTTTTCAGACGGATTGCGGACGTG
Source organism: Klebsiella pneumoniae (assembly GCA_945862315.1). Taxonomy (GTDB): domain Bacteria; phylum Pseudomonadota; class Gammaproteobacteria. The sequence continues at coordinate 31,156 of CAMAXW010000004.1, forward strand.
TTTGCTTCCTCAGGCCCGGAAAAACTGCGCTGGGCGAAGGTTCCACACCACCACCGCGCACAACAGACCGAGCACGATGGCTGGTGCCGGTGAGCCCGGAACTACCAGCAAGTGGGAAAGCGTGGCGCCTACCATGGTGCCGCCCAGCAGCAGGCCCGCTGGCAAGCCGGTGGCCGGCACCAGCATCATGACCGCGCCCAGGACTTCGATGCTGCCTGTGAGGTAGCGAAACCACTGACCCCAGCCGATGATCTCAAAGATACTGACCAGTTGCGGAACGCCCACCAGCTTGGCGGCGCCTGCGGCACCAAAAGCCAGTGCCAATAAAATGCGGAGGCCCCAGACGAGCCGGCTTTGTGAGGTGGTGGACAGTGCCATAGTGAACTCCTTGAGGTTTACTAAATTCAGAGCGTTACCGTATTTCTCGCGCAGTTGCTTTAATAGATGGGGTAATTGATATTCAGAATCCCATTTTTGAAAGTAATTGCATGCTTGACCTAAACCAGCTGGCGCTCTTTATTCAAGTGGTCCAAGCCGGCAGCTTTGCGCGCGCCGCACGGCGTCTGTCCGTCCCCCCCACCACGCTCAGCCGACAGGTCGCACAGCTGGAGAACGCGCTGCAAGTACGCCTATTGCAACGCTCCACCCGCAAACTCAGCCTGACCGATGTCGGCCGCACGCTGTATGACCAGAGCGCCACTCATATAGCGCTTCTTCAAGAAGCCGGCGGGCAGTTGTTGCAGGGCAGACAAACACCTGTAGGCAGCATCCGGGTTGCGGCGGCAGTAAACTTTTTTGATTTCTTCGCGATGGAATGGATAGAGGAGTTCCTCACGACTTATCCTGGCGTGCGCGTGGAGTTCATGCTGAGCGATACCATGGCGGACTTCATCGAGGACGGCATTGACGTGGCGTTTCGGGGAAGCGCTGAACTGCCAGATTCCAGCCTGGTGGCTCGCAAGCTGGGCGCTGTATCGTTTGTGGTGGCAGCCAGCCCCGCATACCTAGCTGCGCGTGGCACGCCGCGCAAGCTCGCAGAGCTGGCCGCACACGACTGCGTTGTTTCCGTGCCTGCTGGTGAGTCCACGACCTGGCGATTGATTGGCCAGGACGGCCCGGCATCGATTGCAGTCACCGGCCGGTTCAGTGCCAACACCGGGCAAGCGCAGAAGAAGGCCGCGATCAGCAACCTGGGAATTTGCCTGTTGCCGCGCCTCGTGGTGCAGGACAACCTGCGCTCCGGTGAACTGGTGGAAGTGCTGCCCGGAGCAGGGAGCACCATTGGCAATCTCTACGTGGTCTATCCAAGTCGCAGATACGTGCCGATTGCCGTCACTGCTTTTGTCGCAATGGCAGTGCAACGCCTCGCGGATCTGATTCCGAAGGAACCTTAGAGGAGTCCTCGGGTGTAATGGGGCAGGGTAGAAATTCTCAGAGACATCTGCGATCAGCGTAATTAAAAGCGACTGACCTTTTAATTTTTTTAATTTTTACGCTGGCAGCGGCGACCTATCCCCCCCCAAAAAAGAGTCCGGCATCGCCGGGATCTTGCCCTTCGCTCAGGCATTGACCGCGCCTTACTGCGCCGCCATCTGCCGGAGCATGCACTGCAGCACGCCGCCGTGGGCGTAGTAGTCCCACTCAACGTGCGTATTCACGCGCACGCGGGCCTTGAAGGTATTCACCGAACCGTCGGCTTTTTTTCGCCTGCATGGTCAGTTCGGACGCGCCGCGTTCCAGACCGGCGAGGTCGCAGGTCTCAGTCTCATACAGCTCGAGGCTGGCGGCGCTTTCACCGTTAACGAAGTTCAACGACAACACACCCCTCCCCACCAGATTCGCGCGGTGAATCCGCTTGAAGCTCTCGGAAATCACCGCCTTCACCCCCAGCAGCATCGTGCCCTTGGCCACGCAGAGAGTCTGCGCAGAGAGTCTGGGACACCCACGTTCGCGCCGGCAATATGGTGGGTGTCCTCGACTTCCTGTGGGTGTCCTCGACTTCCTCCCTCGATTTCCTTAATTGTTGCCAATCTAATTAAAGAACAGCATCGCTATTGGTGGTGTGTAGTTTACGAACGAAAGACTCGCTGCGGGAGCCAAATAGTCATGCTGTGGGTATCAACGGTTCACGGCATCACGGCCAGCAGCGTAGATTCTCATCGGGTCCAAGGGTTGATCACGTCCAAACCCAGATCCGCAAAATCCCGACCATTGCGCGTGACCAGACTCAAGCCGTGCTGCACGGCGGTTGCACCCAAAAGACTGTCTATGGCTGGCAAGGGACGGCCTGCGGCGGCCACCAATCTGCCCCAACGGTCTGCTACTTGAGCGTCCACTGCCAGGATGCGTCCGGCAAAAAAAGCCGGCAAGTCTGTTTCGAGCCAATCCGTCATCGTCATGCGCCGTTTGGCATCTGCCACCCCTTCGATGCCTTGACGCAATTCGCCCAGCGTCAGCACACTCAAAAATAGTGTGGATGCAGGTCGGCGAGAAAACCACTCGACCACACCGGCGTCTGGTGTCTTGCGGCGGAGCTCCGACAAGATGTTCGTGTCAAGCAAATAGCTCAAAGCGACACCTCCCGGGTCAAACTGGTGTTGCGCTCGAGCGTGATGTCATCCGCCTCATACAGTGGGGACCGGCGCATAAAGTCGACCAGCGAATGCTCGTTGCCTGTCAGGCGTTCAAACAGGGAACGGGAGACCACCACCGCCACTGATTGTCCGTGCAGGGTGATGTTTTGCGGTCCCTCACTCTCCGCGCACTTGATCACTTCTGATAACCGGGCTTTAGCCTCTTGCATTTGCCATACGTGCATGACGAACCTCCACTTTGAGTATTCTGACTAAACAGGTCTGAATATGGCACTGCCAGCCTTGTTCTGTAAACACCCAACCATGTCATCCGGCAGCCCATCGATTTGTAGTCGCGGGAACAGTCCGGGACCCCCACTTTTGGAAAAAAAGAATCCCGACAACCCACATCCTTATCGGCAGCGCCGGCAATCTAGTGGGTGTCCTCGATTTAGCTTCCGGTGTCCTCGATTTTGATTAGTGGGTGTCCTCGATTTTGATTTATCTAGTGGGTGTCCTCGATTTCCGAATTTCCGGTGGGTGTCCTCGATTTAGCTCTCGATTTAGCTTGTCCGATTTTGGTCACGAATCACCCGCCATTTCGCTCCCCCCATAGTGGGTGTCCCGAATCTCCGGTGGGTGTCCCGAATCTCCCGCGAATCTCCCGCCGAATCTCACGATTTCCACCATTTCCCAACGCACGTCCGTGCCGGCGACTTAGTGGGTGTCCCGAATCACCATCGCCATCGAATCACCATCGAATCACCATTTGGCTCGATTTCGCTCCCCACACCCGAATCACCACGCGACTCGACGCACTGACCACGGCTCATTACTCTAAGAAGGCGTCATTTACCGTGGAGCCTTTCATGATCACCGTTCAACAGCTTGGCCGCGTGTACGTCAAGGCCACCCGCTTCCTGCATCCACTCAGGGTCGAGATCGACGCCGGCGGGATTCGTCACGACCGCTTCTTTGCCTTGGTCGAGTCCGACGGCAAGTTCATCAATGCCGACAGCCACGCGGGCAGCATCTCGCTGCAATTTGACTACCACCCCGAAGACGAGCGCTTCACGCTGCATCTGCCCGATGGCCGGCAAGTCGAGGGGCCTGCTGTTGCCGATGGCGCAGCGTGGGCGATCGACCACTACGGTCTGCGCCAGATCGACCTGCAGGAAGTGGGTGGACCGTGGCACGCTGCGCTCACGGAATACATGGGGCGTCCGCTACGGCTGGTGCGCTGCCTGAGCCGTGGGGGCGCGATCGATGTTTTCCCCATCACCTTCACTACCACCGGTTCGCTACGACAACTGGCGAGCGAGGTTGGTGCGGCGGTCGATGGCGCCCGCTTTCGGGCCGGGTTGGTGCTCGAGCACGCCGAGGCCTATGCGGAAGACGCCTGGGATGGGCAACGTTTGAGAGTGGGAACAGCCCTGCTGCGGGTACGTACGGCGGTGCCCCGTTGCGGCGTGATTGGCCTCAACCCCGCTAGCGGCGTGCGCGATCAGGATGTCATGCGTAGTCTCATTCGCACCCGTCCGAAAACGGGTTTGCCCGACGGCCTGATTCCGGGGTACGCCACGCCGGGCTTTGCCACGTATGCCGAAGTGCTGGAGCCGGGGCACGTGGCGGTGGGCGATGCGGTTGAACTGTTGCCGTAGGTTGCCGTCGTTAAAGGCGCGTTAGGGGGCGCCTTCTTTCGCGTATTTACCGGCCACTCGGAAAATCACGACACACAGGCAGCGGGAAGGCGCTGGTGCGGATCGCACAGCCACAGCCCGCAACCGTTGATGATTTCGTCGCCCGTACTGGCATTGCCACAAAAACGAATCAGCGGGGGTGCCATGGCTGCGCCCCCGTCCAATCCTTAAGCCTGCCCTCAGCCGAGATTGCCGAGGAGGCCGTTGAGTTCCTGAATTTTGAGTTCGCCTTCGCGGGTCTGGCCACCGATCTCGAGGAACTTCTGCATATTGCGGCGGCCGCTTTCGGTGCGGCAGAGCTGCTGAAAAAGATAGCTTTCGTCCCGCAGACCCTCTGACAGCGGTTTGTCGCAGGAGTTGATGGCCTGTTTGGTCAGGCGCACGGCTTCCTCCGGGAAAGAAGCAATGCGGTTGGCGAGCCATTCCACATAGGGACCAGCCTGACCGGGCTCGAAGGCGCGGTTCAAGTAGCCCCAGCGCTCCGCCGTGTCGGCATCCATGTCGATGCCGCCCATGATCACTTCCATCGCCCGGTTGCGGCCGATGATGCGGGGCATGCGCTGGGTGCCGGTGCCGCCGGGCAGAATGCCAAGGGGTACTTCCATTTGGTTGACGAAGGTCTTGCCGCGCACGCCAAAGCGCATATCGAAGGACATGGCCAGTTCCGAGCCGCCGCCGCCCACCCGGCCCTCGATCTGGGCGATGGTGACCTTGTTCATCAAGCGATAGCGCTCGCACATATCGTGATAAAACGCGTTGGCGTAATCCTCGTGCTTGGGCTCGCCTTCGATAGGGAATTCGAGGATCGAGGAGACGTCGAAATGGGCGATGAAGAATTCTGGGTTAGCACTGCGAAGCACGAACACCAGCAGGTTGTCATCCTCCTCAAGCTCGAGCGATAAACGCAGCAGGTCTTCAAAGAGCGGCTTGGTAATGAGGTTCACCGGTGGGTTATTGATGGTGGCATAGGCCACCCGCCCGCGAACCTGCACGGACAGGGTCGTGTAATTCTCGTAGGCCATATTGTTCTCCCTCATGTCCCGGCTTTGGCCGGATTTTCTTGCAGCCGTTGATTTCGGTCTTTGAAGTAGTCCTACGAAAAATTCGTGGACAAGCCGTGCCAGAGTACAGGAAATTCAGGCGCCCTTTGGCGAACCCGATAGCGGGCACTAGAGGTTCCTTGAGGCGCGGCCAGCGTGGTGATCGAAGTGGGCATTGCCGGCTGTTGGAACTCGCCACGCGAGTGCGCATCCGCACCACCGCCATCAAGACAAAAGCCACCACGAGAGTGACTTTTTGTTGAAGGGTGACCGCAGCCCGGAGCGCGCAAAAAACGGCCTGTCACTGGGCGGGTGGCCCACCGGCGCAGTCCGCAACCTCCCGCAGACAGGCATTAAAAAACCCCAACGGCCGCCCGTTGAGGTTTTTAAATTGGTGGAGCTGAGGGGGATCGAACCCCTGACCTCTGCATTGCGAACGCAGCGCTCTCCCAGCTGAGCTACAGCCCCACGCGGATAGGGGCGGAAGTTTAACGGGCTGCTGCGTTCAACGCTAGCCTAGCGGGTGCCCAATGCGTTGCCGGTGTGGGTGTCGGGATGACATCATGCTCCTCGGTCTCTCCAGAGTTTTGATCATGGCTGCAATGTCCCCCCAATTGGGCCGGCTGCCGGATGGCGCGTCGCCCATGTTCCCTGCCCTGCAGCGCGGTACGCTCACCACGCTGCAAGTCAATTTAGGCTATCGGTGTAATCAGGCCTGCCACCATTGTCATGTGGATGCGGGGCCGTTGCGGACCGAGGAAATGTCGTGGCAGACGGCCAGTTTGGCGTTGTCGTTTGCACTGGCGGCTGGGGTCAGCACGCTGGATATTACGGGTGGGGCGCCCGAGCTTAACGGGTGTTTTCGTCCACTGGTGCAGGCGGCGCGCGCGGCGGGGTTGGCGGTGATCGACCGTTGCAATCTCACGATCCTCGAGGAGCCGGGGCAAGCCGGTTTGGCTAGTTTTTTGGCGCAAGAGCAGGTCCACGTGATGGCATCGCTGCCGTGCTATGGGCCAGATAACGTGGATATTCAACGCGGCAAAGGGGTGTTTGAGAAAAGCATCCGGGCGCTGCGTACGCTTAACGCGCAAGGCTACGGTACGGCTGGCGGGGGCTTGGCGTTAGATTTGGTTTACAACCCATTAGGCCCCAGCTTGCCACCGCCACAAGCGAGTTTAGAGGCAACTTACCGCGCCGCACTCACAAGCCACTACGGCGTTCACTTCAATCGGTTGTTAACGCTGGCCAATATGCCCATTGCGCGTTTCCGGCACGCGCTGGAGCGCGACGGGCATTACGCAGATTATTTGCACTTGCTGGTGGCCAATTATCGTGAGGAGAATCTGGCTAACGTGATGTGCCGCAGCCTGTTAAGTGTTGACTGGCGTGGCGATGTGTACGACTGCGATTTTAATCAAATGTTGGGAATGCCCGCGGGTGGGACGGGTGCGCCCCGACATCTTTCAAGTCTTCTGGCGGAGACGCTCACCGGCCAGCCGATTGCCGTGGGGCCTCATTGTTTTGGCTGCACCGCCGGCCACGGCAGTAGTTGCGGGGGCGCGCTGAGTCGCGCCTGACGCCGCTGGCCGTGCCTGCGTTGCTCGCTCTTATCGTACCGGTGCTCAACGAAGCGCACGGCATCGTGGGCTTATTAACCCCGCTCCAAGCTTGGCGGCTAGCGGGGGTAGAAATTCTCGTGGTGGACGGTGGCAGCACCGACGCCACGGTGGCGCACGCTACCGGTCTCGCCGATCAAGTGCTCAGCGCACCGCCCGGCCGCGCGGCGCAAATGAACGCAGGAGCGGCGGCGAGCCGCGCCAAGTTACTGCTGTTTCTGCACGCCGATACCACGCTGCCAGCCGCAGCACTGCCCGTCTTGTGCCAGCTGGCGGCAGGCGTCGCCCCGCTGTGGGGGCGTTTCGATGTGCGGCTGGATAGCCCGCGTGCGCTGTTGTGGCTGGTTGGCACGTTGATGAATCTACGCTCGCGCATCACCGGTATCGCCACCGGCGACCAAGCCATGTTTGTCAGCCGCGAGCTGTTTACGGCCTGCGGCGGCTTTCCGCTCATTCCCTTGATGGAAGACCTCGCGCTGTCGTCCAAGTTGCGCCGAGAACTGGCGCCGATCGCGTTGCGTTTGCGGGTGCTGACTTCTGCGCGCCGCTGGGAGCAAAGCGGGGCGTGGCGCACCATCGGGCTGATGTGGGGGCTACGCTTGGCGTATTTTTTAGGCGCACCGCCCAGCCGCCTAGCCCATTGGTATCGGCAAGTCCGATGAGTCTGGCGCGCACCGCGCTGATAGTCTTTGCGCGTGCGCCGCGCCTTGGCGCGGTAAAAACCCGCCTCGCGGTGGGGCTGGGGGCGAGTAGGGCGGTAGACATTTATGCCGCCCTGCTAGGCCATGCGTTGCGGCTGGCAGCGCAGTGGCCTGGGCCGCGCTATCTCGCCTGCGCAGACCTGCCCTCGCAGATTTATTTTCAACAGCTTCCCGCCGCGGCACCTTTTAACGTGGTCCTGCAACAGACTGGGGATTTGGGTAGGCGGATGCGTGTCGCGTTGGCCGACGCTTTGGCCTGCCACGCCAGTGCGTTGCTCATGGGCAGCGATGTCGTGGATAACCAGCTAGCGGATTTACGTCACGCTGGCGCGCACTTGCAGGGGGCTTGTGATGTGGTGCTAGGCCCGGTGGCCGATGGCGGCTATTGGCTGATTGGGATGAACCGCGATCAGCCAACGCTGTTTGAGTCGCTGCCGTGGGGGACTGCGCAGGTGTCCGCACGTACGTTGCAGCGCTGCGCGACGCGGGGTCTGGTTGTGCGTGAACTGCCGCTACGGCACGACATTGACGAGCCTGCCGATGCGCAACAGCACGCCGCCTTATTAGCCATCCTACCCCGCCTGCCGCTGGCCTGAAGGCCAGTGCCGCTAGCGCAATTGGCGTTGCGCGCGTTCTAGTTCGGCACAGAACTGCGCCACGCGGCGCTCTGTGGTGGGCGATATGTTGCGGGTAAACCGCACCCGCGCTCGCTGCACTCTGGGCGGTGGTTGGGCGTCGATGTGGAGCATGTCAACCTCCACAATAATGGGCGGGGCGTTGGGTACCAGCAGTCGGCAAGTCACCCGTTGACCGGCGTCGTGCGTGGGTTCTAAAACGCCAGTGCGAATGCGTGCGCAAAATCCGCCCACCGACATATCGCCCAATTCGCCCTCTAACTGCCGCCCATCGGGCATCCGAAATTCCACCTCGAAGCCACGGTTGCTGGGTACCGTGACACGGTACTGCCGCCGCCGCTGTGGGTAGTCGATGACCGTTGGGAAAGAGATTTTGTAATAGGGCAGGGCGTTTTGTTCGCCCATTTGCAGCACCGTGGCCGTGAAGCGCAGGTCAATGCCATCCACCGCTGCGCGCACTTGGAGCACGGTGCCATTGCTCACGAGCGCGTGGCCAGAAATAGGGGTTAGTTCGTCCAGCACCAGATAGTGTTGCTCGGGGACCAATTCAAGAATAGCGCTGGTGTAGGGTTCTGGACGGTCACTCATGCGGACGGTCAGCAGCGTATGCTCGCTAAAAACCCGGCGCAGCACGAGGTAGATTTCTGGATCCTGGGGTTCGTTCCCACCGCTCATGGTGGCCGCGGGCGCGAGGTCGGCGGGCTTTTTGCGGGAGAACCAGCTAAAGATAGATCGCTCAGGCACGCGCGGTATCCAAGGCGTAACTTACGCACTCTCCCAGGTTTTAGGCGGTCGGCCTCCTTGACCCACGCGGCCACGCGCGTCGTAGAGGCTTTCGCCGGCAGGTCGGCCGCTGATCAGATCGAGCAAGGCATTGGTGAAAGTTTTACCGGTTTTTACCGCCGCCCCGTTGGTGCGGTTGGCCAACGCGCAACGTGCAACTAACGCGCGGATTTCCGTCCAGTAGGCTTGATCGGGGCCGTCTAGATTATCGGTGTTATCGGTGCCCAGAGCGCTAAGGTCGCATTGGCTGCCGGTCTCGGTGATGGCGAGGGTCAGTTCGCGTTTGTGGGTAACGGCGGCTTCGAGCGCCTCCACATTACGGGTGCGCAGGGCTTCGTACTCCTGCGCCAGCGTGCGCTCAAAGTCCACCAGCAGCGCCTGCAGGGTCTCGCGGGCTGCTGGTGTCGTGCTCATCTAGCGCTGACTCGGGCCGGTGGTCAGCAGCGCCTCGAAGCTGGCGAGTTTATCCGCGATGGCCGGTGGATCAACGCGATAAGTGCCGTCGTTGACCGCCTTTTGAAATCCTTCTACAAGCTGTTTGTCGACGACCGGCTGGTCTGCCACCGATTGCGTGAGTTCGCGCAGCTGGCTGGCGAGCTTGGTGAGGTCGATACCCTCTTTGCTACTTGGCACGGCCGGCGTGCTAAGCGTTGGTTGCGCATCGCTCTTCAGCACGCGCGCTTCTAGGGCCGCTACTGCCGCGGCGTTGTTAGAGGTGGCGCTATTGATTTCAGAAACCATGTTGTTGACTCCGTCTGGTATTAAGCGGCTTAGCGGCTGCACTTACGGGACACTTTAGAATAATGGCAATTAATATAGAGACAGACGCTTCTCCGTGTCGCTGACACTCAGTTAGTTTGGGCGGTTGGCTGCGTCGCGCCCACTTCCACCACTCCAGCTTCTATGATGACACCCTCTACCACTCGGTTAGAAGTGGTATTGCGTACCGTGATTCGGTCACCCAACGCGCCATCCTTCAACGCAGTTCCCGAGACTCGAATCACTAAAGACCCCGCCGCCAGCGACAACGTCACGGTCTGCCCACGGCGCACCGCGCGCTCCTCACGCAACGCGCCCGCCGTGACCAGTGAACCGGTCGCCAGCTGCCGTGTCACCACCCGACCCACGGCCACGGCCGGGTCTTCCAATGCGCCGGTGGGTAAGCTCATCAAGTAACGAGATTCAACTCGAAGGTCGGGCGGTGCCAGAAGTTTGCCGCGCGTGAGCGTTTGGGCCGCCGTCACCACGACAAATTTTTGACGAACGCTGGCGGGGACGAACAAGGCCCAAGGGCTTGCCCCGTCGCAACGTACCCCCACCGAGGTATTGCCGGGCATGCGCGCCCCCGGCGCCAAATACACCGACAGCGGGGTAGTGCAGGCGGCCAGACGCAGGCGCGGGTCGAGTCGCCCCACTTCTATCTGCACGGCCTGCGCGTTTTTGTCACTTTCCTGCTGTAGAAAGTTGCTGACTGCGGAGCGAATGCTCTCGAGTGGTTGCTCCGCCGCCTGTACATGGCCGCTGACCAAGCTGAGAAAACCCGCGAGGAGGGCCGGCAGGGGATGGCGTTGCATGGAGGGCTTCCTGAGTGGTGAGCCCAAAACACTGCAAGCGTTGTGCCGTGTGCTGGCTCAAGCTTTCCCGGCGAGGGGCGATAAGCACAATTCATTCAAGACTATCGCGGAGCGCGTCATGTCGATAATCGATAGGGTCGATCGTCTGACTCGGCTGGCCGGCCGGAACCGGCTGGAATTACTGCTGTTCCGTCTCACCAGCAATCAGATTTTCGGAATCAATGTTTTCAAAGTGCGTGAGGTGCTGAAGTGCCCACCGCTGCGCCCGATTCCGCATTCTCACTACCAGATGCGCGGCGTTTTTCACGCGCGTGGCCAAACCATCACGGTTATCGACCTCGCCGCCGTGTTGGGACAGGCTGCCAGCAAGGGCACGCCGGATGAATTTGTGATCGTCACCGAATATTCCGGCCATGTGCAGGGATACTTGGTACAGCAGGTGGTGCGCATCGTTAACCTGCGCTGGGATGACATCAAGCCACCACCGGCCGGCATCGGCAACGCCAATTATTTAACTGCCGTCACCACCTTGGAAAATCAGTTGGTGGAAATTCTCGATGTGGAGCGTGTGCTGTCTGAAATTGTGGGGTTTGAGGTGGAGGTCTCCGAGGAGATTCTGGCGCAGAACGTTGCCAACGGCGACATTCCTCGTCGCATATTTATCGCCGACGACTCCGCCGTCGCGCGCCGGCAAATGATGCGCGTGATGGATCAGTTGGGCGTGGAATATGAAATTGCCGAAAATGGGCTGGCCGCATTTGAGAAGCTCAAAGCGTACGCCGCCGAAGGGCCGATCACGAAGCGCTTTGCCATGCTGTTATCGGATATTGAAATGCCCGAAATGGACGGTTACACGCTGACCAAGACCATCAAGGCCGATCCGGATCTAAAAGATCTTTACGTTTGTCTGCACACTTCGCTGAGTGGCAGTTTCAACGATTCGATGGCCAATTCGGTAGGCGCTAATAAGTTGGTTGCTAAATTTGAACCCGACGACCTCGCCGCTGTGGTGATGTCTGTCGTCAACGTGGGTTCCGCGCTCACCTCGAAAGACATCCGCGGCTAAGCACCGGTTTTTGCTTGCGAATAAACCTACGCGGCAGCTTTGGCGCCGCCGCGTGAGGCCACGCGCGGCGACTGCTCCCACACCGCGCTAGCCAGCGCCACCAAAGGCTCACCACGGCCGGCGGCGCGCAGCCCCGCTTGGCTGCACGGGTCGGCACACCCACTTGCACACGCTTAATTGTGGCAGGCCTCTGGCGAGGCCCAATGAGGCGCCGCGCTGCGCGCAAGGCTCGTCTAGGACTTTCGGTCTAAAGACTCGCGCGCTTTCTCCCCACCCTGTGGCCTACCCAAGGTAGCCGGGCAGCGCGCGCGTTCGCGCAACAAGCTGCTGCCTCCCTACATGACGCAATCTTTCAGTGCGCGCCAGTGGCCGGTCTCGCTGATGTGCACACCCGTTTTGCCTCGCCAAGGCCCCGGCAGACTGGGACGGCTGGCTTGCCGCGGGACTTGCCGCTTGCCGCCTGTCTGCAAAGCTTGCCGCCTATTCGGCATGAACTGGCCGCATCGCGCCCGCAATGATCTAAAAAAAATACAATAAAACAATCGGTTAAGTTAGAGCGAGGGGCTTGGCATGGGTTTCGCATTAAAGCCTGCAACGACAAAGACAGAAGGGGGCTGCATGTTTAATCTCGATACCGCTCTGGGCATTCACCCGCAGGCAGCGCTACTGCGTGCCCAGCGGGCTGAGCTTATTGCCGGCAACTTGGCCAATGCAGATACCCCTAACTATCAGGCGCGTGATTTCGATTTCAACGCGGCCCTAGAACAAGCCATCGGCGGCAACGACACCGAACTGCGCGCCACGGGTACGCAAATGGCTGGCCACGTGATGGGTGATACGACGCTGGATGGTATTGACCTCCAGTATCGGACCCCAACGCAAGCATCGCTGGACCAGAATTCAGTGGATGTGCAAGGCGAACGTTCACGCTTTTTGGACAACGCCATGCGCTATCAAGCCAGTGTGCGTTTTATCGAAGGTAGCCTCAGCGGTTTGCTGAGCGCCATTCGGGGAGAATAAATATGTCACTTTTTAGTGTGATGAATACGGCGAGTACCGCCCTAGCTGCGCAAAGCCTGCGCTTGAACACCACCGCCAGCAATCTGGCCAACGCCAACACCACGAGCAGCAGCATCAACACCACCTATCGGTCGCGCCAACCGGTGTTTGCACCGTTGTTCGACGAACTTTCTGACAGTAGCGATGATGCGGTAATCGGCGTTGAGGTACAGGGCATCGTGGAGAGTCAGGCGCCGTTGCGTCGTGAATACCAACCCGGTAGCCCGATGGCCGACAGCGAGGGTTATGTGTTTATGTCGAACGTCAATGTGATCGAGGAAATGGCGAATATGATTTCCGCCTCGCGCAGCTATCAAACCAATATCGAAATCATGGAAGCGTCGAAGCAAATGCTGACGCGAACCCTGGCGATCGGCCAGTAGTAAGGAATAAGCAAATGGCAGATTCAATCAATGGACTACCGCCCGGCCTCGACGCGCTCAGCAGTGCGCGTCTGCAGACCGCGGATAAGAAAGCCAAGACCCTAGGCCAAGATGAATTTCTGAAGCTGATGGTCGCCCAGATGAACAATCAGGACCCCATGAAGCCCATGGACGGCGGCCAGTTTTTGAGCCAGATGGCGCAGTTTGGGACGGTGACCGGGGTCAACGATTTACAAAAATCATTCACCAGCTTGGCCACGTCTCTGCAGTCCAACCAAGCTTTACAGGCGTCCACCATGGTGGGCCGGCAAGTGCTGGTGGCAGGCGACAAACTCAATTTGGCAGACGGCAGCAATCCCGTCTTTGGGGTCGAACTGCAAAAGGCCGCCAGCCAAGTCAATGTGGCTATCACCGATAGCGCGGGGCAGGTGGTGCGCAATTTGTCGCTGGGCCAGACCGATGCCGGCATTCAGGACTTGGCGTGGGATGGACTGGACGTGCAGGGCAATCGCCTGCCGGCGGGCCAATACACCCTGAAGGTCGACGCCACAATTGATAACAAGATTGAGGCGGGCACCTCGCTCGTCCGAGTGCCGGTAGAGAGCGTCACCTTACCGCGCAACGGGCAAGCCCCAATGCTAAACCTAGCTGAATACGGTTCATTGAGCATGGATGCCGTCCGCCGCGTTTTCTAAGCGCGACGCATCCTCACCACGCATTCCCATTTACCAGGAGAACATATTATGTCGTTTCAATCTGCCATCAGCGGCATGCGTGCCGCCTCGACCGACCTCAGCACCATTGGCAACAACGTTGCCAACGCCAACACCACGGCTTTCAAAGCCTCCCGTGCGGAATTTGCCGATGTCTTTGCAACCACCAGTGCCGGGGTGGCGGCTACCGCCACGGGGCAGGGCGTTAACACCGCCAAAGTGGCCCAACAATTTACCCAAGGCAATATCACCTTCACCGACAACGGCTTGGATTTAGCCATCAGCGGTAACGGATTTTTTGTCGTGGATGCGCAGGGTGAGCAGCTCTACTCCCGCGATGGATCCTTTGGTCTGGACCGCGAAGGCTACATGGTGAATGGCAATGGCCAGCGCTTAAAAGCCTTTACCGCTGACAGCACGGGGGGTGTTTCTGGTGCGCTCGGAACCTTGCGGGTCACCAATGCCAACACCGCACCTAAGGCCACCACCAATGTGGGCTTCGGCGCTAATCTTGACTCGGAAGACACCCCACCGCTGGTCACACCGTTCGACGCCAATAACAATGCCACTTTCAACAGCACGACCGCCACCACGGTTTACGATTCTTTAGGTGGTTCCCACCTGCTGCAGCTTTATTTTGTGAACACCGGGTCCGGCACCTGGGATACCAATTCGCAGATCGATGGCGCTTCGGTCGGCCCCGCCAACCCGCTCGCCTTCAATACCTCGGGTGCCTTATCGGTGCCGGCCGGTGGTGCTATCACCTTGCCGGCGTTTACCCCCGTTGGTGGCGGTGATCCGCTCAACGTGACGATCAACGTTAGCGAAATGACCCAGTACGGCGCGCCGTTTGCGGTGAATCGCATCACCCAAGATGGCTACACGACGGGCCGTTTGGCGGGGGTGGATATCGACAAGCAGGGGATGGTTTTCGCGCGCTTCACCAATGGCCAATCGACGGTGCAGGGTCAGGTTGCGCTGGCCAATTTCGCGAATTCTCAGGGCCTGCGCTCCTTGGGCAACAATAATTGGGCCGAGTCTTTTGAGTCTGGGGCGGCGTTGGTGGGTTCGCCGGCAACGGGCAGCTTCGGGCAAATTCAATCTGGGGCACTCGAAGACGCCAATATCGACCTCTCGCAAGAGCTCGTCAATTTGATCGTCGCACAGCGCAATTTCCAGGCGAATACACAAGTTATTCAGGCCGAAAGCGCCGTTACCCAAGCCATCCTGCAAATTTCTTAACGAGCTCTGAGCCGGAGTTATTGCCATGGACCGTATGATTTTTCTTGCCATGAATGCCGCCCGTCAGATGATGAACGGGCAGGCGCAGGCCGCGAACAATCTGGCCAATGCGAGCACCACCGGCTTCAAGGCGGATCTCGAGGCCTATCGTTCAATGCCCTTGTTTGGCGATGGAGAACCCACGCGGGTGTTCTCCATGGCCGAGCGTCCGGGCGTGGATTTCAGCGCCGGCTCGCTCGAGCAAACGGGCAACAACCTCGATGTGGCCATCAACGGCGAGGGCTTCATCGCCGTGCGTACGGCCGACGGCAAAGAGGCCTACACCCGTGCCGGCGCATTGCATCTCGATGCGGCAGGGCAACTGATGACCGCGCACGGCGAGCAGGTCTTGGGCAACGGCGGTCCCATTGCGCTGCCGCCGTTGAACAGTGTGCTCATCGGCAATGACGGCACGATTTCCATGCGACCGCTGGGGCAAGACGCCAACACGCTGGCCCAGGTAGACCGCATCAAATTAGTGAAGCCCAACGTCACCGATTTGATCAAAGGTAGCGACGGCCTGTTTCGTTTGAAAACTGGCCTAGAGGCGCCTATCGATGCCACGGTCGGGGTGGTCAGTGGTGCGCTAGAGCACAGCAACGTGAACCCCGTGGCAGAAATGATTTCGATGATTGAGACCTCACGCCAGTACGAATTGGCCGTCAAGGCAATGAGCACCGCGCAAACGATCGACGCCGACGGCGCGCGCCTGCTGCGCTTGTAAGCCTAACGCTCGCAACGGATAACTTGGAGAATTTCGATGGCATCTGCATTACATATCTCGCGTAGCGGTCTCGACGCCCAGCAAACTCGGCTGGCGGTCGTTTCTAACAATCTGGCCAACGTCAGCACCACTGCCTTTAAGAAAGGGCGGCCGGTGTTTGAAGACTTGCTCTACCAAACGGTTAGCCAGCCGGGTGCCAATTCTTCACAGAACACCGAACTACCTTCTGGCTTGATGTTGGGCTTGGGCGTGCGCACGGTGGCCACCGGCAAAATTTTTACCCAAGGCACGCTGAGCCAGACCGATAACTCGCTGGATATGGGCATTCAGGGCCGTGGGTTTTTTCAGATTTTGATGCCCGATGGTTCGACGGCCTACACCCGCGATGGCACGTTCTCCATGAACTCGCAGGGGCAGATGGTGACCTCCTCCGGCTACACGCTGGACCCCGCAATCACCATCCCGGCGGAAATGCAAAGTTTGACCATTGGCTCGGATGGCACGGTAACTGCTCTAACTGCTGGCAGTACCACCCCCACGCAGATCGGCTCGGTGCTGTTGTCGGATTTTATCAATCCGCAGGGTTTGCAGCCGGTGGGGCAGAACCTCTACACCGAGACGGTTTCCAGCGGCAGCCCCACGCAGGGCACGCCCGGACTAAACGGTTTAGGCACGCTGGTGCAGGGCAGTGTAGAGACCTCTAACGTTAATGCGGTAGAGGAATTGGTGAACATGATCGAGACCCAGCGCTCTTACGAAATGAACTCCAAGGCCATTAAGACCGAGGACGAAATGCTGCAGTTCATCACGCAGACGCTATAAGTCGCACTAAGTCGAAGTCACGAAACGAGGCCGGCACGCAAATGAAGCAACGTCAAAAACCCACCGTCATCCAGTCACGCAGCGCTGCGTGTGACGGTTTTCCGCGCTGGTCCGGGCTCGCGTTGCTGGCGTTGGCGTTGTCTGGCTGTAACACCACGCCGGTGCGCGATCCGGAATTTGCCGCCAGCCTGCCAGCTCCTCTAGAAGTGCCGCAGGCGCGCCAAGCGGCTAGCGGGGCTATTTTTCAATCTGGCTACGATGTGGTGTTGTTTGAGGACAGCCGGGCGCGGCGTATCGGCGACATCCTGACCATTCGTCTGATTGAAGTGACCAATGCCTCCAAGTCGCAGTCCAACGATATCAGCCGCGACAGCGCGACCAATATCGCTAACCCCACGATTTTGGGCGCCAATCCCGCCTTTGCGCTGCCGGGCTTGCTGCCGCTGGTCGCGACCGCGGCCTCGGGCGACAACACCTTGGAAACTTCGCTCGCCTCTAACAGTACTTTTAAAGGCCAGAGCGGCACCGCGCAAACCAACAAACTCACCGGCGATATTTCCGTCACCATTGCTGATGTGCTGCCCAACGGCAATTTGCTGGTGCGTGGCGAGAAACGCCTTAATCTCAATTCTGGCAACGAATACGTGAAGATTTCCGGCATCGTGCGGCCCTTGGATGTGGCGGCTAACAATGTGGTGCCGTCTAGCAAAGTGGCCGACGCCACCATCATGTACAACGGCGACGGCGCAGAAGCCGATGCGGGCAAGATGGGGTGGCTGTCTCGCTTCTTCGTCAGCGCTCTGTTCCCTTTCTAGACCAGCAGCGAGTCCTAAAATATGTCACGTTTTCTAGCAGTTTTTTTGACGATAAGCGCAGCCCTGCTGCCGTTAGCGACGGCCCATGCTGAGCGGGTGAAAGACCTGGCGGCCATAGCAGGTGTGCGTGAGAACCAACTGGTGGGCTATGGGTTAGTCGTGGGCTTGGATGGTACCGGCGACCAAACCTCACAAACGCCGTTCACCGTTCAAACGGTGCGCAATATGCTGTTGCAAATGGGCGTGACCACGCCCGAAGGCGCCAACCCGCAGTTGAAAAACGTTGCCGCGGTGATGGTCCACGCCATGCTGCCGCCGTTCGCAAAACCGGGTAACACCATCGACATCACGGTTTCCTCCATGGGTAACGCCAAGAGCCTGCGCGGCGGTAGCCTTATCATGACGCCGCTCAAAGGTGCCGATGGCAGCATTTACGCGATGGCGCAAGGCAACCTGGTAGTGGGTGGCTTTGGCGCGCAAACCAAGGATGGTTCGAGCATCTCGGTCAATATTCCCAGCGTGGGCCGGGTGCCCAATGGCGCCACGGTAGAACGCGAAGTCATTACGCCGTTTCTGACCGAGCGTGCGTTGACCCTCAATCTGCATGCACCAGATTTCACCACGGCCACTCGCATGGCACGCGCCATCGACGGGGTGCTGGGGGCGGGTGCTGCCCAAGCGCTAGACGCATCCTCCGTGCGGGTGGCGACACCGGCCAACGGCGAACAACGCGCCTCGTTTATGTCCATCGTTGAAAACATCGAATTGGCGCCGGGCGAAGCCTCGGCGCGGGTCATCGTCAATTCGCGCACGGGTACGGTGGTGATTGGTCAGAAGGTGCAGGTCAGCGCGGCCGCCGTCACGCACGGTAGCCTAACGGTGTCTATCAGCAGTCAGCCCATCGTTAGCCAGCCGGGTGCGTTGTCGGGTGGGACGACTGCCGTGGTCCCTCGCTCACAACTGGATGTCACCCAGGAAAAAAACAAAATGTTCCTGTTTGCGCCAGGTGTTTCGCTTAACGATATTGTTGAGGCGGTCAACCGAGTGGGTGCGGCGCCGGGTGATCTCGTGGCGATACTCGAGGCGCTCAAGCAAGCCGGCGCGCTCCGTGCGGAACTCATCATCATTTAAGTCTGGCCGCGCGCGGTGGCCTTGCCGCGCGAGGATGCTTTGACCTAGTTGAGGCGGCAAGCAGCGGCAAGCACTTGCCGCAGTCTGCCAGCCACTGCCGCAACAACGTCTCTTGCCGCGCGCCAAACCGGCCGTTTACCGGCTAAAACCCAGTCTAATCGCCGTTGGCATCCTGTGTGCATTGTCCTTTGCAAAGCACAGCAACGGATCCGCAATGAACTCTGCCCCCAACAACATTAGCCAAATCGACACCTCGCGTTTCGCGGGTTTGCGCGTTCAAGCTAAGAGCGATCCCGACGCCGCCCTCAAAAAAGTGGCGCGAGAATTTGAGGGCATGTTCGTGCAAATGATGCTCAAGGCGGCGCGTCAGGCGAGCCCTGAAGGCGGCTTGCTGGACAGCAACGAAACCCAAATGTACCAAGGGATGTTTGATGATCAGGTGGCGCTGACCATGGGGCAGAAGGGCAATCTGGGGATTGAAGCGATGTTGCGTCAGCAGTTCTCCAAAACCTTGCCACACCCCGCCGATGCCACGGGTCATGGCATGCAGCTGCCCCCGCGCCAAGATTTCCCCACGCCGGTCATGCCCTACGGAATGGGCGCTGAGGTGGCCTCGGGCGATGCGGGGTTGAGTCCTTGGCATGATCATTCCTCTGCCAACACCGCGCCGGCAGACGCGGCAGCACTGGATGAGCGACGGCTGCAGTTTACCAACAGCCTGCGCGAGCCCGCCGAGCGCGCCGCGGCAAAACTGGGCACCACCCCCGAGATTCTCATTGCGCAGGCCGCGCTGGAAACTGGTTGGGGCGAACACGTGATGCGGGGGCCGGATGGCCAGTCTTCTAACAATCTATTCTCGATCAAGGCGGACCGCAGTTGGGGCGGGGAAACCATTTCTCAGCGCACGCTGGAATATCTCGACGGAAATCCGGTGACGGTGAATGCCGGATTCCGATCCTACGAGGGCGTAGGGCAGGCGTTCGACGATTACGTGAACTTCATTTCTGAAAATCCGCGCTATCGGCAGGCCTTGTCCCGCGCCGCGGATCCGCGGGCGTATGTGCAGGCCTTGCAGCGCGCAGGCTATGCCACGGACCCCGATTACGCGCGCAAGATTCTGCAAATCCATGCTCGGGTGGCGGCGTCCGCCGGTCGTGGCTAAGGAGTAGACGATCATGTCTGAAATGTTTTCGATTGGGATCTCGGCGTTGCGGTCTAATCAGAGCTTGCTGGCGACGGTTGGCCACAACATTGCCAACGCCAACACCGATGGTTACAGCCGGCAATCGGTATCCCTCGCCCAGCGCGACCCTCAATATGCGGGGGTTGGTTTTGTCGGCAAAGGGGTGGAAGTCTCCACGATTACCCGCACCGCCAGCGAGTTCTTGGTCAACAATGTGCGTTACAGCGCGTCCAGCCAGTCGCGGGCGGCGAGCTACGCGGACCTCGCCGGACAAGTCGACAATCTGCTCAGCGATGGTACGTTCTCGCCCGCCATGCAGAAATTTTTCAGCTCCTTGCAGGATGTTAACAACGACCCGGCTTCGGTCCCTGCGCGTGCGGTGTTGTTAAATTCGGCCGACAGCCTCACCGATCGCTTCCAAGATCTGCATACCCGCTTCTCGGCGCTTTCCAGCAACGTTAACGAGCGGTTGACCGCTAACGTGGACAAGCTCAATTCCTTGGCCAGTGCGCTGTCTGGACTCAACCGGGACATCGTTGGGGCGTTTGGCGCCTCGCAGGGCCAGCCACCCAATGACTTGTTGGACCAACGCGACCAATTGCTGCGGCAAATGTCGGAATTGGTCAACGTGAATGTCACGCCGGAGCAAGATGGCTCGGTGAATGTGTATATCGGTAACGGACAATTACTGGTCGCCGGGGCCCGGACGGTAAAGCTTGCGGTGACGTCGAATGCGCTGGATGGGTCGCGTAAAGAAGTTTCTATCGTTACTAGCAGCAGCACCTCGCAAATTAGCGCGTCCCTCAGCGGCGGTGAAATGGCGGGCGCACTACAATTTAGGGATCAGGTGCTAGAGCCTGCCCGCAACGCTATTGGGCGTCTGGCGGTGGTGTTGGCCGAAACGTTTAACGCCCAGCATCAAGCGGGCGTGGACCTTACCGGCACGCGCGGTGCGAATGTTTTTACCTACACTCAACCGGTGGCGAGCGGTAAGGCCACTAACGCCGGCACCCTGGCGGTGGCTATCGATCCCGCCAATCTGGCCAACCTCAGTACCTCCGATTACAACCTGACTTTTGACGGCAGTGTCTACACCTTGGAGCGGCTCGATAACGCGACCACCCAGACGCTCACGGGGCCGGGGCCATTCTCGGTCGAGGGACTGGTGATCACCCCCAGTGCGACGACGGCCGTGGGTGATATGTTTCAAATTCAACCCACCAAATATGCCGCGCGCTATCTCGATGTCGCGCTCAGCGACGCACAACGCATAGCGGTGGCCAGCCCGGTCAAATCTACGGCCACGTTGGCTAATTTAGGGAGCGCCAAAATCTCTGCGCCCGCCGTGCTGGATGCGAATAACGCCGCGCTCCAAACGCCTGTGCAGTTGGTGTTTAACAGCGCCGCGACTTATCAGGTGAATGGGGTTGGGGCCTCTATTGCCTACACCAGCGGCGCCAATATCGATATCAATGGCTGGCGGGTGCAAATTACCGATAGCCCGCGCACTGGCGATACCTTCCAAGTGGCCGCTAATACCAATGGTAAGGGTGATAACACCAACGGGCTGCGCCTGCTGGATTTGCGCTCCACGGACTTCATGGACGGCGGCACCGCAACCTATCAGGACGCTTTTAGCCGGATTTTGGGGCAAACAGGCAGCCTGACGCAGCAGGCCGAAATCAGCCGGGATTCGCTCAAGGTGCAGTTGGACAGCTCGGAGGCTGCACGCGAGCAAGTAGCAGGCGTTAACTTAGACGAGGAAGCGGCCGATTTAATGCGTTACCAGCAGTCTTACGCGGGGGCCGCGCAGGTCATTGCGGCAGCCGACGCGGCGTTTCAGATGCTCATCGCAGCGCTACGGGGATAAACCATGCGAATTTCATCAAATACCGAATTTCAACAGGGCCTGACGGGCATCACGACGCTGCGCGCCAACCTCGATTTTTATCGGCAACAGGTCTCCACCGGCAAGCGGCTGGCCACCGCCGCGGAGGACCCGGCCGCCGCGGCGCAAATTCTCAATTTGGGCGAGCGGATGTCGACGCTAGAGCAGTTCACCCGCAATGCCAATCTGCTGGACTTGCGCCTGACCGATCAAGAGACCGCCCTGTCTGCCGGGGTCAATACCCTGCAACGGGTGCGTGAGTTGGTGTTGCAGGCGAAAGGGGGCGGACTGAACCCGCAGGATCGAGGTTACATCAATGCGGAAATTCGTCAGCGTCTGGACGAGTTGACCAGCCTTGCCAATACGCGTAACGCCAGTGGCGAATACTTGTTCGCGGGCGGAGCGGTAAAGACAGTGCCGTTTTCCAGCAATTATGGGGTGGTCAGTTATAGCGGCGACCAAACCCGCCGTGCGCTGCCCATCGCCGAAGGCCGGACGCTGGCTGAGGGCTTTACGGGCGCCGAGGCTTTTATGGCGATACGCAGCGGTAACGGCACTTTTATCACTGCGCTAGGAGTAACGAATACGGGCACCGGGCGGGTCGTCGATGATGCGGTCACCGATCCAACGGCCTATCTAGGCGATGACTTCCGGATAGTCTTTACCGCGCCCACGACCTTTGATGTGGTCAACGACACCACGGGCGCAACGCTGATCTCCGCGCAGACTTACGTGCCGGGTCAGGCCATCAACTTCAACGGTTCCACTGTGGCAATCACTGGCCAGCCGGCGACGGGCGATACTTTTTCAACGCATCCCAGCCCTAATCAGTCGGTGTTCGCCACGCTGAATCTTCTCATTGGGGCCCTGGACACGACGGCCACCACGGGGGCGCAAGCTGCTCAGCTCAGTTTCCTGATGGACCGCAACTTGGTGAATATCGACCAGGCGCTCGATAAATTCACCGAACTACGCACGAGTCTGGGCGCGCTCCAAAACACGCTTTCGTCGCAACTTCTCGCGAACGAAGACTTAACGCAGCAGTTGACTGTGGTGAAGGGCACGCTGGAAGACGCCGATCCGGTAGAAGCCATCAGCAATATCGCGCGTTACAGCCAAGCGCTGGAAGCCGCACAAGCGGCATTTGCCAAGGTGCAGGGCTTGAGCCTGTTTAACTATCTGAGATAGTGGGAGATAGGTGACAATTGTGTGATGCCGCGCACGGCGTTGGCGCGGGCTAGGGCTGTGGCGACGCTCAGTTCCTCTGCTGGGTCGAAGCAGTCATGGCGTTTAGCTGTGCAATGAGCGCGCTGCCCGAGCCGTTCAGGCTGGCAATCACCGAATCTAGCCTATTGTATTGCTTCGTCAGCCGGTCTTGAGTCGCAGTCAGCCGCAGCTCGAGGCGCGTTTTCTCATCCCTCTGACTTTTAATCTGGCGCTGCAAGCTCTGGTTGCGTGTGTCGAGAAAAGCACCGTTGTCTAGGAAGCCGTCGGCTAGCGCGCGCAGATTGTGGGCAACACCGCTGGTAGGATCGGCAAACAGGTTCGCGAACCCTTCATAGTCGTTGTTCATGGCGCTGGTTAATGTGGCGGCGTTAACCGCTAGCGAGCCATTTTTTTGCGTGCTGATGCCCACTTCAAACACGTTGCCAAAACTGCCATCCACATTGGCTGGCCGGCTCAGCGTGGCGCGCATCTGCGACTCGATGCTGTTGAGGGCCGATGGGTCCTTCTTCTGCACATCGCCCCGCATTTTTTTCATCAGCGCGATGACGTCTGA
The DNA here is from genome assembly GCA_945862315.1 of Klebsiella pneumoniae. GTDB lineage: Bacteria > Pseudomonadota > Gammaproteobacteria. The sequence continues at coordinate 54,623 of CAMAXW010000004.1, forward strand.
ATAAGATTTAGCAAAACCCTGGACGGTGTTCTGCACGCTAGCCGTGTCGCGATCAATTTTCAGCGTTAGCGTGCCGGCCTTGAGCAAGGTCATTGACACCCCCTCTACCGCGTCGCTGAGGGTGTTGGAGCTGCTGGTAACGGTGAAGCTGTTTTCTAGTTTTACCACCGCGTCCAGATCGGCCGTGGTAAAGCCACCGCTCCCGTTACGGTCGCTATTGAGTGTTTGCAAAGCGAAGACATCGCTGCCCGAGTAAGTCGCGCTTAGCGCGCCGTCGTGGCCAGTTGTGTTGGCGGCCAAAGACAGGTGGTAACCGGCATCGTCCTTGAGTAACGAAGCCGTGACCCCCGTGTTGCCGGCTGACTGATTGATCGCATCGCGGATGCTAGCCAGTGTTTTGCCGCCGATATCGATGGTGAAACTCTTGCTGCCGGCCGTCAGGGTGAGAGTATCGCCGGCGGTCCCGATAGTGGTGGTACCCGTGTCTGCATAAGTGGTGCTGGCGGCCATGCGGTGAGTTTCCGCGATGCGCTGCACCTCAATGTTGTAAATCCCTTTGCCGGCGGCACTGGTTGCCGAGGCGCTCAGCAGGGTCGTATCGGACGACGTAGCGGAATAAACTTTGAATTTCGACGGATCAGCCAGTTTGTCTAGCGCGTCGCGGAAGGTCGATATTGAGCTTTTGAGGGCACCAAACGCGCTGACCTGCGTATTGAGTTCGACTAGCCGAACGTTGACCTTGGAGAGGGGCGCTTGCTCCAAGGACATGAGTTTGCTGACAATCCCGCCGATATCGATGCCGGACCCGATCCCCGGTGAACTTAACGTTGCCATTGCACTTTCCTCCTGCCAACGCGCATAGCCACGGCGAGTCGCCTCGCGTGGAATTAACAGCCCAAGCTTGGGCTGTGATCAGATTGTTTCGTCGAGTAATACACCGCTTGCACTACCCGCTTGGCCCTCTGCGCGTTTAGCCATCGCCAGCGCGTGGCCGTCAGGAATCTGTCGTATCACTTCTTGAGTCTGCGGATCGACTATCCGCACCACGGTCCGTCCAGAATCTTCGTCGATGCTGAACTCTAAGTTGCGCTGGAGGTTCTGTACATAGCCGCTCAGGCTCCCCAGTGCCTGGGTTAATTGCTCGGTGTCCACACTGGCCACAGCACCTGACTCTGGTGGTGTGGCTGTGCGTGCGGCGATGTTTTCAGCAGCGCCGGCGGGCGGCTTGCTTGCGCCGGTGGCGGCGGTTGCCAAGCTATTGGTGCCAGAGAATTTCGGCACGATATTTACCGTGTCGTACATGGCGGTGATCCTTTTGCCTTGGGTCGGTGACCAGTTACCCGTCCCCAACTTTTAACAGTTGGGAACGGGCTGCCTAGATGCCTACTTTAAGGCAATTAGCTGCGTAAGAGGGAAAGTACGCTTTGGGGCTGTTGGTTGGCCTGGGCTACCATGGCAATCGCCGCCTGCGCTAGGACTTGGTGCTTGGACAATGCGGCTGTTTCGGCCGCGAAGTCGGTATCCATGATCCGGCCGCGCGCGGTAGTGATGCTCTCTCTCATCACCTCCAGGTTGTTACCAATCGCCTCAAAGCGGCCGGCCAGAGCGCCCAACTCAGCACGCTGAGCGTTGACGATGTCCAGCGAGGCATCGAAGGTAAGCATCGCCAGATTGGCCGAGCTCGCGTTGCTGACGGTCTGCTGCGCAAGCGTGGAATTGACCAGCGTGGCAGAGGCCAAACTGACCCCCGTCAAGGCTAACCCGGTGTTGGAGCCGTCGAAGGCAACCGTGAGGTCGTTCAAGGAGTCGTTGAGCACAATGGCACCGTTCGCGTTCGCCGCCACAGAATTGGTGCTGAAGAAAGTGCTGATGCCGGCGTCGATGCTGCTGTTCGCAACCACAGAGATCGCGGCGCCGTCAGTGTTGGTTAACACGATAGAGGAATTGGTGAGGGTAGTAGCGTCAGTGACTATCGAGGCCGTGACCCCCGTCTGGGCGGTGACTGCGTTGATCGCGGTTGCCAAGTTGGTCGCTGCAGTACCGTCACTGGCACCGGCGGCCGCTGTGCCGATCGTCACCCCGTTGATGCTAAGCGCCCCGGAGGCAATGCCATCAGTCGCACCAGCGCTGGTGCCAGCTGTGCCATAGGAGGTGCCTACGCTGCCGTTACCGTAGCTAAAGGCAACGACGCCATTAGCGGAGCTGGCTTCGTTAAGCGCATCAATTTTCACGGCAGAGTTGGAGTTCGCGGCTACGTTGCCAACGGCGGATCCGTCAACAGTGCTGCTGCTCAAAGCTTGGCGAAAGGAGCGACCGATGTTGTCCGCCAAGTTCTGGGCCGTAAACGTAGACGACGCAAAGGTAGCGTAGTTGGTTGCAATGCCCATTTGGTCAGTGGAGAGGTCACCTATGTCGATGTTAACGTTCTCGTTTACCAACGTGCCCACTTGGATGTTGGACTGAAAAGTACCGTCCAACAGCCGCTCACCGTTATAACGGCTCTGCTGCACGGTGCGGGTCATTTCCGACAGAATACTCTGCACTTCGGCATTGAGGGAGGTGCGGTCGGCAGAGGTGTTGTAGCTGGCTGCCTGCGTCGCGAGATCTTTTGCGCGGATGATGTTTCCGGTCATTTCGTTCATCGCGCCTTCGGCAGTTTGCACGATGGACAGGCCATCGTTGGTATTGCGCATCGCGACGGCCGTGCCCTGAATTTGGTTCGTCATGCGGGTCGCAATGGACAAGCCGGCAGAGTCATCTTTGGCGCTGTTGATGCGAAGACCGGACGACAAACGCTCCATTGACGTCGCGAGGGATCTTTGATTAAGGCCCAAGGAACGTTGCGCCATCATCGACGCCTGGTTGGTCTGAATTGAACTGGACATTGTAAATCTCCTGGCCGCTTCATGTGGGAGTCATGTCACGAACCGAGTTGCTATGGCGGACATGCTTGAAAAAAGCATTCACCGCCTCCCGGAATGGCTATCGGAAGCCCCCTCCAGTTTCTTTAAGGATTTTTTAAATTATTTTTTTGGGGACGGGGTTCGCCAAACCGCAAGTCACCGGGTTGGGCGCAGACGGGCGTGTGGCCCGTAGGGTGTCGACCCGCCCGAGGGCCGCTTTAGCCCCCGGCAGTCTGAGTGAGGCCGGGGGCTTGCTGCCGTGGCGCGCTTATTGCATTTTTAGCGCATGAAACCCACTCGCGCCAAGCCTGCCCGTAACGAGCGTTGTCCCTGTGGCAGCGGTCGAAAATTTAAACAATGCTGCCTAAACAAGGCCGTGCCGCCCACGGCCGACCAGCGCTTTGCGGCCGCCTTGACCTGCGAACGCCGCGGGGAGCACGCGGCCGCCGCGGCCATTTATGCCGAAATTCTCGCCCACACACCCAGCCATGTGCCCTCGCTGCAGGCGCTCGGGCTGGTGTGTTTTGGGCGCGGCGAGCGCGCCGCGGCGCTCACCTTGCTGCGCCACGCCTGCGAGCTTGCACCCGAGGATGCCGAACTGCAGAACAACCTTGGCGCGGTGCTCACCGATGCCCGGCAGGTTGAGGCGGCTATCGTCCACCTGCATAAAGCCATCACGCTGCGGCCCCATTACGCCGAGGCCCACAATAATATGGGTAGCGCGCTGCGCGCCTACGGCAAACCGGCCGAAGCGGAACACTGCTACCGCGAGGCGCTCCGACTGCATCCAGATTTTCCGCCCGCGCTTAACAATATGGGCAGCCTGCTGCGTGCGGCTGGACGTCTGTCGGATGCGCTGGTCTGGTATCGCCGGGCCTTGGAGCTGGCCCCAACGAGCTACGAAGGCTGGACCAATCTCGGCAATATTCTGCTGGAAACCGACCGTTTGGCCGAGTCCCTGCCATATTTTGAGGAGGCGCTGCGCCTGGCGCCGCACAGCGCGCTGGCCAACTACAATTTCGCGAACGCGCTTAAAGAGTCTGGCGCGCGCGACCGTGCTGGCCAGTTACTGGCGCGGGCGGCTGAGCTGGACCCAACGCTTGCTGAGGCACATAACAACTTGGGTAATATTCGTCGCGAACAAGGGTGTTTGCCGCAGGCGCTGGCCTGTTTTAGTCGGGCGCTGGCGGTGCGGCCGGCGTATCAAACGGCGCATAGCAATTTGCTGTTTACCACGGCGTATATGGATGACCTCTCGCCCGCGGACATCTTTGCCCTGCACTGCGGCTGGGCAGACTTGCAAGCGGCACACGTGCCGCCATCCGCGCCGCACGACAATCTGCGCGACCCCCACAAGCGCTTAAAAATTGGCTATGTCTCGCCGGATTTTCGTACCCACGCTTGCGCGCTATTTTTGGCGCCGCTGTTGTATTCGCATAACCGCTCGGTGGTGGAGGTCTACGCCTATGCCGAGGTCGCTAAACCCGATGCGGTCACCGCGCAGCTGCAGGGTCAGGTGGCTGTTTGGCGCAGTACGGTGGGTTTGAGCGACGAAGAATTGGCGTCATTAATCCGTCATGACGGCATTGATGTGCTGGTCGATCTGGCAGGTCACACCGCCAATAACCGTTTGTTGGCCTTGGCCCGCAAACCCGCGCCGGTGCAGGCAACTTATCTGGGGTATCCAGCGACAACCGGCTTGCCCGCTGTGGACTGGCGCATAACCGATGCCGTCACCGAGCCGCCGGGCCTGACCGAGCGCTACTACACGGAGCAGTTGTATCGCCTGCCGCACAGCCTGTGGTGCTACTTGGCGCCGTCCGACATGGGCGCGATCCCGCCGCTGCCGGCGCTCTCGCGGGGGTATGTAACCTTCGGCTCACTCAATAATTACGCCAAAGTGGGGTCGCGGGTGGTGGCTTTGTGGGCGGCGGTGCTCACGGCCGTGCCCAGCGCTCGTTTGCGGATTCTGACTGTCCCAGAAGGCGAAACGCAGGACCGGCTCTTGGCGCAGTTCGCGGCCTTGGGTATCGCCGGTGAGCGTTTGGACCTGCTCGGCCGGGTGCCGCGCGATCGCTATATCCGCAGTGGGGAGGAAATCGACATCGCACTGGATCCTTTCCCGTGTAACGGCGGTACGACCACTTGTGACGCGCTGTGGATGGGCTTGCCGGTGGTGGCGCTCCAGGGCAACACGTTTTTGTCACGGGCCAGCCTCAGCGTGCTGAGCGCAGCGGGTTATCCGCAGTTCGCCGCCGCCAACGAAGCGCAATACATCGCACACTGCGTGGCGTTGGCGGGCGACCTTAACCACCTGGCAGAAATTCGCCAGGGCCTGCGCGCGCAGATGGCGGCCTCGTCACTGATGGATGTGGTGGGCTTTACCGCCGATATGGAAGCGGCGTATCGGGCGATGTGGGTGGCGTGGTGCGAACGGCCAACCGCGCCGTGAACGTGCAAAATTTGTTGCAACACGCACTGGCACAGCACCAGTCCGGGCAGTTTGAGGAGGCCGCGGCTAGCTGCCGAGAAATTCTTAAGGTACACCGCGACAACGTGGATGCCTTGCATTTTCTGGCGCTGACGCTGCGTGAGAGCGGTGCGTTTGAAGACGCGCAAGGCCTGCTGCTGCGGGTGGTTAAGCTGCGTCCGCAGTTTGCGGCAGCGCAGGGGAATCTGGGTTTGGTCTACGCCGACCGGCAGCTTTTCCCGCAAGCAGAAGCGGCTTACCGGCGCGCGTTAGCACTTAACGCCGAGCTGCCAGAAACTTGGTTTAATCTGGGTAATCTGCTGCGCGCTATCGGCAAGCCCCAGGAGGCCATCGTCTGCTATAGCCACGCGCTGCAACGCAAAGCGCTCGCCGGGGCACAACATAATATGGCCGAGGCGCTGATCGAGACCGGCGAACCGGCGCGCGCGGTGGCGCATTTTCGGGCCGCGCTAGACTTGGCACCGCAATCCCCTTTGATTTGGCACCGGCTGGGCAGCACGCTGCAGTCGTTGGGGGATTTTGCAGCGGCGATCCCCTGCCTGTTCCGCGCCACCCAACAGGCACCCGATTCTGCCGCAGCACATCACGACTTCGGCATCGCACTCAACGATTTTGGCCGCACACCAGAAGCCGCCGCCTGCTACGAGCGGGCGCTGGCGCTGAACCCCGCCATGATCGAGGCGTGGAACAATCTTGGCAACGCGCAGTGCAAGCTGGGCCTGCTGCGCGAGGCCGAAGCCTCTTTCCGGCGTGCGCTGGTTGAAAAACCTGATTTCGCCGAGACCTATCTCAATCTCGGCATCGTGCTCAAAATTGCCAACCGGGCGGAGGAGGCCATTGATTGTTTCCGGCAGGCGCTGATCCACCAGCCGGGTTTGGCTAAGGCGCATAACAATTTGGGGGTTGTGTTGACCGAACGTGGCCGACCCGCCGAGGCTATCGCCGAACTCCGCAGCGCGCTGGCCATCCAGCCGCAGTTTGCCGAGGCCTGGAACAACCTCGGTAATGTTTACAAAAATGCGGGCGAACTGCCGGCCGCGCTAGAGGCCTTTGCCCAGGCGCTCGAGTACCTGCCCCATTACACCGCGGCGCACAGCAATTATTTGTTCACGCTTAATTTTATCGATGGGGTGAGTGCGGACCACATTGCGCAGGCGCATCGTGACTGGGGCCTTCGTCATGCCGCGGATCTCGCTGTAGGTGCGCCGCACGCGAACGCGCCAGATCCCCACCGGCGGCTTAAAATTGCCTATATCTCGCCAGATTTTCGCAATCACGCCTGCGCGTTTTTTATCGAGCCACTGCTGCGTGAGCACGACCGCTCGCAGGTGGAGGTGTACGCCTACGCGGAACTCGCCCAGCCCGACGCCATAACCCTGCGCCTGAAAAAGCACGTGGACGTGTGGCGCAGCATTACGGGGTTGCCCGATGAACAGGTGGCCGAGGTGATACGCGCCGATGGCATCGATGTGCTCATTGACCTGGCCGGCCATACCGCCAATGGCCGCTTGTTGACCTTGGCGCGCCGGCCCGCGCCGGTGCAGGTGACCTATCTGGGGTACCCCGCGACCACCGGGCTGACGGCCATTGATTGGCGCTTGACCGATGGCGTGACCGAACCCACCGCGAGCAGCGAGGCTTGGTACACCGAGCAGCTGTATCGTCTGCCCAATAGCCTGTGGTGTTATCAACCCTTTGCGGATATGGGCCCAATCACCGCCTTGCCGGCGCGGGCCCGCGGGCAGTTAACTTTTGGCTCCTTTAACAGCTACGCCAAAATTGGGCCGCGCGTGGTGGCGCTGTGGGCGGCCGTTTTGCGGGCCTTGCCGGATGCTCGTTTGGTGATGATCACGGTGCCCGCTGGGGACGCGCAAGCATTGCTCTGGCAGGAGTTTGCCCGCTTGGGTGTTGAGCGGGCGCGGGTGACGTTGCACGACCGCTTGCCGCGCGCAGCTTATGTGCAGCTGTTTTCTGAGGTGGATATCGCCCTGGATCCGTTTCCTTGCAACGGTGGCACCACCACCTGTGATGCGCTCTGGATGGGGCTGCCAGTGGTGGCGTTGCAAGGCGACACGTTTTTATCGCGCGCGAGTTTGAGCGTGCTCACCGCCGCCGGGTACGCGGAATTTTCTGCCCGTGATGAGCAGGCGTACGTCGAACGCTGTGTGGGGTTGGCCGCCGATTGGGATGCCCTTAGTACGCTTCGTCACGGTTTGCGGGCCCGCCTCAGCGCCTCGGCGCTGCTCAACGCACCGGCTTTTGCACGCGACGTCGAGCTGGCATATCGCCACATGTGGACGGCGTGGTGCGCCGGTACGGCCCCACCGGTTGCATCTGCTTAGGTCGGGTTAAAGCCTCGGCATCGGGGAATTACGCCACGCCGGGTGCGCGGTAGTTGGCGCACTGTCAAAGCGGTGTTAGCCACGCGGTAACCCTGGAAATAGCGGAGCGGAGCCGCGGCCTAGATGCGGTCAAACCACGGGATATGCCATTCCCGCCACGCGGCGCGCTGGGCGCGCGCTGAAAAAAGCTGCCAATGGGCGAGTGTTTGTGGACGCCAACTGACTGCCGTGTTCGCCACGAGCCAGCGTTGAAAATCGCTGGCCAGACGCTCGTTCACCCACACCCGGCTGGCACCGCGCTGTAGACGCTGCCAGAGTTCAGGAAAACTTTGCGGCGCGCCGGCCACCTCGTAGACGTAGCGGGTGGTGTCGTCTTCCCCCACGAGTGCATAGCCTGGGGTCGGGCCGGACACGCTCGCGACGGCGCAGGATGGGGCCGGCAGCGGTAGTGCACGCCACGCGGCGGCATCGCGCAGCACCCGTTGGGTGGCGTAGTTTTGCTGGATGGCCTCGAGCGCTGGCCAGTGGGTGTCCTGGGTTGTGTCCGAAAAGTGGGTGTCCCCGGTTACGGCAGGAAAGTGGGTGTCCTCGGTTGTGGGAAAGTGGGTGTCCTCGGTTGTGGGAAAGTGGGTGCCCTCGGTTGTGGGAAAGTGGGTGTCCTCGGTTGTGGGGGCGGGCGGCGTAGTGGCGGGTGCCAAGGAACCCAGAACGCCGGGGTCGTTGGGTATCCAGCCTAAGCGCTGATAAAAGTCCTCTAGCCCACTCCATAGCACGGCAAAGTCGTAACCCTGCTGGGCCAGTTGGGCCGCCAATGCGCTGAGCAGTGCGCCCGCATGGCCTTGGCCACGGGCGGCTGGCTGGGTGTACACCATCCCCACCATGGCACCACGAAAATGTTGCTCCGCAACCAGCCAATCGAAGGGGCGCACGGCGCAACACGTGAGGATGTCGCCCTGCAATTTACCCACGTGGAGCTGGTCGAGGTGGGTCGCGCCGAGTGCGCTGGGATAACGCGCCGCCAGCGAACCGTGGCGACCCCGTGTGGTGATAAAGGTCGCGTCGAGGGCCGCCAACAGGGTGGGCCATTCGGCTCGCGAACAAGTCCCAAGGGTCAGGTTGTTGCTCACCAGCCGGTGGCGATACAGCGTGCGATGCGCGTGAGATCCTCAGGACTCAGCCACCAGCCACAGGGGATGCACAGGTTATCTGCGTCGAAGGCCTCTACCCCCGGCAGGGGCTGGCCTGAATCCGCAAAGCAAGTGTAATGGTCGTTGCGCAGGTGCAGCCGCTGGGCGCCAATGCCGTGGCGGTGCAATTTTTCGATGAGGCCCGCGCGCCCGCTGGCGCGTAGCGCATAAACCCAGTGTGCCGATTGTGCCGCGGGGTCGCGTTGCAGCCGGGTGATGCCGGGCACGTTGGCCAAAGCGGCGTCTAGCCACGCCGCGTTGGCGCGATGCCGGGCGAGGGTGTCGTCGACTTCGCTCAATTGGGCGAGCGCCAACCCGGCGGTGAGGTCGCTCATGGCGCAGCTATAGCCCGGTTGCTGGATGTCGCTGTCGGGGTTGAGGTCGCCACCCGGTAGCCGAAAACTCGCCTGATGGATATTGAACCGGCGGAGTTGGCGGGCGCTCTGCGCGGTGGCCGCCGCGCCGCAAAACAACGCGCCCCCTTCACCGGCGGATAGGTGGCTCACCGCGTAAAAAGAATAAATACAGAAATCGCTGCCCGTGGCGCCCAAGGCACGTCCCCGGAAGCTGGCCGCAAATGCACCGGAAGCTTCCTCAATCAACGGCAGGCCGAGCGAGTTTGCGGCGGCTTGCAAGGCCGCGAGCGGGCCCACATCGCCAGCCCAGTGGTAGTGAATAATGGCTTTGGCGCGCTGGCTGCGCTGGTTTTTCAGGGCTTGAGGGTCAAGCATGCCCGTGTTGGGATCGATGTCGCACCACACCGGGCGGGCCTGCAAATTGGCGATGGGCATGGTGGTCGACAGGCAGGTTAGCGGGGAGAGCAGCACTTCGTCGCCGGGCGTCACACCGCACAAACGCAGGGCAAGCGTTAGCGCCCCTGCGCGGTCGCTGGTGGCCACACAGTGCGGGTTGCCAATGCGCTCGCCGAGGCGGGTTTCGAATTCGCGCACGCGCGGGCCGGTGGCCAGTTGCCCGGAGGCCAATACGTGGGCCATGGCGTCGGCGGCGCCGGCCGCGATCCGGCCTTTAAAGAGCGGAATGGGTGACTCACCAGCCACGCCGCAGCACCTCCACGATGTACTCGCGGGCGGCATCGTCCACCCACCAGCCGCAGGGGATATGCAGCATCCGGGCATAAAAGTTATCTAAGCCCGGTAACTCGCAACGGCTCGCCGCAAACACCGTGTGCCGGTCGTTGCGCTGGTGGGCTTTAGAGTTGCCGATACCGTGCGCCGAGAGGTGACGCGCCAAGCCGTCTGGGTCGTCGCAAAGCAGCGTATAGAACCAATACGAAGGTTCGGCGGCAGGCTCGAACTGGCATGCCGACAAACCCGGAATGCGCGGCAGGATGTCGTCAAAGTAGCGACCGTTCGCTTGGTGGCGGGTCAGCGCCGGGGCGATATGCGCCAACTGCACCAGCCCAATCGTCGCGTTGACGTTATTCATGTGGTACTTGAAGCCGACTTCGGTCACATCCACGCTGGTGCGCGAGGCGTGGCGGTCGATCCCAAACCAGCGCAGGCGGCGACCACGCGGCAGAAGGCTGGCGTCAGCGCAGGTCAACATCCCGCCATCCACGGTGGTCATGTGTTTGATCGCCTGCAGGGAGAACATGACAAACGGCGAGTGGTTGCCAATGGCGAGTCCCGCGTAACGCGCACCGAGGGCATGGGCCGCGTCTTCGATCACGGGCAGACCATAGCGTGCCGCGAGCGCCGTGATGCTGGCCAATGGCGCTGGAATGCCGCCGTAGTGCACCACCACAATGGCGCGGGTGCGCGGGGTAATCGCCGCTTCAATGCTCGCTGCGGTGAGATTGCCGTTCGCGGGGTCGACATCCGCCCAGCGCGGGATGCCGCCAGCGTGGAGAATGGCCAGGTTAGTGGGCTCGGCGGTCATGGCCGTGCTCACAACTTCATCCCCGCGTTGCACCCCGGCCAGCAGTAGCGCGATATGCAGGGCTGCCGTGCCCGAATAAAACGCGAGGCAGTGCGGGCTACCCAGCCACTCGCCGAAGCGCGTCTCGAACTCGGCAACCGGCTGGCCCTCGCTGATTTGCCCGCTATACAGCACCTCTTGCAGGCGCGGCATCAGCGCTGCGGGCGGCGCCATCAGCACTTTGAACAGCGGGATGTCGGGCTGCACCGGCTTAGAACTTAGCAAATTCGCCATCGGCCATTTCCATTATTTCGAACTCTTGGTCGGCCAGCGCAATCATGCGTTGTACTTCGTCGGTGCCGGTGAGGTGGTCGCCGGAGGCAAACTCGGCTTTGATTTCTTGGTAGCGGTCGGTGCTCCACCAAGGCTGGACCGCGTAGTAGTCGCCGTAGTCTCGGCCCCGCACGAGTTCTTCTTCGGAGACCAGAATTTCGTGGAGTTTTTCGCCGGGCAAAATGCCGATGACTTTATAAGCGAACGGCTGGCCGGCTTCGGCCGCCAGCACCTGCGCGATATCGGTCACTTTGGCGGCCAGCGCCTTACGCACAAAAATCTCCCCCCCTTGGGTGTGTTCGGCGGCGTACAGCACGAGATCAATGGCCTCGTTCAGGGTGAGCAGGAAGCGGGTCATGCGCTCATCGGTAATGGTCAGGGTTTGGCCCAAAGCAAGCTGGCGCCGAAAAAACGGCACCACCGAGCCGCGTGATCGGAGCACATTGCCGTAGCGCACGCAGCACAGCCGAGTGCCCTTATTGGCGCGCGAAAGATTGCCTTTCAGCACGATGCGCTCTTGCAGCGCTTTGGTCATGCCCATCACGTTGACCGGCTTGACCGCTTTATCGGTGCTGATCATCACGAAGGTTTCTACCCGCTGCCGCACCGCGCACTCCACGAGGTTTTCAGCCCCCAACACATTGGTGCGCACCGCCTCCATGGGGTGTTGCTCGCAGGTGGGTACCTGCTTGAGCGCGGCCGCGTGGAACACGATGTCGATGCCTTGCATGGCTTCGTCTACGACTTCGCGGTTGCGGATGTCGCCAATGACAAACGTGAGGTCTTTGCGCCCCTGATAAAAGACGCGCATGTCGTATTGTTTTTTCTCGTCCCGCGACAGCACCCGCACTTCGCGGACGCCGGCGTTGAGCAATCGCCGGACGACAAAATTGCCGAATGACCCGGTGCCGCCGGTAACAAGAACTGTTTTGTGACGATAGTCCATCGTGCCCTCGTTCGGATTATTGACGCTGGCCGGGCAAAAACCCCGGTCGTGACGGGGTAAAGCAATCTTTGCGCCAGCACGGCGATGCCGCAAAAAAAGCCTCGTGTACCGCGCCTGCACGGTAGGCCATTCTGGGACTGTAGTTCCAAAAATGGATGCCGATAAGACAACCGTAGTCGCTATACACCACTGTGCCGGGCCTTTGGGGCTAGCCGGCGTGGCGGCCACCAACCCACCACTAATCGAGAGAGTTAGGAATGAAGCCAATGCCTCGGTCTACTTTCAAAGGCATCTCCCAGTATCGCAATGTTGAGCTCGAGTCGAGCGTGGCGTCTGCCAGCCCACACAAGCTCATCGAAATGTTGCTCGACGGTGCGCTCGAAAAAATTCAAAACGCCCGCGGTTGTATGGAGCGTCAGGATATCGCCGCCAAATGTGCGGCGATCGACTGGTCGCTATCGATCTTAGAAGGCTTGTATTCCAGCCTAAATCTGGCCGATGGCGGCGAGATTGCGCAGAACCTGAGCAACCTGTACGAATACATGATGCGCCGCCTCATGGTCGCGAACGCCCGCAACGAGGTCGCCATCCTCGATGAAGTCACCCGGCTACTAGGCGAAGTGCGTGAAGGTTGGGTGGCGATCCGGCGTTAGTGGGGTTAGGCTTGGACGTCACGGGGCGTCCGTTAATTGTTGAGCACAAGCCTTGGAAGAACTGGTCCGAATACGCACCCTCGGCGAGCAAATGTTGGCTGCTGCTGACATAGACGATTGGTCACAGGTACTGAGCTTGGATGAGGCGCGTCACGCGTTGTTGGCGGCGCTGCCACCGGCGGCCTTTGTGCACATAGAGTCTGCCGCGCGCCCAGTGCTGGAGGGCGCCTTAGCGGTAACGGAAATCCTGCTGCGGCGCGCGCGCGAAGCGCAGGCGGCGCAAGTGGGCGAACTCACCGCGATGCAGCGCGGGCAACGCGGCGTCGCGGCGTATTTAGACGTCGAAAGCTAGCGCCCGACACTGAGGCACCACGACTAAGCGTCGCAAGTCCGACCCGGATGGTTCGCCGTGGATAGATCCCCCCAAATTGCCACCTCCTTGCCAAATGATACGGGCGGGTTAGACTTCCGCTGACCGTGCCCGCGTCAACCCCTTGACGCACTTTAAATAGCATGGCGTTAGCTGCGCCGAGAGCGCCGCAGCCAACGCCCAATCAAGCGAGAATCTGCCCACCATGTCCGTGCCGGAAACCCGCGCTGTTGTCATTGAGCAGGATGCCGAAATTGCCCAGCATCTCCTGCAAGTGTTGGCCTATCTCGATCTGCCCGCGCGCCAACTCACGGTGGACGCCGATTGGTCGGCGCTACTCGGTGCCGGCGAGCCACCCTATCTGCTGATGCTTGGCCAATGTGGTTCAGAGGCTGCCACTCAGCGCGTGGGCGAAAAACTCCGTGATCTCGACCCCGCCACACCGCTGGTCGTGCTCGAGCCCTGCGAACTCAACCCAGAAATTTTAGCCGAGCTAGAAAACCGTATCGTCGGCCGGTTGCGGTTGCCCCTACGGCACCTTCATTTCGAAAAAATTCTGCAAAAAATCGTGCTGTATCGTGAAAGCCGGCAGCCAAGTGGGGCCCCGCGCAACTCGGAGCTGTTTCGGAATTTGGTTGGTGGCAGCTTGGGCATCCAACGGGTGCGCAACATGATAGAAATGGTCGCCAAGAGCGATGCCAACGTGTTGGTCACGGGGGAATCAGGCACTGGGAAAGAAGTGGTGGCGCGTCATATCCACCACCATTCCACACGCCGCACCAAGCCTTTTGTGCCGCTCAACTGCGGCGCGATCCCACCCGATTTGCTAGAAAGCGAATTGTTTGGGCACGAGAAAGGCGCGTTTACCGGGGCTATCACCTCGCGCCAAGGCCGTTTTGAAATGGCCGACAGTGGCACGCTGTTTCTCGATGAAATTGGTGATATGAGCCTGCCGATGCAGGTGAAACTACTCCGGGTGCTGCAAGAACGCAGCTTCGAACGCGTGGGCAGTAACAAGAGTATTTCGGTGAACGTGCGAATTATCGCCGCCACCCACGTGAATCTCGAACAGGCCATTTTGGATGGCCGGTTCCGTGAAGATTTGTTCTATCGCTTGAATGTATTCCCCATTGAAACCCCACCGCTGCGCGATCGGGCAGAAGATCTGCCGCTGCTGGTCAACGATTTGGTGACCCGGCTTGGCCATGAGGGGCGCGGCACTATTCGCTTCACCCACGCCGCGGTGGAGTGGTTGTCGACCTACGGCTGGCCCGGCAATGTGCGGGAATTAGCGAATCTGGTGGAGCGTCTGGCCATCCTGTATCCCCATGGCTTGGTTGACACCCAGGACTTACCCGAAAAATATCGAGGCAATGGCTATGTGCCGCCAGCGCCGCCGGTTAGCGAGGTGCTAGCGCTGGCGCTGCCGCTGCCCCTGCCGCTGGCCGAAACCGGTGCGGCCCGCCTGCCGCGTAGCGGGATTGATCTCAAAGAACACCTCACCCAAATTGAGTCCAATCTGATTATTCAGGCGTTGGAAGAAGAAAGCTGGGTGGTGGCGCACGCGGCGAAGCGTCTGCAGATGGGGCGCACAACGCTGGTGGAGAAAATGCGCAAGCTGGGCTTGGGGCGCCAAGAGGACATGACAGGTCCTTGACGCCATCCCGGTCCGGTCGTCAGTTTTCGGCGACAGAACCTAAGCCCGCCACGCCGCCTTAACGGGGTCTGATGGGGGCGGATGTTTAAGATCAGTATGTTGCCGAGCAGGCCCCCGCTAAAACTGGCGCATCATCTGCGTGGCATGCTCTTTGCTAAACCTCTGGCAGCGATAGTCGCCAAAGGGAGCAACGCCCGCCATGGGCCCAGAATTAGTCACCACCACCCCCGTTCTCAAAACGACCTCCGGGCTGTCTGCGGCACCTGCGCGTGCGCCGGCCGAGCGTCAGGCAGCACTTGCGGCCGCGGCGGTTTCGTCGAGCCAGCATTCAGATGAACAGGTGCTGGCCGAACGCGATCGTTTGGCGCTGCGCTTGGAGACACTGTTGGGCGCATTACCCGCCGGAGTCGTGGTGTTGGATGCTCAGGGACGGGTGACCCAAGCCAATCCGGTGGCGGTGGAACTCCTCGGTGCGCTGGCAGTGGGCGAGGCTTGGTTTGAAGTGGTCCGCCGCGCCTTCGCGCCACGCTGGGACGATGGCCATGACGTCTCGTTGGTGGATGGCCGCCGGGTAAACGTTGCTACCCAAGCGCTGACACACGAGCCGGGCCAAATTTTGCTCATCAAGGACGTGAGCGAAACCCGCCGCCTTCAAGAGCAACTCTCGCACCACCGGCGCCTGTCGGCCAAAACCGAAATGGCCGCAGCGCTCGCTCATCAAATTCGTACGCCGCTGGCCGCAGCCCTGCTGGCGCTAGGCCCCTTGGCCCGTTTTCACGGGCTGCCCGCGCCCCAGCGCCGGGCGGCCGACCGGGTATTGGAATCCCTGCGTCAGCTCGACCGTCTGGTTGAGAACATGCTGAGCTTTGCGCGTGGCACGCTGGTCGATGCACAGGCCATCAGCCTCGCCACGCTGCTGGCGCGCCTGCAACTGGAGGCTGCTCCAATTCTGGCCCCGGGCGAACTGCAGGTCGAATGCGCCGCGGAGCACGCCGCACTGCAAATTTATGGCAACGCCGATGCCTTACTGAGCAGCCTGCTGAATCTGGTGGCAAACAGCCGCCAAATCGTGGGCGAGAGCTGCCAGTTGCGCGTGGTTGTCGCCGCTTTGGGCGAGTTTGTCGCCTTACGTTTCATGGATAACGGCCCGGGTGTGCCACCGGCCGAACGTGCGCATATTTTCGAGCCCTTCCACACCACCCGTCGCGGTGGCACCGGGCTGGGACTGTCGGTAGCGCAGGCCATCGCGCGTGCCCATGGCGGCGAGCTAGGCTTAGATGCCGACTACCTGGGTGGCGCTTGTTTCGAATTCTCGCTGCCAACCTATACCCAACAGCACAGCGCGCAGGTGCCCGCATGAACAATCGCCCCGTCATTGCCATTGTGGAAGACGACGATGCATTGCGCGACGCGCTGTGCGAAACCGCAGAACTGGCTGGCTTGCGCGTGCTGGCGTTTCAGGACGGCACGGAATGCCTGCGTGGGCTGGAAAACACCGCGGTGGATCTGGTGATTTCTGATCTCCAAATGGCGCCGATGGACGGGCTGACTCTGCTGCGCGAACTGCGCCGCCGCCAGCGCACGCTGCCGTTTGTCCTGATGACGGCCCACGGGACGATCCAAAGCGCCATCGATGCCATGCGTCTGGGCGCCACCGATTACCTCGTTAAGCCTTTCGAGGCGGAAGTCCTATTCGCCGGGCTAGACCAGTGGTTGCCCAAGCCGGTGGCCGTGTTGGGGGAGCGCGACATGCTCGCCGCCGATCCGCTCACCCTGCGCGTGCTGGAACTGGCGCGCCGGGTGGCCGCCACCGATGCAACGGTTTTGATTACCGGTGAGTCGGGCGTGGGTAAGGAAGTTTTCTTCCGGTTCATCCACCAGCATTCCTCGCGTGCGGCCCGCGAGCCCATTGCGATCAACTGCGCGGCGATTCCTGAAAACATGCTGGAAGCCATTTTGTTTGGCCACGAAAAGGGCGCTTTCACCGGCGCCTACAAAGCGTATCCCGGCAAGTTTGAACAAGCTCAAGGCAGCAGTTTGCTGCTAGATGAAGTGTCAGAAATGAGTTTGCCTCTGCAGGCGAAACTGTTGCGAGTGCTGCAAGAAAGAGTGGTCGAGCGATTAGGCGGTCAAGAGCTCATCAAGCTGGACGTGCGGGTAGTGGCAACCTCCAACCGGGATCTGATCAGCGAAGTGCGGGCTGGCCGCTTCCGCGAAGATCTCTACTACCGCCTGAATGTTTTTCCCTTGGCCGTACCACCGCTGCGCGAACGGCCCGCCGACATCGTACCGCTAGCCCGCTTTTTGTTGGCGCGGACGGCGGCGCAGAGTCAAATGTCGGCACCCAACCTGAGCGCGGGTGCCGCGGCCGCGCTGACCGCCTGGCGCTGGCCCGGCAACGTCCGAGAACTCGACAACATCATGCAGCGCGCTTTGGTCATCCACAGCGGCGCGATCGTTGAGGCACAGGACCTGCTTTTCGAACCTGGCGTGATGGCGCACCAGCTCCCGATAGTGTCTACCACGGAGGAGCTTACGACGCTGGATGAGGCGCAGGATTCCTTAGGCGATGGGCTGCGCGACCACGAACGACGCTTGATCCTCGATGCGTTGGAGGAAGGTCATGGCAGCCGCAAATATGTGGCCGAAAAACTTGGCATCAGCCCCCGCACACTGCGCTACAAGCTGGCCAAGCTGCGGGAATCAGGTGTCGAGGTACCGGGGCAATGAACAGGCATCAGGAGTGCGGCTATGAACACGATTGACCACGGTGGCTTGTTGTTACAGATGCGCGCCTTGGCGGCTCGCGCGCAGGGGATTGGCGAACTCAGCCCCCCGGCGGCACCTGCTGCCGGCGGCGTGGATTTTGGCCAAGTGCTCAAAAGTGCGCTCGACGGCGTGAATGCCAGCCAAAAAACCGCGCGGTCGTTGTCGGAAAGATTTGAAAAGGGCGATCCCAACGTGGATCTCTCGCAGGTGATGGTGGCGGGGCAGAAGGCCAACGTGGCTTTTCAGGCCGTGACTCAAGTGCGTAATAAGCTCGTGAGCGCCTACCAAGACATCATGAACATGCCCATCTGATGGCGCCGCACAACGCGTGGTCGCCGTCATTCCGAGTCCCTGAGTGAAGAGGTAACAAATGGCCGAAGCAACGATTTTTGTCCAACAAAACTCCCCCATGGCGTTGTTACGCCAAGGGGGAGTTTTGGTGGGTATCGCGGCCGCGGTAGCGTTGGGCGTGTACGTGGTGATGTGGTCGCGCACACCGCACTTCACCATGCTGTACTCCGACCTGTCGGACCGTGACCTGACGCAAATTGTGGAGGCACTCAAAAGCTCCCAGACGCCTTATCGCATCGAACCAGGCTCTGGGGCGGTGTTGGTCGAGGCGAGTAAAGCCGACGACGCGCGCCTGCAATTGGCTGCCGCCGGTTTGCCCAAGGGCGCCTCGCGTGGCTTCGAAATGCTCAACGAAGAGCAGGGTTTTGGCACCAGCCAGTTCATGGAAAAAGCGCGCTACCAGCACGCAATGGAAGGCGAACTCTCACGCTCCATCGGGCGTATCGACAATGT
The DNA here is from genome assembly GCA_945862315.1 of Klebsiella pneumoniae. Classification (GTDB taxonomy): domain Bacteria; phylum Pseudomonadota; class Gammaproteobacteria. Next base: position 72,956 of record CAMAXW010000004.1, read on the forward strand.
GCGCGGCGTACGGGTGCATTTGGCTTTGCCCACCGAATCGGTGTTTTCGCGGATTAAACGCGAACCCAGCGCTTCGGTGATCGTGGATCTCTTTGGGGGACGCGGCCTAGAACCAGCGCAAGTTTCCGCGATCACGCATTTGGTGTCGGCCAGCGTGCCCAATTTGCCGGCCTCACGGGTGACGTTAGTCGATAGCCGCGGCAATTTGCTGACGGAAGAAAAAAGTGACGAGGGTATGGCGCTTACCTCCCGCCGCTTCGATTACTCCCGCAAGCTCGAGCAATCTTATGCGGATCGTATCGAAGTCATCCTGACGCCGTTCGTAGGGCCTGATGGGGTGCGCGCTGAAGTCACGGCGGATCTAGATTTCACCGCGTCCGAGGAAACCCGCGAGAGCTTTAACCCCGATCTGCCTTCGGTGCGCAGCGAGCGCACGCTGGAAGAAGAACGGGTAGGTGGCGGTTCGGGCGGCGTGCCCGGCGCGCTGTCGAACGCGCCCCCTGGTGAAGCGACGGCACCTGAAGTGGCGGTGCCCCCCGCGCCGGGTGCGGCCCCCGGTGCGGCCCCCGCAAACGCGAACGCTAATCAGACCAAGGCCACCACGCCTTCCACGAAGCGCAACCAAACCACGCGCAACTACGAACTCGATCGCACTATCAGCCACACCAAACCTTCGCTGGGCACCATCCGACGCCTCTCGGTCGCGGTAGTGTTGCGGCTGCCGCCGCCAGCGCCCGTGGCGCCAGTGGCGCCAGTGGCCGAGGGTGCGGATGCGGCGACAACCCAGGATGGCAGCAAGCCGCCGCCGGTGCCCGTTTTGGCGCCGAAAGTCGACGTGGAGCGCATGACGCAGTTGGTCAAAGACGCGATTGGCTTTGATGCCACGCGGGGCGACATCGTGAGTGTGACGACGACCGCTTTTGTCGAGCCGCCAACCCCAGAACCGCTGCCCGCCCAGCCCTTGTGGAAACAGCCGTGGCTGTGGGAAGTAGGTAAGCAGGCTGCGGGCGGCCTGTTCGTGCTGGCTTTATTCTTTGGTTTGCTGCGCCCTGCGGTGAAGTCGCTGCTGGCTAAGCCGGTCGCTGCGACCCTCGCCGATGCCGCGAGCGGTGCGCCGCTGGGTCTCGCCGCACCCGGCGGCGCTGCTGTGCCGGCCTTGGCGGGGCCGCAGGTGACGCCGCTCACGATGCCCGGGAGCATGCACGACAATCTGGAGCAGGTGAAACAAATCGTGGCGCAAGATCCAAGGGTCGCGGCGCAAGTCGTCAAAGAATGGATAGGAGATTGAGCCATGGCTGAAGAAAAAGTTGCTCTGACGGGTGTGGAGAAAGCGGCAATACTGCTGATGACGCTCGGCGAGACCGCGGCCGCTCAGGTGATCAAATTTCTTGGGCCGCGCGAAGTGCAAAAAATCGGCACGGCGATGGCCGCGCTCCAGAATGTGTCGCGCGAAATGGTTAAGACCTCAGTCGATGAATTTGTCGTGGACATCCAGCGCCAGACCTCATTGGGCATCGGTAACGACGACTACATCCGTAAGGTTTTAAACGATGCGCTGGGCGAGGAAAAAGCGAAGAGCATGATCGACCGCATTCTCATCGGCGGATCGACCAAAGGCTTGGAGTCCCTGAAATGGATGGATGTGCGCAGCGTGGTCGAACTCATACGCTTTGAACATCCGCAAATTATCGCCATCGTGTTGTCTTATCTGGACAGCGATCAAGCCGCGCAGGTGCTGGGCGCGCTGCCCGAAAACACCCGCGGCGACCTCATGATGCGGGTGGCGACCATGGATGGCGTGCAGCCGGCGGCGATGCAGGAGCTCAACGATATGCTGGAAATTCAGCTGCGCGGTGGTGCTCAGGGTCAGAATGCCGGCATGGGTGGGCTTAAATGCGCGGCCAATATTCTTAACTTCGTTGACCGCAGTCTCGAGGCGCGAATTTCTGACGCGATCACGGAACACGATCCCGATCTCGCCGGTAAAATTCAGGACCTCATGTTCACCTTTGATAACCTCATCGAGGTCGACGACCGGGGTATTCAGATGTTGTTGCGCGAAATCTCCACCGACAACCTCGTGCTCGCGCTCAAAGGTACCGACGACAATATCAAAGCGAAAATCTTCAAGAATATGTCGCAACGGGCCGGTGACACGCTGCGCGAGGACTTGGAAAACCGCGGCCCGGTGAAACTCTCGGACGTCGAGACGGCGCAGAAGGACATCATTACGATCGCGCGTCGTCTGGCCGACGAGGGTCAAATTAGTCTGGGCGGTGCGGGCAGCGAGGCCATGGTTTAAATGGCCACCTCCCGCATTACGCCGGCCGACCAAGCCAGCGGTGCCGTGCGTTTCGCGCTGCCCCAGATGGCCGGGCCGATCGCCGGACAGGCGGCCAAAGCGGCCGAGCCCCCGCCCGTCCCTGTGGGGCCGGAGCTCGCTGAATTGCGACGTCTGGCCTACGCCGAAGCCTATGCGAAAGGCTACGCCGAGGGGCACGACGAAGGCCGCGCCCGTGGGCTGCAAGAGGCGCAAGCACTGGCCGTGCGGCTCGCTGGCATCATGGACCAACTAGGCCAACCGTTGGCTGAAGTCGATGCGGCGGTGATCGAGGCCGTGTCTGATTTGGCCGTCCTCATCGCGCGCCATGTGGTGCGACGAGAACTGAGGGCTAATCCTGGCGAAATTGTGGGGGTGGTGCGAGAAACCATGCGCCATTTGCCGGTGGCCCCGCGCGCTGCGCGCATTCGCCTTCATCCGGAAGATGCCGATCTCATCCAAGCGGCGTTTGCGTTGGGTGAGGACACCCGCAGTTGGCGCCTAGAAGCGGACCCCCTGATGACCCGTGGCGGCTGTATTGTGGAAACCGATGTCTCGCGCATCGACGCCTCGGTAGAGTCGCGATTGGCGGCGATTGCTTCGCGCATGTTGGGCGGCGATCGGGAGAGCGACCGTGAGCCTTGAGCGCTCGCCAGCCGAGCGTTGGCTACCGGCGCTCGCGACACGCGCGGCGCGGCTTGCCGAGCCACCCCGTCTGTTGGTGGAGGGAAAACTCACGCGGATGGTCGGTCTGACGCTCGAGGCGGTGGGCTGCGAGGCGGCGATTGGCGATCGCTGCGTGGTGATGAACCGCTTGGGCGGGCAGGTTGATACCGAAGTGGTGGGCTTCGATGGGGAAAGTCTGTTTCTCATGCCCACTGGCAATACGCAGGGACTGGCGCCTAACGCGCGGGTTATTCCCTACGGTGGGGCCGGTGAGGTGGCGGTTGGGCCGGGCTTGTTAGGGCGCGTGATCGATGGCAACGGCCAGCCCATCGATGGCCGCGGGCCGCTGGTTGCCGACGAACGTCAGTCCTTGGCCGGCGTACCGCTCAACCCGCTCCAACGTGGCTCCATCCGGGAGGCCATGGATGTTGGCGTGCGGTCTATTAACGCCTTGCTGACGGTGGGGCGAGGCCAGCGTATTGGCCTGTTTGCCGGGAGCGGCGTGGGTAAGAGCGTGCTGTTGGGCATGATGACGCGGTATGCCAAAGCCGATGTGATCGTGGTGGGCTTGGTGGGTGAACGCGGTCGCGAAGTCAAAGAATTCATTGATGACATTCTGGGCCCCGAGGGCTTGGCGCGCGCGGTGGTGGTGGCCACCCCAGCCGACAACCCGCCGCTGATGCGCATGCATGGGGCGACTATCTCCACCGCGATTGCCGAATATTTTCGCGATCAGGGTAAGCATGTGCTGCTGCTCATGGATTCTCTCACCCGCTACGCCCAGGCCCAGCGCGAAATTGCGCTCACCATTGGCGAGCCGCCGGCGACCCGCGGTTATCCGCCCTCGGTGTTTGCGCGTCTGCCACAGTTAGTGGAGCGGGCTGGGATGGGCGTGAATGGCCGGGGTTCCATTACGGCGTTTTATACGGTGCTGACCGAAGGTGACGACAACAACGACCCAGTGGCCGACAACGCCCGGGCGATTCTCGATGGCCATATCGTACTGGCGCGCCCGCTGGCCGAACGCGGACAATATCCCGCTATCGACATCGAAGCCTCTATTAGTCGGGTGATGAATATGGTGACCACCCCCGAGCATCTGGCCCAGGCCCGAAAATTTCGACACTACTATTCACTCTACGAGCAAAATCAGGATCTTTTTAATGTGGGCGCTTATCAGGCGGGGACTAACCCAGAGCTGGATCGTGCCGTGGCATTGCGGGGCGTGCTCACCGCTTTTATGCGTCAAGATCCGGACCAATCCGTGGGTAGTGCCGATGCGCTCGACATGCTGAACAAAATTTTCCCGACTGCGGCGTGAGCGTTGGCGGGGTGCTGTGAAAAAATCGGGACGTGTACAGCGCTTGGCCAATCTCTCGGCGACTGCCGAGCAGATCTCAGCCCAAGCACTGGCACGGGCCACCGAAGAAGTGTCCCGGCTGGAACGGCAGATTGGCGACCTGCAAGGGTATCGGGATGAATATCTACGCCCGTTGCGCGAAGCCGGCGCGCCCGCGGTGGGTGGCTATCAAGTGCAGAAATTGCGCTTGTTTGTGGGCCGCATCGAAGAAGCCTTGGCGCTGATCGAACGCAAAAAAAAGCTGGCGGAGAGCAATTGCGAACGCGAGCGCGCCGTGTGGATGGAGCAGCGCCGCCGTGCTTTGTTGATGAACAAAGTGGCGCAGCGCGCTCGCACGGAGGAAGAAACCCGTGCTGAACGCGCGCTGCAACGTGAAATTGACGACCGACCGCCGCGACCTTGAGCACCGGCAAGTCAGGTTAAGCCGCGACGGCTGGACGCTTTTTTTCCACTAGAATTTCCCGGTAACGGGTGGTCCCAGCGTTGCGTGCGCTGTGAGTGGCAGGCACCCGCAAGCCTTTGTCGTCAGAGGAGATAAGCTCACCGTTGGTGCAATGAAAGGCGAAACTCGCGCCCGCGAGAGCGTCGAAGCCCCCTAACGGTTGGTCGTTCGCATCAAAAACTTCGAGGCGCGTGCCATCCAGCACATAAAACACGTAATCCAGCCGGTGGGTGTGGCAGGGGGTGGTGGCGCCTGGTTCTAGTTCAAATTCCCAAATAATGAGGTTTTCGTCCTCAAAGACTTTACGGGTGCCAACTGCATCTTTTACGTCCATTTTCAGGCTCCTGGGTGATTGCCGCGCGCGTCGTCGCCGTGCGTCAGCAGGGTATCGAAATAACGGATGGTACGGGCTAAGCCCTCGCGTAGTGGAATGTGCGGTGTCCACGCCAAGGTGTCGTGCGCCAGGGTGATGTCAGGACAGCGTTGCCGGGGGTCATCGCTGGGCAATGGGTGATAGCTCAGCTGGGTGTGTGAGCCGGTGAGCTCTATCACCAACTCGGCCAGTTGGGCGATGGTAAATTCGTTGGGGTTGCCTAGATTCACGGGCCCAATGACGGCGGCCGGCGTATCCATCAGGGCAACGAGTCCCTCGATGAGGTCCTCAACGTAACAGAAAGAACGGGTTTGCTGGCCGTCGCCGTACAGCGTGATGGGCTGGTTGCGCAGCGCCTGCACAATAAAATTAGACACCACCCGGCCATCGTTAGGGTGCATGCGTGGCCCATAGGTATTAAAGATTCGAGCCACTTTAATGGCGACGCCGTACTGTCGGTGGTAATCGAAGAACAGCGTTTCGGCACAGCGTTTCCCTTCGTCGTAGCACGCGCGCAGACCAATCGGATTGGTGTGACCCCAATAGCTTTCGACTTGCGGATGCTGATCGGGGTCGCCGTAGATCTCGCTGGTGGACGCCTGCAGAATTTTGGCGCCCGTGCGCAGGGCGAGGTCGAGCATATTAATGGCCCCGTGCACGCAGGTTTTGATCGTTTGCACAGGGTTGTGCTGGTAGTGCACCGGCGAGGCGGGGCAGGCGAGGTTGTAGATCTCATCCACTTCGACGTGCAGCGGCTGGGTGACGTCGTGGCGCAAGAATTCGAACCGCGGTTGGCTGTGCAGCTGAAGCAAGTTGTCTTTCGAGCCCGTAAAGAGGTTATCGACGCAGAGGACATCGTCGCCCCGTGCTAACAGACGCTCACACAAATGAGATCCAAGGAAACCGGCCCCGCCGGTGACGAGGATCCGCCGGGGTGTTTTAAAGCCCGCGTCAGCAGCGCGTGGGTTCATCGTGGGGGGTCCAAAAAAGGTTGGCATAGGCGTTGCAATCTATCAGTCATGCACCCAACACGGAACCCGTGACTATGTCTAACGCGATTACCAACCCACCGCCCGTGAGCGCGCCCCAGATCGACAAAACGCCATCAATCCAACGGGATAGTGCGAATTCGGCGAGCGGCGAGGCGCGAGATTTCGGCTCAACACTGAAAGCCCTCGACAAGACCCGGGCGGCGGATGCGGCAAAGAACGACCCGGAGGCGGCAACGGTGGTTCCCGAATTGCCGCGGGTTGCCGCGCCAGACGCCATCACCGACGTTGCGACCGGTGTCGTGGGCAACGCCATGGCCGACGCCTTGACCGGTGTCGTGGCCGACACCTTGACCGACGCCGCGGCCGGCACCGTGGCGGACGCTCTGGCCGACGCCAGCGCGCTCGCAGCGGCCAGTGCCGGTGATCTCGGCGCGACCGCGGTGATCGCCAGCGTCTTAAATTTACCTGTGGAGCTACCCCGCGCGTTCGCCGCGGTCACCGCCACCCAGTTGCGACCAGATGCGCGCATCGCAGCGCAGTTTTCGGCTACCGCGCCCAGCCAATTCTCGAGCAAGTCACTGGCCACTGCTGGCCCCGCCAACCGCGCCGCAGGGCCCGCCGTGGCACCGGCCGGTCCGCCCTTGGACGACGCTTCGGTGGCGCCCGACGCTGATCCCGTGGGGCCAACCCCACCTGCCTTTAAGTTGGATGCGTCCTTATCGGGTGGCTCGCCACTGGACCTCGATGCCCCAGGCCTAGATACCAGCGTTACCCCCGCCGTTGGCTGGACCCCCCAGCAAACAGCGCAGGCGGCGGCCCTGCACGAGCGTCCTGCCACCGGGGTGCTGCACCTCGATACACAGTTACCGCTACAGACGCCGCGCTTCGCGGAGGGCTTTGGGCAGCAGGTCGTGGTCTTGGCTCAAAATGGTATCCAGCAAGCCCAGATGTCGCTCAACCCGCCAGAATTGGGGCCCATTGATGTCCGGATTACCTTCCACCAGAACGAGGCCAGCGTACAAATTGCGGCCGCCAGTGGGCTGGCGCGCGAGACTATTCAAGAAGCCTTACCTCGGCTGCGCGAGCTGATGGATTCCGCCGGGGTGCGGCTGAATGATGCGGGCGTATTTTCCCAATTACCGCAACGCGAACAATCCCTGCAGGGCCAAGTCCGCAGCGACTGGCTGATAGGGCAGCGTCAGGGGGGCGAGGCGTCCTTTGACGCCGCCACCGAGACCCCCACGTTATTGCGGCGGGTCGGCCTGATCGATGCCTACGCTTGAGCCGGGCGGCGCGCGTCAAGACCCCGTCGCGGCAGCGGTGAAACTGGCGGCGAGTGAGTCAAAGTGCTGGCAAATTGGGCCACAAGAAAATCTAAAATATTGAATTAAAAGAATATTTAATTTCGGCATGTTGTTTGCTTGGTGGGTCTCCAACAAAGAGGAGATCAGCATGGCCGATGCACCCGTCGCCGCCCCCAGCGGTTCCAAAAAGAAAATGATCGCACTGCTCGTCGTGGGCGTGCTGAGCTTGGTCGGGATTAGCGTGGGCGTCACCCTGCTGCTGACTGGCGGCAAGTCAGAACCCGCGTCGGCCGCCAAATCCAAAGACGCAGAAGCTGAGGGCGCAGAAGCTGAGGACGCCGAGGCGCCGGCAGACGCCGACGCCGAAGAAGAAGCAGCCCCGGAGGAGGCGGCTGCGGAAGGGGAGGCCAAAGAGGGCGAAGAAAAGCCCTCGGCCTATGTCTCGCTGGCCCCGCCGTTTATCGTCAATTTTCTAGACGATAAAAAGCGCACCAAGTTTCTGAAGGCTGAAATCAGCCTGATGGCCAAGTCGCCCAAGGTGCAGGCCGCCATCAAAGAAAATCTGCCCGCCGTGCGCAACGCGCTGGTCATGCTGTTTAGCCGCCAGGTTTTTGAACAGCTGATGACGCCCGACGGTAAGGAAAAGCTGCGCGCGGACGCATTAGCGGAAGTGCAGGCGGTGATGACCAAAGTGGCCGGGGCCAAAGTCGGCAAAGGCATTGGAGATTTGTTCTTCTCCAGCCTCGTGATGCAGTAGCCGGCGCACTACCACCATGGCCAGTAATGACCTTCTTTCCCAGGACGAAATTGATGCGCTGCTGTCGGGCGTCGACAGCGGCGACATCGACACCGAAGCGGACGCTGCGCTTTCGCCCGACGGCACGCGGAGCTACGACTTCGCGACGCAAGATCGCATCGTGCGGGGGCGGATGCCCACGCTGGAAATGATCAACGAGCGTTTTGCCCGCAATTTGCGCGTGCATTTGTTCAACATGCTGCGTCGCTCGCCGGTTATTTCGGTAGAAGGCATTCAGATGGTGAAGTTTGGCGAGTACGTCCATTCGCTGCTGATGCCCTCCAACCTCAATGTCATCAAGATTAAGCCGCTGCGCGGTTCAGCACTCATCGTGTGCAATCCTAAATTGGTTTTTTCGCTGGTGGATTGTTTCTTTGGTGGTGATGGACGTTTCCATACCAAAATCGAAGGGCGCGATTTCACGGGGACCGAAATGCGCATTGTTCGGCGCTTGATGGACATGTGCTTTAGTTCGCTCGCCGAAGCTTGGGAGCCCATCGTGCCGCTGCAGTTCGAATATGTAGGGGCTGAAATCAATCCGCAGTACGCCAATATTGTCAGTCCGAGTGAAGTGGTGGTGGTGTCCACTTTTCATATTGATCTCGAAGGCGGCGCGGGTTATCTCCACGTCACCATGCCCTACTCCATGGTGGAACCTATCCGCGATTTGCTAGACGCCGGCATTCAAAGCGACGTGGCCGAAAAAGACCACCGTTGGAGCGACTTACTCCAAGACGAAGTAAAACTAGCCCCGGTTGAAATTAGCTCAACCATCGCGACGGCCGAAGTCACCGTGCGCGATGTGCTGGCGTTTAAACCCGGCGATATTCTGGGTATCGATATGCCCGACTTCCTGACGGCCTGTGTGGACGACATCCCGATTTTCCGCGCCCGCTATGGGCAGTCGCGGGGTAACTACGCGTTGAAGGTGGTTGAAATGTTGCGGCATTCAGAACTAACCCCGCGACACAAAGAACTTGGAGCGATGACATGAGTGGTACCGATAACACCGACGAGGACGATTGGGCGGCAGCGCTCGCCGAGCAGCGCGCAGCGGAGGCCGGCCCCAAGCCGATTCCGTCAGCGGCGCCGAGTTCGGCCTTTGCGCCAGCTCAGATGGAGTCGTTCCAGCCCACGGGTGAACACGGCGGGAAAATCGCTGATCTCGATTCCATTCTCGATATTCCGGTGATGTTGTCGGTTGAGATCGGCAAAACGCGGCTGAGCATCCGTAACTTACTGCAGCTCAATCAGGGCTCGGTGGTGGAATTGGACCGACTGGCTGGCGAACCGCTGGACGTCATGATCAACGGCACGCTGGTGGCGCACGGTGAGGTGGTGGTGGTGAACGAGAAGTTCGGCATCCGTCTAACCGACGTCGTGAGTGCGCAGGAACGCGTGAAGAAGCTCCGCTAAATGATGTGCCGTACCCCTCAAGCTTTGGCACTAACGCGGCGCTGGCTGCTGTTACTGGTCCCGATCACCGCGCACGCGGCGCCACCGTCGGCGCCGGCATCGGCGCTGCCCGTGGGTTTGGGTGAACTGGGTCAGGTCACCGGCTCCTTGCTGTTGGTGTTGTTACTCATCGGCGGTTTGGCCTGGGGCGCGCAGCGGCTGCGTTTGGCCAAAGGATCAACCGGCCGACATTTGCGAGTGGTGGACGCGCTCTCGTTAGGCACCCGCGAACGCCTGCTATTGGTGGAGGTAGACGGTGAGCGGGTCCTGCTGGGTGTGGCGGGCGGCCAACTGCGGCGCCTCCATGTGTTGTCGACGCCGGCGCACCCAGAATTCGCCAGCGCGCTGCACGCGGCCACCCACGCCGCACGGGTCGAGACCCCCACGCCATGATCCGCTGGCTGGCGCTGCTGGCGCTCTTGTTAACCTTGCCTGCGCATGCCCAACAGGGGCTAGAAGCGCTGTCGGTCACCACCAATGCCAATGGCAGCCAGACCTACACCCTGACGTTACAAGTTTTGTTGTTGATGACGGCGCTCACGTTGCTGCCGTCCATTCTGCTCGCGATGACCGCCTTCACCCGCATCATCATCGTGCTGTCCATTTTGCGGCAGGCGTTGGGCACCGCGCAGACACCTTCCAGTCAGGTGCTCATTGCCCTGGCGTTATTCATGACCGCCTTCGTGATGGCCCCCGTGATCGATCGCATCCACGCGGATGCCGTCACGCCCTACATGGAAGAAAAAATTGGCATGAACGAAGCACTCGAAAAAGCGCAGGTGCCGATACGCGAATTCATGCTGGCGCAAACCCGTGAAACCGACCTGCGCTTGTTTGCCGATATGGCGGCGCAGGGTGATATTCCAGAACCCGCCGCAACGCCCCTAACGGTGCTGGTGCCGGCTTTTCTGACTAGCGAACTCAAGACCGGATTCCAAATCGGTTTTCTGATTTTTCTGCCGTTTCTCATCATCGATTTGGTCGTCGCCAGTGTGCTGATGTCGATGGGTATGGTGATGCTCTCTCCGCTCATCATCTCCTTGCCATTCAAATTAATGTTATTCGTGCTAGTGGATGGTTGGGCGCTCATCGTGGGCTCGCTCGCCGCCAGTTTCTACACCTAAGGCCGGACTGGGAGTTCGCGACATGACGCCCGAACTGGTGGTCACCTTAGGCCGGGGAGCGCTAGAACTCACGCTGATGATGATGGCGGTGCTGCTGATTCCCGCGCTAGTGGTGGGTGTGGTGATTGGTGTGCTGCAGGCGGCAACCCAAATCAACGAAAGCACCCTGAGTTTTATCCCCAAGCTGCTGATAACCGCCGTGGTGCTCGTGCTGGGTGGGCCTTTTTTACTGCGCCTGCTCACCGACTACACCACTCAGTTGTTTGCGCTCATTCCCTCGCTGGTGCATTGAAGTCTGCACATGCTGGCCATCACTGAAACCCAATTCATGACTTGGCTGGCCGCTTTTTTGTGGCCTTTTTTGCGCATCAGCGCTTTTGTGGTGACCGCGCCGGTACTGGGGACACGGGCGTTGCCCGGGCGGGTGCGGCTGGTTTTTGCCGTAGCGTTGACGATCATCCTAGTGCCGCTAAGCGGCATGCTGGTGCCCACGGAGCCGCTGCTCAGCCCGGCTGGGTTGGTGATCGCCGTGCAGCAAGTGCTGATTGGCTGCACCCTCGGGCTCGTATTGCGATCAATTTTTCTGGTGTTTGAATTCGCCGGGCAAATTGTGGCGCAACAAATGGGCTTAGGGTTTGCCGCGATGGTTGACCCAGCTTCTGGTGCCCAAGTACCGGTGGTGTCGCAGCTTTACGTCATTCTGGGCACGTTGATGTTTTTTGCTTTTAACGGCCACCTGCAGTTGATTGAACTACTGGTCGACAGTTTCACCCTGATGCCACTCGGTACCCAGGGCATCACCCGCGCGGCGCTGGCATTTGTGATCGATTGGATAGGGCAACTGCTGGGGATGGGGATTTCTCTGATGCTGCCGGCTATCGCCGCCTTGCTGATCGTCAATCTGGTATTCGGGATAATTGCCCGCTCCGCTCCGCAGTTCAATATTTTCTCGATTGGTTTCCCCATCATGATTTTGTTCGGCGTGGTGGTGCTGCTCATGATGTCCGGCATCCTGGCGGAGCAGATGGAAGCGATCTTTGGCGCAGGATTTACCGCCGCCTACGAAGTGCTGCACAGGCAATAAAACGTGGCACAAGAATCAGAAAGCGGTCAGGAACGCACGGAGGAGGGCAGTGCTAAACGCCTTGCCCAAGCCCGCGAACGCGGGGAGGTGCCGCGGTCCCGCGAGCTCGGTACGACCTTGTTGCTGATGGCCGCCGCGACGGTGTTGTGGACTTCCTCTGATCGCTTCATCGGTAATATCCAGCGGGCGATGCGGGCAGATTTTCGCGTTGAACGCGGGCTGCAGATGACCGACGCAGACGTGCTGGCGGCGATGCGCGAGGCGCTCATGGCCGTCCTGACTTCACTCTCGCCGTTCCTGATAGTGGCCGCGCTGGTGTCGGTTGCTGGCGGAGTGGCGTTAGGGGGCTGGAATTTTTCGACCGAGGCGCTGGAATTTAAGTGGCAGCGTATCGATCCGCTAGCCGGCGTTAAGCGGCTTTTTTCCGTTAAAAGTCTGGTGGAGCTCGGCAAGGCCTTCCTCAAATTTTCGCTATTGCTCTGCGTGGGGCTGGCCAGTATGTGGCACGACTCGGCGGCTATCAGCCAGCTTGCCAGCATGCCGATCGGGACTGCGTTTGCGGCCACTGGCGAGTTGGCGTTCAAGGCGTTTTTGATAGTTTCTGCCGGCACCGTGCTGATTGCGCTGATCGATGTGCCGTTTCAGCTGTGGAGTCACGCGCGTAACCAGCGCATGACGCCCCAAGAAGTACGGGAGGAATCCCGCGAGAGTGATGGTTCGCCCGAGGTTAAGGCGCGTATCCGTGGCCTCCAACAGGAATTGTCTCGCCGGCGCATGATGGAAGAAGTGCCCAAGGCGGATGTGGTCATTACCAATCCGGAACACTACGCCGTGGCGCTGCGCTTTGATCCGGCCACGATGTCGGCCCCGCAGCTGGTGGCGAAAGGCATGGACCACACGGCGTTACGCATTCGGGAAATTGCGCGCGAGTCTGGCATTACCATTCTGGAAGCGCCGCCGCTGGCACGGGCGGTTTATCACACGACCAAGATCAATCACGAAATTCCAGCCGGGCTGTATTTGGCCGTCGCGCAGGTGCTGGCTTACGTTTTTCAATTGCGCCGTCGCCAGCCTGGCAGTGCCCAGCCGCTGCCGCCGCTTGAACTACCCATTCCGCCCGAGCTGGCGCATTGAACGCGCCCGCCCCTGACCGCTACCCCCGGACCCAAAGAGCAATCCTATGGCCACGTTAGTCCCCATGACCTCCAGCCGCCAGGTGTTAGGCCTCCTGCAGCGCAACGGCCTCGCCGTGCCGGGGATGCTGCTCGCGCTGCTCGCGATGATGATTTTGCCGCTGCCACCGCTGCTGTTGGATGTCTTGTTCACGTTCAACATTGCGCTGTCCATCATCGTGCTCCTGGCGAGCATCTACGCCCGTCGCCCGCTCGATTTTGCCGCCTTCCCCACGGTATTGCTGGGCGCCACGCTGTTGCGCTTGGCCCTCAATATTGCCTCGACTCGGGTGGTGCTGTTGCACGGACACACGGGGCCGACTGCAGCGGGTGAAGTCATTCACGCGTTTGGAGATTTTGTCATCGGCGGTAACTACGCCGTGGGTTTTGTGGTGTTTGCCATTTTGGTCATCATCAATTTTGTGGTGGTGACCAAGGGTGCCGGGCGCATCGCTGAAGTGAGTGCGCGGTTTACGTTGGACGCCATGCCCGGCAAACAAATGGCGATCGACGCGGACCTCAACGCCGGCGTACTCACCCAAGAAGATGCCAAGAAACGCCGCATGGAAGTGACTCAGGAAGCAGATTTTTACGGCTCAATGGACGGTGCGAGCAAGTTCGTCCGTGGCGACGCGATAGCCGGCATCCTCGTTGTGTTCATCAATATTATTGGCGGCTTCATTATTGGCGTGCTGCAACATGGCCTGTCGACGGGCGAAGCCGTGCGGATTTACACGCTGCTGACGATCGGTGACGGTTTAGTGGCGCAGATCCCCGGCCTGTTGCTGGCGGTGGCCTCGGCGGTGATCGTGACCCGGGTGTCTGCGGATGCCGATATGACCCAGCAAGTGACCACGCAGCTGTTTGAGGATCCGCGGGCGCTAGGGGTCACGGCCGGTATTTTCACGACCTTGGGTCTTATCCCGGGCATGCCCAACGTCGCGTTTCTGACGATGGCCGCAGGTGCCGGCTATACGGCTTATCGGATCGCACAACGCCGCCAGCGCCAAACCCTGGTGGAACTCGAGGCGCCCCCGCCGCCCCCGCCGCCGACGGATACCAAAGAGCTATCGTGGGACGACGTGCAGCCGATCGATGCCATCGGACTGGAAGTCGGCTATCGCATGATCCCGTTGGTTGACCGCACCCAGAACGGTCAATTGTTGGGCCGGCTACGCGGCGTGCGCAAGAAATTATCGCAGGAGCTGGGTTTTCTCGTGCCGGCGGTGCATATCCGCGACAACTTAGAACTGGATCCCACCAGTTACCGCATCACGGTCCACGGTGCGACGATCGGCAGCGCTTCTATTCAGCCGGGGAAAGAACTCGCGATTAATCCTGGGCAGGTCTATGGCCAGCTGCGTGGCGTGGTCATCAAAGACCCGGTTTTTAATCTCGACGCGGTGTGGATCGGCGAGGAGCAACGCGAGCAGGCGCAATCCTTCGGCTATACGGTGGTCGATGCCAGCACGGTCGTGGCCACCCATCTGAGCCAGATCATTCAAGACCACGCCCACGAGCTCATTGGCCACGATGAGGTGCAGCAGTTGTTGGACGGCCTTGCCAAGACCAGCCCGAAGTTGGTGGAAGGCGCCGTGCCCAAGGTGGTGCCTTTAGGGTTGCTGGTGCGCGTGATGCAAAACCTACTGCGTGAGCACGTACCGGCGCGCGACATTCGAACAATTTTGGAGGTTTTGGCGGAGCGTGGCGGCAAGAGTCAAGACCCCGTCATCTTGACGGCGGCGGTGCGCGAGGCGATGGGTAGAATAATAATTCAGCAAATCAATGGGTTAGAGAGCGAACTTCCAGTAATCACGCTCGATTACTCGTTGGAACAGATATTGCAACGCTCAGTTGAAAGTGGTGCTGAGGCAGGCATAGCCATAGAACCGAATCTCGCTAACCGCTTTGCGCAGTCGCTGCGCGAGGCACACGAGAAGCAGGAACTGGCAAGCCAACCCTCGGTGTTACTGGTACCGGGCAACCTGCGCGAGTTTCTGGCGCGGTTCGTGCGGCAAACCGTGAAGGGGATGCATGTCATCAGCTTCAACGAGGTGCCGGACGACAACCAGCTCCGGATTGTGGCGACGGTGGGCGACGGCTCGGGGCCGCGGCGCTAAACGCAAATAACTGATTAACTGGCTGAGGGGGGACGACGCATGAAGGTGAGACGGTATTTCGCCGCCAATATGCGCAATGCGCTTGAGCAAGTGCGCCAGGAGCAAGGGCCTGACGTCATCATCCTGTCGAACCGGAAGGTCGATGGTGGTGTGGAACTGCTCACCGCTATCGGCGAGCCCGACGCAGAGCTGCTGGAAAAATTCACCCCACGCGGGACCCGCGAGCGTGCGCCGGAGGTGCTGCCGGAGACCGTCAGTCTCACGCCGCCGCCAGCACCGGTTGCCCCAGCGCCGCTGTGGACCAGTCAAGAAACCGTGGTCCAGATGCAACGCGAATTGGGCGCTATTAAATCGTTGCTGGAACAGCAATTGTCGGGCTTTGCCTGGCATGAGTTCGGCCACCGTAGCCCCGGCCAAGCCCGCCTGTTACGGGTGCTGACCCAACTGGGCATTGCGCCCAAGCTGGGCCGCAGTTTGGTCGGCGGGGTAGAAGATCACCGAGAATTTACTGCCGCTAGCCGGCAAATGTTTGCCGCCCTGCAGGCCAGAATAAGCTGCCTCCACGATCCGGTGTTGCAACATGGCGGGCATATTGCGTTGTGCGGCCCCACCGGGGTGGGCAAGACCACCTTGGCGAGCAAGCTCGCTGGGCGTTATAGCCTGACCCACGGCAGCCAGAAGGTGGCGTTGATCTCCACCGATGACCAGCGTTTGGGCGCCCATCAGCAGTTGCGGACTTTTGGCCGCTTGGTCGGCATTACGGTACGTTCGCTCCGCAGCGTCGATGAACTACCCGAAACCTTGAGCGAATTTCGGGACCGCGAATTAGTGATCATCGACCTGCCCGGGTTTGCGCCGGCCGATCCCGCCTTTCGACGTACCCTCAGCACCTTGGCTGGGCTGCCTAGCATGGTGCATACCTACCTCACCTTGTGCGCCAGCACCGATTTTATGGCACTGGAACGCGTGGTAGATGCGGTCGACGGCCTACCTTTGGAAGGCTGCTGCCTCACTAAACTCGACGAAGCCGCCACCCTAGGCCCGGTGCTGTCGGCGGTCATCGCCGCGCAACTGCCGGTGGCCTACACCACGGCGGGGCAGCTAGTCCCCGACGACCTCAACATCGCCACGCCGGAGGCGCTGTTGCAACAACTGATCAGCATGGGCAATGCCCGTCCGGTGCCGGCAGAAGCGGCACTGATCGAACAGGCGTTCACCCGATGAATAGCGAGGTAACCCCACTGATGGGAACGTTCCATAACGCTCGACCACCACGCCCCACTCGCGTCATTGCCGTGACCAGTGGCAAGGGTGGTGTGGGCAAGTCCACGGTATCCATCAATTTGGCGATTGCCCTGGCGCAAGCGGGTTCACGGGTAACGCTGCTCGATGCCGATCTGGGGCTCGCCAACATTGATGTGCTGCTCGGGATGTCGCCCAAGCGCACCCTCTCGGATGTGATCAACGGCGACTGCTCGCTCAACGACATCCTGATGCAAGGGCCGGCGGGCGTGCGCATCGTTCCGGCTGCCTCTGGCATCCAGCGGATGGCCGATTTGGGTGAAGCCGAGCGGGTGGGTTTGATGCGCGCCTTCAGCGAATTAGAGGGCGATATGGATGTCATGGTCGTGGACACCGCGGCGGGTATTTCTGCCAACGCGCTGCAGTTCTGCGAGGCCTCGCAAGAGGTGCTGGTGGTGGTGTGTAACAACCCAGCGTCCATTACCGATGCCTACGCGACCATTAAAGTTTTGAACCAACGCACCCGCCGCACGCGTTTTCGCGTATTGGTTAACATGGTGTATGCCGAGGCGGAGGCGCGGGAGATTTTTCGCCGCTTGCTCAACGCCACGGAGCGCTTTTTAGAGGTGGCGCTGGATTATGCCGGGGCCATTCCGTTCGACCGTTGTGTGACCCAAGCCGTGCGTCGGCGGGCCTCGGTGGTGGCGACCTATCCGGTCAGTCCAGCCAGTCAGGCATTTACTAAATTGGCGGCGAGCGTCGAGAAGTGGCCTACGCCACCTACGGCGAATGGCCAATTCGAATTTTTTCTAGAACGCATTATTCAAGCCGAAATGATGGGGAGGCATGCCCTCGTATGAACAAAGTTGCCAAGTATAAGCAGGCGGCCGCGACTGGATTGGACGAACAACTCCAAGACGAATTGGTGCGCAAACAGGCACCATTGGTGAAACGCATCGCCTATCACCTCATGAGCCGATTGCCACCGTCTGTGCAGATCGATGATCTGATACAGTCAGGCATGATCGGCCTGTTGGAGGCCTCGCGTAACTATGATGCCTCGCAGGGGGCCAGTTTCGAGACCTATGCGGGTATCCGGATCCGTGGGGCGATGCTCGATGAAATTCGCAAGGGCGATTGGGCGCCGCGCTCGCTGCACCGCAAGGTGCGGGAAATTAGCCGGGCGGTGGCGGAGATCGAGGCTGAGTCTGGGCGCGACGCTCGCGATGGCGAAGTGGCGGCCCGGCTGGGCATGGAGCTCAACGATTACTACCAGACGCTGCAGGATGCGACCAGCCACAAGGTTTTCAGTTTTGAAGACCTGCCCGGCAAGGATGAAATTTTCTCGGACGGGCTCTACGAGCGCATCCTGGGACCTTCAGAAAATGTCGAGAAGGAAAAATTTAAGGATGCGTTGGCGCGCGCGATAGCGTCTCTCCCGGAACGGGAGCGGCTGGTGATGTCTCTCTACTACAAGGAAGAACTCAACCTGCGGGAAACTGGTGAGGTCATGGGCGTTAGCGAATCACGGGTGTGCCAAATTCATTCTCAAGCGCTGGTGCGTTTGAAAGCAAGAATGGCCGACTGGCAAGATTAAAAGAACCGTAACGATGACCACGGGTGTTTAAGAGGAGTGTGTGTTGAATAACAACATGAAAATATTGATCGTCGACGATTTTTCCACGATGCGACGAATCATCAAAAATCTTTTGCGGGATCTTGGGTTTAACAACACCCATGAGGCAGATGATGGCAACACCGCCCTACCGATGCTGCGGACGGGGAATTTTGACTTTCTGATCACCGATTGGAACATGCCCGGTATGCAGGGCATTGATTTGCTGCGGGCGGTGCGGGCCGACGCCAACCTCGTCAAGTTGCCGGTGCTGTTGGTGACGGCGGAAGCCCGGCGGGATCAGATAGTGCTGGCGGCCGAAGCAGGCGTGAACGGCTATATCGTTAAGCCGTTCACCGCCCAGACGCTGAAAGAAAAAATCGAAAAAATCTTCGAGCGTATTGCCGCTACCGCCTGACCTTCGCCGCACACACACCCAAAGGAATACGTCTCATGGAGATTGCAGATCGCCTGCAACTTGCCCGCAATTTAGTGCTGGCGCTGGAACAAGGTAAAGAAGATGAGGCCGCCAGTGTTCTGCACGCCTTGCAAGCATCGGTGCCGGGTCTGTTATTACGGAATGTGGCAGAAATTACCCGTGATCTACATCACTCTTGGCTAGGGCTGAGTTCCGATGCTCAGCTCGGCGACATGACCCGCACCGACATGCCTGAGGCTCGTTATCGCCTGAGTTACGTCATCGAAAAAATGGAAGCCTCCACGCATCGCACCTTGGCCGCAGTGGAAGACATGATGCCGATGGCTGGGCGCTTGGTCAGTGGCGCGGCGGCGGTTATCGCGGCGGGCGATGTGGTGCAAATGCAGGCCTACATTAAAGAAGCCTCTGCTACCGGCGAGCGCATGCGGGGTGGTCTGTCCGAAATCCTGATGGCGCAGGAGTATCAGGATCTGACCGGGCAGGTCATTCGCCGAACGATCGAAATCGTGGAACAGGTAGAAAGCAAACTGGTGACGCTGCTCACGGCTGAGTTGCCAGCTAGCAGTGCGCGCGACCAGGCACGCGTGTCGACTACCGCAGCACAAGGGCCGATCATCCGGCCGGATGCGAACTCGTTTAATCAACAGGACGAGGTTGACGCCTTGCTGGCTGAACTCGGGATCTGAGCGACTCTTTCCATTGTCCCGCGCGCTTAGCCCTCGCTGCTAGGCGCGCAAAAAACCTCTCTGCTGGTTGAGTGTTCTGCACTAACACTCCAGAAAATCGCGGTTTCCGCCGCTAAGTCTTTCGGCATATTTATTTTCGACGCAATACCGGACTGCACCGCTAGGCGCTGCAGCAGCGGGGAAGATGACGATGGATGATGAGATACTTCAAGACTTTTTGATCGAAGCACAGGAAATCCTCGAGAACCTCGACACTCAATTAATTGACTTAGAGGCGTCGCCGCACGATCACAATTTGTTGAACGCTGTGTTTCGCAGCTTCCACACGATCAAGGGCGGTGCGGGCTTTCTGGCCCTCGACGCTATGGTCGAAGTGGCGCACAAAGCGGAAGACGTTTTCGACATGTTGCGGAACGGGCGCTTCACGCTCGATGCCGCGATCATGGACGTCTTCCTGCGCGTGCTGGACTTGCTGCGGGGCATGTTTGAGAGCATCAATGCGGGCACGAGTCCCGCGCCGGTGCCGCGCGAGTTGATCGAACAACTGCGGTGCATCGCGGCGGGCGAGTCGCTACAAGAACCCCTTGCGCAGGCCACTTTTAGCGTGGCTGACGGCGGTGAATTCGACGATGTGGTCGCCGGCATGCTGGCCGAGTCGCCCGCTGTCGGGAACGCTTCACAGCATATCGACGATGCCGAATTTGAAGCCTTGCTAGATGCTCGGCACGCCCCCGCTCCGACCAACGTGAGTGCGCCCAATAGCGATGTGATTTCTGACGACGAATTTGACGCGCTGCTGGACAGCTTACAAGCCTCTAAGGCGCCCACGCCCGTCCCGACCCCCACGCCCATCCCGATGCAGGCCGCTCACGGAACAATCTCCGACGACGAATTTGAGTCGTTGCTCGACAACCTTGATGCTCAGAGAAAAGCCCCGGCGAGTATGGCCAGTAGCGCAGCACCCCTCGCCACCGTGGCTGCCGCAGCACCCAGCGATGCCATTAGCGATGCTGAGTTCGAAGCACTGCTCGATAAACTTCAACCTAAATCAAATGGCGCACCTGCATCGGCACCCGTGGCGAAAGCCAAGCCCGCAGCGGCGCCGGTGCCGGTGCCGGTGCCGCAGGCTAGCGAGCCGCAACCGAAGGACAACACCATACGGGTAGGCACGGACGTGCTGGACCGCATCATGAACATGGTGGGCGAGTTGGTGCTGATCAGAAACCGACTCACTAATTTGCAAGGCCGAATTGGTGATGTGGAGGTGACCCAAGCGGTGAGTAACCTGGATGTCATCACGAGCGACCTGCAGATGGCGGCGATGAAAACGCGGATGCAGCCGATTAAAAAAGTCTTCGGACGCTTTCCGCGCGTGGTGCGCGATCTGGCGCGGACGCTCGGCAAAGAAGTTGAGCTGGAGTTAGTGGGCGAGGAAACCGATCTGGACAAAAATTTGGTGGAGGCGCTGTCCGACCCACTCGTGCATTTAGTTCGCAACGCGGTAGACCACGGTGTGGAAATGCCCGCCGCACGGCTCGCCGCGGGTAAGTCGCGCGGTGGCATGCTGCGCTTGTCCGCCGAGCAGGATGGCGATCAAATATTGTTGATCATTCGCGACGACGGCAAAGGTATGGACGCCGAGATTCTGCGCGGCAAGTCGGTGGAGAAGGGTTTGCTGGACGAAGACGCCGCGCTGCGGTTAACCGAACGCGAATGTTTCGAGCTGATTTTTCTGCCGGGCTTTTCCACGAAGGAAGAAATTTCGGACGTCTCGGGTCGTGGTGTGGGGATGGACGTGGTGAAGACTCGGATTACCCAACTCAATGGGTCGATTGAGATCGACTCAAAAGTTGGCGTGGGTACGACGATTAAAATTCGAGTCCCACTGACGCTCGCCATTATGCCCACGCTGATGATCAATTTGGGCGCGCAAATTTTCGCACTGCCGCTGGTTAACGTGAAGGAAATTATCGATTTCCGGCGCGAGCAGGCCCAAGACATTAATGGACGAAAAACTTTGGTGGTCCGTGGCAAAGCGTTGCCTTTGTTTTACCTCACGCGCTGGCTGGTAAGCGGTGTGCACGAACTGACGGTCGATCAGGGACACGTGGTCATTGTTGGCGTGGGCAGTCAGACCCTGGGGTTTATCGTGGACGGCCTGATAGGTCAGGAAGAGGTGGTTATCAAACCGCTGGGCGCGCTGTTGAGTGGTGCGCGCGGTTTGTCTGGGGCGACGATTACCGGCAACGGTCGAATTGCGCTAATCCTTGATTTGCCAGAACTCATCGACGCGTACGCGCGTCGCTGAGCCGCGAGCGACCAGGGCAGATTAATGGACTGCGCCCACCGCCAGAAAACGGCTGTGCCTATCCGGGTGCTGGTGGTAGATGCCCCAGCGTTCTTGCGCGCGCAGCTGGTGAAGACCCGGGCAGGGGAGCCGGCTATGCCCAACGTCGGGGCGGCCGCAGGCGGGCGTGTGGCGCCGGGAGGGTGGCAAACTCGGGTGCGGCACCTTGGCGAATTATGGTTCACGCAACTAACCGCCGGCATCTTCGATGACGTCTGCCTGGCGTCACTACGGATGTTGTTGACGAGCCTTGCACGCAGCATGGTGCGCGATGCCGGCGCGGTAGTGTTAACAGAGATGGGGTGCGATGGCAGTCTAAGATTGCGCCCACTAGTGGCTGCGAGCGGCACGTTGTGGGCCCAGAACAAGGCGATCAGCGCTATTTTTGGGATGCTGGCGGCACGGCTGCGCACGGGTCTCGCGGCGGCAGTTATTGCGGCGTGCGTGCTGGCGTTACCCGGGGCGCAAGCCCGGTGAGATGGGATATTCTCAGCGTCGTTGGGCTCCTGTTGGCGGTTGGCGCCGTGCTTTCTGGGCAGTATCTCGATGGCGGCCAGGTCTCGATGCTATTCAACGGGCCCGCACTCTTGATCGTGCTGGGTGGCACGCTGGGCGCCACGATGTTGCAATCGCCGATAGGCGTTTTTGCCCGTGCGCTAGAAATTTCGGCGTGGGTGCTACGACCACCGGTGCAGCCGCTGGAACCCCTCTTTAACGACCTCATTCATTGGTGTCGAGTGGCGCGTCGCGATGGTTTGCTGGGGCTGGAGGGGCTGGTGGAATCCGTACAACATCCGTTCGCCCGCAAAGCACTGCAATTATTAATCGATGGCAACGACCCCGAACTTATCCGAGAAACCCTGATGACTGAGAGCAATGCTCGCGAGCAGCGCGACCTCCAAGCTGCTCGGGTCTACGAAGGAATGGGGGGATATGCTCCCACCCTAGGCATTTTGGGCGCGGTGATCGGACTCATCGAGGTGATGAACCATCTGAGCGATCCCGCTTTGCTGGGGCGCGGTATTGCCGTGGCCTTCGTGTCGACGGTTTATGGCGTGGCTTTTGCCAATCTGATTTTCCTACCCATGGGCGCTAAGCTTAAAGCGCTGGTCAGGAACGAGACCCAGCTCGATGAAATGATCACGATCGGTATCACCGCGATCGCCGATGGGGAAAACCCACGGGTAATCGAATCGCGCCTACAAGGTCTGCTGGGGTGAGCCCGCGGGCGCGTGCGCCATGGCGGCGTGCGCCAACTGAGGAAGAACCAACCCGCGACCGCTGGTTGGTCTCTTACGCGGATTTCATCACACTCCTACTGGCTTTTTTCGTCGTGCTCTACTCCGTTTCTTCCGTTAATAACGGTAAGTTTCGGGTGCTGTCGAAAGCCTTGGAAAGTGATCTAAAGGCCCAACCCAAAAGCGAGGAACGCCCGGAGCGCTCGCGTGCCGTGCCCATCGATATGGGCGGTGGTGCGCCACCTCGTGAAAGTCTCTTGGACGCGCCGCGCAATATTGCCGATTTAGAAGAGGCAGCGGGCGCTGACTCCATCAACGCCCAAACCCCGGCCTTGGTCGCACCACCCGCGCTGCCGGTGGCGGGTACGCCCCGCGAAAAACTAGAGGCCGCGATTGGTGCGTTTGGGGGCCGCGACGACGTGAAGCTCCGTGAAACCCGGGATTGGCTGGAGATTGAACTGGGCAGTGAGGTGCTATTCGCCACCGGCAGCGCTACCGTGAGTGCCGCCGCCATGCCGGCGCTAGCGCAAATTGCAGCAGTCGTTGCCGACATGGGGCATGCCGTGCGGGTGGAGGGCTTTACGGATAACGTCGCCTTCAGCGGCGGAGCCTTCGGGTCCAACTGGGGTTTGTCGGCAGCCCGCGCGGCAACAATTGCCGAATATCTAGCGACCGCCGGCGTGACACCGGAAAAACTTGCCGCGATTGGTTACGGTGAGCACCGTCCGATTGCTGACAACACCACGCCAGAAGGCCGTCGTCAAAACCGTCGCGTGGTGGTAGCTATTGGCAAAAATGACCAAGTGACGCTGGCTGGCGCTGCCAGCGCAGCCGCGCAACCTACCTTAACGCCACCGGCGAAAGAAGCGGCCCAATCCTTGCAGAGAGTTATGCAACTTCCCGGACCTGCGGAGATTGCAGAATGAAAATCTGGACCATTGCGGCGCAAAAAGGTGGTGTTGGCAAAACCACTACGACCATTAGTTTAGCTGGCTGCTTGTTGCGCGAAGGTGCGCGCGTGCTGCTGGTTGACCTTGACCCCCACGGCTCGCTAACCACCTATTGCGGATTTGATCCCGATGTCGTGGAACCCAACTTGTATAGCCTGTTCGCCGCGGTGGCAGACGGCGCCATGGTGGGCATCAATGACATGGTGCTGCCGACGGCTATTCCTGATTTAAGCATCGCGCCAGCGTCCACCGCGCTGGTGACCTTGGAGCGCCGTTTTGGGCTCAAGCAGGGTATGGGGCTGGCGCTTAAACGTAGCCTCGCGCTAGGTGCCCAGCATTACGACTATTGCCTCATCGACTGCCCGCCCACCCTCGGGGTACTGGTGGTCAACGCGCTGGTTTGTTGTGAACAACTCGTGGTGCCGGTGCAGACCGAGTTCCTCGCCGAGCGCTCGCTCGACCGGTTGCTCAGCACTTTGCGGATGATCGAAAGTGCACGCGGTCAGCCCTTGCCACATTTGGTGGTGCCCACGCTGTTTGATCGTCGCACGCGGGCCGCCACCGATACGTTGGCTGCCATGCGGGCGCGCGTCGATATCAACTTATGGAGCGGCACCATCCCGGTGGATACGCAACTGCGCGAAGCGAGCAGGATAGGCGTGCCGCTGACGTTGCGTCACCCCTATGCCCGCGGCAGTCTTGCCTATCAGGCACTGCTCGCGGCGGTGCGTGACGAGGAGCCCGAAGCCATGAGGGTTGCCGGATGAGCCTGCTTCAGCCAGCGCCAAAACTCTCGACCGCTGAATTGGTCAGTCGTTATCTCATTGAACACCTGCAAATTATTGATGAGGTACCTAGCCCCCCGGTGGTCGTGACCCAGCCTGGGTTGCTGTCCACCGTGGCCTTTTTGGTGGGACCTTTTCGGTTTCTCTGCCGTGCCGATGCGCTCCTCACCATCGCGCCCACCACGCCCTGTGCGGTGGTGATCGATGCGGTAGAACTGGTGCCCGAACCCTACCGCAGTAAATTGGACGGTGGGCAGGTACTGGCCCGCGATGCCATTTGGTTGCGCGGCGGTCGGCTGGAAATTCGCGGCTGTCGCTTGGAAGGCTCGCGAGATATTTCCCCAGAAATGCTCACTCCGCGCGGTCCACGCGCCGCCGCGCCGTGGATCGGCGCGACCTTGCGCGATCCACCGGCGTTTGTACTGGATCCCGACGCCACCCAACTGCATTTCATGCGCCGTTTGCGAGCCAGCGACTAAAGACTGGCACGATCAGTGCTCTGCTGATGGTGACGACGCTTGAATCGTCGAAAATTTGACGCCAAGGCGCCTTTCGCCTAGTTACCGAGGTACCGACCATGAGTTCTGTGTTGAAACAAAAAGAGAGCCAATTCAATCGGTGGGTCACTTACCGGTTGGCCGATGAGATTTACGGCATCAACGTCATGCAGGTGCAGGAAGTGCTGCGGATGAGCGAGATTGCCCCGGTGCCTGGGGCGCCTTCTTGCGTGTTGGGCATTATCAATCTGCGCGGCAATGTGGTGACGGTGGTGGATGCGCGCGAGCTATTCGGTTTGTCGCGCAGCGACGCTACCGACCAAACCCGCATCATGATTGTTGAAATCAATAAATTGATCGTCGGCCTGCTGGTCGACAGCGTCGCGGAGGTGGTCAATATCCAAAATTCCGATATCGACTCCGCGCCCAACATCGGCACTGACGAAAATGCGCGCTACATCCAAGGTGTGTTTAGCAAGAATAACGAGATATTGATCTTGGTCGATCTCAATCGACTGATGGGCCCGGACGCGCAATTTATCCAAGGCGGGTTCTAACCCTCCGCCATGCCAAATTCACTCTCGCCTCTAGACCTCATGCCCCTCTGGTTGGGTACTGTGCTGTTCGGGCTCATTGTCTTGACGCTGATCGGAGTCGCTCGCAGCCAAGCGCGCCGCCTGGTCGCTTTGGGGAATGCGCTGGCAGAAGAACGCAAAGTGCGTGAGCAACTGGCCCGCGATGTAGGTGGACTCGTGGCGTGCTCCCGCGCATTGGCAGAACGCGTGGCTCAACAAACGTTCAAGCAGAAGGCCCTATTGGAACGGCTGAACGAAATGGCCCAACAAATGGACGGTGGCCAGGCGATTACCCAAGCCGAGCGTTTGATGGCGGGTGGGCTGGAAATGGACCAAATCACCCAAATGTGTGCGCTCTCGCAGGGTGAAGCGGCGCTACTCGAGCGCTGGAAAAACCATCGCAGCGCGGCCTGATCACCGCCGTCCTTGTCGCCTAGTCCACAACTGGTTTACCCTTCGCCCCCCGCGCCATAAGTAACGCGAATTGGAGAGATGTCCGAGTGGTTTAAGGAGCACGCCTGGAAAGCGTGTATAGGCGAAAGTCTATCGAGGGTTCGAATCCCTCTCTCTCCGCCAATAAAAAAACCCGCTGGTGCGGGTTTTTTTATTGGCGCAAGAGAGGGTAGCAGGAGCAGCCTCCGGTTCGACAAACTCGCACAGCGAGTTTGGACGCCGTAGGCGCCCCGCAGGGGTGAGCATGCGCCTAAGTGCCGGCGAATCTATCCCTCTCGTAAAGCTTTGGAGAACCCGCACCAGCGGGTTTTTTTATTGGCGCAAGAGAGGGTAGCAGGAGCAGCCTCATTCTTGACCCCGAAACGAATGCGTTTGAGGTGCGCCAGTTCGAGGGTGGATGCTTGGGTTTTTTATCGCCACGGGCGCGCAGGTAGCTACGGATGGAAGGCCATCTTCAGTCGCTTCGGCTGTCATCACAGCACTGCGTGGCGGCGTTCGTCGGCGGCGCACCAGCACGCGGCAGGTCCGCTAAACGGACCCAGACCGAGCATTTTGTTCTGAGAATGTATTGCACTAAGTGGTATATTTTCCCCATGAAGAGAGTTTTCCAAACCTCAACCTTTACCCGCTGGATGCGAAAAGCAGGTCTGAACGACGATGCCTTGTGCGACGCGGTCTCCGAGATGGTCCAAGGACTTGTGGATGCCGACTTGGGCGGCCATGTGGTAAAAAAAAGCGGATCGCACTGCCCGGGCAGGGTAAGCGTGGCGGAGCGAGGACCATCGTGGCCACCAAGATGGCGGACCGCTGGTTCTTTCTCTACGGATTTGGCAAGAACGAACGTGCCAATATCGACAAGGACGAACTGAAAGTGTTTCAAGAAGTGGCGAAGGAACTACTGGGGTTCGATCACCGACAACTGGCGACCGCCCTAGCGGCTGGAGAGATTGTGGAGATATGTGATGGCAACGACGAAGCGTAAAAGCCGAATTCTGGATGAGATGCATGAAACCGCCCGTGGGCTGCACGGCGCGGACCTGATCAGTAAGCGGCGTATGGGTGAGTTTGATGCCTTGTGCCATCTTGATGTCCACGAGATGGCACCGCAAAAGATTAAGTCTCTGCGCGAACAAGCGCATGTGAGCCAAGCGGTTTTTGCTGCCGTGCTAAACACCAGTCTGTCCACGGTGCAGAAGTGGGAGGTTGGCGACAAGAAGCCGAGCGGCCCCTCCCTGAAACTGCTGAATCTGATTGAACGTAAGGGGCTGGAAGCCATCATCTGAGGCGCGCTCACGCCGAGCCCCGAGGCATTGCGTGAAGTCACGAACCCTCGGGAAGGCGTGCCGAATCCTGCCTGACGGTGCGAGCTTCATGGGTTGCTGGGCGTGCAACATCCCGAGATTTTTTTCACGGCCCCCGCTAAAACCCGCGCGACGATCCGCTGTGCGGTTTTTTTTGCCTCCCTTCCTTTTAACGGTGTCGTCACCACCGGTATGCGCGAGCTAATCCGGGGCGAGAGCTAACGCCTCGGGTCACCATGGTTGTCACTTAACGAAAAACTGCGACCCAGCAGGCCAAGAGTCCAAGCAGTGGCCACTGGTTTGACGTTGCTGCGCACAGGCCTAGGGACGCACGCAAAACCAAACCCACACCCGACATCGCCGTTCAAGGCATGGCCTAGCGATTGTTTTGAGCGGCCATCGGCGTCGCTGCGATGCCCTTGACCGAAACCGCGAGAATCACCGCCAAACAGCTCGCACCACGGCGGCGAGAACGTACGCATTTAAGCCGCGCCAGCGGCGAATTCTTGTTATAGAGTCAGCGGTATGAATACTGCCCAACTCCAAATTCGTCAGATGTCGCGCCAAGAATTGGATGTCATCGTGCAATGGGCCGCTAATGAAGGCTGGAATCCCGGCTTGCACGACGCCGACCTATTTTGGGCCACCGACCCCGACGGATTTATTGCGGCGGAGTTGGACGGTGAAATGATCGGCGGCGGATCGATTGTTAGCTACGAGGGTGTGTGTGGCGCCATGGGGTTTTTTATCGTTCATCCGCAATTTCGGGGGCGCGGCCTCGGACGCCAATTGTGGATTGCGCGCCGTGACCGTTTGATGCAGCGGCTGCAGGCACCGGCGCGCATTGAAATGGATGGCGTCTTCACTATGCAAAATTTCTACGCCAAAGGGGGTTTTGAATTTCTGCATCGCGATTTGCGGTTTCAGGCAATCGCCCCAACATCCGCTAGCGCGCGCCCGGAGCTGGCTAAAACAGACACCTTGGTTGACCTCTCCCGCGTGGCTTTTGCAGAAATCTGCCACTACGACCAAAGTGTCTTTCTGGCGCCACGCGCCAATTTTTTACAGCGATGGATCACGCAGCCGGACTGCCACGCGCTGGGCGCGATGGCGCATGGGCGTCTGGTAGGGTATGCCGTGGCACGCCCGTGTCGGGAGGGCTACAAAATTGGCCCGCTGTTTGCCAATGACCCCGCTATCGCGGACCAGCTTTTTCAAGCGCTACTATCGCGGCTGCCAAATCAGCAACTGCAAATTGATGTCCCCGAACCCAACTTGGCCGGGCTTGAGATGGTCAAAAGTCAGGGTTTTACCGAGGTATTTGGCTGCGCCCGGATGGCGCTAGGCCCCCCACTGCCACGGCCAGTGCCCAATATATTTGGGGTCACCACCTTTGAGTTGGGATGAAAGCCTCCCCTCAAAAAGCATGAGCCACTCAGGATGGCCGGGAATCCTTGGCGTAAACCGCCAGTCGACCGGCAAGCGACGCCCGTGCGTCCCACCGCGGTGATGGTCTGTACCGCGGCCTCGTGCCGGCTGCGTTAAGCGCTAACAACTGGAGTTTGAGCGATCACTAGCCATGAAAAATCAAAAATTACTGACCTTTGTGCAAGCCATTAGTCGCCTGCTGCACGGCGATCCGCCTGAGCCCCAGATCTTGAGCCAAGGGGCGGAATTGCTGGAAAGACTCTTGGCGCAGGACGACTGGTTGCCGGATCAATTTGCCCAGCCGCACCCCGAATTTTATCGGCAGTACCTGCTGTATGCCGACCCGCTCGAACGTTTTTCCGTGGTGAGCTTTGTTTGGGGGCCAGGTCAAAAAACCCCGGTCCACGATCACCTAACGTGGGGTCTGATTGGCATGCTGCGAGGCCAAGAAATTGACACCCAGTATTTCAAGCAAGCAGACGGCAGTTATCAACGGGGCGTCAGCCTCACGCTGGTCCAGGGCGAGGTGCTTAGCGTCTCTCCGAGCACCCACGATGTGCACTCAGTCGCTAATTTTTATACCGACCAAACCTCCATCAGTATTCACGTTTACGGTGGCAACATCGGCCGTATTAGCCGGCATGCCTTTGAGGCGGATACGGGCGCGCAGAAAACCTTTATCTCGGGTTACAACAACGACGTGGTGCCTAACTTGTGGCTGTAAAACCGGTGTTAGAAAACCCATCTGTGGATGGCATCGCGCTGTGTGCCTATGCCGATGTACGGCGTAGTTTGCTTGAAAAACGTGAAATCGCTTTTCTGGACGTGCGCGAAGAAGATCCCCACGCACAAGCGCACCCGCTGTTTGCCGCTAATTTTCCGCTCTCACGCTTAGAGCTGGATGCCTACACCAAACTGCCCCGCCGCCATGTACCGATTGTCACGTTGGACGCCGGCGATGTTGACCTACAGGAATCAGACGCGCTGCTGGCGGCGCGCCGCCTGGTCGCTTTGGGCTTTACCCAAGTCGCAGTATTTGCGGGTGGGGTGCGGGCTTGGCAGGCGGCCGGCGGCGAATTGTTTCGCGACGTCAACGTCCCCAGCAAGTCATTTGGTGAACTGGTTGAGGTCAAAAAACACACGCCTTCGTTGTCCGCGGCGCAAGTACAAACCTTGCTGGATCAACAGGCCGATATGGTCATCGTGGATGTACGCCGCTTTGACGAATACCACACCATGAGCATTCCCACCGCGACCAGTTGCCCAGGCGCAGAACTGGTACTGAGAATTGCCGCACTCGCACCGGACCCGCAAACCATGGTGATCGTGAACTGTGCGGGCCGCACGCGCAGCATCATTGGCACGCAGTCTCTGCTCAATGCGGGTATCCCCAACCCCGTGTTGGCGTTGCGTAATGGCACGATCGGCTGGACCCTGGCAGGTCAACGTCTTGAGCATGGCGCGCGCCGAGAGGGCCGCCACGTCCCGCTGCAAAATGCCTTAAAGGCCGCTGCACGCGCACGTGCTGTGGCCGCACGCGCGGGGGTGAAGTCCGTCGACTGGGCGACGCTCGTGCAGTGGCGAGCGCAACCGGACCGCACGACTTATTGCTTCGATACCCGCACCCTAGAGGACTATCTGTCCGGCCATTTGCCAGGGTTTCGGCCGGCGCCTGGCGGGCAGTTAGTACAGGAAACCGAGATGGTGGCGCCGGTCCGGGGCGCGCGCATCGTGCTCGCAGATTTAGATGGCGTGCGGGCCAATATGAGCGCCTCTTGGCTGGCGCAGATGGCTTGGGATGTGTTTGTGCTGACCGGGATGGAACAGGCAGATTTTGTGCAAACCGGTGCGGGGATAATTCCCACATCGCCGGTCCCACGGGTTCCGGCCATCACGGTGCCCGAGCTGGTGCGCGGTCTTGCGGCGAAGCAACTGGTGGTTCTGGACTTGGCGAAACAGGCGCAGTACCTCGCCGGACATATCCCCGCAGCGGGTTATGTATTGCGCTCCCAGTTTAAACTGGCGCTGAGTCGGCTGCCGCCCGCGGCGGGCTATGTTTTGGTGTGTCCCGATGGCTTGCTGGCGAGCTTTGCGTGGGCGGAAATCGCGGCCCTGCTGGCGTCGCCAGTCACGGTGCTCACCGGTGGCACATCAGCTTGGAGCGCTGCGGGACTTGCCCTTGAACAAGGCCCCACCCGCCTATTTTCCGAACCCATTGACCGTTATCAACGTCCCTACGAAGGCCGTGACGCGCCGCGCGCCGCCATGCAGGCCTATCTAGATTGGGAAGCCGGTTTGGTGGCGCAACTGGCGCTGGATGGTACCCACCATTTTCAAGTGACTTGATACGACCACACCAGCCCAGCAAGCGGGGCTAGGCTGGCTGGCGTGCGCGTGGGATCTGGCTAGGGTTTTTTGCCTAATAGTTTTTTCGTCACCTCGAACACCGCAACGCAAAGCGCGCCTATCGCGACGCCGATCATGGCATCCACTAACAGTGGTGCGAGTACCGCGAGCGCCCCACCAAGCAAAACTAAATCCGCTGCTAGCGTGGCCAGATGCATCGAAAAATTCTGCACCGGTGCGATTGCGTGGGCAATAATTCCCCCGCCCACCATGAACATGGCCGCGGTGCCCACTATCGCCAAGCTGCGCATCAGCCACGGCGCGAACGCCAGTATGCTGGCCCCTAGAGCGCGCAGGAATCTCTCGTAGGCGTTGGGCCCGGTTTTTGATAACCAGTGCAGGCCCAAATCGTCTAGCCTCAAGATCCCGGCAACCAATCCGTATACCACCACGGTCATCAGCACGGCCACTACCGACAGCACCATGGCCTTTTGAAGCAACGGCGCCGTTGCGACGGTGCCCAAGGTAATGACGATGATTTCTGCAGATAAAATCAAATCCGTGCGAATTGCGCCCGCTATTTTTTCCCCTTCGTTGATTGCCACAGGGACTGCCGGTGCGCTCACCTCGGGAGCCGTGGATTGGGCCTCAGCATGCCGCGCGTGCAGCCGCCCTACGATTGTTTCAAAACCCTCAAAACACAGATAAGCGCCGCCTATCATCAGCATTGGCGAAATGAGCCAAGGCATCAAATAGCTAACGATTAAGGCACCCGGGACTAAGATCAATTTGTTACGGAAGGAGCCTTTGGCAACCGCCCAGACCACTGGCAATTCACGGGAGGCGCGAATCCCCGCCACCTGCTGTGCGTTCAGTGCGAGATCATCGCCCAAGATGCCGGCAGTTTTCTGGGCGGCAAGCTTACTCATGCTGGCGACGTCGTCCAGTAGGCTTGCAATGTCGTCGAAAAGTGCTAATAAAGTGGCTGCGGCCATGCTGCTGCGCTCGTTCGTGATGGTTTTATTTCGCTCGCACCCTAACAAGCCGAACGCGGTTTTTCTGGGCCGGCGTCGTCATCACCCTGGGGCGTGGCTAGGCGGCAACAGGCGCTATTGTCGCAACAAGTGCCCCGCTGGCACAGCGCCATAACCACACCCGCATCAGTCGCGGTTTCAACGCCGCTGCGGAGGCTCGCAACACCGGTGCCCCACAGGTTGTTGCGGCCAGGGTTGCCGCGAACTTCAGGCGATAAGAGCGTTGGCGTTAGTCTCGATTAGGCGCGTGTATTCGTCCGCGCTCGCCGCAAATGCGCCGATGATCACTTGATCAACGCCAATGTCGGCAAAGCGATTGACCTCCTCGCGCGTGGTCGTCTGCCCGATGCCAGTGGTCACTGAGTAGAACAATTTACTGGGGTCGCGGCCGGCGGCCACGGCGTAGCGCTGGATCGTCGCCATGTGCAATTTCGCGCTTGCGGGCGTGACGTTCACGCCCCACCAACCATCCCCAATTTCCCCTACACGGCGCAGTGCTGCGTCGCTTTCGCCACCAAAAATAATCGGCGGGTAAGGTTTCTGTACCGGCTTCGGGTAGGAGCGTACCGCAGGGAACTCACAATATTCGCCCTGGTGCTGGCTTTCTGCCTCGCTCCACACGGTTTTCATGGCGGCGAGATAGTCGCGGGTGCGCGCGGCGCGGTTGGGCCACGGAATTTGCAGCGCCTCGAATTCCTCTTTGAGCCAACCGATGCCCACCCCAAAATCAAAGCGGCCACCCGATAATTTGTCGAGCGTGGCCACCTCTTTGGCGAGTGTCAGTGGTTGCCGCTCTGGGACTAAGCAGATGCCGGTTCCGAGCCGAATGGTACTGGTGACGGCGGCGGCGAAAGTCAGGGCGAGGAACGGATCGAGGATATCGATCTGCAACGTCTCGAACGGCATGCGCCCGTTTTGGGTGTAGGGGTAAGTGGAGGAATACTGGTCAAGGAGGACGATGTGCTCGGGCGCCCACAGCGAATGGTAGCCACTCGCTTCGCAGTTGCGGGCAATCAATTTGATAATTTCGGGGTCGGCAGAAATGCCCGCCCCGATTGCGAAAAATCCTATTTTAATCATGTAAACCGCATCCTTTTGGTTGAGAGTTTCCGAAAATATCCTGCGCCTTGGCGCAGTAGGTTATGGCTGGAATTCAGCTGCTGCTGCCTTCGCGAGCAGCGCTTTCTTCATCGGGGGGTCAGGACTTGCGCCGGCTCTCTTTTGGCAGGGCGGCGGCACCAGCAACGCCTGCGCGGCGCGGCTTCTTTTTGGCATCACCCGCCTCAGAGCATCGATTTGCCCTGGGCGAGGATTTTGTCGCAGACTTGCTGGATCACTTGATCTTTTAAACCGCTGCTGCTGAGGTCGAGTTTGGCCCCCTTGCCGCCGTCCACGATGCCGCGCGCGCCGGCCTTAAAGCCGCTGTCCGCACTGGTTGGTCCGCCCAGTTTCTCGACCAGAGAATCTTTTACGGACGTGGCCGCAGCCGAATTGCCACCCGCCAGAAAATTCTTTTTGACGCAGAACTGTAGGACCCCGGCCACGTTGCCCAAGCTGCTGGAGGTCACGGATTGTCCGGGTATCAGACCCCCCAAGCTGCTGGTCGAACTCGCGGTGGCGCCGGTCGCAGCTTTCAGGGCGTTCGCGAGCTGCGCGTGGGAGGGCGCGGCGAGGAGCAACAGCCCGATGGCAGCGCTGGCTGCGGTCGCGTAGCGAAGACTAATTTTCATATAACCCACCTTTTTTTCTGAGATTTTCCGAAGCACCTGGTGGCGCACGTCGTACAAAGAAACCAGTAGAGAATGAACCTGCGCGTTGATGATGGCGCGATTCCACCATCACCGACAAGCCCTCAAAGAAAAGTCATTGCTAGGGGCGTTTGGCTTAAACAGGCGGGGCTGGGCGGCGCGGATGGCGCACGGTAGCCGGTGCACAGGCACCCAGCCCAGCGGCTAGCAAGGCGCGCTCACGCGAGGCAGTTCAGCACCGCGCGCCGGGCGGCGGCTCGCTGGTGGCCACGGCTACCAGCCAACGGCGCGCCATGCCCGCGGTGGACCGTGCCCGCGGCGTATACTCGCGGCGTTAGCTCGCCGCAGCGTGCCTCCACTCCCACCCTAAAGGGCCATCGACTCATGCCAGTTACTTCTCCTATTGCAGTGGTTACCGGTGCTGGCAGCGGCATTGGGCGCGCGGTCACGCTAGGCTTTTTGCGCGCCGGTTACGCGGTGGTTCTGGCGGGGCGCCGGCTGGCCACTTTGCAGGACACCGTGGCAATCGCTAACGTGGAGGCTGAGCGCACGCGGTGTTTGGTGACCGATGTCGCCGATGCCGGCGCGGTCGAGCAGTTGTTTAAGGGCGCTCGTGAGCAATTTGGGCGCGTCGATGTGCTCTTCAATAACGCGGGTATTGGCGCGCCGGCAATGAGCATTGATGAACTGCGCATTGAGCAGTGGCGGGCGGTGGTTGAGACCAATCTCAATGGCGCGTTTTACTGCGCACGCGAGGCTTTTAAACTGATGCGAGCGCAGTCGCCCCAGGGGGGGCGGATCATCAACAACGGTTCGATCTCAGCCCAAGTTCCCCGCCCGGGAACTGCCGCCTACACCGCCACCAAGCATGCGCTCACGGGCCTCACGCGGGCGCTGTCGCTGGATGGTCGTCCGTACGCCATTGCCTGTGGTCAAATCGATATTGGCAACGCGGCAACGGCCATCGCCGAACCCATGCGGGTTGGGGTGATGCAGGCTCACGGCGAGGTGCGTGCAGAGCCGATCATGGACGTGGAGCATGCGGCCAGCGCGGTGCTGTATATGGCCAGCCTGCCGTTAACGGTGAATGTGCAGTTTATGACCGTGATGGCGACCACCATGCCGTTTATTGGGCGTGGCTAGGCGCGCCTAGCCCGAGGCGCCGCCCGCCAAGCTTAACCCCGAGGCGTGGCTGTCCCAGCGCTGGCGCTGGGATGCCGGTGTGGGTTGTCGCTGGCCAATGGCGACGCACGGCCTAGGTCTCGGACCGGCTATCGGCGCTGGTCCAGCTGGCCAGCAAGGCGCGTAGCGCCGCCACAAAAGCGAGCGGCTGGTCGAGCATCAAGTGGTGCTGCGCATCGGGAATCTCAATGATCGGCGCGAGCGGACCCATCAAATCCGACATGTATTGGGCGGTGTCGCGGCTCATTAACGCGCTGTTCTCGCCAAAAATTAGCGCGGCCCGGCAGGTTAACGCTTGCAGGTATTCCTTAAAGGGTTCGCCCCAGCGGCCGGTGCCCATCGCCCCCACATCAAATTTCCAAGTCCATCCGCTGCCACTTTCGCGTAGCGAATGCCGGGCGATAAATTCAACCAGGTAGGCGTTCGCGCATGCCTGCGCGGGAAGTAGGCGAAAGCGCTCTAGCCCGAGTTCGAAGCTTGGGTAGTGACGCGCCAGACTGATGGCGCGGCGGGGCATCTCGCCCTCATCACCGGAGCCGGGACGTCGGATCGGCGAATCCACAATCACCGCGCCGCCGATGCGCGCGCCAAAAGCAGCGCCAAATCCCATCGTCATATAGCCGCCAAAGGAGTGGCCGACGACGAAGGGTTGCGGGCCAAGATTGGCGTCTTCTAGCACCTGCAGAATTTCTTGCGCGCGGTGGTTGGCGTCGTAGTGGGCGCGGTGCCCGCTGTCGCCCATGCCCGATAAATCTAGCGCGGCAACGCGGAAATTCGGCGTAAAAAACGGCGCGATAAATCGCCACCAATTCGCATGGGCACCACCGCCGTGCACGAACAGTAGGCCGCGGCGATTGGCGCGTGCATCGTCACCAGGCCACAGCAGGTAATGAATGGGACAGCCATCCACCTGGACGAAATGTGAGCTCAGCGGACGCGCTAGCGCCCAGTCGAACCAGGCGGGTGCCGGCTGCTGGACTTGGAGTTGCGTGGTGGTCCAATCGGGTAGGGCGGGGGCGGGGGCGGTAGCGTGAGTCATGCGGGTCCTGTGGGTAGACAATTTAGCGCAGCGGCGGCGCGGCGATAATCTGCTAGTCCGCCCGGCGCTTTGCAAGGTAATTGTTGCCCAGCGTAGGGAGCGCTTGCCGCGATGCCCGCGCCGCTCGGCGTTTCAGGGCTGGCACCGTGGCCTGATAGCGCGCCCCGTGGCGATATGGCCGGGCGGTGAAAAATCTCGTTGCACCCCCAGTGAGGCGCCAGCCGCGAACTGCGTGCGCGGCGCGCAGGTCACGGCTAAACGGAATCCATCGCCAGCCCGACCGGCCCCAGTCGGGCGCCCGGTCTGCGGTGCCCACGCGTGGGCGAAGCGACGCTCTTTGGCGTAGCATTCGACCCAGAAGTCGCGTTACGTCAAAAGAAATCGTGCTCGAGGAACCCCGATGCCCGTCATCACCTGCATAGAAGACCTGCGTCAACTGCACCGTAAAAAGGCACCCAAGGCGTTTTTCGAATACGTGGACTCGGGCAGTTATTCCGAAGGGACTTATCACGCCAACAGTGCGGATCTCGCCGCGCTAAAACTGCGCCAACGCGTGGCGGTCAACGTGGAGCACCGCTCCACCGCAACGACCATGCTCGGCACCCCAGTGGCGCTGCCCGTGGCGCTGGCGCCGGTGGGGCTCAGCGGCATGCAGTGGGCGGATGGAGAAATTTTGGCGGCGCGGGCGGCCGAGAAATTTGGCGTGCCTTATACCTTGTCGACTATGAGCATCTGCTCAATTGAGGATGTGGCCGCCGCGACCAGTGCGCCGTTTTGGTTCCAGCTTTATGTGATGCGCGATCGCGGTTATATCCGGCGCCTTATCGAGCGCGCCCGCGCGGCGCGTTGTTCGGCGTTGGTGCTGACGCTCGATCTGCCGCTGCTGGGGCAACGCCACAAAGATCTCAAGAACGGCCTGAGCGTGCCACCCCAACTCAAGCTGTCGAATATCCTCGACCTCATGACCAAGCCCGCGTGGGCGCTGCGCATGCTGGGCGCCAAGCGCCGAGTGTTTGGCAATATCGCGGGGCATGTCGAGGGCACTGAGAATTTGGTGTCGCTGTCGCAGTGGACGGCCAGCCAGTTTGATCCCACGCTGAATTGGCAGGATGTGGAGTGGGTCAAAAACGAGTGGGGCGGCAAGCTCGTCCTCAAGGGAATTCAAGACGTCGATGACGCAAAAATAGCCCTCGCCAGTGGTGCCGATGCCATCGTGGTCAGCAACCATGGTGGTCGCCAACTCGATGGCGCGCAGTCGTCCATCCGCTCGCTACCACCCATCGTTGAGGCCGTGGGCGACCAACTGGAAGTCTGGATGGATGGGGGTATCCGCAGTGGTCAGGATGTGCTCAAGGCCCTCGCGCTCGGCGCACGCGGCACACTCATTGGGCGTGCTTACAACTTTGGGCTGGGCGCTTTGGGCGAGGCTGGGGTGACCGCGGCCTTGGACATCATCGCCAAAGAGTTAGACATCTCCATGGCGCTGTGTGGGGTGCGCAACGTGGGAGAAATTACCTCAAAGGTCGTCCTCAATCCTTACTGAGGGTCGGGGTGCCGCGCCCGCGTTGTTGACCTGCGACCAGCGGTGAGCGCACGGCGAGCAGGGCCAAAAATCGGGCGCCATGCGCACTCATGACCGGTACAGGGTCAAGTCTCTCAGGATGTCTGCCTGCCCCCCGCGAGTTGTCCCACGTGAGGGCGGGGGTCAAAATGCCCGACACCGCACGCGGGTTTCACCTCGCGGGTTAGCTCGCGCGCAACCGGCTTATTTTTTGACCACGCGCAATTTGGCCACCATCGGTGCCGTGGCGTTAGGCGCGGCGTTATTGCCCCAACTGGTGCGCACATAGTTAGTGAGGTCGGCAATTTGCTGGTCGTTAAGCTGGCCGGCGAGGGAGGGCATGGGGATGTATTTGTTTTGTGCGGGGATGCCCTCCAGCACCACCTTGAAAATATTTGCCGGATTGGGCGACAAAATCACGCCGTTACCGGCGAGTGGTGGAAACACCCCTGCAATGCCGCGCCCCTGCGATTGGTGGCAACTGCTGCAATGGTCGAGGTAGAGCGCCGCACCCCGTTGCCGTGATTCACTGGGGGCAGGTTTGGGCGAGCGCAAAGTGGAGTCGGGCGGGATCGACTTCAAATATTCGCCCATGGCCAGCAGGTCGGCGTCGCTGAGGTAGCTCGTGCTGTTTTGCACCACTTCTGCCATCGGGCCGAGGGTGGTGGTCTTGCCCTGATTGGCGCCGGTTTTAAGGTAGGTGGCGATGTCCTGCGCGGTCCAACTGCCCAGGCCCGTGTGCAAGTTCGAACTCAAATCTAACGCAAACCAGCCGTCGATGGTCGCACCGCTATAAGCTTTTTTCTGCTCAATGCCACCCAGCACATTGCGCGGTGAATGGCAGGCGCTACAGTGGCCAAAGCTCTCCACGAGATAGGCACCGCGATTCCAACTCGGCGTGTGGGTGATGTCGTCCTTAAATACCCCCTCGGTGAAAAACATCTCGCGCCAGCCGATCATGGACAAGCGTTGGTTGAAGGGGAATTCCAGATGGTTGATGTCCACCACGTTGCGCACTGCAGGAATCGTGCGCAGATAGGCGAACAGGGCGTCGGCGTCGGTGCGCGTAATTTTGGTATAGAAGTCAAACGGCATCACGGGGAACATGTCCTGACCGTGCCGGTTCACGCCATGGTGCAAGGCGCGGTAGAACTCATCGCTGGTCCATTTGCCGAGGCCAGTTTCAGGGTCGGAGGTGAGGTTGGGCGTGAGCAGGTAGCCAAAGGGCGTGTCCATGCGCAAGCCGCCAGCATAGGGTGTGCCGCCTTGGGCCGTGTGGCAGGAAACGCAATCCCCGGCACGGGCTAAGTACTCGCCTTGTTGCGTTTGGCTGGGCGGCACGTCGGCCGCAAAGCTCACCTTCCAGACGGTGAGCAGCACAGCCAGAAATCCCGCCAGCCGGCGGGGCGATAATCTGGTGGACATAAACGACCCCCTTCGCACGTGGCGAAGCCTTAGTAAATCTGAAGCATTCTTGTCGCCGCCTGCGGTGCACCGCGAGAGGGTCTCGGGACTGCTAAACCGAGTACGCTCGATGCTATCGGCCGCTGGCATGTTTGACCAGCAAAAGACGGCACGCGCTCAGCGCTGCGTTGCCCACTCGCCCCCGTGGGCAGGGCGGTTTTTAACCGCTGGCTGCTGGGGCTAGTAGTACTGCGGCGGCATCCATGACGGCCGCGCGGATTCTGGTATAGGTTCCGCAGCGACAAATGTTGCCGTTGAGGTGGCTGTCCAGTTCTGCCGGCGTGGGATTGGGCGTTTTGCGCAACAGTGCCAAGGCGCTCATGAGCTGACCGGATTGGCAATATCCGCACTGAGGTACGTTGTGTTTGACCCAGGCGGCGCGCAAGGCATCCGCCTCGCTACCCGCGACGGACTCAATAGTCCCTACCTGCTGGCTGCCCACGGCCGCTATGGGCAGCAAGCACGAACGGGTGGGCACTCCGTCTAGATGGACGGTGCACGCGCCACATTGCCCAATGCCGCAGCCGTATTTTGTGCCCACCATGCCGAGGGAATCTCGGAGTACCCACAGCAAGGGTTGCTCGGCCGGCGCCTCTACTGCGTGCGTCGCGCCATTGAGGTTGATCTGATATTTCATGGTTCAGGTCCAGCCTTGCAAAAGAGGAGGGTGGGTCATACGGGGATGCCCTGTTGGGCCAAGGGCAGGCGTCTAATGCGCTGGCCGGTGAGCGCAAACAGGGCGTTGCAGATGGCGGGTGCGACCGAGGGTACGCCGCATTCGCCAAGCCCCGTGGGCGGTAAATTGCTGTTAACGAAGAACGACTCAATGCTGGGGCAGCTCGCCATGCGCAACACGGGGTAGGTGTCAAAGTTGGTTTGCAGCGCCCGCCCGCGTTCTAGGGTAATCCCACCGTATAGTGCCGAGGACAGGCCGTACACCAGCGCACCTTGAATTTGCGCAGCGGCGCCATCGGGATTCACCACCAACCCACAGTCCGTGGCGCACACTAAACGCCGAATTTTGACGGTAGCCCCGGTTTTTTCGACCTCCGCCACGATCGCGACATAGCTCCCGTAGTACTCGTGCGCCGATAGGCCGCGCGCCATGCCCGCGGGGAGCGGCGTGCCCCAGCCCGCTTTTTCGGCAGCCAGTTCTAACACGGCCGCCAGTCGCGGGTCGCTCAGCAAGGCACGCCGGTAGGTTAGGGGATCGGTGGCGGCGGCATGGGCCAGTTCGTCAATGAAGCTCTCCACGAAGAACACGTTGTGCGCGTGGCCCACCGAGCGCATCCACTGTACCGGGACCGGCAAGTGAGTTTGGTGGACCTCGACTGAGAAATCTGGGATCGCGTATTTGTGGGTGGTGACGCCATCCACGGTGGTGAGGTCGACGCCCTTCTGGACCAAAAAATCCAAGGCTGAGTCATCGCAGATCGATTGGCCCACGAGACGTTGGTGCCAGGTGGTCAGTTGATGATCGGCCCCAGTTTTGGCCCAGATGCGACCCAACACCATGGGTCGGTAATAGCCGGCGGCGATTTCGTCTTCCCGCGTCCACAGCAGTTTGACCGGCGCCGTCAGCGCGGGCAGCGCCTTCAGGATCTCGGCAGCCTCGGCTATCCAGTCGGACTTAGGATTAGCCCGACGTCCAAAACCACCCCCCATCGCGGTCACCCGCACTTCTACTACGGCGGGTGCCACGCCGAGGATGTTGGCTACCACTTGCTGGTCTTGCGATTGAAACTGCGTGCCCACGGTCAGCACAACCCGCTGGGCTTGCCGCTGGATCACACAATTCAGTGGCTCCATGGGCAGATGCGCCAAATAAGGGGCGATGTACTCCGCAGTAAGTTGCCCCGTAGGTTCGGCGCTGGTGGGCACGGGGCTTAACCCCGCTTTGGCCGTGCTGCCCGGCGTGAGGGCGAGCGCGCGGTAGTTATCGAGGATGGTTTCGGTACTCAGTTCGGCGCCTGGTCGCTCATCCCAAACCACCGACAGCGCTTTTCTAGCCTGCAGCGCCGCCCAAGTATGGGTTGCGAGCACGGCAACCCCGGTGGGAATTTGGACCACCGAGTGACACCCCGGCACCGCCTTGGCCTGGGCCGCGTCGAAACTTATCAGCAGCGCGCCAAACGAAGGGGCGTGCGCGACGACCGCCACCAGCCCCTCAGTTTCCTGGACATCAATGCCGTAGCGCTGCTTGCCAGATGATTTCGCCAGCACGTCCAAACTCAAGGGCGAAGTGCCAATGAGAGAAAAATCTGCAATTTTTTTCAGCTTCGGTTGCTTGGGCGGCGGGTAACGCGCCGCGCCGTCTAGCAGTTCGCGATAAGCAATGGTGCGGCCGTCGGGTGCGAGTACCTGACCCTCATGCGTCTTCAACAGCGCCGGTTTGAGGCCCCATTTTTCTGCCGCCGCGCGCACCAGCATTTCACGGGCCTGGGCACCCGCTTTGCGATAGGGTTCGAAAAAGACCATCACGCTCGTGCTGGCTGCCGTGATTTGCAGGCCGTTAAAAAATGGATTGCCAAATTGGGCCTCGGGACGACTAGAGCGCACCTGCACCGAGGCCCACGGCGCGTCGAGTTCTTCTGCCAGCACGGCGGCCAACGCCGTGAACACACCTTGGCCCATTTCCGCCTGACCAACGATGACCGTCACGGCGCCATCGGCGCTTATTTCAAGGAAGCTATTGGGGTTCAGCACAGGGGCGGCGGCGTTTGGTACCGCCAGCGCAGGTAGAACGATGGGGATGATGAGGCTGCCGGCAGCCTTTAAAAAAGCGCGTCGAGTCAACATAGGGCAAGTTCCTTATTGGCCATGTTTCCGTTGCACGATCGCCCCCTATCTCGGCGCGCCACCTCAAAGCTAACAGCCATCGCAGGTCTGCGTCCAGACCTGAAAAACGACCCTCAGAGGTTTATCGGTCGAGTCGCCGGTTGTTGGTTTCGGCCATTGACCACAGGATGGCCAAGCCAATCACGCCGTAGAACAAGATGTAGTAGGCCGGCGCCAGTGGCTGGCCCAGCCTCTCGATGAGCCAAACCGAGACCAAGGGTGTGGTGCCGCCGGCCAGCGCCAACGTGAGGCTGTAGGCCAGGCTCATGGACGTCACGCGTGAGCGCAGCGGAAAAATTTCCACCAGCATCGCGCCCTGCAAACCTAGAGCCATGCCCAGCGGCACCGCCAAGGCCATCTGCCCCAACATAAAGCCCCACCAAGTGCCAAACAGCATCGCTTTTAGGGCGAAGTAGATGCTCATCATCACGACGATGGTCAGAATAAGCATTAATTTACGTCGACCGATTTTGTCCGACAGCCAACCGCCGAGGGGTTTGGACACGAGCACCACCAACAGGCTGAGCGTGTTAGCCAGCAAAAAATCCTCGCCGCCGGCCCCGGCAAGGGCTTTGCGGTGCTCCACTGCGTAGGTGAAGGTGAGGTAGTAGGCCGCGTTCGTCATGGCCACGATGCCAAAGGTTTGCACCATGGGTTTCCAATCGGTCACTAGCGCGGGGAGGAGTTTGGGACGCAGCTCCCGTGCTTTGATGCCCTCGGCAGTTTCCACGATGCCACGCCGCAGCGCGTAGCCGGCGAGCAGCAACACCGCAGAACCCAGAAACGGAATGCGCCAGCCCCACGCGCTGGCATCTTCGGGACTCAGCCAAACGTTCACCAGCCACGCCGTGGCCGAGCCTAGGATAAAACCCAGCGTGGTGCCGGCGGCCGTTGAACTACTCACCAGCCCGCGCAGCAAGGGTGAGGCGCCTTCAGTGGTGTAGACCATCGAACCGGTGAACTCGCCGCCTAGCGAGAAACCTTGGATGAGCCGCAGCAACAAGAGCAACACGGGTGCTGCGACGCCAATTTGCGCATAGGTAGGTAGCAGGCCCATCAGGATCGTGGCCCCGCCCATCAGCGAGATGGAGAGCGTGAGCAAGGCACGCCGCCCGATGCGATCACCCACCTGCCCCAACACGAGCGCACCGACCGGGCGGGCGAAAAACCCCAAGGCGAATACGCCAAACGCCAGTAGCTGCTGCGCTGAGGGGCTCGATTGCGGGAAAAATTGCCGGCCGATGCTGGTGGCAAAATAGCCGTAGACCGCGAAATCAAACCACTCGATCACATTGCCGATCAGTCCGGCCAGCGCGGTGCGCAGCGCCGACATTTGGGGGGTAGGAGTCTGCAGGGAGGCCATTGAATTACCTTACGGCGCGAAGATTGCCTCGCGGGTCTTTTAAGAATAAGTACCGAACCAGCGCCAAGGTATGCGAGTCGCCTCAGCAAGGAAAGCCACGCGTTGCAGCGTTAGACCGCCCAAACCGCCAGCCCCGCTCTCGGGGAGGGGATATTCTGCCTGACCAGACGCTCAACGGCGGCGCGGCAAGACCCGCAGACCGTTCTCGGGGCTCGCCGCGTTGACGGGTGCTGTTGCGTTGATGAGGCGCTGCGGTGAAAAACCCAGGGTATGGCAGGTTACCCACTGTGCACGTAGCGAGCGTGCCACGGGCCGGTGACCGGTGCTAAGTTTGGGCTGCTCGGTTGTCATGCTCAGCGACCACCGCAGGGTTGGCGGCCTCTACCGGCCTAAGCCCCGTCGCCCAGCTACGGCTGACCAGCAGGCCAGACGGACGCCCGCCACGCGCCAGTTCCGTAGTGAAAAAGCCGCCCACACAGTGCATGATGAAAATCTGATGTCGGTCTGTATGGATACTCGGGCCGCGACGCCCAACGTCGCATGGTGAGACTCCCAGAAGGAGGCGTGCGTGAGCAGTTTGTTAGATGGCAGCGTTGGTCAAATAGATTTCGTCACCCGCTATGGACTGATGTCCAAGGCCCAATTGGCGGCCATTCCGCGCATCACGGAAATGATCAAAGAACACTCACTGCGCACCATCCGCATTGCTTGGTGTGATCAGCATGGGCTGGTGCGCGGCAAGCAGGTTATGGCGCACGACTTTCTGCTGGCGCTGCGCAACGGCGTGGATTTTCAAACCGCCACGCTGTTCATGGATACCGCCAATAATCTGGCCGCGCCGATGTTCGCTAA
This sequence comes from Klebsiella pneumoniae, assembly GCA_945862315.1. Taxonomy (GTDB): domain Bacteria; phylum Pseudomonadota; class Gammaproteobacteria. Next base: position 117,147 of record CAMAXW010000004.1, read on the forward strand.
ACACGGTGGCGGCATTGGGGTGGCGGCGCTGTGCGGCGGGCCAGACGCCATTCTGGTGCCCGATCCCCTGACCTTCCGCGTGCTGCCGTGGGCGCCACGTACCGGGTGGATACTCTCGGAGATGTACCTCAACAACGGTGAGCCCATGCCGTTTGATACGCGGGCGGTGTTTAAGCGCCAATTGGCCCGCTTGCACACACGCGGCTGGGATTGGGTGGGCGGGCTAGAAGTCGAGTTTTATATTTGCAAACTGGAAGACCGCATGCTGCAACCCGAGCAGTGTGGATGGCCGCCGGACCCGCCCAAAGTCTCGATGATCGCCCATGGTTTTCAGTACCTCACCGAGGAGCGGCAAGATGAAATAGACCCCATCTTGCAAATGCTCCACGACAACTTGGCGGCGCTAGACCTGCCTCTGCGCACCATGGAAGACGAGTGGGGGCCGGGCCAGTGCGAGTTCACTTTTGACCCCACCCGCGGGGTGATGAGCGCCGACCACATGGTGTTGTTTAGAACCGCCGTGAAGCAACTGTGCCGCCGCCACGGTTACCACGCGACCTTCATGACCCGCCCAGCGCTGCCCAATTTTTTCTCCAGCGGTTGGCATTTGCATCAGTCTCTGTGCAGCTTGGAGGGTGGTGAGAATTTATTTGCCAACTTTGCCAACCCCACAGACGAACTCTCGCTGCTGGGCCGCCAGTACGTGGCAGGCCTGCTGGCGCACGCGGCTCCCGCCTGCGTTTTCAGTACGCCGACCATTAACGGTTATAAGCGTTTTCGCCCCAACTCCTTTGCCCCAGACCGCATCACGTGGGCGTGTGAGAATCGGGCGGCGATGATCCGCGTGTTGGGTGCGCCGGGGGACCGCGCCGCACACTTGGAGAATCGCGCCGGGGAGCCCTGCGCCAACCCTTATCTGTACATGGCCTCGCAAATCGCGGCGGGTCTGGATGGCATAGACCGCGGGCTAGACCCCGGCCCAATGGACGAAACACCCTACGAATCGGGCAAACCCAAGCTGCCGCGCAGTCTGATGGAAGCCACCGCCGCGCTGTCTGGCAGTGCCATGTTTCGGCGTGAACTGGGGGATGCCCTAGTGGATTACCTGCTGTTGCTGAAGCAAAGCGAAATTGATCGCTTTCTGCAACACGTGACCGATTGGGAACACCGTGAATATTTCGAAATGTTTTAACCGTTAGGCAAAACTGGTGGTAGAAAACGCATGAGTGATTGGCGCGGCACAAAGTTTGGGGCGCTCTCCGGCACCGAGTTGGACGAGTTTTTAGCCGGCCCGTGGCTGGCCCGTTTGGCCTGTCTTAAGCCCGATGGCTGGCCCTACGTGGTGCCGGTTTGGTACCACTGGGACGGCGCCAATTTTTGGATAGTGGGGCGTGCAAAATCCGAATGGTGCCACTACATGGCGCTGGATTCGCGGGTGTCCTTGGTGGTCGACGAACCCACGCCGCCCATTCGTAAAGTGATCTGCGAAGGGCGGGCGGAAATCGTAGAGCGTAACGTGGGACCCTACTTGCCCAATGGCGAAAAATCCCTGTGGAATGTGCTGGGCGAAACCCAGACGGGACCACGGTATTTGGGCGAGAAAGCGCAGGAATATCGGGGCGCGGTGAACACCGAGCCGTGTTGGACCTTCCGTATCGTGCCGCTCAAACTCACCACCTGGCAGGGCTTCGGTTGGCATGCGCGCTACAAGCAGGTCAGCGATGCACCCGTTGTTTAATGGCGCTGATAGCGGCTGAGTGCCGCGGCAGCGTTAAGCTAACCCGCTGCTTGGTGCGGGCACCCGCCGGCGGCTTGGGGCGCAGGCCGGAGACTTGAAGTGTGGGGTCAGATCGTGCAGGCAGGCGTAAGCTTTGCACCCCGGAGCAACTGCTGCGCGCGGCGACATACGCTTTAAACAGGCGGCGGGTTCGCGCCCAGCCGCCGGACTTGCCAGCCAGCGCCTAGACAGGGTGCGGGGGTCGGGCGCGCTGACGCTGTTCGCTAGCGTGCTGATCTTTGTCACCTGCGGCCGGCGGCGTCGCGCGGGACCGCACGCCGACTGACACGCCCGCCGCGCGGGCATGCGGTCAGGGCTTCTGCTTGCGCATTGAGTTCTTGATCGCGATCTTGCCGTTGCGAAACGTGTAGATATCGCAGCCGCGCGCCTCGACCTTCGAGCCGTCGCTCTGGCGCGTGCCGGTGAAAATCCATTCGCTGCAGCCGCGGTTGCCGGTGATGAAGTCCTCGCCAACCGGCGTGAAGTGCGCATCCGGATAGTTGTCCCACAGACTCGCGAAGCCTTTGCGCACCTCCTCGCGGCCGACCCAGTGCGCGCCGTTGACGCCGGCGCCCACGGAGGCCATGAACTCGCAGTCCTCATCCATATGCGCCATCAGGGTGTCAATATCGTGGTCGTTCCAGGCCTGGGTGAAGCGCGCCAGAAATTCGCGGGTGACTTCGTGCTTGTCGGTCATGTCGACTGATCCTTTCGTTCGGTGTTCGATGCGGGTTAAATTTCGGGGCGCAGCAACCCAGCTGCGTTGTTCCGACAAGTTTACTGGAGAGCTGCTTAATGATCCTTGGTCATGAACTCTACGGTCGCGGCGCCGATGGCGTGATCGTGATGCACGATTTCTACGGCTGCCGCGATACCTGGGCCTTCGCGCGCCAATTTTTCGACGTCGATCGCCACACCTATGCTTTCGCGGAAATCCGCGGCTACGGCGAATCGAAGAACCTGCCCGGCGAGTACACCCCCCGCGAGGCCGCTGCGGATATCCTCCATCTGGCGGACAATCTTGGCTGGCAGCGCTTTCACGTGGTTGGCCACTCGCTGAGCGGCATGCTTGCACAGCGCGTCGTGGTTGACGGCGGTGCTCGCGTCAAGTCGGCCGTGCTGACCACCCCGGTCGCAGCGTCCGGATTGAGCTTCTCGCCGGAGGGTTTCAAGCTGATCGAAGGCTCGATCGACAGCGATGAACTGTTGGGCCAGGCATTTGCTGCACTGACCGGCAATCGTCTCGGCCCCGAGTGGGAGCGCTTCAAGATTCGGCAGCAGCGCGCCTCGCGCAACCGCCTCGCGAATCACGCGTATCTGAAGAGTTCAGTCGAGCAGGGCTTCCTCGACGAGATGCGCGGCAACCGCACGCCGATGCTCGTCATCGTCGGCGAGTTCGACATGGAGCCGTTCACCGAAGCCACCGCGCGCGACACCTTCCTGCAGTGGTATCCGCACGCCGAACTCGCGGTGTGTCGCAATGCCGGGCACTACCCGCAGCAGGAAGCACCCGTCTACGTGGCAGCGGTGATCAACGAGTTCCTCGGCCGCCAGCGGGCTTAGCCGACAGGCGGCAGATTTGCCGCCATCTCGTTGAGCAACTGGCGTTCGAACGCGCCTTGCGCCCTGGTTCCTCAAAGAGGCCATGACGCCGCTGCACAATCGGGCCAGTCTGCCGATTGCGGTGCAGCGCCCGCGCACCGGGATCACCCATCGCAATTCTGCTCACTTAGGCCGGGGCACTCATAAAGGGAGACCTGGGACACCCATAAAGGGAGACCTGGGACACCCATCGGGCGGAGGGAGATCTGGCGGAGGAGACCTGGGACACCCATCGAGCGGAGGGAGATCTGGCGGAGATCTGGCGCAGGAGATCTGGGACACCCATCAAATTATCGGGGACACCCATCAAATTTTCTGCCTGAGCCAGTTCCCCCACCGCGTTCACCAGCATAACGCGCGGCGCTTTCTCAAGACTGCGTTTGCGCAGCCCCGGAATCGGGGGGAGATCTGGGACACCCATCGAATTGCGGGTGCGGGAGATCTGGGACACCCATCAAATTTTCTGCCTGAGCCAGTTCCCCCGCCGCGTTCACCAACTTAACGCGTGGCGCTTTCCCAATACTGCGTTTGCGCAGCCCGGGAATTGGCCGGGCATCGCCATTTTCGTCCGCGTCGTGGATAAGAAATCTCCAGCCATAACGCCGGCTCGCCGCGACATCTAGCGCGTGAGGTTTTCTCCGTAGCCGTCTCTCCAAACCAAACAGCGCGGCGGTGTTATTCGTTCGCCCGTGCATAAAGACGCCGTGCCGCCGCGTGACCGCGCACCCATCGCCAGCCATTTCTGGTCGCGACCACCCGCAGCCGGTGCGGGGCGCCGACGAAAAGATGGAAGCGGGCAGGCAGCTCGCAAACCGTCGCCACCCAGTCGCCGGTTTCGAGACCCAGCGCGGCTAGCAGCTTGGGCGTAGGAGTGGGGATAACGCCCCGTCGCCGCGGATGCACCGCACGTCCGCTCGTGTCGAGCAGGTCCAGATAGTCTTGCAGATTGAAGGGCAGGCCAGCGTCTTCGTTACCGCGAATGGCCTCGGCGCACGGCAGCAGGCGGGGTTTGGGTGAGTCGGCTGGGCGGTCTGGTTTGGCCACGGCGAGCAACCGTTGCTGACCCGAGGTGAACGCCGATTCTTCGATAGAGACGGCGAGCCCCGCGCGCACCGGATTCAAATCCACATAGGTCATTACC